>NZ_BAEO01000049.1 GCF_000314995.1 Paraglaciecola arctica BSs20135 | reverse complement strand
TGTGCTCTCTGTGCCCTCTGTGTTTCAAAATCCTTTATTCTTTGGCTTTTCGACATTTAAAAGCTTTCTACCACAGAGAACACAGAGCGCTGCGCTGCACAGAGGAAAAAAATGTTAAGAACAATTAATTGCAAGAATTTATGGCTTTGTTTTTTTCGGCCAAGCCGCCACTCGCCTTTGCTTTTCTCTGTGTACTCTGTGGTTCAAAATCTTTTTTTCTTTGGTTTTTCAGTATTTAAAAGCTTTCTACCACAGAGAACACAGAGCGCTGCGCTGCACAGAGGAATAGAATTAAATTGGCAGGGATGGTTGTGAGTAACTTTGTTGTTGGTATTAGTGGTGGTATTGGTAGTGGCAAAACTACTGTCACTGATTTGTTTGCAAAATACGGGATTGATGTGATCGATGCCGATGTGATTGCCAGAGAAGTGGTTGAACCTGGAACACCTGCTCTAGAAGCTATTGTTGCTAAGTTTGGTGAGTCAGTATTAGATCAAGCTGGTAGCTTGGACAGAGCTAAACTTCGCACTTTGGTTTTTGAGGATACTGAAGTTAAAAATTGGCTCAATCAACTTTTGCATCCTGCTATAAGAGAACAAATGTTGTTACAGACGCAACAAGCCAAATCGGCTTATTGCCTTTTGAGTGTGCCATTGTTGGTAGAAAATAAATTGTATCAACAAGTGGATAGGGTAGTGATTGTTGATGTAGATGAGCAGACTCAACTGCAAAGAACACTGTTGCGTGACAAAACCAATGAGCCACAAATCCGGGCGATTATGAGTGCTCAAGCAACTAGACAGCAACGTTTGGCAGTGGCTGACGATGTGATTGATAATAATGGCAAAGCTGATGATTTAGGCAAACAAGTTGCGCAATTACATCAAGGTTATCTGCAACTTGCGAAACAAAATACAATCTCCAATTAAATACAGATTAATTTTAGCCTATTGATTTGATTAAAAATTCTTTACAATGTTTATCCACTGCAGTAATTGCAGTTTAATTAAGATAAACAGGTGATCATGTCTCAAGCAATTTACGAATTTCCACTCAATGAAAAGGTGCGTACCTACCTTAGGCTTGAGCAGTTATTTAAGCAGCTCGAGCAAGGAAAAACAGCCAGTGAAGATTGGCAATATATTACTTTTCTAGACAGTCTTTTCACGTTACTTGATTTGTCTGAACGCATCGATTTGCGTAGCGACGTATTGAAAGACATTGAGTCACACGAAAAAAATCTAGTTATTTGGTCGCAACACCCAAATATCGATGACGACGCATTACAATTTGCCCTACAAAAAATTCTACGTTTACGTGAGTCATTAAAAAGTAATAAAAAAGTTGGCGCAGAGCTCAAAGAAGATCGATTTTTGGCCTCGATTAGGCAGCGATTTTCGATCCCCGGTGGCACCTGTAGTTTCGATTTACCTAATTTACACTACTGGTTACAGCAGCCAAGTGAAAACAAACAACAGGATATCAACAACTGGTTGCTAGAGCTCACTCCTATCCAACAAGCAATGGAAATCACCCTTTCATTTTTACGTGAAAGAGGGCGTTTTGGTGCAATTGAAGCTGAGAAAGGTTTTTACCAAGGCATTGCAGAAGATAAAAATGAGTTAATCCGCGTGTTGTGTGCAACTGACGAAGGGTATTACCCTATGTTGTCAGGCAATAAATATCGTTACGCAATTCGTTTTACTTTATTTACTCCTACCATGCAGGGTAATTCATCGGTAGACAGTAAAGTGAGCTTTAAGCTGGCGAGTTGTTAAACCTTTAAATTTCCCATTTTTGAGAATATGTATTTCAATGACCATAGTTAATTGTCCCAATTGCAAAAAACCGGTGGAATGGATCCCAACTAGCCTTTTTCGGCCATTTTGCAGTAAAACTTGTCAGCTAATTGATTTAGGTGAATGGGCTGACGAGGCTAAGTCCATCCCTTGTGGCGCCAACAAAGATCAAGAAACCATTAAATTGCCTGACTTCGATATTGAAGACATTGAGGCAATGCTAAGTGAGCAATCCGAAGATTTTTTTAAAGAATAAATTGATTCAATAATTAGATTAGCTTAATCGATATTAATTATTTTAAATGATTAATCGAACTGTGTATCTTTGTGACATTGATTTTTTATTTACTTATTAACTTACTTACCAATCTATATAGGAGACTAATATGTCTAACCCAAATTTTGCAGACAAATCAGGACAAGCAGTACCACAATGTAGCTTTGCCGCACGTGTAAATGACGAGTGGGTAAAACTCACTACAGACGAATTGTTTAAAGGTAAAACAGTCGTTGTTTTCTCTTTACCTGGTGCTTTTACGCCAACTTGTTCTTCTACCCATTTACCTCGCTACAATGAATTGGCTAAAACATTCAAAGCCAATGGCGTAGACGAAATTATTTGTGTATCTGTTAACGATACATTCGTCATGAATGCATGGGCAGCAGATCAAGAATCAGATAACGTGACCCTTATTCCTGATGGAAATGGCGACTTTACTAATGGCATGGGCTTATTAGTAGACAAGTCTGAAATCGGTTTTGGAAAACGTAGCTGGAGATACTCTATGCTGGTAAAAGACGGTGTGGTAGACAAAATGTTTATCGAACCTGATTTACCTGGCGACCCCTTTGAAGTATCAGATGCAGATACTATGCTGGCCTACGTTGCCCCTGAAGCTAAGGCTTCTGTAGCGACTGCTATTTTAACCAAGCCAGGATGTCCTTTTTGCGCCAAAGCAAAAAAATTACTTGATGAAAAAGGTTTTGAATACGAAGAATTGGTTATGGGTAAAGAAGTATCCTTTACTTCACTCAAAGCACTTTCTGGTAACGAATCTTGGCCTCAAGTTTTTATTGGTGGCAAGTTAATTGGTGGTTCTGACGATTTAGAAGCTTACTTCGCTTAAGACTTTGTTTGTTAAAAATGGCGCATTTATGCGCCATTTTTTATGTGGAATGGTTTAGTACAAGTGGATATAGTAGGCGCGTTTTTATTTATGGAAGCACCTTAACTATGAAGTTATCTACGCTATTTTTTTTAATTGCAGCTAATAGCTCCTTTTTCGCACAGTCCCAAAGCATTGAAGCTGAATTTGATAGGTTTGATAAACTTTATCAACAACAATTAGGCAGCACACAAGGCTGTCAATCTCCTGAACTTAACGTATTTCGAGTCTGTTCCGCAGCATTGAGAAATGACGGCAACGCGCCATTTATTTTACATCATAATAAAGTGACCTCTAAGGTAGTGGTGTTATTTCATGGTCTCAGTGATTCCCCTTTTTATTTGCGTTCTATCGCTAAAGCTTTATATCAACAAGGCAATAATGTGGTGGTTGGTTTATTACCTGGCCATGGCAAAAAACAAGCTGATGTGGACATGCGAGATCCCAATTTAGCTGACCGCTGGCGTCAACATTTTGCTGAGGTTGTCGAGCTTTCGGCTGATCTCGGTGAGAACCTTTATTTGGGCGGATTTTCTACTGGTGGCACAGTAGCAACAGAATACGTGTTGCTACATGCAAATGAGGTCAAAGGCTTAATGTTGTTTTCTGGGGCCTTGGCCTTGGATCCAAAAATTGAATGGTTGTCAAAAATATGGGGAAGCCAACGGTTAGCAAAATGGCTCGATGGTGACTATCAAACTTCAGGGGATAATCCTTTTAAATATCCACAAGTGTCTAGATCCGCAGCCCTTGAATTGGCAGAGATTATTTTTTCCATTAGAGAATTAATAGAGCAAGGCAAGGGACCTAATTTACCTATTTTTGTTGCTCACTCAGTTGTAGACAAAACCATCCCTATTTTAGGTGTGAAAAATTTAATGAAAGCGAATCAGGGACTTAATGTCTTCTTTGAAATTTCTAAAGAATATGATGTCTGTCATGCCGATGTGGTTATTAACCAAACACAGTTCACTGAAGTTGAGTATAAACCAACGGCTTTAGAAGAAGTGTTGCCATGCAGCACACCCTCAATTAATCCACTACATGCAGAAATGCTTGAGTCATTGTTGACCTTTATGGCGACTAACTAATGAATAATTGGTTGCTGCTGTTTCGAGGTATTAATGTTGGGGGCAATAACATTGTTCCTATGAAAAAGTTAACTGAAGTTTTGATGTCGATGGGATGTGCTGAGGTTAAAACTTACATACAGACTGGTAATTTTTTAATAGAACACCAAGAGAATAATCAAAGCAAGTTGTCAGCTAATATCGCTGATGAGGTTGAAAAATCCTTTGGGTTTAAGCCTCAGGTATTGGTTTTGAGTTTAGATGAATTTACACAAGCTGCTAGGCAAAACCCATTTCCCAAAGCTGAGCTTGAGCCTAAAAGTTTACACCTTTTTTTCCTATCTCAAGCTGCCCAGTCTGTAGATCTGAATGATTTGTTTTTACTTAAGAAACCTAGTGAATCCTTCGAGCTTGTCGGTCAAGTTTTTTATTTGCATGCGCCTGAGGGGATTGGTCGTTCTAAGTTGGCAGTAAAAGTAGAAAAACACTTGGGTGTGGCTACTACTGCAAGAAATTGGAATACGGTGCAAAAATTACTAGGGCTTGCTGGAATTGAATGAAAACTAAGGGCAACTATAGCTACCCTTAGTTTTTAAAGCGCCACTCTAAAAATTATCGATACGATGTTTTTTAGAATGGATAGATGTTTTGATCAATTTACCAAATTTACGATCTTTTTGATGAACTTGGGCCAAAGTCATGCTGTTTCTGGCTTGTTCACTTAATATTTTTTGATAGTTCGTTAATCTGCGTTCTTCCAATAATCCTGCTTTTATCGCTTGTTGCACCGCGCAACCAGGCTCTTGATGATGATGACAGTCAGCAAACTTACACTGCCTAGCCAAGTCTTCAATATCAGAAAATACCTCTTTAATGCCGTCTTCGCAGTCAGTTAATTGTAGTTCGCGCATTCCCGGACAATCTAAAATTAATCCGCCTGATACAGCAAAAAATAATGATCTTGAGGTGGTGGTATGTCTACCTTTGTTATCGTCTTGACGTATGGCAGCCGTTTTTTCCTGTAAACCACATAGGGTATTCGTTAGTGTTGTTTTACCCACTCCTGACGAGCCTAATAACACTACCGTTTGACCAACACCACACCAATCAAATAAGCCTTGGCAACTCTCAGAGTCTAAAGCATTAACTGTCAGTATCACTAGATGGGACTGTAAGTCATGTAATTGCTCTAAATACTCATCTAATTGACTTTGGTTAACTAAATCAGCTTTGGTTAAGACCAAAACAGCGACTGCACCAGCTTCTTTACATAAGGCTAGATAACGCTCAATTCGCGACAGATTAAAATCTTGATTAAAAGAACTGACTATAAATGCAGTATCTACATTAGTCGCAATTAATTGATGGCTATTTGCCCCAGGTGATTTACGTTGAAACACACTTTGTCGCTCCAATATAACTGGTATATCGACAGCGTTATTCGAGACTAATAACCAATCACCAATGGTGGTTCCTTGTAGGTTAGGGTATTGGGCTAAGTCTAGATTGAGTTCACCGTCTTCCCCAAGTACTACTAGTCGATTCCTAAATACTTGGGTGATCCTATGGGGTTTAGTTTGTTCCAGATCGTCTAAAGTCAGTTGTTGATTAAAAAATGTTTTCCAGCCTAGTTGGGCTAAAGTGTAATATTTTTCAGACATGATAAATCCTGTTGTCTTTATAGGTAAAAGGGGAGTCCCTCAGACAACGGGTAAAAATCAGAATATAAGACTATTCTGTTAAATAGCTACCCGTCGCACACTTCTAGTAGGGCAGTAACAACAATCATCAAAAATCTCCTTAGGCATTCCATATATTTATTACTGATAAAAATAACAGCGAGATGAAGGGGTGTAAAGCTAAAACCTGTATATGTCTGCCGATGGCTATAAAATTCTATAGTTAATCATCAACCAAAGAAATGGCGAATTGTTGAAAGCGTTTTATTCTAGAGTCGGTTTATATACCTATACCTTAAAACCATGTACTAGACTCAATCATCTAAAGGATAAAACATGTCAGAACAATACACACTTTATGGCTCGCCAATGTCCTTATATACGGGTAAGGCTAGAGCTTATTTGACTTTCAAGGCATTGCCTTACACAGAAGTGTTTTCTTCGATAAAGGTTTATAAAAGTGTCATTGTTCCCAAAACTGGCGTCCGTTTTGTACCTGTTGTCAAAACACCTGAAGATGAATATTTACAAGATACCGCACAAATTATCGATACCCTTGAGCAACGTCATTCTGAACGTTCGGTTATTCCCACAACCCCTAAACAGAAGTTAGTCTCTTACCTTTTTGAAACCTGGGGTGATGAATGGTTAGTGATACCCGCTATGCATTACCGTTGGAATAAAGCCAACTTCCCCTTTATTTATGAAGAGTTTGGGAAAGTTATAGCACCAAATATGCCTGGCTTTATTCGCGCTTTTATCGGCAAAAAAATTGGTGCTAAGTTTAAGGGATTTGTGCCTATGTTAGGCATTACTGATAAGAGTATTCCTGCCATAGAAGACTGGTATGAAAATCATGTGTTGCCTCTATTGGATAAACATTTTTCTGAGCATGATTATCTATTGGGCAATAAACCTTGTTTAGGTGATTTTGGTTTAATGGGTCCTTTGTATGCACATTTATACCGAGATCCCGAGCCTGGGGCGTTAATGAAAAAAATAGCGCCTAACGTGGCCAAATGGGTTGAAAGAATGAATCAACCTCAAGACGTTGAAGGAGAATATTTGGCTGATGATATTATCCCCGAAACTTTACTTGAGCTGTTGTCTCGTATCTTTAAAGAGCAGTGGCCAGTGCTAATTAATACAGTGAAAGAGTTAGATAAGTGGGCTGAGTCCAATCCGCAAGAGGTCGAGATCCCTAGAAGCATAGGAGAACACCAGTATACTATTGGTGAAATATCTGAACAGCGTGCCATTGGCACTTTTCATCAATGGAAAGTGCAACGAATATTGGATTGTTACCACCAATTTGATGAGCAGCAGAAAAAGACAGTTGATACTTTTTTGCAATCCGTTTGTGGATTAGAGAGTATGCAGTTAGATATTAAAAAGAAACTGAGTAGAATTAACAATAAATTAGTATTCAATTAAATTGAATTAAACCCATTAGAGGAAAATAAATGCACATTGTTTGTTCCCATTGCCTTGCAATAAACCGTATACCAGAAGACAAAAGTCATACTCAGGCCAAATGTGGTAAGTGCCAGCAAGCGGCTTACTCTTCGAGCCCTGTTGAGTTGACTGATGCTTCATTCTATCGTTACATCGAAAAAAATGATTTGCCTGTGATTGTGGATTTTTGGGCAAGCTGGTGTGGACCCTGTAAAGCAATGGCTCCAGTGTTTACGAATATTGCTAAACAGTCTGAAGAATTGTTATTTGCTAAAGTGAATACTGAACAAGCGCAACAAGTTTCGGCAGATGCCTCTATTCGTAGTATTCCTACGCTGATCTTTTTTCTACATGGTAAAGAAATCGATAGAGTGTCTGGTGGCTTAAGTGAGTCACAATTAAAAAGCTGGATAATGCAGTGTCTGCAAAAATTGGGTTAACTAATGCTTGTAAATTTCCCCAAACGAATCTTTAGTTTGGGGCAAAGAACTTTATAGGTTACTTGGTTTCTTCTTGCCATTTAACAGCCAACCTATGGGCGTCCGTTGTACTAAGATTAGATAGCTTACTAAACCAATCAGAAGTGTCCCGAAAGAGCTAAGTAAAAATTCAACTAGCAATGGCCATTCTTTATCGAGCAAGTAAAATTGCAACAACAACAATACTGGTAAATGAATAATGTAAATCCAGTAAGAAGAGTCTGCAATTAATTTCATGGTGCTGTTTTGTTTATTAAACAGACTACGTCCAACTATTAACAAAAACAGACTCATAAAGGCACTGATGTAAGCCTGCAAGGTTGCAAGTCCTGTTTGTTTTAAATCAATAGATGGCGAAGTCGCCATAACAGTCATGATTTCTTGCATGCTGTTATGCCTTGGAAACAATTCAAAAAACAGGATGTAGGCGACTACACTAACTCCTAACATTACCCACACATAGGGTCGAAGTTTGTCTAAAAACTCTTGATGACTAAATAATCCAAAACCAAACAAAAAGAATAAACCGAAGAAACCAAAGGACCATAACTGCGGCATAAATTGTTCCGGAGCAGGGATAGGTGCGTGTTGTGTCATTAGAGCGGGTACCAATAAAAGAGGGCCTAACAACAAGAACAGTTTTGGCATTTTGATGAGCCGCGACATCCAATCAAATTTAAGGAATTTCACCACGACCACAGTCACAAAATAAAAAAATGTTAACTGGTATAGAAACCACAAATGCGTAGTGGTGACTGGTGGGGCAGGGGCATCAGGGTATTGTGCCATCATTGCAATAAAACCTAAGATGGGGGATTTTGCTTGAACACTTTCTGTTGCCCAACCAATCAGTATTACAAAAGAGAGGATCACCAAAGGTAGAAATATTACCAAAGGTAAAGTGATCCGAATTAAGCGATTTTTTATCATCGCAGCTAACCCTCTTTTTTGGATCAACAAGGCCGTAAAAAAACCGGCTATCAAAAAGAATAAAGGCATACGGAATGTGTGACTGAAAAAAGCGATAAAATCGACTATCACTGAATTCTGGGGGCTTGCTGTAAACCAAACCTCTTTAAGTGAAGGACTGTAAGCTAATGCTGCGTGGAAAAATATACCAAGTAACATGGCAAACGCCCGTAAATTATCCATATAGTGGACACGACTATGACTACCCATAATGAGCACCTTTTATAGTAAAGTTAAGTAAAATTGAACTAGGTTTTAGTTGGCTTAAATCAGCCTAAGTTAAGGCCTATCTAAAGAAAGCAGGCCTTTCGGGATTTGATGAAAATGGTGGTACCTATGACTATTGCGATAATCAAAATTTCAGCAACAATCAAGGTATAAACGCTTGAATTAAATACGGCTGTTTCGGATTCAATATTGCTGCCAATAGATTGAATGCCGGCAATCGCAAATATAAACATGTTAAAAAACAAGTTAAGTACAATCATTGTCACCATAGTGACCGCCATAGAACCGCTTAACACGCCGGCACAAAGCAATAGTGTAGTCGCGACCAATATTTCTACTGCACAGATTATCAACATAGGCAGCATACCATTTGGTAAATGGCTGAAATATATGATCAGCACAGTGGTGATAACAATGATCCCCCAACTCACCATATAAATAGCTAGACCGCCAATTATTTTAGATAAGGCGTAATCCAAAGGTTTAATCGGCAGTGCCGTGATGAAAGATAATTGTGACTCTTTCTTTTCTGTCACCACTATATTGATGGCTAAATGGGCGCTGGATCCAATCAATACTGTGATTAATCCTATGAAGCCTAAGTAATAAACAGTATAAGAAGGCACTACCATTAGGCCTGCTGAAATAATACCTAGTAGCGCATACCCCAACATATAATCTTTATATAAATGCCAATCTTTGGTGATGAGTTTTGTGATCATAAAGGTATTCATTATTTGGCTCCTATATTCTGAGCTTGTCTGCGGTGATTAACGTTGGCTAAGAAAATTTCTTCTAAAGTCATATTTTCTACTGCTAATACTTTAATATTTTGTTGCTGATATGCCTCTAAAATTGAGTGGCAGAAATGGTTGCTGATCACCGAGGCCAAGCGTCCATCTTGCTCAATTTGTACAATATTACCCATAGGCACCATGGGCTTATCAGAAGGTAATTCGACCTGTATTCGTCGCCAGTTTTCTAAGAAGGTTTCTTTGTCATTGGTATCGATTATTGCTCCGCGATCGATAAAGGTAATTTGATCCGATATTTTCTCAACATCCGCAGTATTGTGAGAAGAAAACAATACGGTGCGTTCCTCATCTTTTAAAATAAGGGCTAATTCATTATTCACTTCTTGGCGTGCTACAGGATCCAGACCAGTTGTTGGCTCATCCAACACCAAGAGTTTTGGTTTACGTGCTAACACCAATAATAACTGTGCTTTGATATGCTGACCTTTAGAAAACTGTTTAATTTTTTGCTCAAGGTTAAGATCAAATCGCTGTAACAGTTCTTTAGCGTAGTTATCGTCCCAACCAGGGTATATCGATTTGATAAACGCCATATGCCAGCCAAGATTTTTACCGCCATATAACTTCATCTCTTCTGAGCTATAACCTACGTGATGTTTAATCTGAGTCTGGAATTTAGGCATTTCTTGCCCTAAAACCGTTGCTGTGCCGTTATCAGCTTGCATTAAACCCATGATGATCCTGATAGTGGTTGATTTACCAGCACCGTTGGCACCAACAAATCCCATTATCTGCCCTTTGGGCAAAGTGAGATTGACATTGTTAAGGTCAAAATAGTTAAAATGTTTATTCACATTTTGTAGTTGGATCGCTAACTCATTCATTGTTCATTTCCAGTGGTATTTAATAACACTTGATTCATTCGTTCTTTGGTTTCATCGTCGCTTAACCCTAGTTGGCGTGCGCTGAATACCACCTGTTTTAACTTTTCATCCAGTTCAGATAACTGTAAATCTGCACGAACTGTTTCAGACTCGGCGATAAAAGATCCCCGCCCTTGCTGGGTCACAATTACGCCCTCAAGTTCCAATTCTGAATATGCCCGTTTAACCGTAATAACACTTACACCGGTCACAGAGGCCATTTCCCTAATAGACGGTAAATGAAATCCTGTTTGCCAGTCACCGACCATTACCTTTTGTTTAATCTGCCCCATGATCTGCTGATACATAGGTCTGCTATCTGTTTGTGAAAGAAACAATTTAATCGTCATTAAATATCGTTGCTGTGTATATCTGATATGCACAGTATATACAGCTATGCACAGTTGACAAGTATTTCGTTTAATATTTATACAAAAACAGCTGAGTAATATTCTAATTGTTCTTAACGTTATGAAATTTAAGGATAAATTAATATTTTAAGTTTGGAAGATATCGATTCGACCTAAATATTAAGTAAATTTTCAAGATATGCCGTAGAGTATGTTGGTGGATTTTTAAACATTATGGCTACACCGGTTAAGGTTTTTTCTGAAGGACTGTGTATAACGGCACAGCTACTGAACCTAAAATAGAAGGAATTATCATGAAAAAAACTGTTTTTGTAACATCTCTTATCTTGGTACTAAACGCCTGCGGATCAGCTGACAAAGGAGTGCCAACACAATCCAATACTCAGCAAGCAAAGGCACAAGAGCAACCGCTTGTGCAGGGTAAATTTGAAGAGGTAATGAATAACATTACAAGAAGTTGGCTAAAGGCATCACCGCAAAGTGCTAGTGCGTTAGGTGTTTCTGAAGATATAGCTGGTGGACGCTACATCGATAGGCTCGGGCTTACAGGCCTGGCCGGTCGTGAACAGACATTGGCACTGGTCAAATCTTTCGTTAAACAACTAGAAGCGCTTATACCTAGCTCGCTAACACAGCAGCAGAAACAAATGGTCGAAGTGCAGCTTTTCCGTTATCGCCAAATCTTGGAGATTGACCAACTTGTCGATTATGGAACCCCTTATCTTACCCAATATGGACCTGTATTTGAGCCCTATGCTGTAGCGCAAATGAATGGTCCTCATGTTGAATTCACTAGTATGCTGGAAAATGATCACCCAGTAACCAATCGTGATGAGGCTGAAGCCTTCATCAAGCGTCTTATCGCCTCATCGGATATGCTGGCTGGCTTGAAAGAAGGAGTGTTAGCCGATGCCAAAAAAGGGGTGGTGCCGCCAGATTTTATTATTAAAAAAACCGCAGCTATGTTGCGTAGCTTGATTGCTGTTGAGCCTCAGGCAAACCCCATTTTTACCTCATTCAAAACACGGGTTGAAAAAAATGCAATTGAGGGTTCTGAAGAACTTCAAGCGCAAGCGCTAGAAGCATTAAGCTCACATACTTATCAAGGTTATGCCGCCCTTGCGGATACTTTGGGATCACTGTTGGCGGATGCGCCGCATACTGCGTCATTATCAAGTTTACCTAATGGCGAAGCGTTATATAAAGCCATGATACAACTAAATACCGATACCCAGATGACCGCAGATGTTATTCATAAAATCGGTTTGGACAACGTGGCGCGGATCCATGCAGAGATGGACTTACTAATGCTTAGCGCTGGTCGAACCAATGGCACTGTGCCAGAACGTTTAAACGCTATGTCTAAAGATCCAACCTTAGTTTATCCCGATACAGAAGCCTATAAACAACAAACGCTGCAGGAAGTGCGCGATATGATTGCAGCCTTCGACAAAGTGGCACCAGAATATTTTGCAACACTACCCAAAGCTAGCGTAGAGGTGCGACGTGTTCCTTCATTTCGAGAAGAAACCAGTGCAGCTGGTTATTACAATGGCCCATCAGAAGACGGCACTCGGCCGGGGATTTACTACCTTAACTTACGCTCAACTAGTCTAATACCTACCTATGGTTTGCCCACTATTACTTATCATGAAGCCGTACCCGGACACCATTTCCAAGTGGCACTTGGTTTGGAACTCAAAGGGTTTCCTCTGCTACATCGCGTTAATACCAACACCAATGCATTTGCCGAAGGGTGGGGCCTGTATGCTGAGCGTCTAGCGTGGGAAATGGGTATGTATAAAGACAAACCGCTAGAAGACATTGGTCGATTATTTGATGAGTTGCATCGAGCTGTTCGTCTGGTAGTGGATACTGGCATGCACGCTAAAGGCTGGAGTCGTGAGCAAGCGATAGAATATATGGCGGCCACTAAGGGATCGGATGCATCCGGTAATGGCTCAGAAGTGGTTTCGGAAATAGAGCGCTATGTGGCTATGCCCGGTCAAGCTTTGGGCTACATGATTGGCATGCAAAAGATATTAGCGTTACGCAGCGAAGCAAAGGCTCAGCTAGGTGATGCTTTTGATATTCGAGCGTTCCATGATGCAGTGTTAACGAAAGGCGGCATGCCACTGCCTTTGTTAGATCAGGATGTGCGAGAAACTCTTGGTTTGTCTAAAGACTAATATAACAGAGAGCTAACTCGAAGTGCGCTGAGTTGAAAGAAGTTGAACATGAATGCGATGAGGATAAATCCGTGAGCAAATATCCTCAACGTTTCATATGCAAAGTGCTAAAAATTTACTGGTGTTTTTCTCAAATTAATTTTACTTCTGTGCTGCTACAACTGAAATTTCAACTAATAATTCAGCTCTAGCCATGGATGCTTGAACGCAAGCTCTAGCTGGAGCATGACCTTCTGGTACCCAGTTATCCCACACCGCATTCATAGCCGCAAAGTCTTGCATGTCTTTAATATACAGAGTGGCTGAGAGCATATGTTCTTTATCACTGCCTGCGTCCAATAACAGTTGTTCAACCTTGTCGAGCATGGTTTGGGTTTGGTGTTCTATGTCTTGAGTGGCATCTGCACAAACTTGGCCACACAGGTAAATAGTACCTTGGTGGATCACAATTCGACTCATGCGTTGTTTGGTTTCTTGGCGTTGAATGCTTGTCATTTTTACAGTTAGCTCCTGATATTTTTGAAACAGAGATCATAGCAAGATTGAGAGTTTTGATTCGTTTTATATAAACATATATGACTCATACGACTATCCATAAAAAAAGCGCCATAACTTATAAAAGAAATGGCGCTTTGAAATACAGTTCTTAGTGGAGCTGCTTTACTCTATATTAAAGCTTTTACAGCCTTAGGAGTGATAGGTAAGTCGCGTACTCTGGCGCCAACAGCATTAAATATTGCGTTACCGATAGCAGGTGCAACTGCAATTAGACCTGGCTCACCTAATCCGGTAGGTATTTCGGTATTTTCTACAAAACTGATATCCAATTCAGGTACATCTGCCATGCGTAGTGGCGTATAGCTGTTTAAATTGGTATCAGCAACTTGACCGTCTTTAATTGCTGTTCCTTCGTGTAATGCAAGGCTAAGTCCCCAAAGCATGGCACCTTCTGTTTGGGCTAATGCGCCATCGGGGTGAACAACAGTGCCACAGTCCATAACACTGGTAAGCTTTAACACTTTCACTTCGCCCGTTTCAGGAGCCACTCTTACATGGGCTACACAGGCACTCCATGTGGGCATATTACGTTCTTGTCCAGCGGCTATTGCTATGCCTAAACCCTCATTTTTAGGTAAGGTTTTACCCCAACCAGATTTCACTTTTATTTCCTTGAGCACATGAGCAAGACGTTTTGCACCACCTACAGCCTCGGGTGCTTTACTAGAGTTTTTACCTTTTGCGTCTAACAATTTCAAACGAAAATCAACAGGATCTGTATTTTGAGCATGAGCGACTTCATCCATAAAAGACTCTACACCCCATGCAATCCAACCTGGACCTACAGCACGTAGCCAACCTGGTACAAAGGTTTTTTGTGCAAGTGTATTGTTGATGGCTCGAACTCTATGGTTGTTGAGGCTGTACCAATGGTCGGCCCCACTAATCGAAAAAGTATCGACTTTGGTTTTTTTATCAACGCTGTCTGGCATAAATCCGGGCGCCATAGTCAAAGTCGGCCAACCCGCGGCGGCGGCATGATCAATACCTTGTAACGCATTGTCGCCATCCCAATAGGCTGCAAAATGTTGTACTGAAGGAGAGCGAATACAGTCGAAACGCGAGTCATCTTCGCGGGTAAATACCAGCTTAACCGGTTTACCTATAGCTTTAGCAGTCAGTGCCGCAGGGATCATGTAGTCTCCAGCTAAGCGCCTACCAAAACCACCACCAAGGTAATATTGATGAATAATGACTTTGTCGTCAGTGAGTCCGACTGATTTAGCCACAACAGGCAAAAATAACGATTGCCATTGGTTACCTGTATGCACATGGCAAATACCGTCTTTAAACTCGACAGCGGCATTGACGGGTTCTAAAGCAAAGTGCAAAACAGAAGATGTTCTGTAAGTGGAATCGATAGATTTTTTGGCTTCAGCAGCTGCTTTATCTATATCTCCGTGGTCGACAAAACGTCCTCCTGAGGTTTTGTCAGCAACTAGTTTTTCACCTTCTTTGATTAAATCTTGTTCACTAACATGGGTTGTCTCACCCGCCTGATATTCCACTTTTATGGCATCGGCTGCGCGAATTGCGCCGTAGTAGGTATCGGCCAATACTGACACCCAACCTTGTAGGATATTGCTGGGATCCTGTAAAATTTCATAGCCTAAGTAACCTTTAACCTTAGTTGCTTTGCTATCATTCACTTTAAGTACCTTTGAACCATAACGTGTTGGGGGTACTAAAGGACGGGCGTACACCATGCCTTCGATTTCTACATCAATGCCATATTTTGCTGTGCCAGTCGTTTTTGCAGGTATATCCAAAGCGTTACTGGGTTTCGACACAAGTCGTCTGGTTTGAGGATCTTTAGGTGTGAACAGGGCTAGTTCTTCTGCACTAAAGGTTCTATCTATATTGCCCTGACTAATTATATCGGCGAAGCTAATCGACTTGTCACCACAAATCACATGACTATTTTGTGCTTTACAGTCACTTGTTTGAACTTTAAGTAATTTTGCTGCGGCTTCAATTAAAACGGTGCGCCCCGCTGCACCTGCTTGGGACATGGGTAAGTAAGATTGCCAAACAGACCATGAACCGCCAGTGACCATATATCCCCATTTGGGATCGGTATCCACATGTTTGATCGAAACTTTATCCCAATCAGCACCTAATTCATCGGCAACAATACGGGCGATGGCAGTACCTACGTGTTGTCCCATTTCAGCTCGCGAAATGTTGACTAAAATCGAACCTGTTTGATCAATTTCAAACCAAACTGTTGGATTAAAGTGTTTTTTATTGAGTGCGGTAGCAGCTGATTCTGAGGAGTATGCAGTCATCACAGGCGCAAAGGCCATAACTAAGCCTGTGCCTACTGTACCTATTAAAAAATTACGACGGCTTTGTTCAATTTTTTCGGTTTTATTGAGGCGAGTCATCTTATACTACCTCCTGTTCATTATTGCTTTCTAGAATACTTTCTCTTTTAGGATCATAAATTTCTACGACACTGGCACTTGCTGAAGACACTTGTTTAATAGCTTCTTTGATACGTTTGTAAGACATACAGCGACAGAGGTTGCCGTTCATGTACTCCACAATTTCCGTATCTGAAGGATTGGCATTAGTGGCCAACAATGCAGAGGCTTGCATGATTTGACCTGATTGGCAGTAACCACATTGAGGCACCTGATGTTCAACCCAAGCCTTTTGTAAAGGATGTTTGTTTTCAAGCCCTTCAATCGTTCTTATTTCACTTCCATCAAGGGCGCTAATTGGCAGAGAACACGATCTAACCGGACTACCATTAAAATGTACAGTACAGGCACCGCACATGGCAATTCCGCACCCAAACTTGGTGCCTTTAAGTCCAAATTCGTCGCGGATAACCCATAATAATGGTGTGTCTGTAGGTGCATCCGTACTCATCTTGTTACCGTTAAGTGTAAATGTAATCATAGTTGTGCCCATAGTCCGACTTAGCAATATGCTCCGTCTTGGTGATTAACAGTGTAGCAATAAAAAACCAGCTTGATACTCATCCTGATGAATATCTGCCTAACAATAATATGTTAGCTTCTTTATAACGTATTTACCCATCCCATTCATTCTACTGATAGGACAATATGTCGAAAGGCTATTTTTTGTTTGGCGTATGGATTGGTAATCTTGGAGTTGGTATGAACTCGAGATCAAATATATGGTTATTCAAAATGCGTTTTTAGACAAGGTTGTATTAATAACAGGAGCTGCCGCTGGGATCGGTGAAGCCGCTGCACGGGCTTTTGCAGCACATGGTGCCAAGGTAGTGTTGACGGACATAGATGAACGTGGCGAACAAGTAGCACAAGATCTGTGTACACAAGGTCATAATGCTGTTTTCCAAGACTGTGATGTGAGTAACAATGGATCAGTAACTGCACTTTTTAGCTTTATTCAAGACTCTTTTGGTCGCTTAGATATTGCGTTTAATAATGCCGGTATTGATATCGAGTCAGGCAAGTTGGCTGATGGCAGTGAGGATGTTTTTGACAAAATCATGGATGTCAATGTCAAAGGAGTGTGGCTGTGTATGCAACATGAAATCCAAAGTATGCTTAAAACTGGTGGTGGGGCGATTGTGAATACTGCCTCAGTTGCGGGTTTAGGCGCTGCCCCAAAGATGAGTATCTATGCTGCGAGCAAACATGCGGTAGTTGGCTTGACTAAGTCAGCAGCTGTTGAATATGCCAAAAAGGGCATCAGAGTTAATGCTATTTGCCCAGCTGTAATAGATACTAATATGTATCGACGTGCGATCGCAGGTGATGAGAAAAAGGCTCATATGATTGGCTCTATGCATCCCGTTGGCCGAGTAGGTACAGTAGAAGAGGTTGTTAGTGCAGTATTGTATTTGAGTTCTGACGCGGCAGGCTTCACCACAGGAGCTACCTTACCAGTCGATGGCGGTTCAACTGCTATCTAGTAGCAACGTTTTATGGCAAGTTATTCAATGCCAATTATTACTGTTAAAACAGCTCGGCTAAAGCAACTTGAACCTGTTAGGGCTGTTTTATTGTTATTTGTAGTTGCCATTAATTAATAAGGAATAACAACTAGATTTGCCATAAAGCACCTCTAATAGTAAAAAGACAATGTGTGATACATGAACGAATCAATATTAATTCTATTCCAGTTCTCTAAGCTTATCTAATAAAGCGTATTTTAATATGAGCTAAGTTTATCAAAATATTCGTATTAAACTAATCAGTTAACTCCAGTGTGACTCTTCTACAAACAATAATGAAATTATTACAATTTTTCAGAATGGTAACTGTGAGGTATAAACTTAAAGTTATAAAATTCAATTGCTTATGTTTACATTAAAGCTGGCGCATATACTGCAGATTACACTGTAATAGTAAGACTAAATACATATGCATTTAAAATAGGAGTCAATTATGTCAAACGAATTAGTGAGAAATATGTGGCAAGCCCTAGCCAAAAGTCCATACCTTATGATTAGCTTAAATAATAAGCCTGAGCACAGTGAACCAATGCGCGCTCAGTTGGAACCAGAAGCAAATGGATATTTCTGGTTTTACACCTCCAAAGACAACAGAATTGCTGATGGTGGAAAAGCCATGGCGCAATTTGCTAGCAAAGATCATCAGCTGTTTGCTTGTATAGCAGGCCATTTAGTGGAAGAAACAGACCAAGAGGTTATTTCTCGTTATTGGTCTAACCCAGTTGAAGCTTGGTACGAGGGCGGCAGAGAAGATCCTAAGTTGAAAATGATGCGTTTTGAACTCGATACGGCTGAAATATGGTCTGTTGATCCAAGCGTAGTGGGAATGCTCAAATTATCCAGTGGTGCAACTTTGTCATCAGGCGATATGGGAAAGCATAACAAGATTGCTTTTTAAACCTGAACCTATGAATTAAGATATCACTCTAGGGGCTTAGTTTGATGAACTGAGCTCCATCTTTTAACTTATTTTAGGTTTAGGATAGGCATGGAAAAGTCCCACGAAGATAACCATCAAGACTCGAATCAGGCACAGCAAAATTCAAAATTAGCTGATATTCCGAGCATCAAATGGATATTACTCTTAGCTGTTATCTATACTTTGTATTTTGCGCAATCGCTCATTATTCCTATGGTATTAACGATACTTGTTGCACTGCTCTTAAGTCCATTAGTGACCTTGTTAAAACGAGTCCATGTGCCGCGATCTATCTCATCCATTGTATTATTAGCTATGCTCGCTGCACCCTTCACTTTAATTGGCCTGCAACTGATTGAACCGGCTCAGAAATGGGCAAAACTAATTCCCAAAGTATCTGTTCACCTCACTCAACAAGTAGAGTCAATCAGTGATGCTTTTGAAAAACAACAAAATGAGGAATTAGTAAAAGCGAAACCGCCTAAAAAAGTTGGGTTTTTTGATTGGTTTAGTAGTGATGAAGATAAACCTCAAATTAAACCTAAAGAAAGCACCAGCGATGTTGTAAACGAGCACATCAAACAAGGCGGCATGGAATTAGTGCTTGAAGCACTAGGAGCGGCACCAATTTTTTTGGCTCAAATTTTAGTCAGCGCTATTTTAATACTGTTTTTACTTATCTTTGGGCCGAGTCTTTTTAATGCCTTTGTTAAGGAGTTACCCTCAGAAGATAAGCGCTTAAAAGCTATCCGCTTAGTGAGTATGACCCAAGCACAGCTGTCTCGATACATTACCACTGTTAGTGTTATTAACTTAGGACTTGGGTTATCAACTGCACTGGTATTATATTTTATTGGATTAGAGGACGCTTTGTTGTGGGGGGTTATGGTGGGAATTCTAAATTTTATTCCCTATGTAGGATCTGTAATAGGTGTGTTGATATTAACCTTAGCCGGCATGGTGCAATATGGTGTTAACGTAGCCGTATTGGTGCCTTTAGGAGCCTATTTAGCGCTAAACATGCTTGAATCGCAAGTTATAACTCCAACAGTATTAGGCCGTAATATGGTCATTAATCCACTCATTGTTATGCTTTGGTTATTGATCTGTGGTTGGTTGTGGGGACTCTCGGGTATTTTATTATCAGTGCCACTGCTGGTATGTATCAAAATTGCACTTTCTGAACTAGGTGTGTGGAAAAACTGGCTGAGGATCATTGAGGCCGGCTGATTAATCCCATTTTCATGAAGTGTTGTATGTATGGATCAGTAAACACCTGAGTTGTGGTAATGCTCAGGTGTTTTTTAATCTGAAAAACTCAGAGTCTAACAAGTGGCATTGCTTATTCACTCAATATATCAACCAACTCCTTTAATTCAGCTAGTTGCCCAGTCAATTCAGCTACTTGTTGTTCCAATGTTAAAATTCGCTCTAAGGCAAGTGGGGTAGTTGAACTTGTTTCTTGATCAATGTCGTTGCCGCTTGTGGGTATTTGCGAGGCGACTAGTAATCCTTGTTCTCCACTAAATAAGTGAGCGTAACGAGAATCTCGCTTGCCGGGTTCACGGTCGAGTTTTACCACTAATTGTTCATCGTTTAAATCCTGTAACTTATTCAGTGTTGCTTCTATTTCGTCAACATTCTCAAAGTCGGCCAAGCGGTTGGTACGTGTTCTAAGTTCGCCAGGGGTTTGTGGACCGCGCAGCAACATCACGCAGATAATAGCCAATTGTTGGCGGCTAAATTTTAAATCACTGAATTCAGTATTACAGAAACGATGTTTATACTTCACAACTCGGCTACCCGTGCCGGTATGTTCAAGGATAAGTTTTTTATCTCTAAGTTCATCTAACACGTTCTGCACCTCAGATTCACTCAGATCCATTACAGGTTCACGGTTACTTTTTTGGTTGCATCCTAGGGTTAAACCATTGAGTGATAGAGGATATTGATCAGGTGTAGTCACTTCTTTTTCGAGTAATACACCGATAAGCCGAGCTTGAATTGGAGTGAGTTGAATTAACATCTAAGTGTCCTTTGGTACTGCAAGTTAGGCTTCATTATAAGGCGCAAATAGACTTTGCATATCCACCTTAGCTTTTAATTTTATTGCTAACAAAAATAACCCGCCTAATTTGCGATGCAAAAATATCGCATTAGCCGAGGGAGTGTGTGCGTATTGTTTTTCTAACCCGAGTTGCATGCCTTGCTGTTGTAACCTAGAAGATAAATCAGACCCAGCAAAGTCGTAAGGTGATGCTGCGTATAGAGGTTCGCAAGCCATGTAGGCCAAATTAGTAATATTTTGCTGAACATTTTCGGGTAAATCTAGCCTGATTAAACCTATATCTAAGATCGCCTGACGAACCATTTCTTTATTATGCTGACTGGCGCCTTGCATAAGCTGCCGATAACCTTCGGCCATCTGAGAGGTGTAAGTGCGGGTCGCACCAAAATCTAAGAGCACAATTTTTTGAGTTTCTTGATCATATTGATAATTGGCAAAATTAGGATCGGTTTGCACTAGTTGGAAATCGAATAACTCTTTAAAAAATAGCCGCATCAGTTGGCTCATAACCTGATCACGGGTTTCTTGTGGAGCATCGATCAACTGCTCTATTGGTAAACCATCAACAAAACTCATGGCAAGAATAGTGTCTGAACTAAATTCTTTATCTAAAACCGGCATAATAAAGGCATCGTCATTTTCGATTACCGCTGCATATTTATCTAAGTAGCGTCCTTCTAGCTCATAATCGGCTTCATCGTGAAGCTGTTTTTTAGCTTCGGCCAATAGCGGTTTAATATCCAAACCTTTAGGTAATAACCCCGTCATTTTTATTAAAGTGGCAACATTATCCACATCGCTGTTGATACTCTGTTTGATGCCTGGATATTGAATTTTAACGGCTAAACGTTTTAAGTCTTGAGTAATGACTTTATGCACTTGGCCTATGGAAGCAGCAGCGATTGGTTGTAGTGGAAATTGGATGAATTTTTTTTGCCAGCCTTCACCCCATTGCGCTTCTAACAAGCCAATAAGCTCTTTTTCTGGCATTGACTTAGCGTCTGAGCGCAGTCTAGCGAGCAAATCTGCGAGCTCGGCAGGCAACATGTCGCCTGCATCCATAGATATCATTTGACCCACTTTCATCGCCGCTCCACGCATTTGCGCAAGTTGATCGGCCACTCGCATCACATTTGAGGGGGTTAATAATAAATCTTTGATTTTAGGGCGATTTCCTTGGATTAACTCGCTGGCCCCTCCAGCTAGCATATTTCCAGCCACTCGCCCTGCTAAAGAACTGAGTTTACTAAAACGACTTAATCGGCTCTTGGGGATAGAAGCTGTATCTGACTTTTTTTGCATAAATAGATGGCCTTATAAACAGACTGATACCATGGTTATTCTGGCGTTGTCATGTCCTGTAGCGCACCCACTTCTAACAATGGTGCGGCATCTAAATTTTCTGCGTCCATCATGGATGCAATACGTTGCATGGTTGAAACTAACTGAGTTTGCTCCCATTCTTCTAGCTTTTCAAAACGATCAATAAAATGAGCTTGTAGTGGTCGAGGCGCATCTTTGACGACTGTTTTTCCTAGTTCTGTAAGGTGTAATCCCACTCTACGTTTATCCGTTAATGAGCGTTCTCGAATAACATAGCTACGTGCCTCAAGCCGGTCTAAAATACTGGTAACTGTGGCCGAGCTAAGATTAATACTTTGGGCTATATCCTTAACCATACAACCCTTATGTTGGTCTATTTCTTTTAACACAATAAGCTGTGGACTGGTAAGCCCACTCTCTTTAGACAATTTTTTCGAGTAAAGGCCTATGGCTCGGGTGACCTTTCTTAATGATACTAATAACTCTTCATATTTTTGCATAACACCTACCTCTACACCTCTTTTAAAACTGGCTGATAAGCGTGTTTTTCATCGCCAGATAAATGTCGCTTAATGTATTGGTAATTAACCTAGAGTTCAATTTTTATATTCAAGATCGGCCACTTTATTTATGGCTGACAAAGTTCAGTGCTATCTAATTGTTACCAGCTAAATCTATGTTATATCTATTATTATGTGGATTTTTAATCATAATTTAGTTAGTATACGAACCATTAGTTTGCTAGGTAATTTTAAGTTAAATATTTAAGAGGACAAAAATGCAGCTTTCAAACCCGTCATGACCTCCCCAAGAGAATAAGCTCTAACATTAGAGGCTCTTCAAATAAAGAATCAGTAAACAGGCACTTATGCCTACATCAAAACAGGCACTTATGCCTATATCAATAAATAAGCGCTGAACGGCGCAAGGTAAGTAGTTAATTACATGAATAGATTTAATTGGAAACGTATTGTTATAAAAGTTGGAAGTGCATTGATCGCACCCCATGGAAAGGGCTGTAGTAGCCAATACTTAAAAAGTATCGCGCAATTTATTATGAGTTGCCGTACTCAAGGTATCGAGGTGGTGTTAGTGTCATCCGGTTCGGTAGCTGCAGGTTCTCATTTATTTCCAGATGAATTACAACAAACTATTCCTATAAAAAAAGCCATGGCAGCTGCAGGTCAAGCTGAGATGATGGGAACATGGGAAAAGTTATTTAATTTCCCCACTGCACAGATGTTACTGACTCGTTGCGATCTCCGCGATAGAGAACGTTATGTGAGTGTTAGAGAGACAATCTTTACTTTGTTGGAGCATGGTGTGCTGCCGATTATTAATGAAAATGACACCATAGTGACCGACAAATTGAAAGTAGGGGATAATGATAATTTATCTGCGATAGTCGCCGCAGCAGCGGATGCTGATGCCCTAATTATTTGTTCTGACATTAACGGTTTGTATAACAAAAACCCTCATAAACACGATGATGCTGTGCTTATTCCGAATATCCCAGAGATAAATGCAGATATCTTCGCTATGGCAGATGGAGCGACCAGTGCAGTTGGCACAGGTGGCATGATTACTAAAGTAGAAGCGGCTCAAAAAGCGACTTTACACGGTATTGATACCTACATAGTAAATGGTTTTACTGAGCAGACATTTGAAATGTTGTTGAATGGCGAAAATCCAGGCACCCATTTTTCTTCAGACCCATCTCCTATGAAAGAGCATTTGCACTGGATGACACATACATCTACCGCTCAAGGTGAAGTCATAGTCGAAGATAACTTTACCGTAAAACTAGACGCCCACAGTGAAGAGCTTACTAGTGATGATTTGATTGAGATTAAAGGTGAGTTTGCTGTAGGTGATACGATATTGGTACGTAAACATGATGGTACTAAGTTGGCAAAAGCCAAGTCGAATTACAGTAGTTGTTTGTTAAGTTTCATTACAAATCAAGAAGATAAGAACTTTGCGAGTGATTTCCAAGAGCAAACAGGACCGATTATTTCAGATAAAAATGTCGCCTTGTTGGAGTCGGACACTCTATGAGTATTATTAGAACGTTAACATTAGGCGCGGTAAAAGCATCTAAGATATTAGCCGTTTTGGAAGAGTCAATTAAAAACCAAGTGTTGCTTGCTATGGCGCTGGCGTTGCGTGAGGAAAAGCAATATATCCTGACAGCTAACGAACAAGATTTGACCCAAGCAACACAAAATGGTTTGAGCAGTTCAATGATTGACAGGCTCACCTTAAATGACGAACGAATTGAAGCTATGGCATCAGGAATTGAAGTGATTGCCGGCTTGGCCGACCCAGTTGGCGCTGAACGAGTGGTTAGCGAACGCCCTAATGGCCTACAAATTCGCAAGATGCGCGTGCCTCTTGGTGTTGTGTGCATGATTTTTGAAGCCAGGCCTAATGTCACCGCAGATGCAGGTGCCTTGTGTTTCAAATCAGGCAATGCAGTTATTTTGCGTGGTGGCAAAGAGGCATTGATCTCTAGTTTAGCTATCGCAAAAGTTTTACAAGACGTATTGGAAAAATTTGATTTGCCTAAAGAGTTGATTACAGTTGTGCCTGATCCTAGTCGTGATTTGATGTTTGAGTTGATGCAACAGCGCGATAGCATTGATGTCATCATTCCAAGAGGTGGCGAAGGTTTGATTAATTTTGTGACTGACAACAGTAAAATCCCTGTTATTCAGCATTTCAAAGGCGTATGTCATCTGTATATAGACAAAGAAGCGGATCTGAAGGTTGCTATGGACTTGTTAGTCAATGGTAAAACCCATAGAACTGGGGTGTGCAATGCGACTGAGGGGTTGTTAGTAGACAAATCAATTGCAGCTGAATTTTTGCCTAAAGTGGCTGTAAAACTCAAAGAAAAACAAGTCAAAGTCAATGCTAGTGCCGATGCTAGTCAATATTTCAGCGATGCCACAGTGATAGCTGTAGAGGATTTTGGTCAGGAATACCTAGATCTTGAGATAGCTATTCGAATTGTTGACGGTGTTGATGAAGCAATGGCACACATTGACAGATTTGGTAGTCATCATACTGAGGTCATCTGTACCAAAAACGAACTAACCGCTAGACGTTTTCAACGCTCTGTAGATGCGTCTGTGGTGATGGTAAATGCCTCATCGCGTTTTTCTGATGGCAGTGAACTCGGATTAGGTGCCGAAATAGGTATAGCTACAACTAAGCTGCATGCTTACGGTCCCATGGGCTTAGAATCACTAACAACCGAAAAATACTTGGTTATGGGCGACGGTCAAATACGCGCTTAGTTAAAGTAGCAATACAGAGCGGACTAAACTGCCGCTCTGTTATTGTTAACTACATAGGTCTGCTGGGCACTCACCAAAAACTCCTTAAGTCCGGGAAACATCACTTGGCTCCCAATATTCTATTCGCCCACCAAATTTTAATAGTTTGTTAATTGCAGATACTTTCGGTATTTTGAACTGATATTGTTCATAACTAACATTTATTATCTCTGTAGCAATATGATCCCACTGGTTTTTCATCCCATTTATAGTCAACTCGATTTAGCGGTACGCCATCGATTTCCCATTGAAAAGTATCAAGGGATCCGCGATAGACTGGCAGAACTTGGGGTTACCGATAAAAGCTTTCAACAGCCAATGCCAGTTTCTCCTCAAGACTTGCGGCAAGTATTTAATCCGCAATATATACAACAACTTGTAAGTGGAACCTTAGATCCTAAAGCAATGCGTCGTATTGGTTTCCCATGGTCAGAACAACTCATTCAACGGTCATTAACCGCGGTTGGAGGTACAGTTTTAACTGCTGAATTAGCCTTACAACATGGTAAAGCATTAAATTTAACCGGTGGTTATCATCATGCTTTTGCCAATTATGGTTCGGGTTTTTGCTTGTTTAATGACTTGTATTTAGCGGCGCTGACTATGTTACAAAAACCGAATATTGATAAAGTGCTGATTTTTGATTGTGATGTACACCAAGGTGATGGAACCGCCAAATTAGCTGAGAGCAATGCACAGGTTTTTACCCTATCTATTCACGGTGAGAAAAACTTCCCCCATAGAAAACAAGTCTCAGATTTAGACTTTAATCTAGCTAAAGGCACTACAGATTGTGAGTATCTAGAGACAGTCGACTGTGCTTTACAGTTGGCTGTTAATAGCTGTCAACCCGACGCAGTTATATATGATGCTGGCGTAGACATTCACATTGATGATGATTTAGGGCATTTAAACGTTAGTACACTAGGGGTGTATCAACGCGACTGTCTGGTTTTTGATACCTGCCAACGCAAAGGTCTACCTATTGCTGCAGTAATAGGCGGTGGTTATCAAAGAGATATAGATGCCTTAGTGAAAGTGCATCTTCAGCTATTTAAAGCGGCAGGGGTGGCCTAACTTAGGTTCCACATTGTTTGCACATTTACTCCTTAGATTGTTTGTTATCTTTGTTTTCAGAATATCGATTATTAGATCGAATTGGTGTTAGCAATTAATGTAATGGGGTAAATAAATGCAAAAAGTCACTTATAAATACAATTGGTCTGTATTAGCAACAATAATATCCACATTGTTGTTGTCTGCTTGTGGTGGTTCATCAAGTACAGATGATAGCGCAACCAATACAGGAACTGACACCGGATCTGAAACAGGAACAGGAACCGATACATGCGACTCACCGATGACAGAGCTTTCAAGTGCTTTACTCGAATTTGTCGCCGCGCCAAATGTGACTGTTGTTTTATCTGAAGACGGTTGCACTGTAGCTCTAGAATCTGCGGGTAAGCCTGATCATACATCTTCCTATTGGGATTCGGGTAACGATAGTGGTTTGTATGTAGAACCTGAAGACGCAACTTTGTTTGATCAACAAAGATCCCCTGGAGATATTGAAGATTATATTAACGATTATAATTTGACTGTCCCAGTGTCTCCTGAGTTAGCTAGCAGTTCGTCGGCAACGCCACTTGGCGCTATTGGCATTTCAATAAGTGGAGCCCCAATTTTTAATGATTCTGAAGGTAACGGTGATGTTTCACTGGGAGTTATTCAAGGTTTTGATCGCAATGGTGCGCATACTGGCCCAGAGACCTACCACTATCACCTAGAGCCGAAAGCCATTTCATATGATGATGACTCCCTTGTGGGTATTATGGCTGATGGATTTTTAATCTTTGGCAGAAGGTGTTATTCATCGGCAGACTACCCAACTGATCTTGATGAATCCAATGGTCATACTTCGGTAACCTTGTATACGGGCTCTGGGGCAGAGGATGCTGAGTATCATTACCATGTCTCAACTGAACAATATCTAAATGGTGACTATTACTTGATTTTCCCAGGCAACTTCCAAGGTACACCTGGTGCTATTAACTAACAAACCTAGTGTAATAGCGCTGCTTTTTTGTTTGTTGGTGGTCGTGGCGGCCATCACTACGACTGTTGAATTTATATCTCCGGCACAATTGGTTATCGGCAAATCGGAAATATCAATTAACCAGCAGGGTCAGCGTGTATACCAAAATAAACCTTTTACTGGCGAAATGTTGAGTTACCACGACTCTGGAAAAGTCGCTACAGCAGACCAGTTTGTTAATGGTAGGCGTCAGGGCTACTCTAAAAAGTGGTTTGCCAATGGGTTGCTGGGTTATGAGTCATTTTATGCTGCGGGCGTTCGAGACGGTGTAACTAAGACTTGGTGGTCCAATAGTAACCTTCGATCCGACTTTTTCTATGTAAAAGGCAAAACTGAAGGGGTAGGCAAACGTTGGTATCGCAGTGGTGCAAAGTTTAAGAAGTTTAATTATCACGCAGGTAAACCTATTGGGTTGCAACAAGCTTGGCGTGAAAATGGTAAGTTATTTTCCAATTTTGAATATAAAAACGGGCGGATTTATGGACTTAGAAAAGCAAATAATTGTGTTGGGCTCAAAGACGAGGTTATCACTCCTGAGTACTATCAACTTCAAGCAAATAATACTCTCTAGTGTTTTATTTTTGTTGGCAGTTTCAGTAGCACAAGCATCTGACAGTTTGCCTTATTACAATAGTGCAGAATTTACACCTCATTGGTTAGAGACTAATAGTACAAAGCTTGAAGATTTTCATCGTATTCCATCCTTTAGTTTTATGGATCAGGATGGCAAAGAAGTCAGTGAAAAAATCTTCGAAAATAAAATTTATGTAGCAGGTTTTTTCTTTAGTACTTGCCCCGGAATTTGCCCTTCGATCAGAACTAAACTTAACAAAGTACAGCAAAAATTCCTTAATGATGCTGATGTGAAAATTCTTCAACATTCAATTAGGCCTAATACAGATACGGTTGATACTTTAAAAAAATACGCTAACGAAAATGGCATAGTCACTGGAAAATGGCATTTAGCTACGGGTGATAGAGAAACGATTTATTCACTAGCTAAAAGTGCCTATTTTGCTAGTGAAGATTTAGGTAATATCCAAAAAACCGATGATTTTTTACATACAGAAAGTCTGCTGCTTATCGACCAAAATCGACATATACGTGGCATATATAATGGTCTAAATAGTGCGTCCGTAAGTTATTTGATTGCAGATATTGAGACCCTTAAAGCAGAAATGCATAACCATTGAGTGATCTTAATAACTAGAATTTGGCGTATTATCTGGGTCTATTTCACCAGATACCTCGTCTGGATCAACGTCATTAATTAACAGCATTTCTCGCACTGTTTGTATGTGGTTCAATACGGTCTGATAGCGATCACCATATTCATATTTAGTGACTTCAATAGCCTTTGGCATATAGCTAAAAGCTATTTTTAGTGCCATAAGCGCGTCGGTGTTTAATTTGTCGGTCATTATATTCTCGATTCTGTTTCTTTAGATGCAATCATAATGATTGCATTGTTTGGCGGACTGATTTAGTCTAGCTACATCTAGTCATTATGAGTCTATCCAGATGGAATACCAAAACAATTTAATTGAAACTCAAATCAATAAAAAACTCGCAGAGTTAACCCATGCTCAAAAAGACCGTTTAGCATTTATTGATTTTAGTTTGCAATTTTTTGGTCATGTTGCTCGTACAGATCTGATCCAACGTTTTAAAACAGGTTTAGCTGCAAGTACTCGGGACTTTAGTACTTATAAAGAGCTTGCCCCTGATAATCTTATTTTGCGACATCAAACTAAAAGTTATCATCGCACTGATGATTTTCAATCAATATTTAAACATGATCCAGAGGTGATTTTGACTTCCCTCAGTCGTGGATTTGGCAATGGAATTTCTACTGGCGTACAGCCCTCAGAGCAGTGTTTTGATGCGGTCAGGCTGATCCATCCAAATGTCGCCATTATTGCCAGTATTATGCGTGCTATCCATAATAAACAAGGGGTTAAGTGTGGTTATGTGTCAGTGTCTTCGGGTGAAACAGAAAGAGCAATAGTGCCTCACTCAATTGTCAACAATGGCCATCGCTGGCATGTGCGTGCTTATGATCGAAAACACAATAGTTTTCGCGATTTTGTGTGCACTCGTTTTACTTATGTGGATCTGATCCAAGGGCCGGTGCATGTACATGAAGCTAGTCCTTATGATCAGCAATGGCAACAAATAGTGGATATTGAACTTGTACCCCATCCTAAGATTAAGCAGCCGCGAGCGATTGAGATGGATTATAATATGTCGGATGGGAAACTTTCGATACAACTAAGAGCGGCCGTTGCTGCTTATGTATTAAGGCAATGGCAGGTGGATTGCTCAGTGGATCATAGCGAGTTACATCTAGGATGTCAGTTGGCACTTGCTAACCCAGAGGTTATCAAATTAATAGAAAATATCTCTTTGGCTCCAGGAATTGCTTAAACCAAATTCAACGAAAACAGATAACACTATCAACGACATATTGAATATTTTCTAGCTTAGATTTTTTTGTCAGCGAAAGTATTGATAATCCTGGGTATTGGGATAAACGTTTGAACAAATAACTGACTTCTTGATTGGCATATTTGTGATGAGCATCTTTAACTGTAGAGCGTCTACCAAACAAAGCATCAGCTTCATCAAAGAATAATATCCAGCTCTCTGATCCAGCCTGAGCTATGAGCTTTGATAAGTTTTTTTCGGTTTCTCCAATATATTTTTCGACCAAATGTTTACAGTCGACAAAATAAACATTCTGTTTCATATAATAAGCAAGGTGATTTAGTTGCAAAGCTTTATCTGTGTTGTGACTGCCGTAAAAAGCCAGCTTTGAACTCATTTTTTTTACGGATTGGGTCATTGCCTGTTTTAACTTGTCTATATCATCTTGGTGAATTGCGGTATCCCGAGGTTCTGCAATAGGTTTAGATAACATATGTATATATGAAGTTGGACCATGATGATATTCACTAAATAAGCTTTTGAAGTGTGTAATTGCCACTACCATTCTCCTCGATTTATGGCTTTATAAAACCATTAAAGGTTGCTGCTTCAACTATAGCAAACCCACAGCATTGGAAAACGAGATAATTTTAAGGGTGCTAAGTTAGTTTGTTAAACACTTAGAGCATAAGCAATAGCCATAATAGCCTTTCTAAATGAGTCAATTTCTGCTATTTTCATCAGCGAATAGACGTCCAGATGTCTCATATTAATATTAATCTAGCCACGTGGAAAATCTCATGAGCAAAGTGTCGTTGCCAAAAGAAAAAATCAAAATATTACTACTTGAAGGTCTACACCAAAGTACCTTAGATACCCTTCATGCTAGTGGTTATGAAAACATTGAATATCTGAAAACATCACTTCCAGAAGATGAATTGATCGCTAAAATTAAAAACGTGCATTTTGTGGGGATCCGCTCCAGAACTCAGTTAAATGAGAATGTAATTGCAGCGGCCAATAAGCTAGTTGCAGTTGGCTGTTTTTGTATTGGTACTAACCAAGTAGATTTAGCGGCTACGCAAAAACGTGGGATCCCAGTTTTTAATGCCCCGTTTTCGAATACTCGTTCGGTGGCAGAGCTGGCGCTTGCGCAAATTATTTTGCTGTTGCGTGGTGTGCCAGCAAAAAATGCCAAGGCCCATAAAGGCATTTGGGATAAAAGTGCGGTTGGATCTTTTGAAGCTCGAGGCAAAACCTTGGGTATTATTGGTTATGGGCATATTGGTACTCAATTGAGCATTTTGGCTGAGCACCTTGGTATGCGAGTACAGTTTTTTGATATTGAAGATAAATTGGTTTTGGGTAACTCAACACAAAGCAAAACCTTAAAACAATTGTTAAACACCTCTGATGTGGTCACCCTTCACGTACCTGAGACTGCACAAACGCAAAACATGATTGGTGTTAAAGAGTTAGGCATGATGAAAGATGGCGCCATACTTATGAATGCTGCTAGAGGTACAGTTATTGATATAGATGCTCTGGTTGATGCCTTGAAAAGTGGTAAGTTAGCCGGTGCTGCTATCGATGTTTTCCCAGTAGAGCCTAAGTCTAACGCCGATCTTTTTGAATCACCACTGACTCAGTTTGACAATGTTATCCTGACTCCCCATGTAGGTGGAAGTACTCAAGAAGCACAGCAAAATATTGGTATCGAAGTGGCCGGTAAGTTAGCTAAGTACAGTGATAATGGTTCGACTTTGTCGGCCGTAAATTTCCCTGAAGTATCTTTGCCTGCACAAGCTGGGCGCTCACGTTTGTTGCACATTCATAGAAATATACCGGGAGTGTTAACACAAATTAACCAAGCCTTCGCTCAGAAAGGTTTGAATATTGCTGCGCAGTATCTACAAACTAACGAAAATATTGGTTATGTAGTGATTGATGTTGAAACTGACCATGCAGATGAGGCATTTGTGGAACTACAAAAAATTGATGGCACAATTAAAACCAGAATTTTGCATTAATTTAAGCACAGCCTAAAATTAAAAATGCCTGCTAATTTAGCAGGCATTTTTAGTTTTAAGAGCAAAAATATTCAAGCCTTGATTTAAAAATTTGCTGAAATCATATTTTGGTCAATTGTAAATTCCCCTGACTTTTTATAGATCCCCGTGTATTGCCTGCAAAGCAGATATAGCGGCGATCGCAGCTGTTTCTGTACGTAAAACTCTTGGCCCAAGTTGTATGGTTTGAAAACCGTTTTGTTCAGTTTGATAAATTTCTTGCTCTGAAAAACCACCTTCAGGTCCAATCAACAATCTAGCTCCAGCAGGAGGCATGGGCACATGTCTAAAGGCTTTATCGGCTCTTGGGTGTAAAGTAAGACGGACTTGGTTAGTGGATAAATTTACCCAGTCAGCGAATGAACTAGGTGCATGTAATATTGGTAGTACGTTTCTGCCACATTGCTCGCAGGCTGCTATCGCCAATTTTTGCCATTGCTCATGCTTTTTAGACCATCTCTCTTTACCTAGTTTTACCCCGCAGCGTTCGGTGATAAGTGGAGTAATTTCTGTAACACCTAATTCTATCGACTTTTGGATCACCCATTCCATTCTGTCGCCTCTAGATATTCCTTGCCCTAAATGAATACTTAGAGGCGACTCAATGCTGATGGAAATTTTTGAATCGACATGAGCTACTACTTTGCGTTTAGCCACCTCAGATAGCTGTGCGCTATATTCGTTTCCGTCGCCATTGAACAACACCACAGCTTGTCCAGTTTTAGCTCGTAAAACATTAGCAAGATGATTAGTGGCATCGTCAGTCAAAGTGACATAAGAGTCAGTAGATAATTCGAAAGGGTAATAAATTCTGATGATGCGCATTTTGCCACTAGGTCAAGGTCAAGATTGATGAATGGTAACAACAGATAGAAATTTAAAGAAGGGATAGCTGTGATAAACAATTAAAAAATTAAGCGTCGGCGGATGGTTCAATTCCGCCTAGCTTTTAATTATAACTTAATTAATTTCAATTACACCTGACGTACCAACAGATTGAGTCGTCTCTTGCTTTTGTGCTATGGCGTTAGCATCTTTTCGAGCAAATTTAGTGTTTTTCCCTTTTTCTCTAGACATCGAAAAAGCGAAAAGTAAAACCAAAGAAATAACTAATAAATAGACTAGTAACATTTTCAATTCCTTTAAAAATATTAGACCACCAAAAATCGGTGACCCGTATTATAGCACTTATTTTTTTATGTTCAAAAACAATTAATTTTATCCAATGAGTTTGTGGAAATTTAAACTCCGCGCAAAGATAAGCTTACAAGATGACAAAAATATGAAGGGCTTTAATTAAAGCTAAAAAAGTTAATAAAAGTAGACTTTTGTCTTATTGATAAATAAAACCTTTCATCTATTATAAATGCAGTATGCAGAACGGCATCCTATTGGTCGCAATATTTTATAAATAAAAAGGAAGGAAGAAGAATGTTTGGATTTGACGCAGAAAAAATGTCTCAGATGATGGATACCTATGTAATCCCTTGGGGAATTAATATTGTAATGGCGCTTGTCATTTACATTATAGGTAAAATTATTGTAGGCATATTAGTTAATGTCTTTGGCAAAGTGATGGCGCGTTCGAAATACGACGATATGTTAATTGATTTCGTTAAGGCCATTATTAACGCTATTCTTATGCTATTTGTAATAGTTGCATCATTAGATCAGCTTGGCGTAGATACCACTTCACTAGTCGCCATCTTGGGTGCTGCAGGTTTAGCTATTGGTTTGTCCTTACAAGGTTCGTTACAAAACTTTGCTGCTGGTGTCATGCTTCTAGTATTTAGACCCTTTAAAGCTGGTGATTTTGTTGAAGCTGGTGGAGCAATGGGCGTAGTAAAAAGCATCAGTATTTTTACAACTGTAATGACGACTGGCGACAATAAAGAAATCATTATTCCTAATGGCGCAATTTATGGCGGCAACATTACTAATTACTCTGCTAAAGAGACTCGCCGCGTAGACATGGTTGTGGGTATTGGTTATGACGCTGATTTGAAAAAAGCGAAAGAAATACTGAAAGAAATGGTAGCTGCAGATGAGCGTATCTTAAAAGATCCGGCACCTACAGTAGCCGTGGCAGAATTAGCTGATAGCAGTGTTAATTTTGTCGTACGTCCTTGGGTTGCTTCGGCAGATTATTGGGCAGTGAAATTCGACTTTAATGAAGCGGTTAAGTTGCGTTTTGATGCTGAAGGTATTTCTATACCTTTCCCACAGATGGATGTGCATTTACACAAAGAAGATTAATTTTTGAAACATTAAAAATGCCGCATTCGCGGCATTTTTTTTATCTGTAAAAAGACTAAATAACCTGAACTCGGGTTAAGACGTGCCGCTTGCTCTAAAGTAACTTTAGTAAAAACAGTGGGTTAGAAAATCACTATTTGTATTTCCGCTTATTTAATGCATCTAGTACTGATATTATTGTGTTTATCAAGGCGAGCTTGTGAAGGAATAGCCAGCTATTGAGAGCAAGTTCAACGAAGATAGGCGCAATAATAGCTGTGCTGGACGGTATGGTTTATCCCGAGCTCAGGTTATATATACTGAAACCCGATTAAGCAATCTGCTTAATAAGTGCAATTCGGTTTAGTGGAAGCAGCTCGGTATGCTTCCATTGCTTTTGGCATATTATTAGTTAAGTTATCAATTCGAGTGGCAGGCAAAGGATGGGTAGAGAGGAGTTCTGGCTGTCGAGCGCCACCGCTGGCTTTGGCCATATTTTCCCATAAGTTAACGGATTGACGGGGATCAAAACCCGCTTTGGCCATTAACTCTAAGCCTATTATATCGGCCTCAGATTCATGAGTGCGACTAAAAGGTAATTGCACACCCACTTGGACTCCTAAGCCCAATCCCGCCATAATTAGACTACTACTGGCAATTTGATTAGCCTGTAAAAGCTGATTAGTGACTTCCATTCCCACGCCAATTAGGGCGCTGCTCGACATTCTCTCGTTGCCATGTTCCGCAATGACATGGCCAACTTCGTGACCAATGACCGCTGCAAGCTGGTGTTGATTTTCGGCAACGTCCATTAATCCAGTGTAAACGCCAATTTTACCACCAGGCAGAGCAAAGGCGTTGACTTGCGGGTCGTCAAACACAACCAGTTCCCATTCACCATTAAATACTGATTTTGGAACATGTTGCGTAATAGCGTCTGCTATACATTTAACATATTGGTTTGAGACTGGCTTGCTTGACACCTTTTGTTCGGTTTTCATGCCATCAAACGCTTGTGCTCCCATCCCAGCCAATTGCTCGCTTGAATAAAGTTTCAATTGATTACGGCCTGTTGGTGATGTTGAACAAGACAAAAGTATTAGGGGGATTAAGGTTAAAAATAAAATTCGTAAATGCGACATATCGTTTACTCCGTGAAAAACATTTAGTGATCATACCTTGAGACAGCCAATTGGTTAAGCTTATGTTGATCAAGTTGCCGCGGGTTTTTGATTAGTGGCCACGAGTTATAGCTATTGGTATTAGATTAGTTTGATTGGAGCCAAGGTTTGCTTATGATGAAATTGCATAAATGTCATCGGAAAATTAATATCTGACGGGCATAAAAAAAGCCTCACATTGAGGCTTTTTAGCTATATTAATATCGCTTAAGTATCAAACACTCGCCTTTAGGCGTTCAGCTATATCGGTTTGTTCCCAAGGAAACTCTTCTCTTCCAAAGTGTCCATAGGCCGCCGTTGCTTGATAAATAGGTCGCTCTAAGTCGAGCATTTTAAGCAGTCCATAAGGTCTAAGTTCAAAGTTGTCACGGACCAACTTAACTAATAATGCATCTGAAACTTTACCCGTTCCAAAAGTATCTATATTGATGGATGTTGGCTCTGCCACACCAATAGCGTAAGACAATTGGATTTCGCATCTGTCGGCCAGTCCCGATGCCACGATGTTTTTTGCTACGTAACGTCCTGCGTATGCGGCTGATCTATCCACCTTTGATGGATCTTTGCCAGAAAATGCACCTCCGCCGTGTCTTGCCATACCACCATAGGTATCGACAATTATTTTACGACCTGTTAAACCACAGTCACCCATAGGCCCACCAATCACAAATCGGCCTGTTGGGTTAATAAAATATTTGGTCTTTTTACTTAGCCACTTTTCAGGTAATACAGGTTTAATAATTTCTTCCATCACGGCTTCACGGAGATCGGCTGTGCTAATGCTTTCATCGTGTTGTGTTGACAATACAACGGCATCAATAGCGACTGGTTGATTATCTTCGTAGATAAAAGTTACTTGGCTTTTTGCATCGGGTCGCAACCAATTTAAGGTGCCATTTTTGCGCAATTCAGACTGACGTTTTACTAAACGATGAGAATAGGTAATAGGTGCAGGCATCAACACATCTGTTTCATTACTTGCATAACCAAACATTAGCCCCTGATCGCCAGCCCCTTGCTCTTCTGGTGATGTACGGTCAACGCCTTGGTTGATATCAGGAGATTGTTTACCTATGGCATTTAATACCGCGCATGAGTCTGCATCAAAGCCCATATCTGAATGTACGTAACCTATTTCTCTGACTGTTTTACGGGTGATTTCTTCTATATCTACCCAGGCCGAGGTTGTGACTTCGCCGCCGACTAACACCATACCGGTTTTTACAAAGGTCTCGCAAGCCACTCTGGCCTTTGGATCTTGGGTTAATATGGCATCTAAAACGGCATCAGAAATTTGATCGGCAATTTTATCTGGGTGTCCTTCAGAAACAGATTCAGAAGTAAATAAGTGTGAGGTCATAAAAGCGCCTTGAGTCAAAGTCGTTATACATATTTATCGGTGTATTTTAACAATTCAAATATAAAATACCAGTCTTTACTTCTAGACGTCCAAACGTCTATGAATTTTATTCTACTAAGGTGTAAAAAAAAGACATATGAAAATAATCAATCATAAAGGATTTAGCATTGCAGTTACTCGCTGGCTAATACAAAATGCACAGCTAACTTAGCTGTCTGTAGCTTTTGGTTACGGCAAGCCATCATTATTGGATCAGTCAGGAGACTACATGTCGTCATCACGTCGAGAACTCGCCAACGCCATTCGCGCCTTAAGTATGGATGCCGTTCAACAAGCTAACTCAGGTCACCCAGGCGCCCCCATGGGTATGGCTGACATAGCGCAAGTGTTGTGGGCAGATCATATGCAACATAATCCAAGTAACCCCGATTGGGCCAACAGAGATAGATTTGTATTATCTAACGGCCACGGTTCGATGTTGATTTATTCTCTATTACATTTGACAGGTTATGCATTACCTATTGAAGAATTAAAAAATTTCCGTCAATTACATTCTAAAACACCAGGGCATCCAGAATATGGATACGCCCCTGGTGTTGAAACTACCACTGGTCCTCTGGGACAAGGGGTGAGTAATGCAGTGGGCATGGCGATTGCTGAAAAAACTTTAGCCGCGCAGTTTAATCAGCCAGATTTTGATGTGGTCGATCATTTCACTTATTGTTTCTTAGGTGATGGATGTTTGATGGAAGGTATTTCTCACGAAGTATGTTCTTTAGCAGGCACATTAGGTTTAGGTAAATTAGTGGCGTTTTGGGATGACAACGGTATTTCAATTGATGGCCATGTTGAAGGTTGGTTTACTGATAATACCCCAGCTCGTTTTGAAGCCTATGGCTGGCACGTGATTGCAGATGTAGACGGACATGACTCCCAAGCTATTGCTGATGCGATTGCAGCTGCTAAAGCTGAAACTTCTAAGCCGACCTTAATTTGTTGCAAAACGATTATAGGTTTTGGATCACCGAATAAATCAGGTAGCCACGACTGTCACGGGGCTCCACTAGGGGCTGACGAAATTAAAGCTGCTCGAGAATTTCTAAACTGGCCCTATGCTCCTTTTGAAATTCCTGCAGATATTTACGCAGGCTGGGATGCAAAAGCCGCGGGTGCTGCAAAAGAACAAGCTTGGAATGAAAAATTTGCTGCATACCAACAAGCTCATCCAGCACTAGCTGCCGAGTTAACGCGTCGTTTGGCTGGTGACTTACCTGCCGATTTTGCTGAAAAAGCCGATGCTTTTATTCAGCAATCACAAGATAAAGCTGAAAATGTGGCTAGTCGTAAGGCTTCACAAAATTCAATTGAAACCTTCGCTACTTTGTTACCTGAAGTATTAGGTGGCTCGGCTGATTTGGCTGGTTCTAACCTTACAATTTGGTCTGGAACTAAAGGTATTTCAGCGGACGATGCCAGTGGTAACTATATATATTACGGTGTACGTGAATTTGGTATGAGCGGCATCATGAATGGTATTGGTTTGCACGGTGGATTCCGTCCATTTGGCGCTACATTCTTAATGTTTATGGAATATGCACGTAATGCTGTGCGTATGGCGTCATTGATGGGTATTCCAAATATCTTTGTCTATACCCATGACTCTATTGGTCAAGGTGAAGATGGTCCTACTCATCAACCTATAGAGCAAGTTGCTAATTTACGTCTTACTCCAAACTTAGCGACATGGCGTCCTTGTGACGGTGCAGAAACAGCCGTTGCATGGAAATCAGCACTTGAACGCAAAGACGGCCCATCGGCGTTAATTTTTAGTCGTCAAGGTTTACCGGCTCAACCGCGTAATGCTGAGCAGTTAGCTAATGTTGCTAAAGGTGGTTATGTACTGAAGGATTGTGCAGGTACACCTGAGGCTATCTTAATTGCAACTGGCTCTGAAGTGGGTATCACCGTTGAAGCTGCTGAGCAATTGACTGCTTCAGGTATGGCTGTGCGTGTTGTGTCTATGCCAAGTACGTCAGTATTTGATAAGCAAGACGCCGATTATCGCGAGTCAGTATTACCAAGATCTGTGACAAAACGGGTAGCGGTCGAGGCAGCTCATGTAGATTTTTGGCATAAATATGTGGGATTTGGCGGCGCAGTAGTGGGCATGTCCACCTTCGGCGAATCAGCTCCAGGCCCAGCATTGCTTAAATACTTCGGTATTACCACAGAGGCAGTGGTTGCAGCTGTAAAAGGCTTAAACTAAAAGTCAGTTTAATACCCCAAAGGCGCTTTTTAGCGCCTTTGTTCTAATATCAAGAAAAAATTAAAGAGTGTTATGTTACGTATCGCAATTAATGGTTTTGGTCGAATTGGACGCAATGTTTTAAGAGCTCTATATGAAACGGGACGCAATACAGATATAAAAATTGTGGCGATCAATGAGGTAGCCGACCCAAAAGGCATTGCCCACTTGCTCAAATACGATACATCTCATGGGCGTTTTGGTTTTCCTGTTGATTTACAAGCGAAGCGTCTAATTGTTGCAGGAGATGAAATTCTGCTATTGCAGCACGAAGATATAGGGGATCTTCCATGGCAACAACTTGATATTGACTTAGTGCTTGAATGTTCGGGTGTTCATAATGATAGGACGGCTGGCCAAGCTCATTTAGATCAGGGTGCCAAAAAAGTGCTGTTTTCTCAGCCTTGTAGTTCAGATATGGATGCGACTGTTATTTATGGAATTAATGACCAACAGTTAAAAGCTAATGATTTAATTGTCTCTAATGGCTCTTGCACTACCAATTGTATTGTTCCAATCATTCAAGTGTTAGATGATGCTTTTAATGTACTCAGCGGCACTATTACTACCATTCACTCGTCAATGCACGATCAACAAGTGATAGATGCATACCACAGGGATTTGCGGCTTACTCGAGCGGCCAGTCAATCGATTATTCCTGTCGACACTAAGTTAGCCATGGGAATTGAACGAATTTTGCCTAAATTTGCGGGTAAATTTGAAGCTATAGCTGTGCGAGTACCTACTATTAATGTCACTGCCATGGATTTGAGCGTGACTCTGGAAAAACATGTTTGTATTGCTGAAGTTAACCAAGCACTAAAACGAGCCAAAGAAGGACGCTTACAAGGAATTTTGGACTACACTGAAGAACCTTTAGTATCGGTTGATTTTAATCACGATCCGCATTCTTGTATAGTAGACGGTAGTCAAACACGAGTGAGCCATAAGCAGCTCGTTAAAACATTAGTCTGGTGTGACAACGAATGGGGTTTTGCTAATAGAATGATTGATACTGCCATGGCTATGTTCAACCCAAATCTAAGCTAAATTTAGAAGTTATTATATACAAGGTAAATTATGACCATTTTGAAAATGACCGAGCTTGATTTAGCCGGAAAAAGAGTATTAATACGTGAAGATTTAAATGTGCCAATAAAAGATGGCAAGGTTACTTCTGATGCACGTATTCGCGCAGCATTACCCACCATTAAAGCTGCAGTAGCGGCTGGGGCGAAAGTGATGGTGATGTCACACTTAGGTCGTCCTACAGAAGGCCAGTACGCTGAAGAGTTTTCATTACAGCCAGTGGTGAATTATTTGCTGGAAAACACCGATCTTAAGGTGCGCTTAGTGCAGGATTATATCGCCGGTGTTGAAGCCCAAGCTGGCGAGGTGTTGATCCTTGAAAACGTGCGTTTTAATGTTGGCGAAAGTGCCGATGATGAAACCTTAGCCAAAAAGTATGCAGCCTTATGTGACATCTATGTCATGGACGCATTCGGTACTGCACATCGTGCGCAAGCTTCAACCCATGGTGTCGGGGTATTTGCGCCAGTTGCATGCGGAGGTCCTTTACTTATAGGTGAACTTGATGCTTTAGGTAAAGCACTGCATAATCCAAAACGTCCTTTGGTGGCGATAGTGGGTGGCTCAAAAGTATCGACTAAGTTAACAGTATTAGATGCCTTATCTAAAATTGCAGATCAATTGGTTGTAGGCGGTGGCATCTCGAATACCTTTGTTGCGGCTCGTGGTTATAACGTTGGTCGGTCGTTACATGAAGCCGACTTAATTCCAGAAGCCAAACGCTTAATGGACTTATTGGATATCCCAGAAACGGTTGATGTACGGGTAGGGAAAAATTTTAATGAGTCAGAGCCTGCTGTGATAAAAGATGTCAGCGAAGTACAAGATGACGAAGAAATCATGGATTACGGCCCTCAAACTGCTGAGAATGTGGCGGCAGTATTAAAAAGTGCTAAAACTATCCTATGGAACGGCCCTTGTGGTGTATTCGAATTTGATAATTTCGCCAAAGGTACTGAAGTTGTGGCTCGTGCGATCGCCGATAGCGATGCGTTTTCAATTGCTGGAGGCGGTGATACGCTAGCGGCCATTGATAAATGGGACTTGAGTGACAAAATCTCTTATATCTCGACTGGTGGTGGTGCTTTTCTTGAATTTGTTGAGGGCAAAGAATTACCTGCAGTGGCGATGTTAGAAGCCAGAGCGGCTAAATAGCTAATCGGCCTTAAAATATAAAACCTTACTAGCCGTTTTGCTCATCGGCTTACAACACAATAAAAAAGGAGTATTGCTCATGGCATCACAAGCCCAACTCGATATGCTTGCAAAAATTAATAACCAAAATGGATTTATCGCTGCATTAGACCAAAGTGGTGGCAGTACGCCTAAAGCTTTAGCTTTGTATGGTGTAGAAGAGTCTGAGTATCAAGGTGACGAAGAAATGTTCGCCAAAGTACATGAAATGCGTACCCGCATTATGACCTCAAGTGTGTTTAACGGAGAACGTGTTTTAGGCGCGATCTTGTTTGAAAACACCCTTGATAGAGATATTTTAGGTCAAAGCACTTCTAGCTATTTATGGAAGGTTAAACAAGTTGTGCCTTTTTTGAAAGTTGATAAAGGTTTAGAAGCTGAAGTAAATGGTACCCAGTTGTTAAAAGCTATCCCTGACTTAGATACTTTGTTGGCCAAAGCCAATGCACAAAATGTGTTTGGCACAAAAATGCGTTCTGTTGTTAAATTAGCTAATGCACAAGGTGTTGAAGCAGTGATTGAGCAGCAATTTGCGGTAGCTAAACAAATTTTAGCTGCAGGCCTTATGCCAATTATTGAACCTGAAGTGGACATTAACAGCCCTGAAAAAGCCGCAGCTGAAGCTTTGCTTAAAGCCTCAATTCTTAAACATTTGGATAATTTAGCCGCCGATCAGCAAGTAATGTTAAAACTAACTTTACCTGAGACTGCGAATTTTTATCAGGATTTGGTCAAACACCCCAAAGTGTTAAAAGTAGTAGCATTATCTGGTGGTTATTCAAGAGAAGAGGCTAATAACAGACTGACCGCAAATAATGGCATGATCGCTAGTTTCTCTCGTGCCTTATCCGAGGGACTGAGTGCAAAACAAAGCGATGCTGAATTTGATGCCACTATGGACTCGTCTATTGAAAGTATTTATCAAGCATCTAAAAGTTAGGTTTAATTTGTGATGAAGAGGGTCGGGTATTTACCCGATCTTTTTTGCTCGGTAGATAGTGTTGATTAGGCTATGATTTATTTTCTGTGACTTTCAATGGATGAAAATTAATAAATATGATGCATGATTTACCCTTACCTTTGTATAAAAAACTCACGGTAACATTTAGAGTAGAGCCAGGATGCCTAGGCCCAGATGGTATTGATCATATTGACGGCTTTTGTAAATTTGCCAAAAAAGAAGTGGCCGGATTAGACGCTGACTTTGTGCGTTGGGTCATCACTCCTCGTTACGATAAATCATTACTTGAAACAGAATATAAAACCAATAACAAACGCCTTGACCATGACAAAGCTGAAAAATACCTGAAGGTCTTCGGTAAAGAGCTTGATGATTTTGAAGAGCATCTGCAAGATAAGTTATCAATATTAATTGATCAATACTTAGGTCGTTAATAGCGCTTTATTGTTGAATGTTCCATTCATAAAACCTTTCCCAAATGTGTAAATATTAAGGATCTGTTACCTTAGAGGCTGACAATCGAGCCAACTCCTATTACCTTATACGACAAATACAAAACAACTAGCGCAGGCTAGTTATCCCATCAAACCTTGGAGTGATGGCAACGGTATGCGAATACAGAATAAACTCTTTGCTATTTTTTTCCTCACTAGTGCGCTATTGGTTATTTCTCAAGTGCTGGTCATGCAGTGGAGCATTGGCAAAGGCATGATCAAGTATGTGAATGAACGCGAGCTTAAAGCGTTAACCGGTGTTGCTACTTCTTTAGCCGAAATTTATCAAAAAGAGGGGTCTTGGCAACAAATCATTGGCAAGCACGGTCGCTTCAAAAACATTATCGATAAAGGTTTGGTCGACTCGGAATTTAGCCTTCCACAAGGTAAAAGACCACCGCATCAGCCAAGACGGCCCCTAGCAGAAACTGCACAAGGTGGACCAGAGTCAAACAGTCAAAGAGGAAAACCTATGGGTCCGCCACCTAACAGGAGTGGTCCACCCATTTTCGAAGTCAGTTATGCCTTGTTAGACCTTGATAAATCGTTCTTAGCTGGAATGTATTCGGATGAACTAAGTTTTAGTTATATTGACATTATTAATGAAGAAAAAACAGTTGGTTTTTTGGCTGTTTCGAAACGAGATCAGTTAACCGCTGGCTATGAGTTAAATTTTGTTGAGCAGCAGCAACGCTATATTTTGTTTATTGCCCTAGGGTTAGTCTTAGTTGCCTTGTTAGTTGCCATGCCATTGGCTGCACATTTTGTTAAACCAATAAAGCGTTTAACATCGGCTATGAGTAAACTCACTTCGGGGGAATATCAACAACGTATCGATCTGAAAAGAAAAGATGAGTTTGCACATTTAAGCCGTGACTTTAATGAACTGGCGGCAACGCTGCAGCAAAATGAGCAGGCGCGAAAACGTTGGCTTGCCGATATATCCCACGAGTTACGCACCCCTGTTGCTGTTCTTAAAGGCGAGTTGGAAGCCATGCTTGACGGAGTAAGGCCTTTATCATTAGAGCGGATTCAATCCGCAAATGAAGAAGTAAAACAACTTGAGCAATTGTTAGATGATTTACATGAATTGACCAGAAATGATCTAGGCACTTTGCATTATCGTAAAGAATCATTAAATTTGATCAAATTACTCCATGAAGAAGTTAAACACTACCAGACCTTGTTGGCAGAAAGTGGCTTTAGTGTGACCTTTTCTGAGCTGCCCGATGCGGTATTGGTGTTCGCAGACGCTAAACGTCTAAGACAACTGATGGTTAACTTATTTATCAATACTGCTAAGTATGCAAATGATGGTGATATTCTCAATATAAGTGTCAATGTATTGCCCCAGTCTCACGAAGTTGAAATCAGATTCGAGGATAACGGTTGTGGAGTCGACGAAGCCAACTTGGGCAAATTATTTGAACATCTATTTCGCGTAGAAAACTCAAGAAATAGAGAAACCGGTGGTAGCGGATTAGGTTT
>NZ_BAEO01000050.1 GCF_000314995.1 Paraglaciecola arctica BSs20135 | reverse complement strand
GAAACGCTTTTGTCTCTTTATTACTTACTGCTTTTCGCCCACAATGATTTTCCGTAATCGGCCATGTGCCAATACCCGACAGACATGGCTCGCTGGCCGACTTAGCGGTTATAGCAGATTGCAGACGCTGAGTGCTGTGCTAATTAGTTACACTTAGGTCATGCAGAAAAAATTAAGTTTATTACCGTCTAAATCACGAAAATACCCGGCGTAAAATCCCTCTCCTCTAGGCCCTGCCGCACCTTCATCCGTTGCCCCCAACTCAATGGCTTTGGCATATAAGGCATCAACCTGTTGCGGGTTTTCTGCCATTAGTGCCACCATGACTCCATTGCCTACTGTGGCAACTTTGCCGTCAGCAGGTTTACTGATGGCAACACTAGGTTGATCTGGTGCCGTCGCCCAAGCTATAAATGTATCAGCTTCCATAAAACGTTTAGCGCCTAATTCTGCTAATAGTGCATCGTAAAATTTTGCGCTGGTTTCCATATCGTTTGTGCCTAAGGTTACATATCCAATCATTTCTATTCTCCATTTATTATTTAGTTAAGTTCAGAAAAATAATGACACAAAACTACTGTATATAACAACAGTTTTATTTTTTGGGGAGGTAAGTCAGTTTAGCCTAAATGCTTAGTTAAAATAGGCATACGGAATAAATCTAATATGGGCTGAGATGAAAGTTCAGCAGCTTTAATACCTAAATCCATCCACAATTCTTACCTATATAGCGACGTTTCAGTCGACACGCAAAAGTGAAAACACTTTAAGTTATTGAAATAATATTCGATATCTAAGGTCTATTTGTATGTAGCAAATACTATTTCTAGGAGTGTATATGTGTAGTTCACCTAAATCGACCGGTACAGTTCGCAGAAGTCGCGTCAAAGGCGTCTTTGAAGATATGGACCCAAGTACCCGCGCGAGTTTTGTTGCTAAAGCGAATGCAGCTCAAGAAAGACGCAGCGAATTAAAAAACGCTACTGCCAAGCGTAATCAAATGAACGCCTCTAAAAGTCATTCAAAAAAAGCAGCGACTAAAAATAAACCGCCAATTAAAGAAAATATCTTGTTAAGTTTTTTACACCGCATGGGGTATGCAGTTTAAGAACAAAAATCCTTGTCGACCAATAGCCTAACGGATTCATTATTCAAAGAAGTACAAGGTCTATTCTCCGGCAGATTCAACTTTAAACAACAAAAAACGCCAATTAAGGCGTTTTTATAGTTATGCTGCCAATCCGTTAGCTCGTAGCTAAATTATCCAAGCACCTAATTCAAAAACCAATACATTGATTACAAATATCGATTATTGAGCAATCACTTTAAACCCTATCGAGCTTGGATATTGTTCGCTGTGATAAAGCTTATGTTGTGCTTTAACATAGTCCTCTGCTTTAGCTTTAAAGATATTGTCGACGTATTTTTGTGGGTTCATATCCATAAACGGGAACATGCTACTTTGTACCTGAATTTGTAATTTATGCCCACGTTTGATGGTGTGCAATACATCCAAGAGTTCAAATTTAACCAGTGTTGGTTTGTTAGGTTCAAAGGGTTCTGGTGTGCTCATGCTGTTTCTGAAACGTCCACGAATAATGCCCCAACGAACTAACTCATGACGGTTACCCGTTTCTTTATCTACTTTATTAGTGGATTCATCCATACCGGGAAATACATCCACTAATTTAACTACAAAATCGCCAGCACTCTGATCGGTAGAAACCCACAGATTAATATCAATTGAGCCCGCAATGGTTTGATCTTCGGTTGCCACTTCGTCATTAAATACTAAAACATCAGAGCGACGAGCGGTAAAACGTTGATCTTCAGCCATATAAGGACGATCCCAACCACGACTTACTTTATCTGAGTGAGGAACAGGTTTGTTTGGATCACTGATATAATCGCTAGAACCACCTTTAGATTCTTTGTGATCTAGGAGTTTTTCATTAGCCCCCATATACAGCACCACATCTTTACCTTGTTTAGGAGGCCAAGTATCAAATTCACGCCAGCGGTTAGCACCGGTTTCGAACATAGTTGCTTGAGCTAAAGAGACTGCTTTATTGTCTTTGTCTTTTTTAGCATCTTTTAGATTTTGTTTGAAAAATGGCAGTAAAATTCTTTCTTGAAACCATTCACTGGTATTAAAACCAAACTGAGCTTCACCCATTTTGCTTCCATCTTTGGCATTCCACTGGCCGTGGTACCAAGGTCCCATGATGATATGAACATTGTCCTTTTTATTGCCCTTGGACATGGTTTGATAGGTTTCCAGTGGACCATATAGATCTTCAGTGTCATACCAGCCGCCTACAACTAAGGTCGCCGGTTTAACATTGTTAAGATGCTGTAATACATTACGCGCCTGCCAATATTCATCGTAATTGGGATGTTCAGTTAATTCATTCCAGAATGGACGTTCACCGTTAAAATAATTTTTGTTAACGTTACTTAATGGACCCAAGTTACGGAAAAAATCATAACCATCAGGCGTAATGGGATCCATACCTTTAGGCCAATAGGCAAACTGCCCTTCACGCTGTTTATCGAAAGTATCGAAGAAAATAAACGCCATAGGTGTAGAAAATGCACCATTTCGATGAAAATCATCATAAAACCAGTTAGCTATTGGCGCTTGAGGAGAAATCGCCTTAAGTGCTTTATGGCTATTGATAGCCGCTACTGAAGTATAATAACCGGGGTAAGAAGTGCCCCACATGCCCACTTTGCCGTTATTATTAGGAACGTTTTTAACCAACCAATCGATAGTGTCATAAGTATCTGTGGCATCATCGGTGGCTTTACCACCTTTATCATTTGCGTCTTGTGGGCGCATATTGACATACTCACCTTCAGACATAAATTTGCCGCGTACATCTTGAAAAACAAAAATGAAGCCATCTTTTTCGAAAATGTCACTTGGCCCTAATTTAGTTTTATATTTATCCGCACCATAAGGGGCAACACGGTAGGGAGTACGTTGCATCATCATTGGATATTCAGTTGATTTATCGTATGGGATGTAAACAGAGGTAAACAGTTTCACTCCATCACGCATAGGAATTTGATATTCATATTTAGCGTAATGAGAACGAATATATTCGGCTCTTTTATCTGGCTCTTTGGTATCTGCCGCTTGTGCGAATGTTGTCAACATGATGCAACAACACAAAGCAATGAACCCTAATAAGGTTTTCTTATTCATTTAGTTATCCTTTATGATTGAAGTGGCGACGTTTTTCGCCATACATTCAATACTACTATGGCTTGAGTTTGTATTCTAAGAGAAAAATGTTGAAGTTCATCACTATAGCGAACAGTTGTTAGCTAATTACCTCATTGGACTTTGCCTTGTAGTTAAACATAAGCTCTAAAGCTGCCCCTCGGAGTCGAGTGGAAACGTTTCGGTTTGTGGTAAAGAAAGTTTCGAGCTTTTAGCTTTTTAAAACTTAGGCTATGCACATTGGTATCTATGTTTTTTAACTAAATTCCCTCAATCATAGTAAAAACTCCCCAAAGGTTTTTATAGCCAAAGTTACAACAGTAACAGGAGTTATTTATGACCTACTTTTTATCAAGCAAACATGCCATTAGAGTGCTGACTGTGATTTTAGCGGCCGCGTTTATTAGTGGCTGTTCGTCAACCACTAAAAGTGAGCCAAGCTTGCCCATTAGCAACAACAGCCACTACATAAGCAATGATTATTACCAGTCTATTGATGGGGCCTGTGAACAGCAGGCAATGGAAATGGATAATTTTGCGCAACAATCTGGACAGCCGGCACAATATTTAGCTTCTGCTAACGCGATGTTGCGCTGTGTGAATGGCATTCAGTTTCCTAAGGGTCATCCTGACGCAGACAAAGCCTTACGTTTAATGGCGCTGTCGGTGCTAAACCTAGTGAAAGGCGGCGATATAGACGCGGCAAATGTTGCTCTAAGAAAAACCCAATCAAAATTCCCAAATAAGGACCTGTATTTCGCCGACTACAGCTCATTTTTTGATACCGCCACCGCTTTACTCGAACAACAAAAATTATCTCGCCATCAGTTGGCAGCTTTAAACATCAGTGCTGATTTACGGGCTGAAATTGAGCGTCAACAACACTGGCTAAGCCACTAACAGGAGTATGTGATATGAACACACCTAAAATTATGTCATCCCTTATTTTAACTATAAGCCTTAGTTGCACACACTTAGTGTTAGCCAGTGAAGGCAGAAACTGGGATCCCGTGGCTAGTGATAAGTTAATCAAGTTACCTGCCAACATTATTGAAAAACGTATCCAACAAGACTTCGAAGCCTCACCTATGGCCTTGCATTTAGTCGAGCTTGAGCAACATATGCAAGACAAACTTTCGCAGCTGAAATCTCTAGGAGAGTTGATAGCCGACAGTGAAGGAGAAGAATTAATTAATCAGCGTTTTGAGTTGGTACAACAAAAATCTGAGTATTTGGACTTAATGCAAGAGGCCCAAGGCCTGCGTCAAAACGCATTAACTAAAAAACAAAACTTATATGAAACTGTACTCGGGAAATTACGTAATAAAAATGGTCGAATTTCAAAAGACGAGGTGTATCAGCTTAAACAAAAACAAGCACAAGCCCGTGAAAGAATGCAAAACGTTATGGCTCAAGTAGATAGCAGTTTAATGCACAAAGGCCTAGATCAACGTTCACCCTATGCTGATGAATTTGCTTTGAACTTGGCAAAAGTAGAAGCCTTAAAAAATGCCATATCCGAGCACAAAGCTAATGCCTCCCCCACTTTGGGTGACGTAGAAGTGACCAGCGAAGAATATGTTCGCCAGTTGTTGATGCAAGCCTCTACCGAGCAATCACTGCTAGATCAAGAAGCCCTGATGTTTAGTTATATGGCGAAGTTGGTCGCCTTAGATGCACAGTCATTGGAATATGAAATCAGCTATGGCGATGAAGATACACAGTTAACGCAACGTAATCGCACTAAACCGGCAGATGTTGCCGACTTGTTTTTATAAAAGCATTTTTTAATAGGAAGCAACCATGAAAATCACACTTGTTATTGCCACTATCACCAGCTTACTTAGTACTGCATCTTTTGCGAATAGCTTGTTTAGCTTAGAAAATTTAGAAAGAGAACGAGCAGCATTATTAAATGCTCAGCTTGATAGTTCGCTGGACTTGGCACAACGTCAACAAAAGGTACAGAACATCTATCGTCGCTTGGTTGATATTGAGCGTATGGTGTTGCGTGACGACAGAGTCACGTCTAGCAATAGTGCGCTGGCACAAAATGCTTTTAACAAATACGAACTGACGTTTTTAGTGCATTCAAGCGCCGAAAAAAGCCAGCCACCTATGTCTCATTGGCTGTCAGAAGTGCACTTAACCACAAAGAGTATTTTATCTGCTAAAGCGGGTCACAGATAATGTTGGCTTTGAAAGCGCTGCCCTCAACCAGTAATGCAATCGGGCTATTTTTTGGCACTGGCATTATCTTGTTGGCAGTAGCCAGTTATCTCACGCAAATGCCGGTGTTAGATTTAGTGACTTGGTTACAGAACGTCTTTAGTTGGAGTTTTGTGATCATCTTCAGTGCTTTGTTTTCTCTGGCGGTGGTGGCAGGTGCATCCATTAAAGCCGGTAAAAACAACGAGTTTTTGTACGACGCTGGTTTACAAGCAGCAAATGGCATTTCGACATTGGCCTTAACCTTCACCTTGCTAGGTATCAGCTTAGGCATAGGCACATTATCAGAGCAACCACTCACGCCAAGCTCAGTGAATGACATTATTGGTGAGCTAACCAAACAATTTTCGATGGCTTTTATGACCACAGTAGTAGGCCTACCTAGCTCGGCTATTTTGCGTGCTTGGGTAAGCTTGCGATATACCAAAATTGAGAAGGAATAACCTATGAAAACCCTATTTTTTATTGCTGCACTACTTGGTTCAGTATATTTGATTTTGCAAACTCCAGCAGGCAAAGCCTGGATGGAAGAAAGTGAACCTGAATTAGAAATTCAACAAGAAGTCCCAAAAGTAGCAGACGTCAGCACACAAGTTATACAGTCGATCGAAAATAAAGTGAGTGAATTAGCTCAAAACTTTGGCCAAAAGCAACAGGCTCAAATTGATCAACTCGAAAACCGCATTGCCGAGCTTGAAAATGAGTTGATCATGGGGCGCATTGCACAAAAGCAACCACAAAATGCCTCAGATGGTGTTGTGACGTTACACCCATATAATCAGACCGAAGAAGCTTTGGAAACCTATACAACAGAGCAAAATAATAGTGTAAACACACCTAAACCAGCAGCACTTGCAGCTAACTCAAATAAGCAGTTACAACGCAAACGTCAGGCTAAGTTACAAGACATTGCAGATAAAATGGAAATGTCTTCATTACAAGCATTGGTAAACTGAGCCAGATGCACCTTTTGCAAAACAATAAATGGCCAGCGAGTTTTGTATTACGCAGCTTGTTGACTGTTGTTTTTATACTGTGGCTGGCAAGTGTGATGTCCCAATATGAAGATAATCCAATTGAAAAAAAGCAAAAAACTAGCGTCAAGCCACTACCTAAAAACATTATCCTCGAACAACTAACGTTGCCGCCTGTGCCAAAATCTAAGCCAACAACCAAACCACAAACGTCAAAAGTAGTCACAGTTGCAAAGCCTGTTCAGCAGTCGCCTGAGCCAGTCCTTAAAAAAGTAAAACAAACACCACCAGACGACAAACAGCAGATTGAGCAAGTCTACAAACAACTAAGCAATCAAGGGGTAGATATTCAAATTGCCTGGCCGCAACAATCCAAGCAACAGCAAGCAGCCCTAGACTTTATGTACCAATGTGCGGGTATGCAGTTTGCGGTATTAAACGGCAACATTCTTAATAAAGTCAATCACACAAAAGTTCATCAGATTAATTTAAGTAATTACAGTGACTGGATACGTGTTGCCCAAGGTAATTTGTCGAACAAAGAACAACATTGGTTGAATGCATATGCCTTAACTGGCACCGCCATAAGGTTGTTTCCACGGGAGATTGATTTTCGCTTATCACAACACTTAGCTAACACACTCAAAGGAGCACCACTAGTTAATCTAAGAGCAAACTATCAAGTGACTAATCAAACACTACTTCTAAATAATATCCAACTTAACAACCAAACGATAATAGGCAGTTGGGAGCTTTATCAGGGCAAGTGTGATTAACCTGAGGGGCAGAAACGAGCGATGAGCGGTCATACGATTAATACCTGCTGACTGTTTCAAAAACTGAATAAGCGGATGGTGACATCCGCCCGTATATACCCCGTCATTCCCGCGAAGGCGGGAACCTCCAACAACATCTATAGATTTCAATAAAGTATCTTATTTCCAAAGTTAAAATTGATTGAAATACACAAATATCATACTATTTTTAAAAGATTTAAATTGGCTGCACGGTAAATGTTAGTGGGTTCCCTCCTCCGAGGGAATGACGTGAGACTTATCAAGACATATATGGACACTCCCCCGAAGTCAACGCACAACTTATCTTTCTGGAAGGACTTATCAAGACACCCATATAGACTTATCAAGACACCCATATTAATATTTTAGTCATACAACTGAATGTTCGAATACTGCCCCTGCCCCTGCAGGATCAATGTGTACCCTGAACTTTTCACCATACAAGAGACTATGCAGTTAATAATGTGAATGCAGCATTAGTGCACAGACATATCCTTTTAATGCCTGTACCCTTCAACTTATTGGTTATTCGCTTTTTAAAGAATTGATGATGGAAAAACATGCACAGCACCCCCGATAAAAAGATCATTAGAGAAATTGTTACTTTTATAAAAAATCAAGAAAACACCTTACGTATTAATCACCCTTTTTTAGCGCAACAAAATGCCTTAGGCTTAGGGCTGCTTTTGCTGTCTGTATGTGGTTTTATTACTGCTGGTTGGTTGTACTTTAATGCAATTATCCCTGCATGGTGTTGCATTATTATTGCCGCTTTAAGTGCTTCTATTGCTCACGAAATAGAGCACGATTTAATTCATCATCAATACTTCAAGTCAAACCCAGCGATGTATCATTTTATGATGTTTATGGTTTGGATAATTAGGCCAAATACCATCAACCCTTGGTACCGCAAAAGCATTCATTTAAACCATCATAAAACTTCAGGTACACCTCAAGATATTGAAGAACGTTTAGTGGGAAATGGGATAAAGAGTCATTTGTTAAGACTCTTAGTGGTTTGTGATGGATTACTCGGGTTAATCATTCGCAGCAAACAGTTTTCTCGTGAAATTAAAGGTTATAGTTTTTTTAAAATATTAAACGCCAGCCTGCCCTTCGCCACAATTTATTACCTGACTATTTATAGCTTTTTACTTTTTCATGGTCTTAATTTTATTGTTGATAACACTGCGATTGTGATGACTCATCCTGCTTGGCTAATAACGTTGATGCAATGGATTAATATTGCAGTAGTGGTATGGGTAGCCCCAAACTTTTTACGCTCAGCATGCTTAAACTTTATAACATCATCAATGCATTATTATGGTGCCGGGTATAATTTATTACAGCAAACTCAGGTATTAAATCATTGGGCTTTTGTGCCATTCCAGTGGTTTTGTTTTAATTTTGGCAACACACATACCATTCACCATTTTGTACCTAATCAACCTTTTTATATTCGCCAAACAATCAGTAAACAAGTAAATGTATTATTGAAAAATAAGGGTGTGAAATTTAATGATTTGGCCAGTATCCTTGCGGCAAATTACTATAAAAACAGTGAGAATTTAGTTAACTCGCCCAAGTTATCAACATAGTAGTTATTTGAATGGCTTGGCCCTGACCGCAACAAAGCGATTTATCAAGACACCCATATTAATATTTTGACTCTAAGAACACTTAGATCCTGATTGGATGTGTAGCGCCTAATTGATTATGTACTTCATTTAGGATTCTGAATTCTAAGCATTTTCTTGGTAAATCTGCTATTGCGCACAGAATAATTCCTCAGTAAAATCCTCCGCGCGGCAATATTGGCCGCATACATAATGTTTTAATCTCAGGGCGGGGCGAAATTCCCCACCGGCGGTAACTTAACAATGAGTCACTCCTGATTTATTTTAAGGTAGCCCGCGAGCGCTCTTATTGGTTTTATTTAGCAATAGGAGGTCAGCAGATCTGGTGTGACTCCAGAGCCGACGGTTATAGTCCGGATGAGAGAGTTTAAGGCAATCCATTTTTTAGCGAACAGTTGAACGGTTTCCCCGTATCATAACTGAGGGCTAAACGAATCGTTTGTTTACAGAAAATAGCTTTCTGTATCTCTTTGCGCCCTGATTCTGGTAACTAAAGAGGAAATTTACCATGAGTCAGTCACTACTTAGTCAATTTGGAACAGCCTTTCAAAGGGTCGAGTCTGCAATAAATGCACTTCAATCCGGTAAAGGTTTATTGTTAGTAGACGATGAAGATCGCGAAAATGAAGGCGATCTTATTTTTTCAACCCAACATATTACTCAACAACAAATGGCAATGATGATCCGCGAGTGTAGCGGTATTGTTTGTTTAGTTTTAGAGCAAAGTGATGTGGATCGGCTTAACCTACCGCAAATGGTAGCAGTTAATACCAGCCGTAATAAAACAGCTTATACTGTTTCAATTGAGGCCAAGCATGGCGTTACAACAGGGGTTTCGGCAGCAGATAGGATCCACACGCTTAAAACAGCGGCCAATCCGCATAATAAAGCCGATGATCTTAACACTCCCGGTCACATATTCCCCCTTCTTGCTGATTCAGGTGGCGTACTTTCTAGAAGAGGTCATACAGAAGGGACTTTAGATTTGCTCAAACTTGCAGGATTAAATTCGAAAGGAATTTTATGCGAATTGACCAATAAAGATGGAACAATGGCAAGGTTACCTGAAATATGTCAGTTTGCCATAAAACATGAAATGGTAGTTTTGAGCATTGAAGATATAGTTAAATATCGTTCCTTGAACCTGAACCGTTAGTTAGTTTTGAATCAAGCCATTTGAAACAGTGGCTTGATTCACTTTTCAACCATAAAGTAAAAACGTTGAGATAAAACGATTAATTTGGACGATCACGATTTAGCTTTATTCTTCTAACTCAATCTCAGTACTAAATTTCACTGTCCGCAAAGATACGGAAGTATGGAACTTACGGATATTTAAATCAGTATGTAATACACGTTCGACAAAATGTTCATAACTCTGAATATCTTTCACCGTTACAACTAACATAAAATCGTAGCTGCCTGAAATTTGATAGCTCTGCGTCACTTCAGGGGCTTTCAATATCGACGTTCTAAACACTTGATAAATGTCCGCCCGATCTCGCTCCATTTCCACAGATACAATTAGGGTCATGGTATTGCCTGCCAATTCAGGGTTAATGATGGACACATCACCAACGATGACTCCTTCTTCCCTAAGGCGCTTTACACGCTTCAAACATGCTGGAGGGGATAACCCAACCAATTCAGCCAGCTCAATGTTTGGAATGCGATTATTTCTTTGCAGAGCGACTAAGATCCCCCTATCAATTCGATCAACCTTCATAATTTCTCATATAATCAACTTCACACACTTATATTTCTCAATTATTCACAAATAACAAATTTAAAGCATTAATACCACCACATAAGAAAATCCTAGAACATCGACAGCATGTAAAATAATTCCATAAAAAGCACCAAATGGAATAAATACATGCAAGCTGTCCAAAACTTCTTTAAGGAACTAACACGAGATATTTTAGATGTTACTTTCACTCTATTCAAAATAATGATCCCAATCATCATTATTATCAAAGTCATAGAAGAAATGGGTGGAATAGTTCTATTAAGCGAGTGGCTCAGCCCAATTATGGAATTAGTTGGCTTACCCAAAGAACTCGGTTTAGTTTGGGCTACAACTATTCTGACTAACATATACGCGGGTCTGATTGTTTTCATTAATCTGGACATGTCGCTCTCGGTGGCTCAGGTATCGATACTCGGTAGCATGATGCTCCTTGCCCACTCATTGCCAATTGAAGCCGCGATAGCTAAAAAAGCTGGTGTTAACCTCATCGCGACTCTTGTTATTCGAATTGGAGGCAGTTTGCTTCTTGCTTGGCTATTAAACATCAGCTATCAATTCGGGGATTTTTTGAATCAGCCAGCAGTAACTTTGTGGCAAACTGAAACCTCAACTGATACTAGTTATTTAGGTTGGGGCCTGGATCAAGTCAAAAACTTCGGCATAATTTTTGTCGTTATAGCTGCGTTGCTATTTACACTTAAAATACTGAAACTTTTAGGCATAGAGAAGTTGATGGCCATATTACTTAGACCATTCTTGCGAATACTAGGTGTCAGTAGAGAAGCCACCAATCTTACCATCATAGGTATTACACTAGGCTTATCTTTTGGTGGAGGATTATTAATTAGTGAGGCAAAGCGTGGTCACATTGCTGCAAGAGATGTGTTTACCGCAATTATGCTGCTTAATCTACTTCATAGCTTGATAGAAGATACCTTGCTTATCATGCTGATTGGTGCTGATTTCACCACTATTTTCTGGGGTCGACTAGTGTTTTCGGTGTTAGTCGTAGCGCTCATTGCTCAACTTACTAAGCGCTTAGACGACCACTTCTGCGAACGTTACTTTTATCGAAGTGTCGCTCAGTAAGAATAAAAGGGTCACCAATAAGTCAGCCGTCGATACCTCAGGGTCAGATCCAAATTAAGCATTGTTTTTGACTCTTCTCCTCCCAACTGATCTGCCACGTTTGCCTTCAGTGAGTCTTTTACTCGTTAAAGCTTCAACTTCCACTATAAATCGATCACTGCCTAACACCATGCTTTTGTATGCAGCAAAACGTATATCCTCTAACAATTATCTCTCAACCTGATGCCTAAACAATTCACGATACGCTGACCGCCGCTGTGCACCAGTCAGCAGTTCTCAATCAGCAGTAAACAATTTAGCGCGCACTGTAGCCCGATATTCTCGAGGTGAGGTAGCCAGTAGTTTTACGAACAAAGCGGTAAAATATCCCACATCTTGATAACCAATTTTGTCTGCTACTTCACTGACGTTTAGATTACTGGTTTGTAATAAATCCTTGGCAATTTCTATACGTACTCGTTGTAAATACTGCAGCGGCGTTTGCGCGGTGGCATTTTTAAAACGGCGGTTAAAGCTACGCACGCTCATATCAAAACGACTTGCCACCTCACTCAAGTTAATCTGGCGATTATAATTGTCTTGCATCCATATTTGCGCCTGCACTATATCTTCATCGGGGTGCTGTTTGGTGCTGCCTTCAAAATAACTGGTGTTTTCATAGGAGCGGCGAATTTCATGAGAGAAATTTCGCTCCACAAAACTGGCTATCGCTTCGCCATATAGTCGTTTAACAAAATGTACTGTGAGATCAGCCATCGCATTCACGCTGGCCGAGCAATATAAGTTTCCAGCCTGAGTAATGAAATATTGGCGCTTCAATTTTACCCTTGGATAGTCCCGTTGAAACTGATCAAAATAATGCCAATGAGTAGTGGCGGGTTTATCGTTGAGTAAACCCGCCTCGGCTAAGAAACAACATCCGGTGCCCACCGCAGAGATCATGGCGCCATTTTCATAAGCCTTGCGTAACCATTCTAAAAGTTCAGGGTGTTTTTTCACAATTGGTCTAGGGTTTCGCCACAGTGCTGGTAAGTAAATAATATCGCTGTTACCCGCCTCTTCCAGATCAGTGTCGGGACACAATGAAAAACCAATACTGGTTTTTATTGGTTGTTTGTTTATTGCTGTAGTTTGAATTTTCCAAGCTTCAACTTGGCTGCCACCTTTAGCACGAGCGGCACTTTCGGCGGCACGTAACATTTCAAAAGGCAAGGTAGTGCTGGTCGCCAACATATTGTCGCAAAGTAAAAAGGTAATTTTATGCACAAGTGGTTGAGTCATTTTTACTGAGTATTGGCTAAAGATATCGAAACATTGGCTAAAACACCACAACTTATGGCCAATATAACCCTGCCAGAACACAAACCAAGGCATTACACTGCTGACCATTCAAGTTTTTGGTATTTTACCTATGTCTTCATTACCCGTTATCGTTGGATTTGGTGGTTTTAATGCCGCCGGTCGCAGTTCATTTCATCACGCTTACAAACGTATGGTGATAGAGAGTTTACCAGCCGGTGAACGCCAAGAAACCCTGCTTGGTTTGGCCACAATGATGCAGTTAGTGCGTTGCGAAAACGGCATCTTTATTGATAGCAACGAACAATCTTTGACTCCAGAAGAAGTGGTTGAGCGTTTTTCGGAGCAAATTTTAAATTCCACACTTATTCGGAAAATTGAAAAAAGTCACTTTGATGTTGACGCCGTACACTGGCAGAAAAACATCTCAATGCGATCTTCTGATAAACAAGGTATTTGTTTTGAATTAACACGAAAACAACTGCCTGATCCTTTGCCTTCTAATTGGCAGATAAGTGATATCGATAAAAACAACGTTAAAATTGAAATTTTTGGCGATGTTGAATTCAAAACTGACAGTTACCGTGAATGCTCAGTAAAGGTCGCCGGACAACTCCCAAGCGGGTTTAACCCAGCAGATCATTACAATGCCCGCTTTCATCCTCGCGCCTTACAAATGGCTATTATGGGGGCATCAGACGCCATTCGTTCATTAGGCATAGAATGGAAAACGGTAGTTGATGCCGTCAAACCAGATGAAATAGGTGTCTACGCCAGTAATGCTATGTCGCAACTGGATGAGAACGGCTTTGGTGGCATGCTACAGTCCCGCCTAAAGGGTGGCCGAGTAAGCACTAAGCAGTGCCCCTTAGGTCTAAACACTATGCCAGCTGACTTTGTAAATGCCTATGTACTTGGTAGCGTTGGCCATACTAGTGCAATTGTCGGAGCCTGTGCCAGCTTCCTCTATAATCTCAGTGCCGCTATTGAAGATATAAAAAATGGCAAGCGCCGAGTGGCAGTAGTAGGCAATGCAGAAGCACCGATATTGCCAGAAATAATTGATGGCTATGCCACCATGGGCGCACTTGCCAGTGAAGACAATTTAAAACGTTTAGACAAAACCGAAACTGTTGATCACCGCCGAGCCAGTCGTCCTTTCGGAGAAAATTGTGGTTTTACTATAGCTGAATCTACCCAATACGTGGTGTTAATGGACGATGCATTAGCCTTAGAACTAGGTGCTGACATTCATGGCGCGGTTAGTGATGTATTTATTAATGCTGATGGCTACAAAAAATCCATCTCCGCGCCCGGTCCAGGCAACTACATCACTATGGCTAAAGCCGTATCTGCGGCCCGCGCTATTGTTGGTGACGAGTCGGTTCGCGAGCGTTCATTTATTCAAGCTCATGGTTCAAGTACACCTGCTAACCGCATCACAGAATCGCGTATTTTTCATGAAGTAGCTAAGATTTTTGATATTCAAAATTGGCCCGTCACTGCGGCAAAAGCTTATGTGGGCCATCCGTTGTCACCCGCTAGTGCCGAACAGCTAGTAGTGAGTCTAGGCGTGTTTAAACATGGATTAATTCCAGGTATTAAAACCATAGATAAAGTAGCAGACGATGTTTTTGATGAACGCTTGAACATATCATTAACAGATATTGATAAAGGCGCGGGTAATGTCGACGTGGCGTTTCTAAACTCCAAAGGCTTTGGCGGCAACAATGCAACTGCTACCTTATTATCACCACAAGTTGTCAATACCATGCTAGCCAAGCGTTACAGCGCTGAAGATATTGCCAGTTATGAGTCACGCCGCGAACAAGTTCGCCAAAAAGCAAATGCTTATGACCTATCAGCCAGTCAAGGTAACTTTGATACCATTTATCATTTTGGTCAGGATCTTATAGACGAGAATGAAATTCAAATGACAGATCAAGAAATTCGTATTCCCGGATTTGCCAACCCTATTGACTTAAACATGACAAATCGTTTTAAAGATATGATTTAACTAAAAGAAGAAAGAAGATCAGGCTAATTTAACCTGATCTTTTTTTTAAACGTAACTTAGTCAAAGCGCGTAATACCGCGTTAGTGATACTTTTTCAAATTCATGCAACCCAGAGTAAGCTTCTTTAAACCACATCCATCGGGCTGAATACTTCTTTATTAGTATTGCTTTGATAAAAATCACTCCATATCCTCATTTTTTTCTGCAAGATTTCCTGTTCCCCCCTAAGTCACGTTATGATGGCAAGCTGATTAATTATAAAAAAAGGGACGGAAGTACTTTGAATATTGTTATAAAAGCTAGCTTGTTACTGGTTATAGGCTTTGCTTTTACGGTTAATGCTGCGACACCTGTGACAAATTTATCGACTGAATTGTCAATGGAGATCATCGACAAAGTCGATCTGCAAGATACAGATAGATTTGATGACTTTTTGACTCAATTGCTTTTATCAAAGTTAATTTTACAACAAGAAACAGTAGTCCTCGCCATTAAGAAGTACCGCGCGAAAGAAAGCTTGCAAGACACTGAACTGAATCAGTTACAACGTTTATTAGGTTTATATACTAGAGCTCAATACGGTCAAGAGGCCATGCAAACCCTGGCTCAGTTAGTTGCCATACCGACCTTTAGAGTGGAAGGTCTTGAGCAACATGATAATCCACAGTTTCATAAAATGGCCGATGCAATAGCCGCTATAGCTAAGGATTTTAACTTAGCCTTTCGAAACATCGACAATCGAGTATTTGAAGTCTCTCTTAAAGGCAGTTCGAAAGAGGTAGTAGGTATTCATGCTCACGCCGATGTTGTACAGGTTAATCCGTCGTTATGGGTGTTAGACGATGGCACTAAGCTCAATCCTTTTAAACTCACTCTGATTGGCGATCGTATGTATGGCCGCGGTACCGAAGATGACAAAAATGGCATAGTAGTATCCTTGTACGCAATGAAAGTGATCCAAGAAGAAAACATTCCATTATTACGCAATTTCAATTTATTAATTGATACCACAGAAGAAACAGCATCAGACGCGATACCTTATTATTTTGCACGTAACCCAACGCCTAATTATAACTTGGCTTTGGATGGCGGTTACCCTGTCGTTATTGCAGAAAAAGGCTTTGGTATCATAATGGCTGACTTTGCAGCGCGAGCAGGTCAGGCTAACCAAGCTGCTACGGCAGAAATAGTAGACATTACTGGTGGTTTAGCTATCAATCAAATTCCAGCGGCAAGTGTGGCAAAAATTACCAGTCCAATGCCGACCACCTTAGCGAATAAACTCAATAAATTGGCAGAAACTTTTATTGCAGCCAATGCTGGTAACTTCTCAATCAATGCTATTGCTAACCCACAAGGTGTTGAACTGACTGTTAAAGGCGTTTCAGCTCATTCATCGGAGCCTGAGTCTGGTGTGAACCCTGTTTCCCGAATGTTTGCTTTTATCAACTATGTGCAGCAACAAGATGCGATTTTAAAACATAACCACATTACTGATGCAGCAGGCTACATTACAGATAATTGGGGGTTGGGCTACCTTGGAAAAACAATGGGTATTGATTTTTCACATGAATTTATGGGGCCACTGACCAACGCTGTGACTCTTATTAAACTTGATGATTCACGTTTACAGCTAGGTGTTAACTTACGTATTCCAGTAGGTCGCGAAACAGACCCATTCAAACAAGATATTTTGGATAAATTAGCGATATGGCAAAAAGCCAAAAACGTTAAAGTCGACTTTACGGTTTACCTAGGTAAGCCTATGTATCGCAATCCCCAAGGCCCTTGGGTAAATGCCTTGTTAGATGTAGCCACCGAAAACTTATCGATGCCTCGTGAGTTCGGCTCTTCTAGTGGCGGCACATCAGTGCATAACTTACCCAATGGGGTACAATTTGGATTAGCCATGCCAAATGAAAAATACAGCGGGCACAATGCTAACGAATTTAAACGCGTAAACCAGTTTCTACTCGACCTGCAAATTATTACTGAAATGATTGCAAGAATAGGGCAAATGCCTAGTTTAGAATAATCTCGATTTAAACTGTTGTGATCAGCATAATATAAGCATCAACTTTGCCGATCATTAAAAATAGATGGAAGCGCAGACACATTTAATTCTGACTACGCTTCCCAATTAGGCTCAGGATTTTCAAAAAACCTTTAAATATAAATCCACCCACCATTTGCTTGTTCTTTGCTAATTTTCCAAGTGCGCTCTAGTGCCAGTGCCCCTGGAATAACTTGATCAGGGGTTTGATTAGCACTTATTTCAAGTCCAGGAACAAATAATTGGTGTAATCGTCTAGCGGCAATATTGTTATGTGGTTGCATATTTACTTTGCCTAAACCATCAGGGTGTTCTGCCGACACACTGTTACCTAAGCCTCTATAGGCTAGCAAGGGTTTATCAACCCTAGCGCGCATTAGCAAGCCCATATCACTCCATTCTGGCGGGACACAACAAAGAACTCTTGCAGCCATAGCGACATGTATATTTTTTTGTTGGGCAAAACTACAAAGTTTTTGAAATTCACCGGTTTCTACCCACCACCCACCAAGTATGGCTTGCTGGGCATCCAGCTGACCGCTGGCAAATCGCCAAATCACGGTACCTGACTTTAATTGATGTTCTTGGGGAGAAATCATGCCACCCGTTTTCGGGTAAGCGATTGCATTACCATACTGATCAGTAAGTAAAGCCTTACGGGAGTCTATGCCCATCGCTTGCTGGCGGGAGCCCGTTTTAGTAAATGCTGCAGAATTAACAAACATGGTGTTCTCCATAACAATCAGATAGTTAAATTTGTATGCATCATAGCGATTGTAAATTAACCAGTCTATTGATTGATAAACTATCAACAACAAAAAGTTAGAAGTTAAAAACTGATTTAAGCTTGTTATGCCCGATACTTTTATTAATGGCTTATAACGGGCACCATCAATTTACGACCAAGTATAAACGAATCGATAATCGCTACCCCCCAACAAATTAATAATAGAATAGTTGCGATATGTGCTGGGTCACCTGCACTGCCGTTAAGTTGCGAAGATATTTCAGCCATAAGACTGTTTACATTTAAAGGGATGTCACCACTTACTATTCTTTCACTAATATCATTAGCAATTTGCACTGCATAGGTGAGTAATACATACAAACATCCTACAGAAAACAAAGTAAATACGGCTCCCCTTAGTTTACTTTTCAAATAAAAATGACCACAACCTGGAAAAACAAGGGCAGATATTAACGCTGCTTTTGTTGCTTTATGCATGTGAAACCTCTGTGTAATATCCCATCATTTATGTTAAACACCCTATTTCAAATGACTTATAGATAAGCGCGCAAACTATTGACAAGTTAAACATCTGATAGTTGCCTGCCGTTATAAACATTAGCCCATGATGGTGCATTAAATATGCCGCAAAAGAAACCGCGGCAACGGTTGGGCTAGCCCACTTTCTAGATCCTTCATTTAAACAATCCAAGTTTGTTGTATCGATTAGGGATAGCGTTTATTCTTCTTATAGACAGTTAGAGGTAATATGAAAGACGGATTTTTAACATTAACAACTCGAATAGGTGACTTTCTAAACGTCACTCAAGATGGATACGCGATTTTTTCGGCCGACGATATTTTAATAGGATGCAATCAGGCCTACGCCGATCTGATGTTTATTGATTTCGAGCAAATTATTGGTAAGAGTTTTAATCAACAATGTCGAATTGCCTTTAAAAACCAGCAAGGTCCTAAAATTGAGACCGCAGATATTGAGCAATGGTTAGAGGTCGCGCAAACCAAAAGGCGGGCTCAAGAGTTTCGAATATTTGAAGTGGACCTTGTTGATGGACGCTGGTTTCTGATGTCTGAACAAGTATTACCCTCTGGCGAACTCTTGCTACAAGCAAAAAATATTACTAAGCAAAAGGTCGTTGAACAGACACTGTCTAAAAATACTCATCAATTAACGAGTTTGGCGTTAACCGATGAACTCACCAAAATTGCCAATAGACGTAGCTTCATTAGCAATGTCAAATCTGAAATCAATCGATATAAAAGAAATAAGCAAACATTTACTTTTTGTTTATTAGATATTGATTACTTCAAAAAAATCAATGACAAACATGGTCATCAAGTGGGTGACAATGTACTCCGTCAATTGTCAGCACTAATAAAAAAGACATTACGCGAATATGACCAATTTGGGCGTATTCGCGGTGAAGAGTTTGGTATTTTATTACCTGACACAACCGCCTTAAAAGCCGATGATATTATAAACCGATTACGTAGTAAAATTATGGACACGACTTTTAATCATCACAACAATCCAGTGAATATTACTCTATCGATAGGAATAATTGAAAGCTGGTTCGGTTGTACTTTTGAGCACCTTTACAATCAATCGGATATAGCTTTGTACAAGGCAAAACATAATGGCCGCAATCAAGTCGTCATGGTGGCTCCCACACAATCTACTATAGAAACTGCGACTGCAGAATCGAAAAAATGAACATTTGTCAGCAATAAATTATCGATTACCTCTGGATTCTTATAAGACAGAGTAATTTGAGCAGCGTATTACTTATCATCTTTCCGTTCAGTCATTTCCCCACAAATTATGAAAACAATAACGTTTTTCTTATTCTTTCTATAAGAAGCAGAATATAGAAGGAAAATTTACAGGCTGTTATACCAATCCGCATAAAGAAGTGA
>NZ_BAEO01000051.1 GCF_000314995.1 Paraglaciecola arctica BSs20135 | reverse complement strand
TAACATATCCGTTTTTAAGATTAGGTACGTAACATATCCGGCATTGTTGATTCCAAATCCACAGCATGGCCTTTTAGTTTTATATCAGTGTGGTAAATCTGCACCTGATTACGCCCTTGCTCTTTAGCGACATACAAGGCAGCATCGGATTCACGAATAAGTTGGCTAAGATCTTTATCTGGCAAACGGTTATGGGGTTGGTCACTGTGAATGTTTTTAGTCGCAATACCAATACTGACTGTCACTTGTTCGACTTGCCCAATACTATTTTTATCCGCCATTACGACTTGTTTGCATAAACGCTCCGCTAACAACAATGCAGCATTTTCATCCGTATGAGGTAAAATCAGCAAAAATTCTTCACCGCCAACACGCCCTACATAGTCTGGTTTTCTAAGAGTGGCTATACAAATATCAGCCACATATTGAATCACTCGATCGCCGGTTTCATGACCAAAACTGTCATTCACCGCCTTAAAGCTATCAATATCCAACATCAATACACTCACCGCATATTGATATCGATCACTGCTGATGATTGCCTCTTCCCCAAGCGCTATAATACTGCGGCGATTATGAAGTGACGTTAAGGGGTCGCGACTGGCCAGTCGTTTATTTTTTATATACAGGCGATAAATAACGCCACACATAATCAAAAAGAACACCAGCGCCAATGACAGAACCATCAACACCCAGTTTTGTTGCCTCTGTTGCCGCTGCTCCATCACCAATTGTTCATTTAACAAGGTATTACGCTCTTCCAAAAGCTGGCTTTGTTTATCTAAAAACTCGTTCTTTAATTGCTCACGACTCAAATTGAATTCGGCATTTAATGTGGCGGTTTGAGAAGTAATATCCAGACGGGCTTTTTTCAACAAGGCCCGTTCACTCAATTGCATATAGTGAAAGGCCTGCTGATAATCGTTAGCCTGATTTAACAAATCAGCATAATTCCCGTAAGAATCCCACTGCCCGGAAATATCCTCATGCTGTTCGGCTAAATCCGCCGCCTTTTTTGCATATTCTAAGGCAAGTGGTATTTGACCATCTATGCCCAATTGCGAACTGTAATGTACATAAACATTGGCAATTTCAATGGGATTACCTAATTCTTCCCGTTTTGCAACTGACTTGGCAATCCACTCCAAAGCTTTGGCATCATCTGGTACTTTGCTGTAAAAATAGGATTTCAACAGATAAGCATTGGCCAGTCGGGTATCATCATGCTGGTTAATAAATACTTCCATAGCTTGATCTAACTGCTCAAAAGCGACATTACGATCGCCAACAACGTTCACCATCTGGGCGCCATACATAAGACTTTCAGCGCGATAAATTACCGCATCCTTAGGATAGGTATTGTAAGCATTTTGATAATACTCCAGCGCCTGTTCGTAGTTTTTTAAAGCGTAACTAACTTCACCAAAAAAAACTAAAGTGCGGGCCTTAATAATGGGCCAGTTGTTATTTTCTGCTCGTTTAAATATGTCAGTAAGCGCATTGAGAGATTCTTCATATTGTTGCAAATACACTTGGTTAACGGCCTGATACATTAAAATAAAATTTTCTTGGTAAGCGTATTTCTGTTGCCTATTTACCACTTCAAGTAACTGCAAAGATGACTTGAAACTGTCTTGGGCTTGAGCATATTTACCGAGCAGATAATATTGGATGCCATTTAATAAATGCCATTGGCTCTGAGCTGCAGCATCATCTTGCGCAAATACCTGTTTCTGAATTCCGCTCAATAAAGGTTGTAGTAAATCGGCTCGTTGGAACAACATATACAACTGGGCTTTTTGCAAATTAAGTTCGATTGAAGGAGCACTTTTGGGACTGTCAGCGAGAAGGGAATCTATTTGCTGCTCGGTCTGCACAAAATCGGACTGAAACTTCAGCAAGCCTTGTTTTGAGAGCATCTGTGCATGGGTTTGAAAACTGATAAACGCAAGCAGCCCAAGAGTTTGAAACAATTTTCCACAGTTCATTACTACATCCTGTATCTGTTGTACCACAGTACTTTATATTATGATTTTCTCGTTCATTAGCGACAACAATTTTATGCAAATAACACTTACCAACAACAATTAGTTTAAAAAACAAACGAACTCAGTAAATATACGGAAAAATCACAGATACGTCATGCATTAAAACGCACAAATAATCAATTCGCTCCCCATTGTAAATATCGTCTAAAAATTACGATAGCTGTCTCAGTAATTCGAAGAATTCATGGCTATTGTATAGATTTAGAATAGTGTTTATTCTACTTAATACTCAAAGGCATAAGAATTCTAGGCAGCAAACTGTTGAATTTCTTCCAACCCTATTTTAGTGGAGTGCGCCATGGAATTTGATCTTCAACAAGCGGTGCTTTTACATAAATCCCTGCAAGCACATCTTCTACAGACTGAAACTTTAGTTGCAAACCTTGTGATTAATCTCAAACCAAACAGCGTTCTAAACATAACAGAAATCAACCGAGTGCTTGCTGCTATTGCAACTAACAATCATCAGGTTTCCAAAGCCTTGCTGCTTATATCGACAAAACTGGCGGAAAATAATCACAATCAAACTGATCCAGCAATCAAATCCGCATTGATCGCGGCCATGGATAACAGCAATCAAATTCGCAGCTGGATGGCTGCTTGGCCGCAAATTGATTATTTAGTGCGAATGCAAGTGCCTGCCAAAAGGCGCAAGTTATTTCATAAAACTACTGCAGAAAATGACATTACTATCAGTCAACTATCAGCATATGACAGTGCCTTTGAAGACCTTCGAGTACTATTGAGCACTAATAGCCAAGGCGCCGATGCATTAAATCACGGCTGCTTTCCCGACATTTCCCTTCCAAACAGTGTTTTTTTAGAAAATGTTCATGCCGCTTATCGCTTAATGCTAGCTCAGGGGCACGCAACGCAATCACAGTTTATTGATGTCGGGTGCGGTTGTGGTATGAAGGTGTTGCAGGCGTCCAAATTTTTTAACCATGCAGTTGGGCTAGAATATGATGAAGGTTACGCAAATGACGCCCAAAAATTACTGGCACAAATGTACGTGCAAAACACCCTTATTATCCATGGAGATGGAATAACCTTCGATGATTATAAAGATTTTAACCTAGTCTATTTTTATCGCCCAATGCGTGACACTGAATTGCTGAAAAATCTAGAGGACAAAATTACTAGTTCAGTCACCCCAGGCACCATATTGTTCGCCCCCTACAATCAATTCTTTTATCGACATAAAGATCTAAACTGCGCTCCAATCGGAGGCAGCTTGTATCTTGCTAAATCGACTAAAGCACAGGCAAATGCGCTTCGAAGAAAAGCCGAATTAACCGGTACTTTTTTCAATAAACCAGGTAACCCTGTGCCTTCCATATGGGATCCAATTATTAAGGTTTCATATGAAAAAGGTTTTGGATTAGATAATTCAAACAAGATGACTTAATTTAATAAGACTGTTGGCAGCAAAAGCTGCTGCAGATGACGACAAGCTTAGCCCATGAAAACGAAGAGGATTTTTAGTTTTTTTACAGGCAGCACATAGGAAGACAATCAACAACAATGGCAAAGCCACAAAAAACATCGACTCTGCCGCTGCAGATAGACTTACTCTTTAGATATAGAATCATTCCGATATAACTTTATAGAAAGTAATATCAGCAGAAGTAAAATAAACATTGTATTTACACTACCCCCACCACTTTTGGTAGCATTTTCGACTACCACTTTTGACTTACTTGCATCATTAGGGAAAGCATCGGCGTTATCACCAACCCCGTCGTTGTCGCTGTCTTGGGTTTCTGCAGCATCATAGGGAAACGCATCAAGATCATCTGCTACGCCATCATTGTCGCTATCAAAAGCGGGCAATTTTTTAGGAGTAAATTGGTTATTTTCAGACTCATCAAAACCTAACTCGCCTTTGAGGTTTCTACCCCATAACCATATTGAATTATCACTTTTTATTCCAGCCGCATGATGCGTCCAGCTACTAGGGGCAGAACTGGTACTAATTGTTTTCCAAGTCAAATCTGATTCTAATGGGGTGGGAACATGTGCAATGCCATCTTCACCTAAACCTAATAAACCATTACTGCTATTTCCCCATGAATACAAAACGCCATTCTCATCTATGGCAAAACTATTTATAGAACCTGCTTTGACTGATTGCCAATCTGATTTTGTTACCACTTGGACTGGGGAAAATCTAATATTTTGGTTTTCATTTAAGCCTAATTCGAACTGAGAATTAGCTCCCCAAGACCACAAACTGCCATCACTTTTTATGGCTAATGAATGTTGTTCACCAGCTGAAATGTCTTTCCAATTATCATCACTTATTTTTATTGGCTCACTTTGTACACTTCGGTCGCTGCCACCTTTACCTACCTGACCGTTTGCATTACTGCCCCAGGCCCATAAACTACCATCTTGTTGGATCCCGAGAATATGTTTACTACCCGATGCTATTTTGGCCCATTTTTGTTGGCCGATCTGCACAGGGCTTGCATGATCATTCAGAGTCCCATCTCCCAGTTGGGAAAATAAGTTATCACCCCAGCCCCAAAGCGTGCCATCTTGTTTTATTGCCAATGATTGCTCCTGATTAGCCGTTATAAAGTGCCAGTCAGTAGCTGTACCAATTTGTTTGGGTTTATATTGACGCGCATTATCTCCGTGACCCAATTGACCATTATAATTATATCCCCAAGACCATAAGGTGCCGTCAGCTTTTAAAGCTAAAGCAAATGAACTACCCGCTTCAAGTCTTTGCCAATTTGTATCATTACCGATTTTTTGAGGAGGATAGTTATCAATATTACGGGTATCATCAATGCCTAAAGCCCCCCAAGCATTATCACCCCATGCCCACAGAGCGCCATTGTCATCGATAGCTAATGTAAATCCACTGCCTAAAGCGACATCTTTCCATGCATAAGAAACACCTATAGATAAATGCGCTAGTAAGATTAAGGTATAGAAAAAATGACGAGATGTTTTATTCAACATTAATGCAAATCCTTGTTAAGAATAATTTAAAAATAATAAAATCATGTACAGTACAGAGCTTAAATTCCGAGCAACTATAAAACCAATCCTAGTCTTAAATACCCGTACACTCGTCTTTGAGTGGAGGTGTTGTCGTATATTGCCAAGTAACGGAAATATTACAAGAACATCCCCATATATTTTGGGGTGAATGTTCACCAGACCTAGTATTCACTTCACCTGCTAACTTAAAATCCAATTATTCGACAAACCTGACTTCGCTGGCTCTACCAGAAAACAAACCTAAGAACTGAAAACACCTAAAAAACAAAAAATTACTCTAGTGATCATCTTGCACATAGTGCAGATTAGATTAATCTCATTTTGTGCAGATAAAGCGTGACTCAGCTAACAGTGATGGTGCTATGCAAATAAAAAAAATTGAAAGCGTAACGCTTTATAGTGACGATATCCCTGGAGCCAAAGAGGCCGTTAATAAGGAGTGTGTTGAGTCCCAAGACTCCACTGGACGTTTTGTCATAGGGGTTAGTCAACCACAACTGACTGCTTATTGGCCCGATGCAAATTTACGTAATGGTTGCGCAGTGGTGATATGTCCTGGTGGCGGTTATCGAGGTTTATCGGTAGATAAGGAAGGTGATGCCATTGCCTTGCGCTTGGTAAAGCTAGGCATCAGTGCATTTGTACTTAAATATCGTTTGCCTTGTGATGACACTATGGATAATCGTAAGTTGGGTCCCTTGCAAGACGTGCAACAAGCGCTGCAGCTTGTTAAAAGCCATGCGACTGAGTGGCAGCTCGATCTGGCAAAAATAGGCGTTATGGGATTTTCGGCTGGTGGCCATGTGGCCAGCTGTGCTGCGGTACATTATCAACGACCAGTGTTGCCAACACTCAGCCCTGTAATGATTAAACCTGCTTTCCAAATTCTCATTTATCCAGTGATCAGCATGGATCCGCAAATAACCCATTCGGGTTCTAAAGCATTGTTAATAGGTGAGGATGCTAGTCCAGCAGACATCGAATATTTTTCGAATGATAGACAAGTTAACAGCGATTCACCCCGAGCATTTATTATGCACGCCAATGACGATGTCAATGTATCTGTAGAAAACTCACTATGCTATTACCGCGCTCTAATGGCATCTCAAGTGCCGGTACAACTTTTGTTGTTAGCCGATGGCGGACATGGTTTTGGTATGTATCATAATTACGACTGGTTTCAGTCATTAACTATGTGGTTAAAGGTTAATCAATTGATTAGTTAGCCAATCAATCTCTGAAAACACTTTGTGCAAAGCGGTACTTTATTTAATTTTATTCAATTTCTTTAGCTTTGTTTTTCAGTAAGGTGACCAACTCATCGGTGGCCTCTTCTGGGATCCAGCCTGATAGTGCTATCGCACTGTGCATATTGCCTTTAACGTTGACGGCTATAGTGACCGAATGATGAGGTAAATGGGTTTTATAATGAGTTTGCATCTTAACGTAACCTTGCTTTCGATATTGATTCAGTGCAGTCAGCAAGCTTTCAACTCCTTCAGGAAAGCCAGGGATGTCGCGGTCTTGATATAAAACACGTACCTCGTCATCTTCAAGATCTGATAATAAAGAAATACCGGTTCCACATTCAGTCGCTGGAAAATACCCCAAACGACCAAGCGGGCTCTCTTCGCCCATGTCAGGCAAAGAATGATAAAGATAAGTGACCTTGTCATGCCATAACACCCCCATTGCCACCACTAAACCATATTTACGCAGTTCTTCTAAGGGTTTAATCGCTTTGGTAGTAACTCCAGACGCACACAGGCCTTGAGCCGCTAATACCAACATAGCCGGTCCAGTAACATATTTGCGATCGTCATTTTTACGTACCAGCCCGATAAAGTCTAAAGTGCGTAACAAGCGATTGACTCTAGTGGTATCCAATTCTAGGAAACGAGCTAATTCACGACAACCTACAGGACGCTCGAAAGAGGCGAGCCCCTGTAAAACGTTAATACCTTCAATAAGGCTATGGTTTAATTGACTACCGTGTTTTTTTAGATTTGCGCTGGAGTTGGGCATAGTTTATTTTGCAGAACCATTGATATTTGCAGTCATTCTACATAGAAAAGCAGCTAGGCAGTACTGCAAAATAAAATCACGCTGCCACAGAGTGGCAGCGTAAAAGACTATTAGTATTAGAAGTTAACCGACACACTCATTTTGTAAGTTGTGCCAAATTCGACATTACGTTGAATTGCTTCTTCGTATGCAGCATATTGTTTCTGTCTAGTATCAAGCAAGTTAACAGCTTGGAAATTTAGGCTGACATTATCGTTAATTTTGTAGTTAGCAGTAACGGCTAAGTCTTGATAACTTTTATAAAATACGCCGTTATCTCCAGCTCCTAAGTACCCCAAATAGTCATCACGCCAGTTGTAAGCAATCCTAACCCCAAAAGATTCAACTTCATAATAGGCGACCATATTAATATTATTTTCTGACAAACCTGGGATAGGTAAACTATTACCGCGGCCATCTTCAAAAGGTGTTTCGCTGTCTATGAATGAATAGGTTGCCATAATACCTGTGTCTTTAAGAAAGCTAGGTAAAGACGTAAACGCTTGTTGATACAACACTTCTAAGCCTTGGATTGTACCGCTTTCACCATTAATTGGCTGTTCAACAAACACTTGCTGACTATAGTTTGGTAAATCACGTGGCTGGATAGTATTCACAATAAAAGATTCAACGTCTTTATAAAACACGCCCGCAGACAAAATACTACTTTCACCAAAATACCATTCAGCAGCAAAGTCTAGCTGATTGATAATAAAGGGATCGAGCTCGGGGTTACCGCCGTTAGCGGTAAAATCCCCGCGAACAAAAATACCGCTGCTGAGATCTGAGGTATCAGGAAAAGTCAGGGTACGAGCAGCTCCAAAACGTAATACCAGATCGTCAGTTAGATCCATTTTAACGACAGCTGAAGGTAAAAATTCAGAATGTGACACTTTAGTTGTAAAAGGTGTGGCGACACCTGTAGCGACATCTTCAGAATGACCTTCTGAGGTTAAATCCCGTTGAACATAGCGTACCCCGAAGTTACCGGAAATATTATGACCGCCTAACTCGCTGGCAAAGTTTGCTTGAGTGTATAGAGCAACAATACCTTCCTTGATCTTATAGGAAGGTGAAAGATCGTGAGTCGTTGCACATTCAGCAGTGCCTGCAGCATCATAATAATCACTTAAAGTAGTACAGCCTTTCCACTTACTTTTATCCACGATCAAATATTGATCATTGACTGCTGGGCCATCACCAGAGAAGAAATTGTTATTGCTATACATAGTATAAATTTGTGGCAGATCGGTTAATGCAAAATTAGGTGTTATCGCTCGAGCCACATAATCATGACTGGTATCAAGGGTATTTGCTCGTCCACCAAAATTAACTGAGGTTAAAAAATCACCATCAAAAAAACGCGTGACATCGACTTTGGCAGCTGCATCGGTGGTTTCATTGTAAGAGGTATTATCGTAAACGATAGCTAGGTTTAGACCATCAGGCGATGTTAAATCAGCGTCACCAAAAGTGACATCGGGCGCGTCATCACCGGCTAACAAATCAAAATCAACTTCGGCACTTACTGCAGTTTGAAAACGCATAAAATCTTGCTGCGAATTAGAGGTTGAATCTGTGTAAGCAAACTCACCCGTTACTTCCCAATCATTGGCATACCACTTAAAGCCTAGTGCAGTACTTGCAAATTCCATATAAGCAGGCGCAAACTCGGTATTAGCTTGCACAGGCCGATTGACTGTACCCGAAGTTAATACGCCATTGTTTGAAATTTCGGTATTTTCATAACCACAGCAAGTCCAAAACCCAGTCCAGTAACGCTCCCGATCTGAGTCAACTTTGCTATAAAAAGTATCAAGATACAGTTCCAACGAATCAGAAGCTTGCCACTGCACCATGGCATTCAAACCAACCTTGTCGCGTTTGTCATTGATTTCCCAGTAACGTATATCGTTAAAAACTAGGGTTTCGTCAGCTGGGTCCGGAGTGACTGATGCGTCATAACTATAACCGGAGAAAGTATTCAGCCCTTCTTCTTGAAACGTGGCGCTAGAACTTGAAGCAGCAACCTGTATACCCAAAGTATTATCTAAAAAGGTATTTGAATAATAAGCAGATAGTTCTGAGCCATTATCTTCCGATAAATCATTGTAGGAACCGGTAGCGCTGGCCACAAATTTTTGGCCATCGTTATCTAAAGGACGGCGGGTTTTGATATTAACGATCCCACCCAAAGCACCTTCAATTTCGCTGGCGCTAGGTAATTTAGACACTTCCAAACTGGATACTAGGCTAGAAGGAATAAGTGATAACATACTATAAGACGAAGACTCTAAGGTATCAGGACCTTTATCACCGCGTCCACCGGCTGTGGTGACCTGGCGGCCATTAACCAAAATAACATTTTGGCTTAAGCCCCGGATTGAAATAGCACTACCTTCACCAATTCCTCGCTCTAACTGTACACCCGAAACACGCTGTAAAGATTCAGCAACATTAGCATCAGGCAATTTACCCATATCATCTGCCGAGATGGCATCAACAAACTGTACGCTGTCACGTTTAGTGGCTACCGCTTGGGTGAGCTGACTTCTAATACCAGTTACTTGGATAAGCTCTACATTTTCAGCACTTTTATCCGCTGCGATATCCGCTGCTGTTTGTTGCTCCTGTGCGTAGCCAGAAAACGCCAGCGCCAGTGTGCCCATGGTAATAAATGTTTTAGTTATTTTATTTAGTTTAAGAGTCTGTTTAGTCGACTTATTCATTTGTGCCCCCTTGATTAACAAGACAATACACCTGTTAGTGTAATGTAGTTTTTTACATGTCATTAGTATCTCACGGACATTTATAAATCTATAATAGATACATTACAAGCTTTTTTGTTTTATATTCTTTACATTTTTTACATTTACACAACTTTACTTATACTTTCCACAAAAACCACAAAAAACTTACAAACCCTATTTTAGTGGAGCTTCAGATAAATAAACGTAAAAACCATTCTAACAAAGCATTTGATAGATATTAAAATAACAACGCATTTACATTGACATGTTTCTAATAGTGATACATATTTGCGTTATTCGTATCGAGGTTAAGGTTTTATGACTAACCACAACATTAAGTTGCGCAGCTAAGGTTAAACCGATAGCACGCCAATTGCAGTGTATTGTCGTTATCATTGAGTCTTTGGCCCCATTATTTAAAAGAAACGTTATGAACCAATTTGATTACTACGTTGCTATCGCATTTGCGTTAGTTATTTTATTTTTAGGATTAATGTTCTCCCGCAGCGGTAAGAGTATGACTTCCTTTTTTGCCGCTGGTGGGGCTGTTCCCTGGTGGATCAGCGGGCTTTCGCTGTTCATGAGCTTTTTCTCGGTAGGCACTTTTGTCGTCTGGGGGTCTATCGCCTATAGCGATGGTTTGGTGGCTGTAGTTATTCAATCCACTATGGCCGTTGCCGGCATCATTATTGGTTGCATCATTGCTCCCGCTTGGAATAAAACACGGGCACTAACAGTTGCCGACTTTCTTACACATCGGGCAGGTAAGTCAGTGCAAAAAATCTATTCATCCGCTTTTCTGTTTATCAATTTGTTTACTGCTGGTGCATTTCTCTATCCGGTCGGCAAAATTATCGAAGTCTCTACAGGTATCCCTTTAAATGTGGCGATATTGGTGTTGGGTTTATTTGTTATTGCTTACACCACAGTAGGTGGACTTTGGGCTGTGCTAGTAACTGACGTTCTGCAATTTGTGGTACTGACCGCTGCAGTGTTGATTATTATTCCACTCGCGTTTGGTGAGGTGGGTGGCGTTAACACCTTTTTAAGCAAGTTACCCGATGGTTTTATGGCCTTACAAAATGAAAACTACAGTTGGATTTTTCTCATTGCATTTGTGATTTATAACACAGTTTTTATCGGTGGTAATTGGGCCTACGTACAGCGCTATACTAGTGTTGCAAAACCTAAAGATGCTAAAAAAGTAGGTTTATTATTTGGAGGTTTGTATTTAGTCGCGCCGATCATTTGGATGCTGCCGCCTATGATATATCGCGTGATCAATCCCGATTTATCGGGCACAGAAGCAGAAGAAGCTTACCTGCTTATGAGTAAACTGGTAGTGCCTGAAGGCCTGCTTGGTTTGATTCTAGCGGCTATGGTTTTTGCTACAGCTAGCTCAGTCAACACCGCCATCAATATCGCTGCGGGTGTTTTTACTAATGATTTATTCAAATCTATTAAGCCTAACTACCCAGCAGAGCGCTTAATGAAAGTGGCTAGGATCTCTACTTTTGTTTTTGGATTTTTGGCTATTGCAGTCGCTCTGGCGGTACAAAGCATGGGGGGAATTGTAGAGGTAGTGTTGAGTATTGCAGCTCTCACAGGTGCATCGCTTTATTTACCGCCTATCTGGGCTATTTTTTCTAAACGTCAAACCGGCAAAAGCCTACTGCTTACCACCATCTTTAGCTTACTAATTAATGCCTTCTTTAAATTTGTAACACCTAGCTTATTTGACCTTTCATTAAGCAGAGAGTGGGAAATGATGTTGGGCGTTATTACACCGGTAATATGGTTAATTGGATTTGAAATCTATTACTACCAGTCTCGCGGTAGTAACCCTGATTACGACAACTATATTGCATACCAATTGAGTCGCGAAACCCAAGAAACGTCCAATAGTGAAGTACAAGCAAGTGACAACGCTTACAGCAAAAAAATACTCAGTATTGGAATACTAGCCATAGGTATTCTTCTAATGGGTTTAGGCGCTGTAACCGATTCTGCCAATGCTGAGACGCTTGGTGTTGGACTTATCATTGCGCTACCGGCGCTGTGGTTTTTGTTAAAAACAAATAAAGTTATTTTAGGAGCAAAGTAATCATGTATCACGAACTAACCGAACCTCATGGCAGATCCTCAACCGTAGAAACGGTAAAGTCCGATCTTGTTGTTGTCGGGGGCGGTATCGCAGGAGTTTGTTGTGCTATATCAGCAGCACGGGCTGGTGTAAAAGTAAGTTTAGTGCAGGACCGTCCGGTATTAGGTGGAAATGCGTCAAGCGAAGTAAGACTCTGGGTCTTAGGGGCGACGTCTCACATGGGTAATAACAATCGCTGGTCACGTGAGGGTGGCATTATTGGCGAATTGTTATTGGAAAACCTGTTTCGTAATAAAGAAGGCAACGCACTTATTTTCGATACCATAATGTTGGAAAAAGTGGTGGAAGAAAAAAACATTACCTTGCTGTTAAATACCTCGGTGTTTGCAACACACAAAAATGCTGATAACAATATTTCCTCAGTAGAGGCGTTTTGCTCTCAAAATGGTAAGTTTTATGATCTGCGCGGAGAGTATTTTTGTGATGTCTCCGGGGATGGTATTGTCGCTTTTCAGGCTGGTGCAGAGTTTCGCATGGGCGCAGAAGCCGCAAGCGAGTTTTCTGAGAAAATGGCACCAGAACAGCCAGGCAAAGAGTTACTAGGTCACTCTATTTACTTTTACAGTAAAGACGCCGGCAAACCCGTGAAATATGTAGCACCGTCATTTGCATCAATAGATGGCATGACAGAAGATAGAATGAAGCGCATTCGCAGCCAAGATGTTGGGCCACGCTTGTGGTGGCTCGAATACGGTGGTAACAGCGATACCATAGGTGAATCAGAAGACATTAAATGGCAATTGTGGAAGGTAGTCTATGGGGTATGGGATTACATTAAAAACAGCGGTAAATTTGAAAATGTAGAAAACCTAACATTAGAATGGGTCGGTACTATTCCTGGTAAACGTGAAAGCCGTCGTTTTATTGGCCACTCGTTTATGACACAACAAGATGTAGTAACACAACAACCCTTTGATAATGCGATTTCCTTCGGTGGCTGGGCGATTGACCATCATCCTGGTGATGGCATCTACAGCGATAAACCACCCTGCACCCAATATCATACCAAAGGGGTTTATCAAATCCCTCTGGGATCTTTTATCAGTAAAGACATTGATAACCTATTTTTTGCAGGGCGCATTATTAGTGTTTCCCATATCGCATTTGGCTCAACTAGGGTGATGGCAACCTGTGGCCATGGTGGACAAGCCGTAGGTGAAGCCGTGGCTTATTGTTTGAGTCAGACTTGTAAACCAGCGCAATTACTGCAAGCTCCACATATTAAAAAGTTGCAACACAATCTCAATGAGAAAGGCCACTTTATCCCCAATGTGCCGATGCAGCCGCAATACAATCTGGCAAATAAAGCAACTATCAGTGCCTCTAGTGAACTGCAACTCAATGCTTTGCAAGATGATGGCCCTTGGCGACCTCTGAAGATCTCTGCAGGTCAATTATTACCGTTACAAAAAGACACTGCCTATCAATTTTCGGTCAAAGTACGGGTACTAAAAGACACCACACTTTATGCGCAATTGCGCCACAGTGAAAAAGTGACTAACTATACACCTGAGGTGATTCTTGCTCAGCAGAGCTTTATTTTGACCGCCGGAGAACATCTTCTAGACATAAACTTTGCTGAGACATTAGCAGAAGATCAATACGCCATGTTGTGCTTTTTAGCCAATCCTGACATTGAAATTGCCTGCACAAACAGTCGTATTTCTAGTCTGGTAGCGGTATTTAATGGCGTCAACAAGGCTGTGTCTAATAACGGTAAACAAATTGTTGAAGGGGATAAAGGCGTAGATGAATTTGAATTTTGGACACCTGAAAGACGTCCAGGTGGGCATAACCTTGCCCTAACAATCAATCCGCCACTTAATTGTTTTGCTACAACTAACCTGACAAATGGTTATACACGACCTTATCAACGCAGCAATGTCTGGTGTGCCGCATTAGACCAAACTGAAGCTGAATTAACACTTGAGTGGCAACAGCAGCAAAACATAAGTGAAATTATTTTGCACTTTGATGCTGATTTTGATCATGCCCTAGAATCAACTCTCTATGGACATCCAGAAGATCGCGTGCCCTTTTGTGTTGAACATTTTCAAATTCTAGATGCTCAAGGAGTCGTCTTGTATGAAAAAACCGATAATTATCAGGCGGTAGTTGACTGTGTTTTAACATCGCCTATTAGCAGTGACAAGCTGCGAATTAAACTATTAAAAACGCATAAAGATTGTCCAATAGCCCTTTATGAAGTCATTGTTAAATAGCAAAAGCACGCTTGCAGCCAGCGTAATACTGGCTGTATATCTGAGCATAGTATTGGCGGTATTTTCCGCTGATGCGAAGATCACCCTAGCCCCGCAGTTCGCCGATAATATGCTGTTGCCGCGGGATACTGTCAATATAGTGCAAGGTTATACTGACAGTCATGAGCGTATCAAGATCTCAGTGGATGGTGTTCAGCTGCAGACCATAGAGGTACAACAAGGCGCGTGGCAGTTTACATTACCGGTAACCGCCGCTGGCGGCCCGCATACTTTAAGCTTGCAAACCCAAAGCCAAATAATTGTGTTAAACAATATATTGTTTGGTGATCTGTGGCTCGCCTCTGGGCAATCTAATATGGAGTACACACTCGGTACGCCTGGCAGTGACTACCAGTCAGAAATCGCATCTGCTAACTTTCCACAAATCCGCCAGTTCAGAGTGGCTCGCAATGCCGCCTACCAAGGGCCTTTAACTACAGTCGCCAAAGGCCAATGGCTCACAGCCAAAGGCGAAGCATTAAAAGAGTTTTCTGCGGTGGGCTACTTTTTTGCGAAACACCTTCAAGAGCAAACTGGCGTACCTATAGGTATCATTAACAACGCTTATGCCGGTGCACGTATACAAGCTTGGGTAAGTGAGCAGGCGTTAGCTAACTACCCTGCAGAACTTAAACTAATAGCACGTAATAAATTAGCAAGTAATATCGAGCAATTAGTATCTGGGGATAAAGACCAACATCAACAATGGCAGCAAGCGTTGGCAGCTAGTGATCTTGGCTTACGCGATGGCTGGTTTACCGAACAACTAAACGACGACCAATGGCCACAACTCTCAGTACCCGGTTATTGGACCAATCAAGGGCAAGAGGCCTTTAGTGGCAGCATGTGGTTTAGGCGCTCATTTATGGTATCTGCTGAGCAAGCAGCCCAATCTGCGAGTCTCGAACTTGGCCGTATTGTTGATCAAGATGATGTATACATTAATGGACAACTAGTTGGCAGTACACCCTATCAATATCCACAACGTGTGTATGCACTAAGGGCTGGTGTACTTAAAGCTGGGCTCAATCAAATCAGCGTACGTGTTGTGTCCCATCATGTCAGTCACGCCGGCTTTGTGTCTGCTAAACCCTATCAACTGCGTTTTGATGATTCGCATATTGCACTCAGTGGATTGTGGCGATATCAGGTGGGTTACCGCATGTCTAGCCCTTTGCCAGCGCCCAGCTTTAAAACCAATGAACAACCCGCTGGATTATACAACGCCATGTTAGCGCCACTGGCTAACACCCAAATCAAAGGAATTATTTGGTATCAGGGGGAAAGTAATGCCGATGACCCAGCCATTTACCAACGTTTATTTCCGGCCATGATCACCAAGTGGCGAACCCTTTTTGCTCAGCCCAAATTACCTTTTTTGTATGTACAGTTGCCTAATTATTTAGATGCGCAACATGACCCAAGCATAGTTGGTTGGGCTGATATTCGAGCAGCTCAAACCAGTGGTCTCTCACTGCCCAATACCGCTATGGTGTCAGCGATTGACTTAGGGGAATGGAACGACATTCATCCCAAAGACAAAGCCACAGTAGGCAAACGTTTATCCAATGCTGCATTGCAAACAGTATACAACCAAGCCGATATGGCCTATCGAGGACCTGTATTAAACTGCGCAGAGCGAGTGAGTGATAACAAGATAAAAGTGCACAGTGAATTTTCCCCATTAGCGACCAGCGGCCCAGACAATAAAGTACAAGGTTTTGCCATCAGTGAAGATAACCTTAAATATCACTGGGTAGAAGGAGAATTGCACCCAAGTTATGTGTCACTGCAGGTGAAAAATTCCAACAATGTTGCTTATATCAGCTATGCATGGCAAAGCAATCCAACACGAGCTAATTTATCCAATAGTCATAAATTACCTGCTTACCCAGCAAAACTAAGGGTTACACCAAGCTGTAAAAACGTGAGTAAATAAAAAGAGGAAACACAATGTTCAGATTAAGGATTTTATGGGGCGTTTTGGCTGCTCTGATATTTACTTGCAACAGCATAGCAGAGCCAAACAAATTATCACCAACAGTGACATCTGTTGATGCCCCGGCTAAGGTACTTTTTATTGGAAATAGTTATAGTTATTACAACAATGGCATCGCCACAATGTACAGTAATCTTCTCAGAACATCTGGCTTGTGGCGCAACGGTGAATTTGGCACTCGCCAGAAAACCATTTCAGGGGGGCGCCTTGCTGAACACCTTGCCGGAATTAGCGAATTACTCACATTACCCAACACTCAGTCTTGGGATGTGGTGATATTGCAGGAATATAGTAATGGCCCCATAAAAAACAGCAAAAGTATTAAAGAGTTTCAACAAAGTAGCGGCGAGCTTGCAAAGATAATTCGCGAACACGATGCCACCCCTGTATTTTTTATGACCTGGGCCTACAACGGCAATCAAGCCATGGTGCAGCAACTACGTGATGCCTATGTGACACAGGCCAATAAACTGAATATGTTAGTGGTACCGGTTGGCCTGGCCTTTGCTGCTAGCCAAGAAAAGTTTCCGGCTATTGAACTGTATAACAAAGATGTACAAGGGCTTGATGAACAAGGTCAGGTCGTTTATTCAGCCATAGAGAAACATCCGAGCTTAGCTGGCTCCTATCTGGCAGCTTGTGTTTTTTACGCCACGCTGCAAGGTAAACCACCGGCTGGGATAAGCTATACCGCAGGTTTATCACAGGAACAAGCCAGACAATTACAAGACCTGGGGTGGCAAACAAGTCAACAGTTCTTAAAAAATCTTTGATGTACAACAGACGCCATAACACTATTTACAAAATCACCGCAGGTTCATATTGTCGCTGCTCTACAGGCAATATAAGAGATTACCAATTATTATTTGGACTGGAATTTTACTACAATCATCTCTACTTAACGTTTTCATTCTATATACGTAGAGATAACAAAATAATGAACAAAGCCCGAATCAAGAAGATTGTGTTATCCAGTGCCATAATCCCCTTATCAGTAACGCTTTTAGTGGCATGCTCGGGAGTTGGCAGCAGCACTACGACAACCAATTCATCAACCAATAAAGCGATGATGCCTGCATCTAAATTTGATTTATCTCACTGGAAGATCACCCTCCCAGAAGATTTAGATAATGACGGTAAAATTGACGAGATTAGCGTAGAGGACATTCAAAACTATGCGCATCCCGACTTTTTCTATCTAGATGAAAACGGCGGTATGGTATTTGTAGCTCCCAACAAAGCCATTACCTCAGCATATTTACAAAGCCACCCATCTTAACTTTTTAGTTATTTACGCTGGGTGTCTTGTTAATTGCTTTTGCAAAATGATGAGATATTCATTTGGGAATGTTTTCCATTGGCCGTCAATGTACTTGAATTTCATCAGAAAAAATAAATGATTCTTGGCCTGGGCGGATATGCCAATCAGGTAGAGCATTAATATTTTTTGCTGTCACTTTAATGTAACGTACTGGTTGCGCGGAAAATGATGCACTAAAGTTTTTGATTTGAAAATCGGGCTGCCCTTTTTGTGTGCTGTATTCTGATTGACCTACTGTCAGATAATTATGGCCATCAGTGGATATCTGAAAATGCACTTCACTAGGTAGTAGTATTGAATGCAAAATACTTTGTAGAAACCCAATATCAATTTGTTTAACAAGTTGCTGTTGTTGGAGGTCAATTGTTACATCTAAATCTTGCATTCTGTAACCTTGCCACAGTGTTTTGTAGTCAGGGTTACCGCGTATGCCATCCACTAAAGCTGACATGCCTCCACCTGAATAGCCGGCATCATATTCGGTATTCAGTATTATTTCTTTATTAACCGCTAAGTGTTGTACTTTATTAATTTCGCCATAACGACTGCCTTGCTCAAACTCTGCAAATCGTCCTTTAACTTGTTGCTGGTAATCTCTAATTTGCGGTAAATGCAATTGATTAGCGGCGGTAATCGGTTCGATGGCGATTGCTTGCCCACCACCACTAGTCATAACGGCTGGTATCACATCGCCTTTTTTAACTAAAACTTGAGTGATCTCTATCGCCGTCGGATTGTTAACAAAGTCGGTGTCTTTGGCATCTGCATATATAGTGGCAATATACTCTTGCCCTTGGCCTAAAAAGTGAAGAGGGATAGATAATTCTCTCGGGTCTTCATCAGTCATGCTGCCTATAAACCAACTATTGTTATTACGCCTGACAATTGTTAGAAAATCACCAATTTCTGCGTTAATAACCAATGTTTCATCCCAATCAGTTGGGACTTTTTCGATAAAGGTAAAAGCCGCTTGGTTTTGATAATTTTCAATCATGTCAGAGGCCATTTGCATGGGACTATACAGAGTGACAAAGTGGGCAAGTTGCCGCGCTAAGGTGGTGTGCACCCTGTATTGCTTTTGTGGGTCAAACTGAATGTTGAATATGCCAGGTGTATAGTCCATTGGACCAGCTAACAATCTTGTAAAAGGTAACATTAATGTATGCTCTGGTGAGTTACCATCACTCCAGCCATTCCACTCCATGCCACGACCTGCTTCCCGTGTCATCATATTAGGGTATGTGCGGCGAATGCCCGTTGGTTTGATCGGTTCGTGTACATTGAGCATGATTTTGTATTTGGCTGCTAACTCAAGCACCATACGATAATGGTTGACCATTTGTTGGCCGTGGTGATGTACACCTTCAGGTGTCATTTTCCCTGCATAACCTGTTTTTATGGCCGTCACGCCCATCTGGTTATACAACTGAAAGGCTTGTTCTATCTGTTCTTCATACATGGGGATGTTGCCACCAGTTTCATGGTGTCCGATTAAGTCTACCCCTTTTGATTTTGCGTATTCGGTGACTGCTTTTAAGTCAAAATCGTCATAAGCTTGCGTAAAATCTTGAACATTAAGACCCGTATGCCAAGTTTCCCATCCTTTATTCCATCCTTCTACCAACACCCCTTTGATCCCGTGGCTACTGGCAAAATCGATATATTCTTTGGTATTAGCCGTTGTTGCTCCATGTTTAGGGCCTGCTTCCCATGTGTATTGACGCATATGCATGCCCCACCAAATGCCGATGTATTTCATCGGGGTAATCCAAGAGGCATTTTCTAGCATGTTAGCTTCGTTGAGGTTTTCAATTAGGTCAGAAGTAATCAGGTCGCCTGCAGTTTTAGCTAACTGTATAGTGCGCCATGGCGTTTGAAATGGGGTTTGACCTTTTACTTTTATACCATCAGGCCAAGGCACTAAATCACTTACCAAAGTATTGTTTAGAACACTTTTTTTCAGCGTCATCCCCGCATAGTTAGTCAGTGCGGCTTCATGGATACTGATAAAAGTACCTTCTTCATTTTGCATGGTAATAGGAGTGTTAACCGCTTCTACTTTGGACAATGGTGTTTCACGATATTGCGATTCGTAACTTTCAAAATCTTGGGGTATCCACCAACTGGTTGGGTCGCCGACCAGAGAAAATTCAGTGTTTTCTGAGGTTATTTCAAATTGTTGCAAGTTAGGTTGTTCTGGTAGCTGGTAGCGAAACCCAAGACCATCGTTAAATACCCTAAATTCGATGATAAGTTGGCGCTGTAGGCTACTTTTCTCATCCAAGGTGATTGTGAGTTGTTGGTAGTGATTTAACGCTGTTTTAGATTGCCCCCATGGGCGTTGCCACTGTTCTTTGAACTCGCTGATGACTGTGTCCGTCACCTGTAAATTGTTTTTTAGTGGCTCTTGATCATTAAAATCAAACCCTAGCGCTGAATAACTTATTATTTCTACGTTTTGGTTAAATACGCGATAGTGAGGTTTGCCGCTAATAACTTTAAATTCGAGCCTAATGCCAGAGTCTGGAGAACTAACAGTTGCGTACTGTTTTTCATTATCGTTGAGGAGCAACCCAGCACTCAGTAAAACGATAGATAATATTACTAATAAACCCCAGATTTTGAGGGTTTTGCTTGATTGGTTCGTCATGGTATTTCCATTCACACATTTTGCAGTTGATAAAATATACAAAACAGCATGATTAAATAATATGCCGTGATGACACGGCATATAAACTAGAGGTTGTCCTACTCGTAGCCCCCTCGTTGAGGGGGCCTAAATCGGCCATTTAGTTTTGAGATGCTACATCTTGATAACGTGCACCTTGGTAAAATAGATTAAAACTCGAAGACCAATTCACCGCCTGCTAGTAAATCTTTATGACTTAAGCTGTGAAGATCAGTGATTGTGCCGTTTAGTCTAATTTGCTTCACATAAGGCGTGGCAGCAGAGCGTGAACCTTGTTGTTTAACACTGAATACCTTGCCATTTTCAAGTTGGATATCCACTTGTTGAAACTCTGGCGTGCCAAACACATATTCACCAGAAAAAGGATTCATTGGATAAAAGCCAATCGCACTAAACACATACCAAGCTGACATTTGACCTAAGTCATCATTGCCTGCCAAACCATCAACATGGTTACGATACATAGTGTCGCGAATTTCAATAATGCGATTTTCGCCTTTCCATTTCTGATTGGCATAGCTGTACATATAAGGCACGTGGTGCACAGGTTCATTACCATGAGCATACTGACCAATCAGGCCAGAAATATCCGGTGAAACAACAGATCCTTCCATTTCAGAACTCATACTAAATAAGGTATCTAGTTTTTCTACAAATGGTTTTTCCCCGCCAAATAACTCGATTAAACCTTCTACATCATGAGGGGCAAACCAAGTGTATTGCCAAGCATTGGCTTCGGTATAGTCAGTGTTGCGGTGATCAACATAGGTGGGTCTGAAGTTTTTTACCCAGTCGCCATTTTTGTCTTTGCCGCGCATTAAGCTGGTGTTTTTATCGAACAATATTTTGTATGCATTTGCTCGCTGACTGAAATATTCGTATTCGTCATCTTTGCCTAAGCTTTTGGCTAAAGCAGCAATGGCTGCATCATCAAAGGCATACTCTAGGGTTTTCGACACTGCTTCGACTTCAAGTTCAGAAGGGATATATCCATATTCGCGGAAAGTGTCGACACCAAATTGATTTTGCATGGCTGAGGCTTTAACCGCAGCAAATATTCTTTCGGGATCGGCATCTGTTAAGCCTTTTAAATAAGCATCGACAATAACGGGCACTGCATGGTAACCAATCATCACATCCGTATCGTTTGACATCAGATCCCAGGTTGGCAATAAACCTGTTTCATCATAAAAAGCTAACAAAGATTCAACCATGTCATGCACACGTCCACCATCACTAATAGTGAGCAAGGGGTGTAGTGCTCGAAACGTATCCCATAAAGAAAACAGGGTATAACGCTTAAAATCCTGACTGTTGTGACTTGAGCCATCGGCACCAAAATATTGACCGTCTACATCATTGAATGTTTGAGGTGCTAAAAAGGAATGGTAAAGGGCAGTATAAAACTTGGTTTTGGTTTCTTCGTTAGGATCAGTGACTTTAAACTTGTTTAGTTGTTTGGCCCACAAATTTTCTGCGGACTGCTTGATGCTATCAAAATCAAAGTCTTTTACTTCTGCAGCTAGATTTTTTTCTGCACCTTTAATGCTAGTGTAAGACAAGCCAACTTTAGCCACTAAGGGTTTATTTGAGAGGTCGCCGAAGTTTAAAACTACCTCAGTTTTAGGCCGATTGATGGTGTCACCTTTTATGGGTGCGCTACCAAAAAAAGGTTTGCCCTCTAAATAATACTGGTGCGTAAAAGGGCGATTAAATTTGGCAACAAAATAGGTGGGTTGAAAGTCAGACCAGCCAGTTGAGATCCTATAACCCACTAAAGTTGTGTCATCTACCACGCGCATAAAGGTCGAAACGGCTTTGTCATAGTTCTGGGCGTACCCCAAATCAATCAGTACTTTAGCTGACTCATAACCTGAGAACTGATATCTATGCATACCTGTGCGTTCAGTAGCTGTCAGTTCAACACTGACGTTTTCTTCAGGTAGTACAACTGAATAATAACCAGGGCTCGCGGTTTCTTGGTCATGGCTATAGGTGCTGACAACACGTTTTAGCTCATTGTCGAGGCGTTTTTGATAGTCTCCGCGAAACGGCATCACTAATATATCCAGTAGATCGCCTACGCCTGTTCCTGACAAATGAGTATGACTAAAACCTAACAGCTGATTGTCCGAATAATGATAACCAGAAGTCCAGTCCCAACCTTTAGAAGGATTATCCGGACTAAGTTGCACCATACCAAAAGGCACTACTGCGCCAGGAAAGGTATGTCCATGGCCGCCAGTACCGATAAAAGGGTTGACGTATTCTAGATTTTCTAAAGAAGTTGCCTTGTCCTTCACAACAGCGCTTTTAACCGCGTTAGTTGACTCATTTGCACAACCTGTTGCACCTAATACTAGCGATACTACTAGACAACCCTTTACTACTGTTTTAATCATGATTCTTCCAACTTATCTAACCAATTTTTCTTTAAAAACCAAGTGGTAACTGCCATTACTGCAAATGCACCTAACATTGGCCACCACTGCTGTACCACTAAATAAATAGGCATAATGACTAAGGTCAATTGCCAAATTGTGCCTACTACTACGTTAATACTGTCGCGACCAAAATTACTGTCATCAATAAAACTTGGATCTTGTTGTATCACTTTGTTGCGTATAGGTGTCCAAAATCCCCAAGGTCTAACTTGACGATAAAATTGACATAACACTTCGTCCGATTCTGCTGGAGTCATTAGTGTTCCCACAACAGAACCCACTAAACCCGCCAATAGAAGTAAAGGAAATGCCATCAGAGGTTGCACATCAGGCAACACTAAGGGCAATACAAGTGAGCCAATTAGTCCAGCCAACATGCCCCAAAAATATCCATAGGCATTAAAGCGCCACCAATGCCACTTGAGCAAGTTAGCGGCAGCATAACCACCAAATAACGCGGCAAATATCCACTGCATAATTTCATTAATACTCTCTAACATTAGGCCTAAACACACCCCAATAATGACTAGTAAACAAGAAACTAAATAACTCATTTTTATCAAGGTTGCGTTGTCCGCGTTAGGTTTGAAATAACGTTTGAAGATGTCGTTAACTATATACACGGGTGCGGCGTTTACCGAGGCAGCAAATGTCGACATAAAGGCCGCGAGTAATCCGGCAATCAATAAGCCTGTTAAACCAACAGGTACAAAATTATTGATGGCATAAGGTAAAATTTGTTCAAAATCAAAGTGTTCACCTTGAGCCTGAATGTCGGGTCCCATATACACTAGCGCCAATACTGATAAACCTGTGACCATCATATAACGAGGAAAAAACATCACTAAAGAAACCAAACCACTCATTTTTGCGGCTTCTTTGGGGGTTTTAGTGGCCAAAATTCGTTGCATATCATAGTTAGGTACAGGCCCCGCCATACTGGATAGAATGCCTTTGAACAACATCATCATCACCATTAATCCAAACAATTCCATGCCATCGTTTTGGATCTTGTCATTCACACTATCTATCACACCAGTCCAGTTTAGGTCTAAATGCCAACTAAAAAACAAGTTGCCCCAGCCTTCGGGCGTAGCCGCTGCAATTTGCTCAGGACTCACGGCATAAATCGCAATAACGCCCACAGCAACCGCTGCTATAGTCATAATGACAAACTGTAATACTTCAGTGAACACCACGCTGTACATGCCACCTTTGACTACATATATAGTGGTAACAGCAAAAATGATGAGCGCATAAACGTCAGGTGATATATCCCAGGGAAAGAATATTTCAGCAAATTTACCTATACCTTTAAACGAATAAGCGATAAAACCAATAGCACTGACTACAGCAAAAATGACTACAATTAAGTGACACATCTCTGCCCCTTTACCACTGCCAAAGCGGGTTTTAAGCCATTCTGCACCGGTCAATACATTGGAACGCCTTAACCACACCGATAAGTACACCATCAAAAATATTTGGTTGAATATTGGCCATATCCAAGGTAACCACGCGCCTTTAAGTCCATACACAAAACACATTGAAACTAGCCACATTGTGCCTGCAATATCGAACATGCCTGACGCGTTAGATACACCTAACGCCCACCAAGGGATACGTTTACCAGCCAAAAAGTAGCTGTCTAAGTCGGTACTGGCTCGTTTCGAAATATATAAACCAAGCAGCAACACAGAGCTCAAATATAGAGCAATAATAACAATATCAATCCAACTCAAATTCATTAACTGCATCCCACTCTGAAACTATTCGCCTGACTTAGTTGTTCAGTAAAACTGTCATACAGAGACATATAAGTAAGTTGCTCTATTAAAGACTCAACATTGTATGATTCACTATTAGCTAAAGAAACGCTCACAATTTTTGTTTGGCCGGGTATTAGGTCAAAAAAGTTATCACTAAAGTTCGCCGTTTCTAAAGGAATATCTAAGTAAACTTGACGCAAAACCTGTGAGGCTGAAAGGGTTAACTGCAATTCATTGTGTTGTATTTTTCCAACAATATTGAGCGGTGTTGGTTGTAACAGCAGCTGTTTATTTGGCACAAAGAAATAAGCATTATCACAATAACAATGTGTTCCGTCTAAGGTGCTGACTTTAGCAATAAACACACTTTGCGTCATATCAATTTTGCCTAATAACTGAGTTGTAGGCGCACTAAATACTTGTTGGCTAGTATTCGCTTTAACTTGTATTTCTTGTGCATCAGACCAAAGTGATTTTCCAGAAAAATCCACAATAGCTAATTCAAGCTGCCCAGTAAAAGCAGTCAGTTGGTCTGATACTAAGTTAATCGTTAAAGTCTGTTCATCATGGTTAATCACTAACACTTGTTCGGCGAAACTACGTTTGGCTTGATAATGTAAAGCTTTCCATTTTCCATAATAATCAATACCTGACCAAGATGCGGCCGGCCAAGTGTCATTTAACTGCCAATACAAAGTTCCCATACAAAATGGCATGGCTTGCCTATGGGCTTCAAAGGCTAATTTTAAGCCTAGAGCCTGTTGCACTTGGCTAATATAAAGCAAACTTTCAAAGTTTTTAGGTGACTTAAACTCTTGTTCTAAATAACTATTAATTAAGTTATTTCCCCTTGGGTGTTTTTGATGTATTTGCATCACTGCAGAACCCAAATGCTGCTCTTGTTCAGCAGTGAATTTTTGCACCGATGAAAGTAAAGGAAATGACTGAAAGCCATATTCGCTCATAAAACGAGGAATACGTTTTTGATATTCACTAAAGGGCTCTTCACCATGCCAAACTCCCCAATAATGATGATTACCAATATGATCTTCATCAGACTCCCAAGATCCTATGGGTGACGAACGTAAATAAAAACGTTGCGGGTCATGCTCTAAAACGGCTTCCCGCAGGCAGCTTTCGAATAACTTTTTATAGTCAGTTTTTAAGCGCTCAAACAGTGGTTCGCTGTAACCAAACTTTTCTGGCCAATCCCAATCTTTGATGGCCATATCAACTTCATTATTTCCGCACCAAAGTGCGATACATGGATGATTACGTAAGCGGCGAATATTGTAACTGGCTTCTTGTTGCACATTTTTTATAAAGGCATCGTCAGCCGGATACAAAGTGCAGGCAAACATAAAGTCTTGCCAGATTAAAATGCCATGTTCATCGGCTAACTGATAGAAATGGTCGTCTTGATACACACCGCCGCCCCACACCCGTAACATATTCATATTGGCTTGTTGGGTTGCAGCAAAAAACGCTTGGTGTTTTTCTGGAGTCACTCGATGGATGAAACTATCAGCTGGAATGTAATTGGCGCCTTTCATAAACACTCTATGACCATTTACTTTTAGATAAAAACATTCACCATCAGGGTCTTTTTCATTAACCACTTCGAGTGTTCTTAAACCCACTTTTTGTTCGAGTGAAGAAACAACCTGTCCATTAGACACAAGTTCAAATGTGAAGTGATATAAAAACGCTTCTCCCAAACCATTGGGCCACCATTTTTGGGGAGCGTCGAGACTAAAATTGATAGCAACTAAGGTGTTTTTTTGATGATCTTTAACTGCGGGTATAGTTAAGTCTACAACCTGATTGAGTTCAGGAGCTTGTTTGCACTTAATATGCATTTGCCCTTCAAATTTTTCCATGGCAGCGGTTTCAAGCTGAAACGAAAACTCAGCAAGCTCATCCGATAGATGTTGGATACTGAAATAAAGATCTTCAATCTTTGCTGGTGCCACTGGCTGTAGATAAATATCTCGCCAAATACCAGATGTGACAAACCTCGGCCCCCAATCCCAACCAAAATGGCAGGGCGCTTTACGGCAATAAACACTGAGTTTTTCTTCAGATTTGTCATTTTCTGCCGGATAGGCATAACCCGCAGCTAAGTATTGTGGCATGGTTTCTTTAATGGGCGAGCGAAAGCGAATTTCAATTAAATTCTGGCCTACTTTTAGCTGGTTTTTACAACTAAATTTGTGACCAATAAACATATTGCAGCTATCAGCAACTTTAGCGCCATTGATAAAGATTTCACAAAAGGTATCTAAACCTTCTGCCACCAATTGCATTTGACTGTGCGCTAGCGCTTCTTCATCTAGCTCAAAATATTTCCGATAGTGCCAATTTTCTTGTTCGATCCACTGTAAATTAGTTTCATTGTCGCGATTAAAGGGATCGTCAATCAAACCGTTAGCTAACAAATCGGTAAAGTTACAGCCAGGCACTGAAGCCGGTAGCCAAGTGTCATGTCCTTGTTGTTTGAATTGCCATTCGCCATTTAAGAGATATTGACAAGCATGTAGAGACTGGGTTTTGTTAATCATATTTTCTGCTTCGTCAAATTAGATATCATAGTGTTTTGTTATGGCTTTCTGTCAAAAAGCCGCCTTTCAATGTTTGGTTAAATATAATTAAGCGTTATTTGCCGCACTGCATAACAGGGCCACTTTGCTTTCGCTTACTAGGCCATCAGTTAATACACCTGAATAAGCATGTAAGGATAAGCAGTTGCTCGATTCATTTTTGATTGGTTTTTGTTGTGCCACAATCAAGGCAGCATTTTGAGGGGTTATTCCACCGCAACAGATAATTTCGAGCTCGCCTTGTGCTGCCCGTAGATAATTTGAAAAAACTTCTGCATTATCTGTAGCCAGACTGGGCTGTCCCCATTTTCCAGCAGCTGTCAGCACTCGTGTTACACCTAAGGCTTTTAGTTGTGCTAAACCGGCAAGGGGGTCGCTTAAGACGTCAAAAGCTCTGTGGCAAGTGACTTCTAAGCCATTTTCTGTGGCTAGTTCGACTAAAGACTGCATATCAGTGATCGCCAGCTCAGTTTCTGTGGCATCAAGCAGTCCAAATACCACGCCCTTGGCACCGAACTTAGCAGCAGCAATAATGCTGCTGCGCATTTGTTGTATTTCTTGTAGGGAGTAATAAAAACCACCTTTCCTTGGACGGATCATGACCATCAGCGCTTGTGCGTCAGTTAACACTGAGCTGGCGAGTTCTATTGCAGAATAACTAGGAGTTAAGCCGTCTTCTTGCATATTGCCGCACAACTCAACACGTTTTGCGCCACCATTTATTGCTGCTAATACTTGCCTTTCAAGCATGGGCAAGTTGTCGCTGCTGATACAGATTTCGATATTGACCATAACTTAATACACCGCCAACTTACCGATTTTCACACTCACTGCTCGACCAGCATTTGGGGTCAACAGCAAGCCAACTTGGGTGATCTTTTCTGGCTTTTTGTTGGGTACAACAAAGTGATAACTTTGCCATTCACCTTGGTTAGACTTAGCTTGTTTGTTCTTCAATTTGTAAACCAACATTTCCCCTTTATCTGTTGTGGTATATACAGACAAGTCAGCAGTGTCTCCTTGCGCAACAATTTCTATATTTTTGATATCTTGAGTCTGAACATTGGTAGAAAATAGTGGAATGATGGTTTTTCCAGATCCCGATTGCCCCTCAATACTTAACGCGCTTCCACCTTGATAGGCTTGCTCAAAACTATAATAAGGTTGCATGCTGGAATTAGTATCTTCATCTATCACCGCAAACTGCCAAGTAGGTAATAAACTCTGCTTGTTTATATTGGTCCAAGGGCCACTTTTAGCTTGGCCTTGCTCAAACCAAAACTTGCCTTGCCCAGTATTAAAATGGGTCACTAAAGGCAAACTAGTAATGACTGATTTAGCCGCTAAGTAACTATCCATTCCCGACCAACCCTGTTTATCCTTTCTCGCACTGTTTAAGTCATCACCACTGAACAAACGCTGCTCGGTTGCGTAAAAACTTCGATAGTCATCGGGATTGGTTTTAAATTGACTAAATGCCGGCGTATGAGATTCACCATCGAAATTAAAATTTAGATTGGGGGCAAATAAGGCTATCGAAGATAATGCCTCGCCCGTTTCTGGATCAAATAACCAATCAAGCCATTGACTGCGACTAAAAGAACGCTGAGCATTTCTGCTAGGCCATAAATCCGCACCAAAATACACATCAAAAGGTGAGCGCTTCAGGGCTTTGACGCGTTTATGGGAATTAAGCACCATTTCTTTATTCCACCAATAGTTAACAAAGATAGCGTCGGCGCTGGGCACTGCTGCTTGCAGAAAATCCTGGTTGTTTGCATTGATTTCGTTTTGCCATTTCACTTGGCCATTGCGTAACATTGCGTCGTACCAGTGAATTTCCATTCCCTGGGGGGCAATTGCTGTTAAGTACTGCATAAATTGCAGCATTTTTTCGCCAAGCTCTGCGCCACGTTTGGGATTGGATTGCCCTTTTATTAGTTGGTTGTTTTCATCTTTGACGGCAGTTAAATTGGTTTCTTGGTTCATCAGCCAACCATCAAAACCATAATAATTGGCGATTTCAACCAATCGATGAGCAAACACAAATCGCCCTTGTGGATCTTGCTCTAAAAAAGTTTCTGCTGTATCTGGATTGCCGCCCCATTGAGCGACAGCTAAGAAGATAGAACCTATAACTTTGACGCCATTTTTGTGTGCAGTGTCGACCCATGGTTTAGCGGGGATCTGAACCGTATGATCGGCAGTGCCAGCAAACCAATTCAGCACATCAATTTGCGCCCAATGGGTAAAGTTGTACAAGTTAAACTTAGGCTGAGTCTGCAAATAATTACCGAAATTATTCATACCGTCTGGGGCATATAATACTTTGGCGCGGGTGTCTAAATTTGACATTTCCCCATGGAGTTGGGCATCTATTCGTCTAGCTAAAGCTATGCTTGAAACGTTTTCGGCTGAGGCGAATTGACTTTTGGGAGTCCAGTTTCTGGCCTGCTCGAGGGTAAGTGCAAAAGGCGCGGCATTAGCCGTTATTTCTGCCGTTGTTTCTGCCGAGATTGGTTGGCAGAGCAAAGTTAACAACCCAAAGATAGTGACACAAGGTTTTCTCATGCTTTGTTTTCCAACAAATTTTTTGCATCGATTAATTGTTCACCTTGCGCATCCCGCACTGCATAATTAAAACCAGACTGGATACAAAACGCACCGTATTCTCCTTGTTTATTCAAAGCCAAAAAGCCAACTTGGAATTGCTCAAAATCATCCAATTTGTTAGCGATACGTTGCACTGCTTGTCTGCACGCTTCTTGTGGGGACGCACCTTGACGCATAAGTTCTACCACTAGATGGCAACCTACGGTTTTCATCATCAGCTCACCCATACCTGTGGCAGTAGCCGCGCCCACTTCATTGTCTACATACAAACCTGCACCTATTATTGGCGAGTCGCCTACCCGACCAGGCAACTTGTATGCAGCACCACTAGTAGTACAAGCACCAGATAAATTGCCTTTGTTATCCAAAGCCAACATGCCTATAGTGTCGTGATTTTCGATATTAATGAGTTTTTTTGCCTGGCCTGAACTCAGCCAATTTTGCCAATCTAACTTAGATTCTTCGGTGAGTAAGTTTTCTTCAATAAAACCCTGTTGTTTGGCAAATTGTTGCGCACCTTCACCTACCAGCATGACATGAGGAGTATCATCCATGACTTTTCGGGCAACTGAAATTGGGTGTTTAATGTTCTGTAAATAAGCCACCGAGCCACAGTTCATATTTTCATCCATGATGCAGGCGTCTAATGTGACTTTACCGCTGCTATCTGGATAACCACCTAAGCCGACTGTTCTCACTTTAGGATCAGCTTCAGGAATGCGCACCCCAGTTTCTACAGCATCAATCGCACGACCGTTGTTAGTTAATACTTGCCATGCTGCTTCATTAGCGGCTAAGCCGTGCTGCCAAGTGGATACCACTATAGGTTTCTGGGGCTTTTTGATGTTTTTAGCCGAAACGGAACTGATATTTGAAAATACCAATCCCAATGCACTGCCTATGGCAGATAATTTTAAAAAATCTCTTCTGTTAGCCATTGATTACCGCCATTTGTTGTTGTGCTAATAACATTGCACCGTATTCCGGTGAAAATTTGGGTTCGACTACATGCAGTCTTAATTCAGGGTCAAGCCATTTTTGGATCTGTGGTGCGACTCCGCCAACAAAGGCAATTGAATGCACCCCTCCTGCAAGAAAGCGTCTAATGACACTATTAATAAAATCAGCACCTTGCTTAATCAAACTAATAGCGAGTTCATCGCCATTATCTGCATGACTGAAGACTAAAGGTGCAAACTTAGCGAATTCAAAAGACTGGGCATTATTGAGACGAGTAGCCAGTGCAATGACATCCTCTGCAGCAAATACAGCTTGGGTCATGGATGTATATGGCCCTACTTGATCTTTATCTAGAAGTACTGCCTTTATGGCTTCCAGTCCAAACCAACTACCACTACATGTGGCATTGATAGGAAAACCATAACCACCAATAGACATTTGTTTACCATCGACCATAGCAAGTGCACTAAAGCCAGTACCTAAAATGATAACTGCGCCATTTTTTTGCTGGTGCGCACCTAATACAGCAGCGTGTATATCAGTAGTAAAATGTAGGAATTTGAATGGATGCTGCCACTGCCCCATACTTTCTTGCATTGCAGGAAGATGTAACCCGGCTAATCCAGCACCAACAATTAATTGGCTAGGCTGACACTTAATCTTTGCATGCTCGATAGCCTGAGCAATAGCATTGTTAATGGAGGTTTTTGTTTGTTCAAGGCCATTAACGGGATTAGCAGAACCACTTACCCCAGTTCCAAGTAATTGTTTATCTGTATTGTAAATATTGGCTCTACATTTTGTTCCACCTCCATCTATACCGACCAAATAAGTAGGCTTGGGCGAGTTGGAGTCTGTATCTGTGGTGGTGTGTTTCAAAGGAATTGCTTCATCCGTCATTAGGTTAATCTTTTGGTCTATTTTCTATCATTTGAGCAGATTAGTTGGTTTTTATCACTGAACTAATTCTGGTATTGGCCTATAAAAAACATGTGGAATTCTTAATCCCCTACTCAAGTTATTATGATTTAGAAAATACACGAAAAAACTAGCTGCCGACTCTATGAGCCGACAGCCAATTAATAAAGAGGTGTTAATCCTCTAGTTACTTAAAGCTCAGGGCCAATAAGTTCAATTTCGGCGATTTGCATCAAAGTATCATCGCCTTTGTTTTTGGTAATGTTTAAACGATAGCTCATATAGGCAAACCCATTACCCATTTCGAACAACTTGCGCTCAAAACGATTATCAAAGGACTCGCCTATCCAGCTAGCGATGGGCTGCCAAGTCACACCACCATCATTTGAACCAACTAAGTTGAAGTTTTCAGGATCACGACCATCAGCATCGTTGGCACTGGTAATAGCAATACTAGTGACTATCCTTGCATTGCTAAAATCAACCTGTACCCAAGAAGGGTCTTCTGCTGTTGGTGCGCCTGCCCAATCGTTATGATCAAGCCACTTAGTCTCAACATCTCCATCAAATGCCTTAGTTTCTAATTCACCATCACCAATACGATTACGGGCAGTTATGACGGCATCAGCAGCAGATGAATGATCAACAGACGAGTACTGCGGACCTAACAATTCAATTTCTGCCACTTGCATTAAAGTGTCATCACCTTTGTTTTTAGTGATATTCAAACGGTAGAAACTAAAGCCTAGGTCATTGCCAAAACTATACTGTTTACGTTCAAAACGTTCGTCAAAGCTTTCACCTATCCAGCTATTGAGCACTATCCAGTTTTCACCGTCATTTGAAGCAAGCAAATCAAAATTTTCAGGATCTCGACCGGGTCCGTCATTGGCACTGACAATACCTAGTTTGTTAACTGTTGCCGCAGCAGGAAGTTGTACTTGTACCCATGATGGATCTTCAACTGTTGGTGCACCTGACCAATCGTTGTGATCAAGCCACTTGGTCTCAATATCTCCATCAAATGCCTTAGTTTCTACTTCGCCATCACCGATACGGTTACGAGCAGTGATAATTGCGCCGTCTGTTCTTCCATGATTTAAACCCGCTAAAATAGGACCTATGAACTCAATTTCAGCTACTTGCATTAAAGTATCATCACCTTTGTTTTTGGTGATATTTAAGCGATAAGTTTCAAATGCTAAGATGTTATCAACACTAAACAACTTGCGCTCAAAACGTTCGTCAAAAGATTCGCCTAACCATTCACCTAAGACTGTCCAAGTTACGCCAGCATCATTTGAACCTACAAGAGTAAAGTTTTCAGGATCCCGACCGTCAGCGTCGTTGGCACTAGTAATACCCAGAGAGTTAACCGCTACAGCTGCTGGAAAGTCAATTTGCACCCAAGAAGGATCTTCAACCGTTGGTGCACCTGACCAATCGTTATGATCAAGCCACTTGGTTTCGAGGTCACCGTCAAATGCCATAGTAGGTGCTTCACCATCACCAATGAAGTTGCGAGCAGTAATCACGCCTGTTCCAACTGGCTTGGTATGATCTACACTGGCATAGACAGGACCAACAAGTTGAATTTCGGCTATTTGCATTAGCGTGTCATCACCCTTATTTTTGGTGATATTCAAGCGGTAATAAGAATACTCAATACCATTGTTGAACCTAAACTCTTTACGTTGCAGACGTTCATCGAATGACTCACCTAGGAAGCTCGCTAGAGTTACCCAGTTTACACCATCGTTAGAAGCCGCCAGATTAAAGTTCTCTGGATCGCGGCCATCGGCGTCATTAGCACTGGTAATAAATAGACTGCTAACGGCATGTGCTTCTGCAAACTGAACTTGCACCCAAGATGGATCTTCAATGGTTGGTGCTCCAGCCCAATCATTGTGATCAAGCCACTTGGTCTCAAGATCGCCATCAAACGCCTTAGTTTCAATTTCACCATCACCAATTCTGTTACGAGCGGTGATAATAGCAGTTGCGATGTTTTCAGCTGTAGTGACTTCTTGCACAGGGCCACCACTTGAAACGTCGTCAAGGAAAGTTAATTCAACATCAATAACTTGCTCTGCTGTTAAACCCAACTCTGCCAAAAATGGCACAGCTTTTACTGACGCCAATAAACGTTCACGTATAGGTGCAAGGGCAAATGCATCGCCAGCAATTGCAGCTTGAATACGTGATGCAGTTTCGCTGTATAGAGCGTTAAAACCTTCAAATTCACTAATGTTCGCAAAAGCTGCATTGGCCAGTGAAAGTTTAATCAAATCATTATCTGCCAAGACGTCTGTACACGCTTCGACATCAATAGGATTACCTTCCTCATCAACTATTGGATTACCATCCTCATCGACTATTGGATTACCGTCTTCATCGACTATTGGATTACCGTCCTCATCGACAGATGACACCATTTGGCAATCCTCACCTACTACGAAGTTTTGGTAAGATTCAGCACTGATCATTTGAGTTTGATAGACATTCGTTCCTGGAGAGAATACTCCAAGGGCTTTTAATGTTGTTGCAGAATACTCTTCTAACGCCAGCTCATAAAGCTGTCTTACAGCAACGTTTCGACCTTCGGTCACGGCCTGTTCAATCAAAGATGTCGCTATGGTAGTTAATGCATTGGCATTAAAAGTCGCATCTGCGGTACCGTCTGCTTGGCTGTAAAGTGGCACATTGACATAGGTCAAAGTGGTCAAGTTGGAACCAGTCAAAGGGCTGCCACTTAATACTTCACCCATGCCAACGCTGGCACAAGTAATAGCATCACACATCATTTGTGTATCGCTGGCTGCAGTTACCGTGACTTTAAACATACTGTCTATGCCAAACCCAGCATTGGCCTGCACTTCCAGATTAACGGCTCCGTCTGCATCGGTTTGATTTGTGGACAAGATACTAATATCCGCACCATTCATCTGTTGCAAACTGACAACCCCATTACTCAAAGTGCCTTTTATAGCGCTTCCAGTAATATCAGCCGATGTCACTTTATTAATCGCTGCACGCTCTGGTATATCAGTGGCGACGGGATCATCTGCACTGCAACCGAATAACGTGCTGATTGACAACAGCAAAGCGGTTGACGTTTTGTTGATTTTGAGTTTTTTCATTGTTATTCCTCTATCCAATCTGTTTTATAGGACGCCAAAGACCGCTGAATCTTTGGCACACCGCTAAGTTCTTAGAATCTGTAATTAATGCCAGCGTAGATGCGGCGCCCACTGTAACTATTTGAAATAAATCTGTTTTTGGTATCATTACCTAAATGAGTGTAACTTTCCGATTCGGTCAGATTGATAACAGAAGCTGATAACACTAAGTCTTCAGTAATGTTGTAGCTGCCGTTTATGTCAATCTGTTCATAAGTATCGGTATAGTAGTTAAGATCCCAAGAGGTCACTAAGCCACCAATAGTTGGGCCACGTTCGTTATACGACGCACGTACACTAAACAAGTCGTTTTCATAAAAGACTGAAAAGTTTCCTTGGTAGTCTGAACTACCTGTAAGTGGCGACTCTCCAACCTTGGCACCATCAATAGAAACATCGGCTTGATTGGTAAGATTGCGGGTGTAGTTCCCATAGATGCCAAAACCGTTATCAAAGAAGTGTTGGAATGCATATTCCACCCCTTTAGAAGTGGCATTGGTACCATTAGCAGAAGTAGAGAAATTTCTAACGGCTATGTCTCCACCAACGTTAATTGTCTGTCCATTAACAGTGAAAGATTGCCCTGGTACGTTACGTTGCACAGCTAAAACTAATGGAACCACAAAGTTATCTACGTCTTTGTGGAAAAACGCAATACTGGCACCTGAACCTTCACCGTAATAATACTCAGCAGAGAGATCAAACTGGATAGCCTCAAATGGTTCAAGAGAGGAGTTACCGCCACTTCCTGACCATCCTTCACTATCAGTTTCCGGATTGAAGTCATCACGAGAACTTGAATCAGCGGCCCATTCAGCAGAGCGGTAAGTCAATGTTTGGAATCGACCTAAATCGTCGTAACTAGGACGAGCGATAACTTTTGCAGCCGCTCCCCTGAAGACCCAATTATCATTGAAATCCCAAGCTATATTAAAGCTAGGTAACACCTCAGTCTTCTCTTCACTTTTAGGGATAATCAGAATATCTTTTTGGATAGCTGTGTCGTTTGGAATATCGAAACCATCAGCATCGGTACGATCTAACCTATATTCAAACCTGTCGCTCGCAGTACTAGTAGTTGTTGTACGAATGACTCGCAAACCGAAATTACCGCGCAGATCTTTCCATTTGTAATCGGCTTGACCGTATGCTGCAAAAATTTCTTCTTCAACTTCGTACACATAATCCGGTTCGAAACGGGTGTAAGGTTTAAAGTTTTTATTAAGCTCTGCCTGGTACTTGTGCCAATCCACAGCTGGGAAAACATTCACGTTAATGACGTCAGACAAATTTCCTAATGGCTTGTCTGGCAACACATCCAAAATGTTAGGTATGCCATCGTTGCGCGAATAATCATCTTCAAGAGTGATACCATCTGGACTTGCTTCTCCTGCTGCAATATCAAAATCAGGATCTAGGTAAAAGGTATTGCGAGTATCGCGGCGTATTTCCCCTTTACGATACTTAACACCAAAATGTAAACTTTCAATGACGTTCCAATCAACAAACCAATCCACGTCTACCTGAGCATAATCCTCTTCCTGAGTACCACCTACAAAACTTGAATCTGTTGCCCCCTGATCTGGTTCACCACCTATACCGGCCTTGAGATTATTAAACATCTCAGGATCCATATAGGTATGTAGTTTTTGGTTTTCAAAACTCCAACCAAAAAACTGAGAGCTGTTTTGTTGCTGAGCATTTGAGCCAGAATAATAAGCAGCTCGATATTTTTCGGAAGGGCCACCTTCAGATTCGGTATGGCCAGCGACAAGTTTCACGTTGTAATCATCAGCTTCATAATTTGCAAAGAAATCGAAGGTATCTGATTTCGATTCCTCAATAACAAATTCACCATTAATTCTGGGTATTTGCGCAATTTGTTCAGTACCACCAGCGCCAACACTATAATCAATGCCAGTGACATATTCTGAATCAGCATCGACATGTACATCGGTCCAATACTTGGCATTGTTATGCCATTCTGGGTATTCGAGCTGATGTAAGATGGAATCCAAACCCAATTTAAAGCCAAAATAGTTGAAACCAAGTTCCAAGTTCTCTGTTGGTCTCCACTGAGTGGTGAATTGCACACCAGTACGTTCTCTGTCTTCTTCTAATACCAATTGTCTGAAGCTTTGAGGAGAATAACCTGTTGCACCGCCTTCTACAGGCTGGCCATTACTCATTTCAGAATATTGATAATTTTGGTTAATAATATTGACGGCTGAGGTTTGAGTACGATTGGTCCGAGCCTGATTGGTATAACCAACCAAGATGCCAAAGTTTTCATCGTCATTCTTCCAAGAATAAATTCCACTAAATTGAGGTTCGAATTTATCCGTGATATCTGCATAGGTGTATTCAAGATTAACCGCACCTGAATTCTTTTCCATATCCAGAGGTTTGCGACTGTGTATTATCACAGTACCACCAACACCGCCTTCATCTAATCGAGCTTGTGCCGATTTGAATACTTCTACCTTTCCAACTAAGTTAGAAGGAAGCAAGTCATAGGAAAATGAGCGTGTAGGTGCTCCCGGGGAAGAGGCAATAAAGTTACCGTTCAATTGAGTAAAAGTTAAGTCAGACGATAAACCACGAATACTGACAGAAGTACCTTCACCACCGCTACGTTGAATTACGACACCAGGTACACGTTGCAATGAATCTGCGACGTTTTTATCTGGAAACTTACCGATGTCTTCAGCCGTTATCGCATCAACTACCGCGTTGGAGAGTCTTTTAATGGCTAAGTTTTCTGCGGCGCTGGCTCTTATACCACGAATTTCTATGACTTCTTCAGCCTCAGCATTGGTTTCGCTCGGAGTTTGCTGAGCATGACTGGTTCCAATGACGCCAAAGATTGCGGCGCATATTAGTGATCTTTTAAATAGAGTAGATACGGCATACACATCCGATTTACGCTTGATATTGGTTCTCATGATTTTTCCTCTATGAAGGTTCTTTTTGTAGCCTCGTTCACAATGACTCCCCTTTCTACGTTCTTTTGACACCAGCTCACACCAGCAGAGTTCTGCAATTATAAATAAACTGCATCACCATTTTCACTTACACTAAATGCAATCGATTACATCTCTGGTGTGAAATAATGCTTATTATTTATATTTATTATGGGGTTGATAGTAATTTTTTATTTTCATTTAAATTTTACTTTACGTGTAATCGATTGCATCACAATCATAGTCATGGTGCATTTTGTTGTCAACTGCAAACAAACATATTTGTACAATTATTTAACATTTAACTTTGTATAATAATTAAAAGAAGTATTTTTAGGGTTTATTTTCTACTCGCAACTAAACAGGAGAAAAATATCAAACCAGAGATGTGCCCGTCTTAGTAGCGTTATAGGCAATCTATTTTGGGCTGGGAGGTTCTTCTTCCGCTTTCGAAAAAAGTTGTTAATTGCTACAACAAATCTATCGTTATGATCCTTGCAGTCATTTAACATAAAATCGATCTACACAATTGATTTATAAAGAATTTTATTTAGGTCCACACATAGGAATATGAAATTTTTTGCTATGATTAAAAGTCTGGATTGACTGGGCCACTACTTTCTCTTTCTAGTATATTATAAGGAAATATTTCCCTGTTACGCTTTAAAGGCACGCCTTTAATAATTTGCAATACCACTTCCACTGCCCTGCGGCCCATGTCATGAGCAGGTTGGTCAATAGTGGTTAGTGGCGGGTCGATAAAAGCTGAAACCTTGATATTATCAAAACCAACTACAGAGACGTCTTGAGGTATACGAATGCCCATTCGTTTTAGCTCGAACACTGTGCCAAGGGCAATGTCATCATTGAAACAAAAAATAGCAGTAGGTCTGTTTTCTTTTGCCATTAAATCACGCGCGCCTTGCTGACCCATTTCGATTGAGTAGGCACCACCAACAATCATATCCTCATTAAAACTAATACCTTCAGTGGCAAAAACGTCTTTAATACCCGCTAATCTATCAAGATGTATTTGGCTATCTCTTTGCCCAGCAATGATACCAAATTTTTTATGTCCGTAATTGACCAGATGTTTAGCCAAAGAGCGGGTCGCGGCATAATTATCTAATTCGATAACAGGAAACTCTTTGTCTCCCATAATTCTCTCACATACGCTTACTACAGGCACACGTTCTGCCAGGTGTGCATCGTTAGCAGAAAAAGGAAAAGAATGGTCGAGATGTATTAATCCATCTGCTCTATTCGATAAAACCATACCGGCAATTTCATGTTCCCTTGCAGGCTCTCCTTGGGTATCCCCCAGCAAAACAGAATAACCTTGTTCGTGGGCTGCTTGTTCAATGCCTTGGATGATCCGCATAAAAAATGGGTTACTTAGATTGGGGACTAACACAACTAGTGAATTGGACTTACCTGTTTTAACACTAGAAGCCAACATATTAGGACGGTAACCAGACTCTTGCACGGCCTTAAAAACGCGCTCTCGTGTTTTAGCCGAGACTAACTCAGGGTTTTTTAACGCACGAGAAACCGTAGCGGTAGATACACCAGCTAATCTGCATACTTCTTTTACCGTTGTCATCTAAAATTTTCAGTCCAGTTGAAACCCAAAATCACTTATTATTGTGTGGGCAGATATCTCGAATGTAACGGAGTACATTCAATTCGACAAGCTATTCGTCACATATTTTAAAGATAAAAATACATTACACTTACATTTTAGCGACTAACAAAATGCCATTATTTTAAATTTAAATGATTTTATTCATATAGTTAGAGTTTAATCAGCAATTAACTCGAATCTAGTTGAATAATCAATATTGTTGTTATAATATTGTTATTAATGTAATCGATTGCAAATATACCAAACTAATTTGATTTCGTATATTACTTTTTACCTGAACCTTACAGCATTTGGACTAAACGTCTCCACATGAGTTGTCTTTGGATGAATTTTTAAAATGAAAACACTATCAAAATACTATTTTATTGTCGCTGTGCTTTTGGCTGGATGTTCAGCTGAAAAATCAATTGAGAAACCAATTAAAAAGAGCCCAGTAAACTTAGTCAAAGAAAACCTCGTACAATACGTCAACCCGTTGATGGGCACAGATTCAGAGTTTAGCCTATCAAATGGCAATACTTATCCTGCAATCACTAAACCATGGGCAATGAATTCCTGGACACCTATGACGGCGCCTATTGGTGATGGTTGGACTTACAAGTACGACGACAACAAAATTCGTGGCATCAAACAAACCCACCAACCAAGTCCATGGCTAAATGATTACGGTGCATTTGCGTTTATGCCCATCACTGGTGAATTGAAGTTTAATGAAGATGATCGGGCTTCTTGGTTTTCCCACAAAGCCGAACAGGCTTCGCCAGATTATTACCGGGTTTATTTAGCCGATCATGACGTTGTGGCAGAACTTGCTCCCAGCGACAGAGGGGCACAATTTCGCTTCACTTTTCCTGACTCTGAACAATCATATATTCTTTTGGACGCCTTTAAAAAAGGCTCTATGGTTAAAATATTTCCAAAACAACGAAAAGTAGTGGGATATGCCCGTAATAACCACGGTGGTGTCCCCGATAATTTTCATAATTATTTTGTTGCGGTTTTTGATAAAGATTTTGAAGTAACCCATACCTGGCATGATGATTATGCACTCAAGGCAGATTCACTGGAAAGTGCAGGTGATCATGTAGGCGCAATCTTAGGTTTCAAAACCAAGCGCGGTGAACAAGTAAATGTAAAAGTGGCATCCTCTTTTATTAGCCTTGAACAGGCCGAACTTAATCTACAACGAGAGATTGGCAGCGACAATTTCGATGAAACCCGAGCAAAAGCCAATCAAGCGTGGCAACAAGAATTAAGCAAAATTCGCGTAGAAGATAGCAATATTGATAACATCCGAACTTTTTATTCTTCTCTGTACCGTGTGTTGCAGTTTCCACGGAAGTTTTATGAGTATGATGCTAATAATAAAATAGTGCATTACAGTCCATACAATGGCGAAGTTTTGCCAGGTTACATGTTCACTGACAATGGTTTTTGGGACACATTTCGAGCGGTATTTCCTTTCTTTAATATGATGTACCCCGAAATGAATACACAAATTATGCAAGGTCTCGCAAATACCTATAAAGAGTCTGGCTGGTTGCCAGAGTGGGCCAGTCCTGGTCACCGCGGTGTTATGATTGGTTCAAACTCAGCCATTAATATTGCTGACGCATACCTTAAAGCAAACGCAGATGACGAAATAGACATACTGTATGAAGCAATTTTGAAAAATGCCGAAGTTGATAAAGGTCGCCCAGTAAGCTCAGTAGGCAGAGAGGGCGTAGATTATTATAATGAACTAGGTTACGTGCCATATGATGTGGGTATTCATGAAAATGCAGCACGGACTTTAGAATATGCATTTGCCGATTTTAATATCTATCAGCTCGCCAAAAAACTTGGTAAAGACGCCGACGCTGAAAAATTCAGAGCGCGTTCATTAAATTATAAAAATGTATTTGATCCTGAAAGTGGCTGGATGCGTGGGAAAAATGAAGACGGTAGTTTTCAATCGCCGTTCAATCCTCTCAAATGGGGTGATGCCTTCACTGAAGGTAACAGCTTACATTATACATGGTCAGTTTTTCACGATATTGAAGGCCTTAAAACCTTGATGGGCGGCACCCAGAATTTTGCTGCTAAATTGGATGAGGTTTTTGAAATGCCGCCTTTATTCGACGATTCATATTATGGCTTCACTATCCATGAAATACGTGAAATGCAAATTGTTAATATGGGTAACTATGCTCACGGCAACCAACCTGTTCAGCATATGATTTATCTTTATAACTACGCATCCCAACCATGGAAAACACAACAAAAAGTACGTGAAGTGATGGACTCTCTCTACTCTGCAACACCAGATGGTTATTGTGGTGATGAAGACAATGGGCAAACATCTGCTTGGTATATATTTAGCTCAATGGGATTTTATCCAGTTACACCGGGCGTAGACCAATATGTGTTTGGCGGGCCTTTGTTTGATAAAGTCACCTTGCAACTTGAGAACGGCAATACCTTCGAAATATCTGCAAAAAACAATAGTAAAAACAATATGTATGTACAGAAAACCCTGCTTAATGGTCAGGCACATGAAAAAACGTGGTTGTCTTCACAAGCTGTTCAGCAAGGCGGAACCCTCACTTTTGAAATGGCTGCAGAGCCAAATATTAATTGGGCAACCGACATCAGTGCACAACCCTACTCAATGTCATTACATGACAACCTCAACGATTTAAAAAGGACTAAATAAATGGCCGGACCAATACCTAATTCTGTGCCACAAAGTACTGGCACAGACTCAAATAGACGCTTTGCATTTATCGTTATGACTTCATTGTTTTTTATCTGGGGCTTTATCACCGCATTGAATGATGTGTTGATCCCACATTTAAAAGCCGCTTTTGATTTGAGTTATCTGGAAGCTGGATTGGTGCAATTTTGCTTCTTTGGCGCTTATTTTGTGGTATCACCTTTTGCTGGGCGTTTAATAGAAAAAGTGGGCTTCAAAAAAGGCATTATTATAGGCCTAATTGGTATCGCTGCTGGTTGTAGTATTTTTTACCCTGCTGCTGAGATGGAAGTTTATTTTGTCTTTTTGTTTGCTTTATTCGTGTTGGCCTCGGGGATCACAATTTTACAGGTTTCAGCAAATCCCTATGTGGTTGTTTTGGGTGAAGCGCGTACTGCAGCAAGCCGACTCAACTTAGCCCAAGCTATCAATTCACTTGGCCATACCTTGGGTCCAATGTTTGGTGCTGCCCTTATATTTGGTGGTGGCGTAGCTGTGGTCACAGCTGAAGCGGTGCAATTACCCTATTTAATTCTAGCTGGAGTGGCTTTGGCTACTGCGGGCATATTTATGTTTTTGAAATTGCCTGTGATTACCAGTGGTGATCCTGCTGATGAATCAGAGTCAGCTAACGACTCAGTTTGGCAACACAAAAGACTAGTATTTGGTGCCATTGCCATATTTATGTATGTGGGCGCAGAAGTGTCAGTGGGAAGTTATCTGGTTAACTACTTTGCAGAGTCTCATATTATGTCTATGAGTAATTATGATGCCAGTAAGATGATTTCTTATTATTGGGGCGCAGCCCTCATTGGCCGATTTATTGGCGCTGCTCTGACTTTTTATATCAAACCTAACATCATCCTTGCCGTGAACAGTGTGTTAGCCATCGTTTTTATACTTGTTTCAGTTGGCAGTGAAGGACCTATAGCCATGTGGACCATATTAGCGGTAGGTTTGTTTAACTCAATCATGTTCCCGACAATCTTTTCTATGGCCATCACTGGACTTGGGAAATTAACCAGTCGCGGTTCAGGTCTATTGGTTCAAGGTATTGTAGGCGGCGCATTGTTGCCTTTACTACAAGGATTAGTAGCAGATCTTACTTCAGTACAAATGAGCTTTTTAGTGCCTGCATTTGCCTATATTTATATTAGTTGGTATGCCCTTTATGGCTCAAGACCAGATGCAGCAGACTTGGCTGCAGCCAACAAAACTGGAGAACAAACTGTATGAGACCAGTTTTATGCTTCGGTGAGGCGCTAATTGATTTTTTGCACCAAGATGTGATTGAACAAGATAAATTAATGTTACCGTCATTTAGACAATATCCAGGTGGTGCACCAGCTAATTCGGCAGTGGCTGTCGCTAAATTAGGCGGTAACGCTAAATTTGCTGGGCAAGTAGGTAAAGACGCATTCGGAGACTTCCTACAAACCGCCCTTACCCAATACGGCGTGAACACAGAGTTATTGACCCGTCACCCTAGCGCAAAAACCGCTTTAGCATTTGTGATGCTTGATGACACTGGTGATCGTAGTTTTTCATTTTATCGAGACAACAGTGCTGATGTTTTGTTTACTAGCCAGCAAGTTGATGCCAGATGGTTTGTGGACTCACCTGTTTTCCATTTTTGCAGTAACACCTTAACCACCGCAGATATTGCCTCTTGCACCCGTGAAATAGTGACTCAGGCAAGAGCGCAGCAGTGCCTTGTAAGCTTTGATGTAAACCTAAGGCATAACCTCTGGGAAGACGGCCAAGCGGACCGTGCTTTGGTTAATGAACTGGTATTTCAGTCACATTTAGTGAAACTATCCAAAGACGAATTTGACTACCTTAGTGATGGCCAAGCAGAGTCTTACATTGCAAAATGTTTGGCGCAGCACTGTGAATTGTTAATAATAACCGATGGTGAAGGCCAAATTGATTATTATTGTGAAGGTCATCATGGCCAAGTGAACCCACCAAAAATAAAAGCCGTAGATACCACTGCGGGTGGTGATGGATTTATTGGTGGCATGTTGTTTTTGTTGAGTCATTTAGCCGATCCCATCAAGGCCCTTACCTCTAGTCAAACAGTATCCGAAGTGATCGCCTTTGCCAGTTGTTGCGGCGCAATTGCCGTCAGCCAACCAGGTGCTTTCCCTGCGCTACCATCTTTTCAGGCAGCAAGCGATTTACATACTCAATCCGGTTTCAATGCTGATGCCATCAGCCAACTTCTCCAAGGGAAGCTATTATGAATTTTTATGATCAAACATTTTTGCTTAAACATTGTCAGGACATTATGGATTTTTACGATCCTAAGGTTATCGATCCTAATGGTGGTTACCATCAAAATTACAAAGACGATGGCACTGTATTTGACCCTGGTTTTAAACAATTGGTCAGCAGCACCCGCATCATAGTCAACTATGCCACAGCAGCACGAGTGCTTAATCGCCCCGAATATATCGACGTAGCTAAACATGGTTTAGCCTTTCTCGAAAATCACCATTGGTGCGAAGACGCCGCTGGTTATGCATGGACGATACAAGACAACCAGCCTCAGGACATGACGCAACAAGCTTACGGTTATGCCTTTGTTCTTCTCGCTTACGCTGCCTGTAAAAAAGCAGGTATTATCGATAACAATGATTCTTTAGATATGGTCTACCAACAACTAGAAGATCGTTTCTGGTTACCTGAACATGGACTCTATGCCGACGAAATAAGCGCAGATGGAGTGTTAAGTGACTACCGTGGCCAAAATTCAAATATGCATATGTGCGAAGCTATGTTGGCCGCATACGAAGCAAGCAACGATAAAAAGTTCTTAATTCGAGCCACTACTCTGGCAGAAAATATTGCATTCAAACAAGCCGCTTTAACCGACAATCTTATTTGGGAACATTATAAAACCGACTTCCAACCGGATTGGGAATACAACAAGCATGATCCTAAAAACTTGTATCGCCCTTGGGGATTTCAGCCAGGTCACCAAACTGAATGGAGCAAACTTTTACTCACTTTACATAAACATTCAGCAGATCCAAAGTGGATACAACAAGCCAAACAATTGTTTGAACGTGCTTATGCAAAGTCTTGGGACAAACAGCATGGCGGGCTGATCTACGGTTTTGCCCCAGATGGTGAATGTTGTGACGACGATAAATATTTTTGGGTACAAGCCGAAAGTTTTGCGGCCGCGTCCATGTTGTACAAAGTGACAGCTGAGCAGCAGTTTCTCGATGCTTATCAGGCGCTGTGGCAATACAGTTGGCAACATATGGTCGACCATAAATACGGTGCTTGGTTTCGGGTTTTACACAGAGACAATAGCAAATACTCAGATGAAAAAAGTGCCGCCGGGTCTAAGTGTGATTACCATACTTTAGGCGCCTGCTTTGAAGTACTTAAGACTCTGGGCTGAACAATAATGAAGAAAAGTCGTACATTGATAAATGCTCCCCTGCCCTACCTATTGTTTATAGTTGCTTCCATGGGTTTAGTGGCATGTAACCTTGCTACTAAGACCGAACAAGCCTCTATTGTCTCTAGTCAAACTGAGAACAAAGAGTTTGACCCAACAGATTTTGTTGACCTTTTTATTGGTACAGACGGAAAAGGCAAAACCTTTCCCGGAGCAACTGTTCCCCATGGAATGGTGCAACTTAGCCCAGACAATGGACGCACAGGTTGGGACTGGATTTCAGGCTATTTTTATCCCGACAATGTCATCGCGGGTTTCAGTCATACTCACCTTTCCGGCACAGGTGCTGGCGACTTGTACGATATTTCCTTCATGCCCATAACCAAACCTTTTAAACGACTAGCGTTAGAAGGTGGCCCCAAACAAGGCAGCATAGCCTCCCACTTTTCTCATCAACAAGAATCGGCATCACCTGGATATTATCAGGTGATGCTCGACGACTACTCCATACAGGTTGAATTAACGGCTGGGTTACGTACTGGTTATCAGCGTTATAACTATTCAGCAGACACCCAAACTGGTGTTGTCAGGTTAGATCTTGGATACAGCAGAAATTGGGATAAAACCTTAGGATCATCTATTCAGATTATCGATGAACGCACCATAGCTGGCTATCGTAAGTCGACTGGTTGGGCGCCGGATCAGCGCGTGTACTTTTACACCCAATTTTCAGCACCGATCAAAGATTATGTCATCAATAAAGACGGTCAACCAAGTGTAGGTAAAGCCCATCAAGGTGTTGAAATTGCGGCGGAGTTTGAATTCGACCTCAATCAATCAAAAGTGGTGGAAGTGCGCACGGCTATCAGTTCAGTCAGCATAGATAACGCCAAAAACAATTTTTTCGCAGAAGGCGGCGACAAAACCTTTGAGCAGACTCGAAAGGAAGCCAAACAGGCTTGGAAAAACGAATTAAGCAAAGTTGAAATCCAAGCAGATACTGACAATATGCGCCAATTCTATACGGCTATGTATCACGCTTCCCTTGCTCCACGGGTATTTTCTGATTCTGACGGCCGTTATAAAGGGCCAGACGGTAATATTCATACTAGTAGTGGTTTTGCTAAAAACGGCGAACCACGCTACGAATTTTTCTCTCTTTGGGATACTTTCAGAGCCTTACATCCGTGGAAAACCATAGTTGATCCTGATCGCAGCAGTCAAATGATGACCTCCATAATGGATCATTATAAGGTCGCAGGTAGACTACCTGTTTGGAACTTTCAAGGAAATGAAACAGACATGATGATGGGTTATCACAGCGTGCCTGTATTAGTGGATGCTTATAAAAAAGGCCTGTTAAAAGAAGATCCAAAAGACATTTTGGATGCAGCAATACAAAGCGCAACACAACAAAAATTTGGCCTAGCAAGTTACCAAGAACTAGGTTTTGTACCTTTTGAAGAACGTAAATGGAATGTGTCTCTTACCCTTGAGTATGCCTTTGATGATTGGGCCATTGCCGCGTTAGCCAAAGATTTGGGCGAAGACGCCTTGTACCAAGAGTTTAATGAACGCGCCCAAAACTATCGTAAACATTTTGACTCCCAAACCGGCTTCATGCGCGCTTTAGACCAGCAAGGTCAATTTCGCCAACCTTTTGATGAAAATGCTTATCATCCTGAGGATTATTGCGAGGCCAATGCCTGGCAATATAGTTTTTTTGTGCCTCACGACATCGAAGGTTTAGTAGCACTAATGGGAGGTAACACTGCCTTTGCCGATAAGTTAGATACTATGTTTGAAGTAGAACAAAGCATGGATGAAGTACCTGAGTGGATATCGGGTTATATAGGTCAGTATGTGCATGGTAATGAGCCAAGCCATCATGTGCCCTATTTGTACTCCTTCGTAGAGCAGCCGCACAAGACTCAGGCATTAGTCAGAAAAATCATGGATGACCTATATACAACTAAACCTGATGGACTTGCGGGTAACGAAGATGCAGGGCAAATGTCTGCTTGGTATCTGTTCAGTGCCCTTGGTTTTTACCCAGTCAACCCTGTATCTGGTGAGTATGTTTTAGGTAGCCCCGAGATTAATAGTGCGGTACTCAATTTAGATAATGGCAACACCTTCAAAGTGAGGGCTGAAAATCAGTCAGATAAAAATGTCTACGTTAAAAAGGCCATACTTAATGGCCAAGAACTTGAGCGAATATTTATTACCCATCAAGAAATTATGGCCGGTGGTGAATTAGTCTTTATTATGAGTCCCACCCATTAGAATAAGAGCAGCGTAATGCAAATATTTTCCAAACGGATCCCTATTTTCTGTATGTTTTTGGCTGGCCTGTCAGTTCAGGCCAAGCAGCCTACTGACTATGTTAACCCCTTTATCGGCACATCAAACTTTGGTGCAACCCACCCTGGTGCGCAATATCCCCATGCCTTAACATCAGTTTCGCCCTTTAATGTAGCCCATAGTCCCGAGCTGAATAAGTTCGAAAAAGATGCGGCATGGAATTCACGGGTTTATGTAGATGACAATGCTTTTTTAACAGGTTTCAGCCATGTGAATTTAAGTGGTGTGGGATGTCCGGATTTGGGTGTAGTCTTGCTTATGCCTACCACTGGGGAGCTAGAATTAGACTCTGAAAAATATGGTTCAACTTATAAAAACCAACAGGCTACACCTGGTTATTACAGCAATGAATTACAAAAATATGCCATCAAGGCAGAAGCCACCAGCACCCAACGAACCGGGCTAAGCCGTTATACTTTCCCTGCAGGTCAGGCCAACATTATCCTTAATCTTGGCCTAGGGCTAAGCAATGAGACAGGTGGTGCGTTACGTATAGTGTCCGATCGCGAGATTGAAGGCAGTCGCACAATTGGCACTTTTTGTTACAACCCTGAGGATGTGCGTCCGGTTTATTTTGTGGCGCAATTTAGTCAAGCCGCCAAACGCTTCGGTGGGTTTAAAAAAATGCCAAAATATACTGGTGTTGAAGGCGAATGGATTGGTCATAACGATGTCATCAAACCTTATCCTAATTACCGTCAGGAATTAGCCGGTGATGAAATTGGTGCCTACTTCAGTTTTGATACTCAAGCCGATGAAACCTTGCAAGTAAAAGTGGGGATTTCTTATGTTAGCATCGACAATGCGCGTGAAAACCTTAAAGCAGAGCAACCTAATTTTGATTTTGAAAAAACTCAAAAGGCCGCCGAACATGCTTGGAATAGATTACTAAAACGCATTCAACTCAAAGGCACAGACCAAAACAAAACCCTGTTTTATAGCGCCCTGTACCACAGCCTAATTCACCCTAGTATCATTCAAGATGTAAATGGTGATTATCCGCTTATGCAAGCAAACCGTCAGGCCTCTGGCCCACTGTTTGGCAACATCAAAAACAGCGGAGAAAAAAATCGCTATTCTGTGTATTCACTATGGGATAGCAATCGTAATGTTCATCCTCTACTAAGCCTGATTTATCCTGAGATACAATCGGAAATGATGGCGACTATGGTGGCTATGTATAATGAAAGTGGTTGGTTACCTAAGTGGGAATTATTGGGAATGGAGACTCAGGTGATGGTCGGCGATCCGGCTACTGTAGTCCTTGCTGACACGTATTTGCGAGGCATTCAAGATTTCGACATCAACACAGCTTACACTGCCATGCAAAAATCAGCTGATACCGCTTTGAATAACCCATTACGCCCAGAAAACCAAGATTATTTACACTTGGGCTACGTACCTGTTGATGATGAAGGACCCTATGATGGCAGTGTCTCAAGCAGTCTTGAATACTATTTAGCGGATTTCAATTTAGGTGTTTTGGCGCAAATACTAGATAAAACTAAAGATGCCAAAAAGTATTTAGCTAGGGCTCAGGGGTATCGCAAATTATTCGACCAACAAACCGGTATGTTACGCCCTAAAAAGCGCGATGGCAGTTGGTATACACCTTACGATCCACAACTGGGACGAAACTTTGAACCCGCCCCAGGCTACATTGAAGGTAATGCTTGGAATTATCGTTTTTATGTTCCTCACGACATCCCAGGTTTAATTGCCTTATTGGGAGGCGAAGACAACTTTATTGCGCAGCTAGAGGCTACTTTTGCCACTAACAATTACGACATGGCCAACGAGCCAGATATAGCTTATTCATACTTGTTCAACTATGTTCCTGAACAGGCTGCAAAATCCAGAGAAAAAGTTAGCGCACTCATCAAACAGCACTATCACAACACAGCCGGCGGCATACCTGGCAATGATGATGCAGGCACCCTTTCGTCATGGCTAATATTCAGCATGATGGGGTTTTACCCAACGGCCCCAGGCATTATGGAATATGCCGTTGTTGCTCCCGCGTTTGACGAAGTTAAGATCCACTTGAGTGACAAGTATTATGCAGGCAAACCTTTGATAATAAGGCCTATAGAAGGTGAGCAGTCAAACTTCAATGGTAAAAAATTAGACAAAGCTTTTATTAGTCATAAGTTGTTAACCCAAGGTGGTGAACTCAGACTTGCGAACTAATACCAATCCGCATAAATAAGACTCTGAATACTGAAGCCTCCCAATCGGAGGCTTCTTAAAAATAGCTCTACAGATTAGCGATTGCCGTATCCATCCATTGCAGTCGTTGTAAAACCCAATCATCCAAATAGTTTACTTCTTCCTCGTAAGTGTCACCCACAAAGAAATTAGGCCATAAGTAACTGCCTAAAACATCAAAGGTGTCGAAATTTCGTTGTACCGAGTTTGAATAGATTAAGTTGGCGCTATGTGTAGCAATTTTGCTTTGTACCTTTGCTTGACTTAACACATTGCCACGAAGTTCTGTCCATCTTGCCTGGAGAGCGGCAACAAAGGCAGGATCTTCAAGCAACCTTCCCCACCAAAACGGCACACGAGAGAGGTCATTCGGGCAGTACTCATTAAATTTATAAGCCCAATCATCGGTAGTTTCACCACGACAATAGTCGGCATTACCAAAGGCAAGATTAAAGTCCCAAATTGGCCCCATTTTTAACTTTTCGCCTTTATCTTTGTGCATAAAGGTACTGATACGAAAAGCATCCACATTGTGGGACAATTCGTTAAGAATGAAAAAATCGATAAAGCTAGGTACATCAATATATTTTTGATAGCCGTTAGTCGCATCGGCAAATTGACTTGACTTCAAAGCCTGCTCAAAACCATGGTAATACCCTTGAATGTAAGCTTTCTGTTGCTCACTCAAATCTTCAGCATCAGGATATTCATATAAAAACTTAATTTTCTGGCTACCGTTACTTTCACCAAAACCGTCGTATAAAGAAGAAAATGAAAAGTCAGTGCCGGCAGATCCCCCTGTGGTTTTATCAATTTTTATTATGTATCCGCCAGTAATATCGTCATCTTTTAACTTACTCACATCAACCCTATTTTTGTCTCGCTTCATTTTTTCCATTAACACATACAATCCTTGGTATTCACCGTTAATGGTTACTTCGCTAAACTCAGTTCGGGTGGCATATCTTCCCATTTCGTTTGACAGTTGATAAATCAATACATTTCTCATTAAAGACTTATCACTGAAGGGTCCATAAAAAATCCAATCTTCTTCTTCTGGGAAGTTGGCAAGGGCAAAATTCATATCATTGCCCTCACTATCCCAAGTCTCAAAACCATAGGATTTTTTATCAAAAGATTGTGAAGATGAACCGCGAATTTCTATGCCAATATTGCCATCGTAAATCATCTCATTGGCAGACATCATTTGCATGCTCGCGAGAATTTTAGGTTCGTCTACAATAGAGACACCATGGGTATCAATATCGACTTGCAGAAAAAGGCTGTCATTTACCACGAACACTGTTCGAGTCAAAGCTACAGCCGCATTTCCCGCCGCATCAGATACTTTGTATGTGAGTACGTACTTACCTAAAGAAGCAGTATCAGCTTCTCCCTCAACTAATACTGCAGAAGATATATCACCATCAACATCATCATTCGCCGTAACACCTGCATCGTTAAATATCTCACCTTGCTGAATCGAAACAAGGTCTTCACCATTTAAAACTAACAGGGGTGCAGTGGTATCCACAGTGACTTTTGGTTCAGGATCATCACTGCCTCCAGAGCAAGAAAATAAAAATAAAATAGCAATCGGCACATACACTTTCATAAGGTCAAAATCCCTGTTAAATAGTGCCAATATAATACCAAATCGAGGCCTGCATTACTCAAAGTTTGTACAGGTAATTCACAAGTTTACTAGGGCGCAATAAACGCTATTAATAGCGAAACCATAAGTACTTTAAGTCGGCTATTTACAAAGACATTCATATCAACTTTTTAGTTAATATGAATGGGGGACTGGTATACCCATCCCAATAAAGAAGTGACAATGACTTTTTAATTCATGGTAGATTTCATAAAACATCATTAGGTCAATCAAAGGTTATATTCATTGATCCATAATCATCGACTGGGCAGGAAAATAAATGGCTAAGCCCAATAAAAAAGTCCCAGAGTCATCCGTAGACATCTACTGCAGTCAGTGTAAAACCCAGCTATTTAAATACCGCAAAGGCGGCAAAGGCTCACTGATAAAATGTTTTAAAGAACGCATCACTAAAGATTTCACTGTAGCGCCCTGCACTTGCCCAAATTGTAATACCATTTTTGCCAGAGACACCTTAATAAGAGGCACTCCTGCATTTAAAATGATCGGTGGTAAAGTGTTTAGTAAATAACGACTCTCTTAGATTCTAATTAGTGGAATTAGAATGACTGCCCTGTTTACTTTGTTAATTAATCAGTACAAGGGAGTCTAAAATCCCCTTGCCACTATGAATACCGCCTTCATTTTCACTCGCAGGTTTACTGCGGATAAGGTAACCCGCATAACCATCCATTTCAGTAACAGCAGCACCATCAAAATAGACGCTAAATAAACCTATCTCGCTAACAAGATCATCAATCTGTGTTTGCTTTCCATCACGTACGGCAATCGTTGGCACCTCCCGCTCATGAGGATACAAACGTTGCATTAATGCCCATGCGTCATACTCATGTGGCAAGAGTTGCTGCAACTTCTCGCTGATATCATCACCAAATACGCAGTGGCCGCCACCTTCGCCTTGGTTTTTTAATACCCAGGCTTGTTTATTAGTTTGTGTGTTAAACCAATTAATAGTCGCGGGGTTTACTGGCTTCATGTCCGCTAAAACACTCTTTACTTGTTTGGCTTCTTCAAGATTAAGTCCCCAGCGCGCATATTCTTGTGCAGGCATTTTAGTCAGTAGCATCTGCATGGTTTTACTGGTTGTTAGTTGCTGGCTGAATGTTGCGTTAACCGCTACATGGTGTTGCTCAATAAACAGTCGTGTTTGGCTTAACGTTTGGCAACATATCGATTCATGCCTTTGTAGCGAATAATAATCAGCATATTGATAACCTGCTCGCAAATACACAACATCAATTGCACCTATGTCTTCTAACATCAAGCGCTTATTATCGCCGGTTGAAAGCTGAGTACTGAGTTGTTCAAAGGTGCGCCTTACCGTTCGTAAACCTCGCTTTTGCAGTGCTATTTCAAGTAAATGTTGGTCGTATACATTATCTTCATTTTCTTGAACAACCATCAAAAAGGTAGGCTTATATTGCACAGTTTCAGGCGTACCTAAAGTTTTGTCAGTAAACACCGCCGCTATTTGTTTAGCGGCTTGGGTAATACCAAAAGCCAGCTGTTCAAGCCCTTGATTTTCTGCCGGTGTCGATAGGTTATCTTCCAACCAGTCACGATAAACCGCTGGCCACTGCTCTTTCATAAAGGCATGAAACTCTGTCGCGCGTTGGCCAAAAGGGGCCATACCAGCAGCAATACCATTAAACTCAATCACTTTTGCGCCATGCTGACGATCATCCATAAAGTCGGTTCGCATTAACAATAACGGTTTTCGAGCCGCTGTAAGTCGATGTTCGATATCGCCATGTGCCTGTTGGTGTAAAGAATACAAGCGACCAAAAAATGGATCCGCTTTTGCTACATCACCCAGTGCAGACTGGAGGAAGTCGTGATCTTCAGAAACATTGTGTATCAGCTTAGTGACCAGAGGTGTCACTTGGCGCAAGTGCTGGAACACCTCACGCTCCATTGTCATCGGCGCAATACTAAATGGGCAATGTCTCGCCGTATTATCTGCTTGGCGAAAGGCGACGCCATGCATGATCGCCCATTCAGTGGCTTCATCGATTATATGCTGTGAAATTACAGGGCGTGTTTTATGATCCATTGTTACTCCGAAATTCTAGTCTGCGCCACGCTATAGGCTGCAAGTGCACATCGGTTTGCTAGCGATCTAAGGTAACTGTGTCTGTGGTTAAAAACGAAAACTTTATGCCTCTAGATAGCAAGCAACTAACATTTAGTTTTCTGAGTTAGATCTTTTGGGGAATAGCCAGTTATACCTTCTTGACCCACTTCAAAATTACAACAGGCCATCATTTGTTCTCGAAATTTTACACGGCCTCTTTGCACTCTGCTTTTAGCTCCAGAGAGTGATAAACCAAGCTGATCAGCAATAACTTGTTGCGAAACACCTTCTAACTCCGCCAAACGCAATGGTTTGCCATATTTTTCTGGCAGTTTATCAATCTACGGCCGTAAGCATTGAGCCAATTCTTCACGTGCTTGTTTACCGGTATCTTGCTCTTCAGAAATGAGATCTTTAGGCAATTCTTCAAAGGGCTGACGCTGTCGATAAAAATCCATAACAGTATTGTGAGCAATACGATAGAGCCAACTTTTAAGGCTGCCTTTTATTTTTAATTGATGCAAATTGTCACTGGCTTTGATGTACACATCTTGAAGGATGTCATCTACCGCATTTGTGTCATCAATGCGCTTGTTAACGTAGCTGCGAAGTTGCTCCTTGTGATTTTGCCATTCAGATATCATAAAAATGCTCTCAACTGATTTTAAATTTCCGGTACTTATTCTAAGACGAAACAATTAGTAAAAAGACGCATAATTTTTAAAATTTGTTTAAAAAAACTCAATGCACTCTAGAGAATTTGAGGTTTAGTTGCACGAATTAGCGTGACTGTCCTGTTAATTGCGCTGAGAAAGAAACCTATTTTCTGCATCTTTATCGATATATTGAGTTTAACTCTGTGCCAGCAGCTATGAGAAGAGCGCGAATTACTCCCCTGAATTATCCTAGTCCTTGCAACAACCCACGCAACCCTTTCCCATGACTTAGTTTGAATTCTTGGGTTTTACCGTATTGTGTCAACACAGATTTAAGATCATCGGAAAGGTCGTTATCCCAGTTGCAAACAAAACCCATGCTCCAATTGGGGTAATCTCGCTTTTCTATTATTTCAGAAATAATGACACGCAAATTTTGATGACGGGGATCACGCCTGATTGCTTCTAATAGTGTAAAAACATGTTTTTTTGAACCTTCTAAGACCTGAAAAAAGTTCTGGCCATTCACCACAAGAAAACCGGTTATATCTTGCTCGTAATTATTTTTTGTCGATACAGCAAGAATATCGTCAAAATCTTGCTGATTTAGTTCTCGAGAAAAATCACTAACATAAATTAAATGGATCATAAATCGTCCGTTTTGATTTGTTACAGCTGAGTGGTCACTTCTTTATGCGGATTGGTATTAGCGATATTTTAAGCGGTTTAATAAAATGGCGGCCCGCTTAGCCTGTAAGCTTAGGGTGCTTAAATCACCGGTTTCATTTACGGTATGACCTGCCGAGCCACTCATGCCAAGACCATCAAGTGCCATATCAACATACTCAGAGGTGAAGGACACATCGGCAGCACCGGCATTTAATGGGTTTACCGCCTCCACAGATCCATATCCCAACTCTTCACTGATTTGGCTGAACAGGCTAAGCAATATTTTATTGCCATCGGTAGGGGCCATTGGTGGATAACCTTCGCCAATGACCAGTTCGCCAGTCGTTTTAGGTAGATGCTCTGCCACTATGGCATGCATCTTAGTTTTAACGCGTTCTAACTGTTGTAGTGAAATGGCGCGGATATCACCAGTGACAATAGTCGATTGCGCAACCACATTATTTTTACCAAAAGTACTGCCACTATTAGTCGCTTTATTATGTTCGACATCGGTGCCTCCCATAATCCGCCCAGGATTAAAAGTCAGTAACTCTTCACTACGAAGCTCCTCATAAAAACGATTTAATATCCGGGCGGCTTCGTAAATGGCGCCTGCGCCGATTTGTTCTTTGAATATTTGTGATGAGTGAGAGGCCACGCCGCTTAAGCTTAATTCCCAATCCACCGAGCCACGACGGGAAATATTGGCGGTTTTAGGGTTGCCATCGCCATTTTCAAAGCCTAGGGAAATGTCTGCCCATTTAGCGCCATCAATCAGGGCCTTCTTCGATAATGCCAGTGGTCTGCCGCTGAGCTCTTCATCACCCGTCATAACTACCAAGATGTTCATATCATTCAATTCACCGGCCGCCTTGAGTGCGCCAAGTGCTTGTAAAATAATGATGTTGCCACCTTTCATATCCGCAATACCGGGGCCTTTTGCTCGATTATTTTCTAGTAGTTCAAAGTGTTGGAATGGGCTATTGGCAGCAAATACAGTGTCCAGATGGCCGATAAGTAATAATTTTGGTCCGTTGCCGCCATGAAGCTCAGCAATGAGGTGACCGGCTCGATTAAAAGCACTGCCGTCTTCGAAGCGAGCGCTAAAACCGAGCTTTTCAAATTCGGGAATTAAGACATCAGCGACTTTACGAACACCGGCAAAGTTCATGGTGCCGCTGTTAATATTGACCACTTTTTCAAGTAATTGCAGCGCTTGAGGATTGTTATGGTCAATATACTCAAGCATTTTCTTTTCGTTCGCCGATAACTCAGCCATTACCGTATTGGTCATTAGTGCACAGAGGGCAAAGACTAGAAATCTTTTCATTTTTGGGCTCTTTTAGTGGATGAAAGTAAAACTCTACCGTCGCATAGTAGGTTACTGACACTTTATCTCATTAATAAAGCCAGTGACACAAACGGTTTAAAGCTAAGGTGACACCCATCTTTAAAAAGAAGATACGGCTAACCTAGATTCAATTGAAATATCTAGGGGGGAATAATCGTGTTCCGGCCCGATATTTCCAATATTTCAGCGTGACTGTCCTGATAGCTTTTCACACATAAGCTAATTAAATTCCTTTTTTCAAAGATTGTTTTTGCCATTTAAATCGTGACACACCAATTTAGTGACACTATAATGTCATTAAAGTTATTTTTAATAGACTTAATAACATAATGATGTCACTTGCCTCACCAGCGAAATCTCAAAAAAAACTAGCAGAGAATGCAAGAGCAAAGCGTCTGCAAATGGATCTTACACAAGCGGGGCTGGCCAACCGCTCTGGCGTCCCCCTTCGTACTTTGCGTAAGTTCGAGCAAGAGGGAGCTATATCCCTAGAATCATTCCTCAAGCTTTATATGGTGCTTGGTGGCCTAGATGACATTATTGAAGCTAGCGCGCCTAAAAAAACTGAGTTTTTATCGATTGATGAAGTGCTTAAAACACCAAGCACGAAAACACGTCAGCGAGGTAGTCGAAAATGAGCACAAGAAAGACCACAAATGAAATAAAAGTCAGCCTCGACTTCGGCACAAAACGCATTGCGATAGGTCGCCTTGCTATGCGCGAGCGAAAAGTCTACTTTGAATATGAACGCAGTTTTATCGAACTGAACCTAGAAATATCACCTATAAAACTTCCACTACAGCCAGGCTTGCAGAGTTTTGACAATACCCTATTTGAAGGGTTGCCAGGCGTATTTAATGACAGCTTACCCGATGGATGGGGGCGGTTATTGTTTGACCGTTTTGCACGGACTCAGGGGATCCTACCTGCTGATATAACACCGCTAGATAGGCTAGCTAATATTGGCACCCATGGGCTTGGCGCACTGGCTTATCAATCTAATTTTGGCGAGCCTGACTTTGGTTTAGTCGAACAACATGAAAGTATCAACTTAGATAAAATATCCGCAGAAGCACAAAAAGTACTCGATGGTAAAAGCAGTGATGTACTGGAAAACCTTATCGCTTTAAATGGCTCTTCGGCTGGTGCGCGACCAAAAGCCCTCATTGGTGTTAATCAAAAGCGCGATCATATTATTAATGGCGTGAGCACACTCCCTGAAGGCTATGAGCCTTGGATAGTAAAATTCTCTAACACACAAGATGGCATTGATGCTGGCGCAATAGAATATGTTTACGCTCTTCTCGCAAAAGGCGCTGGCATTGATATGCCAGATGTTCACCTTTTCTCTGCTGAAAAAGGGCCCGGATATTTTGCGATAAAGCGCTTTGACCGTGTTGCTTCAAAACGCTATCACATGCATACCGCTTGCGGGTTGCTGCACTCAGATTTTAGAACACCTTCTTTAGACTACGAAGACCTCTTAACTTTAACGGGCATGCTGACTCGCGATGTGCGCGAGGTCGAAAAAGCATTCAGATTGGCCGCATTTAATGTGCTCACACATAACCGTGATGACCATTCAAAAAACTTTAGTTTTTTGATGGATGAAGATAGTCATTGGAAGCTCTCTCCAGCATATGATTTGACATTCTCGTCTGGCCCAAGTGGAGAACAAAGCACGACTGTTATGGGTGAAGGCAGAAACCCTAGCGTTGAACACCTATTGAAACTCGCTAAAGAGACCAATATCAAAAAACAAAAAGCTGAAGACATATTGGACGAAATACAATCTAGCTTAGAGCATTGGACTGAGCTTGCAAAAAGATATGGCGTGAACAACGCAAACATTAAACTTATACAATCAAAATTAAAATTAAAAAATAGATAAATTCATAGAGCTAAAACATGTTTAAGAAAGCACAAGATGCAAAGCCTAAAGAGATAACATACGAGCGAGTGAAAGGTTATTTCTTGTGGCTGATTGGCAAATATGGAGATTACACATCAAAAACCTTAATGCAAAAGGCAAACCTATTATTCAAAGAAGACACCTCATTTAATGAGGAAGCGCTCAACCATCTTATCGAACGAGGAATTGTTGATGATCTTCGGTATGCACAACGCTTGACCCTAAGTTATTCAGAAAAGAATATTGGTCCCAACAAAATAAAGCAAAAACTTTACACCAAAGGCTTCACATCCCAAATAATCAATGAGTGCGTAGAATCAATAAGTAACACTGAAGAAGACTATTTAGATAAAGCATTAGCACTTAAAATTAAAAAATTTGGTGAACCTCCTATTGTAGATGAAAAAATCAAACAAAAAGCATTGAGACATTTGATTGGGCAAGGATTCTCCTATTCAGTTGCCAATAAAGCGATTAGCCACTCAAGTAAAGAGAATTAACACCGCTTAATGTTTACCAAAATATCTGCTGTTAATTAACAGTAATAATTAACAGCAGAGTCATGCTAATTCCTCACATGTAAGTAAACTATGAACACAAGCGGACAACGCTATTCGTCGAGCTTTGTGCATATTTGAGGTGACAAGTGACAGGGTATTGTTCAATATGGTGTTTACATTCATGGCATTAATGCTTTGTGAGTTTTGGCGATTGATCGGATCACCAAATGTCATGAATGTTAGCTAAAACATTTAATTATCTCATTGTTTTACCTGGACTATTTGTTGGGATACCTCAGATTTTGCCACCGATATTCCTATGCCTATGTTCTATTAAACATTAATATAAAGGATAGTTTTGGATATGATTATAAAAGCCAGTGATAAAACGAGAAGCACCACTTGGTTGGCTATCCTTATTATCTCGTTTGTCGCAATATGGACAAATTCAATAATTGGCACTACCGACACTGCAAATTGGCTTATCGAAAATACCCTGACAGCCATTTCATTGCTTTTTTTAATAACAACTTACACAAAATACAAATTCAGCACCTTCAGTTATTTGTTGATCTGTATTTTTTTATGCATGCATGTATATGGTTCAAAATATACCTATTCAGAGAATCCATTTGGGTATTGGTTACAGGATATGTTTAATTCCCCTCGAAACCAATATGACCGCCTTGTTCATTTTAGCTTCGGTATTTTACTTTTTTACCCTATGCAAGAATGCTTTGCAAAATGGCTAAAATACCCCAAAACTATCGCCTTATTTTTACCCATAACGATTATACTTTCCGTTAGTGCAATATATGAAATCATAGAATGGCTCGTTGCCGATATGTTTTTTGTAGAAGAGGGAGACGCCTATTTAGGCACCCAAGGAGATATATGGGATGCTCAAAAAGATATGGCTTTAGCATTTTTAGGGTCATGTATAGCAACGTTATTTTTTATTTTTTCAACTTATTTAAATATCGGGGTTAAATATCGGAGGTCAGAATGAACTTTTAATAAGAGGGGGGAACTAGGTAGTTGAAGTAAAGAGAGTTGTATAGGCGTACACTCATCTTACATTTATTGAGCAACCCTTAAGAGTTAATTCATCATGTTAGTAATTTTTTCCAGTCAGGCTAGTGCCAACATTACTATGTTCGGAGATATAGCAGTGCAATTACTGAAAATGATGGGGCATAGCGGTACTGTTCCCAGTGCAATACTTGCAAAAGATGTCCCAGCAGCACTGACGAATCTGGAAGCTGCGCTCGGGGTAGCAGAGCAACAACCCGGATCAGAAGAACCTACAGACGATACCGAGGAAACGTCTTTTGTCAGCCTTTCTCACCGTGCTTTACCTTTAATCGACTTACTAAAGGCAGCAATAAAAGAAGAAAATAACGTGCAGTGGACGGACAACAATTAGTCCCGCCGCGCAATGTTAAAGTAAAAAGAGTAAGCAATAGAATTTTTACCCGCAAGGGCAAAGAGTTAAGCATCTATCAAGATGCTTTGGCGCAACTATATTCAAGCAGTTTTGGGCGGGTTTGTGCTATTTTCAGAAGTTGAGAATGACTGAACAATTAACAGAACAACCACGATAACTAATTACAAAGCTACCTACCCTCGAATAAAAGTTCGTCAATAATTTATTCCATTTATGGGTTAAGCACTGCGCCATCAGGAACGGCGTAGTGCTTAAACAGCTGGCCACGAATTAGCGTGACTGTCTTGTTAATTGTCTGTCTTGTTAATTGTTCTAACCTAGATAAATTTAATCCCTTATCGTTGATTTTGTTACACTTTGGAAAAATCAGCTGCATTTGTACTTAATACCATTGTGCATAAAGAAGTGACCTCTCAGCGAGATTTTAAATGGACTTAATCAAGGCGCTTGAATGAAGTAATAGTTATTCTATTGCGAATTCGAGCAACGCAGAGTAAGTCCTTTTAAAACTCGCCCTAAAGGGAAAGCACCAGCCATTCTTGCGATTCGTTCTCACTACTTGAAAGGGATTAACCATTACTGCATAGTGACGCCTTACGCAAAAATGTCTGGTGCATTCTGAGTGGTCACTTCTTTATACGGATTGGTATAATGTACTTACCCAAAAACTGCCGTGTTATTACAATTGGCGATGGCGATTTAAGTTTCTCGCGAGCCTTACTAGAACATATTCCCCCTAACAATCTTATAGCAACGACTTACGATAGTGAGGATGGGCTAAGGAACAAATACACTCGAAATGCACTGGATGATTTGTTAAGCGCGGGGGTGATGGTCAAACATAGTGTCGATATAAAGGATAGTGCAAGCGTTACCCGCCTACCGCAAAACTTTGCCGACATAGTCATTTTTAATCACCCCTTAGTACCAAGTCAACATAGCGACGTTACACCTCAAAAAGAGCGTAAAAAACGCGCTAACCTAGCCAATCGTGATTTACTTTATCGCTTTTTAAAACACAGCTTTGCAATGTTATTAAACCCAGAGGGTCAGCGCCTTTGCTATATCACTAGCAAGTCAGTAAAGCCCTACAGCGATTGGCATATTGAAACAAGCTTAACCCTTAACAGGCCTTACCAATTCCTAGGTAATCAGGTATTTAATTTATCCTTATTTAAAAACTACATGGTGCGAAAAGTAGACAAAGATAAGTACGTAAAGCATGAAGAAAGTAAGGTGTATGTATATTCGGATAAAAATGCACACCCGATTAATGGTTACCTCACAGCATTTAGATTTGCCGAAGATAAATGCTGCCCGATTTGCCGAGTGGGTCCGTTAACACATGCCGATGATTGGAAAAATCATCACAACACCCGCCTGCATAAAACACAGCAGCAATATCATGATCTGTGGTCAGCACATTGCCACCTAAACTATCAGTACCTTTGAGGCCAGGTAGAGAGAACAGGAGTGATTAATAAACCAACACCCTCAAACCTTTGTGAGCCACTAAGTTAAGTAGTTTCAATGATGTACCACGAGGTTTTTTGTTGCCTTGCTCCCATTGTCTAACCGTTGATGGACTAGTGTTCAAGTAAGCAGCAAAAACAGCTTGGCTAACGTGTTCTTTTTCACGTAAAGCTTTAATGTTTTCAGCGTTATAATGTTTCACTTCAGGCAAGCAGATAGCATCGAACTCACGCAGAGTTGTCATATTCATCACCCCTGCTTCTGCCAGATCTTTTGCTGTATCCTGTACTACATCTAGAATGTTATCTTTCATATCATTTCACTTTTTAAACCATTTTGATTTATAAATTAGTATGTATCCTCCTTAACACTCACCGAAGTGTAACACTAAGTAATATAATCAAAGTGATGATTTGATGCACGAGTTAACGTGACTGTCCTGATAGTTTGCTCCTTTGAGGTCAGATGATTTATCTAAAATGAAAACTATCGTGGTTGTTTGTTAATTCATATAGTTTATTTAAATTCACTCTGACCTTTTATTCTTAAAAAGACCTTAGAGTCCCTATCGCCTAAAGAGCGTGTACTGATGTTAGCCTTATTAAAAATCGAGTAACAAGGTACTGCTGAATAATTACTTCTAAAGATCCCCGTGGCGACTAATAGTGCTAATGACTTCGTCGTTATTTAATTTGGATATTTCAGGAGGTGCTGTAAATGACAGAGCAGCATATGCTTCGTATATGGCCATCTTGATAAAGACTATTGTAAATAACTAGGTAAAAGGTCTAGTCGCTGCTTTTTACTTTATCTAGCGCCATAGACCTATGTTGTATTGCCTCAATAGTTTTAATTAATACATTAGGCAGCTTTCGATATGCGAGCACAATGGAGCGTGTTATTGGGGTATCCAAAACAATGGATATGTACTTTAAGTCGTGGTCTTGTTGGATATACGATCCTGGTATCACAGCAACCCCTAATCCTAGCTTTACCAAGCCTTGGATTTGTAAGTCGTGAATAGCTTTTCCTTTGTAAGTGATTGTTATGTTTTTCTCATTGGTGAGTCGTTCAAACACTTTGCGGTTAGTACAGTAAGGTCGCTCAATAAACTCAAGATCTTTGAATGACTCTAACCTGACTTTATTGTTATTTGCTAATGCATGATCCCGGCGCACAACCAACTTGTAACTTTCCTGATTGAGTCTTTTAAATTGAAATTTTGATGAAAGCAATTGCTCATCAATGATAGCCAACTGCGATTGTTCAACGCTATCAACTATCGACAAATTAATAGATGGCGCGCTATGTTTAATGGTTTCAATAATATCGGAATACTGTTCAATGTTAATGTCTGGCTGTATATAGAGATGCAACTCAACTTTACTATTAGGTGTAAAGGCGGCTTCTAGTTGCTGGTTTTGTAATAACAAATCTGTCGCGAGTTTGTACAGTTTTTCCCCCTCTATCGTTGGCCGTATCCCCTGTTTGCTTCGCTCAAATAATATGACACCCAAGCTACTTTCCAATGATTTGATGGCATGAGTAATTGACGGCTGTGAAATAAAGCATCGTAGTGCTGCAGCAGTAATTGAGCCCTCTTCATAAGCCGCTATAAAGTAGTGGAGAGGCTTAACTTCTATCACACAATTTACCTATGGTTTGATAATAAAATACATATTATACCTATATGTAAATTTTAACTAATCTATCTACCTTCTGCTTAACGTTATTTTCTATTTCACAAAATTAACGTTATTCGTATGTTCTATCAGCACTCGATATTTATTCGAAAGGGCTAATTGAATACAACTAATAATAAGGTATCTAAAATGTTTGAACGTCATGACAATATTGTAATCCATCAATTGCTAAATCGGTTTGAAAAGGGAGATATGACATTGTTAGAACTGATTGCCGACGATATTGATTTCCGCATTGACCACTATAAAGACGATGCCGACACTAGTTGGCAGCAGTGTCAAAATAAAGAGGCATTTATCAACGTTTTAACTCGATTAGGAGTTGAGATTTTTCCTAAAGGCACGATGATAAACGGATTAACGTCGCTTGAATTGAGTGACGGCTGGTATCTAACTACATTTGATCAATCATTTTGGTACGGTTTAGCCGAGAAAAATGTGACGAGCAGGACATACATTATCTCTCACGAATGCAACGGTCAGCTGGACTATTTTCGAGAGAATGTAACCACGTTGCAATATTAAACATCTTTGTCATTATTTCAGATGGAACCCCATGTTTGTCGCTTCTTTTTCTTTGTTAGTTGGTTGATGTGGGGGGATTTGAGGGGGATATATGAGGTCCGTTTACGCATGCAGTTGATTGGAAAAATCATCACAACACCCGCCTTCATAAAACACAGCAGCAATATCATGATTTGTGGTCAGCACATTGCAACCTAAACTATCAGTACCTTTGAGGTTAGGCTTAAGTTTACTCTGACCCAGATACTTAAGTATCAATCATCTACTTCGCGAACAAGCTGTTGATAGGGGGGCAGATTGGTGGCTTCTTGATATGCTTTTTCGTATGCCTCTTCAAGATCCTCCGCTGCGTTCTCCAGTGAAACTAGAAACTCTTCATCTCCGTCTACTACGTCTGATTCAGCCAAGTTATGAAAGGCATGGATCTCCTTGTCGATAGCCTGAATGGCCAAAACAAGCGTGCGTTCATTAATCTCGGGCATAGTACCTCCTTACTTCGCGTTTTGAACTTGTTTTGCAATGGCAGCACGTGCAAAATGATTCAATGCTCCTTTATAAGCATCAACTGTCATCGGATTTTTAGGCTCAATCTGATAGTGGCGCCCACTAAGCTTTTTGTCACGATTTTTACGCTTGCTTCTACCCCTTTTAATATTTAAGCCTTCACTGTATTCAGTATCTTTGGGGACATGAAAATATTCCCAAGAGTCTGGACCAAACCAGCCCGATACATCAAACATAGATGTGCCGCCACCAGTTTTCACCATTTCAGCCTTAGTTAAAGCGTCATTGTAGAGTGTTACATCCGCGCTACTGGTTCTTTCCTCACCACTTGCGGTAATATAGCTCGTGTCGTGAAATCGTGGATAAAGTAGGCCATCAATAGCTTCACCGTCTACGATAAAGGGAGTGTCAAAAGAAGCTTCTTTGATAGCTCGATATAAATCAGTTTCTATTTTTGGCATATTGAATCCTTCCTCTACATTGAAATTAAAAGCTTAATGCAACGTGTTATTCGGGTCAATTTTTTTAGCTAATAACTAACAAGTGGTCAATTTAGATGAATAACGATGCCAACCAAAACTTCAGTTGGCATTGCCGATAACAGTTCCTTTCCCTTACGACCCATTTTCCCTTACCAAAACAAATTTGACGGTCATTTCCCCGCTGAATGACATGCTGGGCAATGCCAAGGGGGCAGATACGAGCTAAACGACTCATAGGATTTCCTTATCTCTGAGTTAACCAAATCTTGAGTGTAGCCGATGGTTTATTTAACCTTGTTCTGACCCCGACATTTATATTTTTTGTTAAGCTTATTGAGTTTATAATGGCGGTCAAATAGTTTTCGCAATTGATGGACCCTCGAGAGTATAAAATGGCCCATAAAGTACGTTATAAGTTTAATGGTGTGGCAAAGGAAATAAGCTTTTCTTACAGCCGCTATCAAAATATGCATGAGGCAGTGGCCGATGCTGAAGGAGTAGACCTTACCCAGTTTTTGCAAACTGAGCAGCGAGTTGCCTCAATCAGTAAAGGCAAAGCCACCGTAAGAAATTTTAGAGATGCCGAATTTGTAAAAATGGGTTTTACTGAATTATATTTCTTAAAAAATGGTCAAGAATGATGGTCGTTTTTGGTCATGCAGTTAAGATTATAGTGAGCATCAACAAATAGACAGGAAAGCCGATTGCCACAGCATTGGCTGGCCTAAGGCTTAGACACAGGGATGTGCCTAATGCACATCAGATACTGACTCTAAAGGTCGCAGGGCTTTTTTAGTGTGAAATACAAAGAGCACGCTGCGCGCCATCGTCGTGATGGTTTTTGTCTTGAATCCCTTCAAGCCAGTTACTTTTTCTTCTGCAGCTAAGAATAAAGTAACCAAAAAGAAATAAAGGGGTCAGAATAAAGGGGTCAGAGTTACTTTAATACTTTTTTAATCATTTTTCTTCTTACGCCACCCTACTGGTCTGCCCCGTTTGCCTTCAACAACTAGCCTCCCAGTAAGGCTTTCAATATCCGCAAAAAAGTCATCGTTACCAATAGCTAATCCCTTATTGGTGGCTTGACGGATATCTTCCAACAACTGAAATAAAGGGGTCAGAGTTACTTTAATACTTTTTTTAATCATTTTTCTTCTTACGCCACCCTACTGGTCTGCCCCGTTTGCCTTCAACAACTAGCCTCCCAGTAAGGCTTTCAATATCCGCAAAAAAGTCATCGTTACCAATAGCTAATCCCTTATTGGTGGCTTGACGGATATCTTCCAACAACTTACCTTCTATTTGCTCTGTATACAGCCCTCGATATACCAACTGGCGCTCCTTTGGGTTTCTACCAAGACGGGTATAAATAGAATGAGGTGTTAGCAAGTCACTCTTCTTTCCAAGTGCATTACATTGGTAACTTGACCAAAAATAATCGGCGGGCTCATTGACCATCGATGCCCTCACAGGGTTCATTTCTATATAACGATAAACTTGCATAAGGTAGGTTTCCTCTTGCACCAAACAAGATTTAAAGCGCCCTTCCCATAGCGTACCTGTTCGTTTGTAACTACGATTAAAATACATCACATACATTCGCCCAAGAGATTGCATCATCTGCGAAATACCATCAGCGCTACTTGGCGTACATAAAAGATGAACATGATTAGTCATCAGCACCCATGCATGAACACTGACTTTATATTTCTTAGAATACGTTTTGAGCCAACCAATATAAGCCTGCATGTCCTCTTCACAAGCAAATATCGCCTGACGATTATTCCCTCTCTGTATTATGTGTTCGGGCACTCCCGCACTAGAAACTCGCAGCCTTCTCGCCATGAAACCAACCTCTTTTTATTAATAAATAAGAGTATAGTTCACTTAAAATGACTCTGACCCCTTTTACTTCCTTAAAAACGCCATTTTCTTGGTCATAAAAAGCAGGGCCGGCCTAACAGTCGAACGTAATGGGATACGACCCCTTTTTCTGATGGCCAAGTCCACAGCGCGAAGCGAACAAAGCACAGCATTAAACACTTCAAAAACGTTACCTTTTGTTCTAGTGCCCTAGCGAAATCAAGATGTATTGTTTAGCACAGCGAGATGGTTTACCCTCCTTACTTCCATCTTATTTTTACGATACCTAGCGCCTTGGTACTCTCACCTAAGCTTGTTAACGATACGGAAGTCACTCAATGATTTTACGCCGCCTCACCAAACACATTAAAGACCAAAATTGGTTCGCCGTTGGGCTTGATTTTGTCATTGTAGTGGTAGGAATTCTGATTGCTTTTCAGATCACCAATTGGAATGAGAATCGCGCTGAACGCGTTCAAGAAGTCCGATATCTCAGTTCCATGAAGCGAGATGTAGAATCTTCCATTCGCATTTTGAACGACTCTATTGCCAATTTACAGCGCCAGCAAAATGCACGTCAGGCACTCTATACATTCCATGCCGAACCAGCAGCCGTGATGGAATCAGATGAGTTGGATAAGCTCATCGCAGACGGCCTGTTTTCACTGGAGCGGGCCAATCTCAACCAGACCACATTCGAGACCTTAAAAAGCTCGGGACAAATGTCTATGATAAAGAGCTCCGAACTCGTTAAGGCCCTACAAGACCTCAGTGCAAAAATCGACAAAGCAGAGGTAGACAAAAACGAAGACTTTCAATTTACGTACAGAATTGTTGATCCGCTTCTAATCGGTGAAGGCGATTTCGACAATATTCTGATGCTTGATTTGAGCTCTATACACAATCGATTGCCTTGGGTCACTAAGCAGCCCGGCGCCGGATACAGCTCTGACTTGGTGAGGTCTCAGCGCTTCAAGAATATTATGTTGTACAAAGCGCTTTATGGACAGCTGCGCTTGGAGGGCTTCAGATCTATTCTTGAGCAACACAAGCTCATCCTCAGTCTGATTGATGAACACCAAGTAAAGCTGGGAGTTACACCATGATCCTTCGCCGCCTCACCACCGCTTTTCGCAAGCAGGACTGGTTTACCGTTGCGGACCAATTAACAGGACAGCCATGATAATTAATTGTTTATTAATAAATAAGAGTATAGTTCACTTAAAATGACTCTGACCCCTTTTACTTGTACTTGTGTTTTGACCCCGCAGTTAAAGGAGTAGCTATAAATCACAATACTTACTAATCAAATCCCTTTTAAATATAGAAAAAATAACGTCCTTGTGATCTTCTGGATTTAACGAATGTTCAATAAATCTTTGTAATGCTGTTTCAAAGTCATCAATCTCAAATAGGTCTTGATAGGATTTAATCTTTTCTTTCGCAACCTTTGGTAGTTTCTCTAAAAAAAACCTTACGTTTTCTATGTGGTTGTTATACCTATTTTCTAAATTAAAATCACTAATATTTTGATCGCTTGCCGTATCTGTTGTATCTAAAAATATTTTTATACTACCTGTGTTTAGTTCACCATAGTTATAAATAGACTCTATAGCTTGCAATATATCGGAATCATCTCTTAACTTAATGTCAAATTTAGCTATACCTTCAAATGATTGCCCCATAGGGTTAATGTGCCTGGGGTCCTTAAAGTTTTTTTCTAGCTTCAAGTCAGTATTACACTCTTTACAAGACGGAATTAGGTTAGAAACTGTAAGTGCGAAAAAAGGAAATTTGTTTTTACTTAGAAAATGATCTAGTGCAGGTCTCATTTCATAATGCAAGCCACCATCCTCTAAGCAATCTTCTAATCTTGTGATTAGTTGAATATTACAATAAGGACATGTCTTCGGCATAAATTCATTTAAATAGTTATATGCGTTCCATTGACCACGGTCATAAATTTCAGCTCTACTAATCTTGCTAAAGGAACCATAGTCAAATACTTTCTTACAATTAACTCGAACTTCCGCACTAATCTCCTCTATGTTTTGCCCTATCAATTCTCTCGGAAAACAATTGGATTCAAGTCCAAAGTGAGTACTAAACGGTTCACTATTTCGTAATTCACTAGGAAGACAAAGCAAGAAAAACAATCTGTGTGCTTTATAAGAATCGGAGCTTTCGAAAGACTCTATTTCATCATAGGTAGCGAAAATAATCCGCTTTAAAAACTCTCGATCTATTAACAGTGCTTTATAAAATCGTTTTTCAAAGTAATATTTGGGCTTTACTTTATAACGAACGGCCGTGTGAAGAAATTTACGATTTAAATGGCCTATAACACCTTTGATGTGAGAGTTTCTTTTCTCTTCAGTAAAGTATTGAGCTATGTTAATCATTATATTCCTCACCTAAATCTTTAATCATTTTACTTACAAAAAGATCTCCGATAGAGTTTGAACGCTTTAAAATTTCTTTATAACTCAATTCACCATTCTTAATTGACTGTATAGTTTCTTTTAACTTTGTATGTGAAAACTCGCCTATAGTTCTTTTTAGTCCAAAGCCCTTGTTGTATAGATCATAAATATTTGATGCGAACATTGGAGTATTAAGTCTATCTTTTTCCCCGATAAAATTTATAGATTCATTTGGTAAATCACATAATACAAAAGGAGAATGAGAGGTGATAACTAACTTTATTTTACACTGCTCTGTGTTGGTAGATGAGAAGAAGCGTACTAACTCATTAATGTAGTTTCTTTGCCATTCTGGATGAAGGTGTATTTCTCCTTCATCAATAAAGATGGTTACCTCATTGAATTTTTTGTATATATCAAATATTCTCGCAAACAATGTTAAAATTGAGTTTTGTCCTGAACTAATACCATTCCACTTAAATTCATACTCAGAAAACAACTCTTTATAACGGTCAAATACTTCATTAAGACCAACAAATTCATCGTATGTCTCAACAGCAAATCTAACCTTTTTAAGTGGTTTATTTTGCTTGTACATACTTTTTTCAACATAGTCTGAAATTTGTGAAATTTCGTAATTGTCGGCATAATCTGGCCGATGGTCCTTAATGTCAAAGTCATTAGTATATGAAGAAAACTGATCTATAGTAAATTGCGCACTATCACTATTATACCGTCCCTTTAGGTATTCTAGAAAAACGGCTAAAAATCTTTCGAATTCTTTTTGTGTCTTATCAATATTTCCAGATTGAATGCGTGAATGTAGGTTTTCAATTTCAATTACTAAGTATTCAAACTCGATAATTATATCCAAAAGCCTTTTTTGACGGTTTTCTAATAAAGAACCAATAATTTTCGTAATTAATTCTGTATTTAAAAAATTAACAAAAGTTACGGAAGGCTCATTCTCTATATCAATTTGACCTTCGCCATGCACGATACTTCGTGGTTCATTTTCGTACATATTGACATCAAAGTGTAATGCAAGATCAATTAAAGAGTGAACAGTATCCTTAGGCAGTAATCCAGAAGGTTCAACTCCTAACGCGTTAGAAGACTTGATTAATGAAGAGAATATACATTTTAGTTTCTTTGACAGTTCTTTTTCTACTCTAAATTCGCCATTCATAGGCACTTTATCAAATTCATATTCTTCATGAACACTGAAATCAGAATAAGATTTTAATAAATTAAAAGTTTTTCGTATTTCTTCGTTTTGAAACTTTTTATTATTTAATTTAGATACATACTTTTGGTTAGAGCAATCCAAATAGTTGAAAAGCCCCTTACTTCTATATATTGTCTTTTTCGCTAGAGGTTCTACGTGATGCGAGAAAAAAATAATATTTTGCCGTTTATCAAAACCGTTAATTTCGCTTAAATGTTTGACTCTTTTACTTTTATATAAAACATTGACTTCTGATTGTCGATAATCGCCCTTAAAGTCATAAAAAAATTCACCTTCTATTTTGTAAATACTGACAAATTGAGCATCAGGAAGTTCCTTTTTGCCTAATATAGATGTGACTACATCAATAGCTGTGGACTTACCCGCACCATTCTTCCCAAACAGAGCAACTATATCCAAGTTTTCTGTGAAAAAGTCCGATTCTAACTGGCTGTCCTTAATTTCAAATTTATTATTATCGTACGCTACAGTGTACTGACTAGTTAATGTTATCTCTTCTTGTTCAAGAACTTTGTGCTTTTTAATATATAAGTAAATTAAGTTCAATTATTACTCCTATAATTTTTACCGCAGCTTCCCAGCCAACAATATACTTAAATAAATTTAATAATATTTATTGATTAATCCATTCAAAAAACTGCGCTACCGCCCAGGGTAAAAACAAAATATAAGTTAGAACCTTATTCATATTACTGTGTAAATATTTCTTTATTGAATATTTTGCTTACGCCAATTATCAATTGCAGTAGTTAATCTGTTAGCGGGTGTTGCTTCTTGCCACTCGTCCCAAAAGTTCACAGTACCGCTATTAGGTTTATTTATAGGTTCATCAATGCGAATTCGACTTGGCAGCAAACAAGCATCACCAACAACCAATGCCTCACCAGTATCGAGTGTTGGAAGAATATCGCTAAACCAAAACATTTACAAAGACACCCATTTTAATTTGGTGATTACTTACGAGGACACTCATTGTAATTTTCGATTGAAACCGAAGAAGAAAAATTAAAGATGCAGCTAAGCCCTATTAAACGCTTTCATAAAATTTTTAGGATCTTGGTAAAACTTGACATGACCAACAGCATTAAGGCGTTTCCTACTTTGCCTGAAAGGTGGTGTGATAAATCCCCAACTTCCTATTCGAGAAAAGTAAATGACGTAGTCGATTTTGGCGTTCCCCCACTTATTTTCAACGAAGACATTTTCTTCATTAGACTCTATCGACTTAACTTGAATACGATAAAAATCATCGCCATCAGAGATAACAAAATCGGTTTTTAAACCATGATCGATCATCGGCATAAATACGTCCCAACCGTCTTTAAGCAACCAGCTAGCGGCTAATGTTTCGTATGACATGCTTTTATAATGTTTAAGGGATTGGTTTGCGGGATTTGAATTTCTTACAGGCATAGATATATCCAATAAATAATTGATGTCGTATGCCAGCACATGGCTTTCTGTATACGATCAGAGTCCTCATAACGAGCAACTCCCAATTAATTATCACCATACACCCATAACGGATTGTATCTAATAGAAAGGCGGCCTGCCTTGCACTTCCCCTTAAGAGGTCATATGCATTAATACTATTATCAGACATGTTTGCCTGTGACAAAGACTGGTAAAAATACTACCAACCCTGAATATTAAATACAACTTTATTTAACGCATCGTCATTCAGTCTATTTTAGTCGGCAACGCCGATGCTTTTAACTTCCCCTCGACTCAAGGCTCGCTGATTATATTGTGAATTCAGTAGGGTAATTGGCATGGATAGCCAATTAAGTGATGTACCGCCGGGAGCGGATCATCACGACCTGCTTAATTCATAATATAATCGGATGAAGAGCATCGCCCTCGAGCGGCTTTTTTTGCTTACTTTTTTTAGCTGCAGTAAAAAAGTAAGTTGAACGAAGGGATTCGTTTGAAAAAAGGCATGGATGCCAGTAAGCGTCAGCGCATAAGTGGCGTAGCCATAAAAAAACGAGCCTAAGCTCGTTTCTAAAAAATAAACTAAAGAGCAACGTAGATGTTTACCGGAAATTAGATGTTTAATAGCATCCTTATTTGACAGCACTTTTAGACCCCCTGTTTTTTAAATAAGATGTTTAAAATGATAAGTTTTGTCTTGTATGTCACACAAGCAATCAATTGCTCACCTAGTAACATAAATAGAAAAAGTCTATTCTTCCCCCATTAATTTCTAATATTGCAAGCGTTGTTAAAACTCTTCTGGAAAAAATTGAACGATGCCATGACTTAACCCATGTTTATCATATAATCGAGCAACCTCATCAATTACTTGAATGTTATCTAAGAAAAACACGTTTAACCCAACCTTTTTTAGGTCTATATCGGCTAACTCTAGAACACCATCACCTACAATTAATCGTTTATCGTCTTTCATTACAAAATGCTTTAGCCCCAATATTGTTGATAAGTCTTCATCTTTGTTTGGTGTTTTATGGTTAAGCAACCTCAATTTGAAGTTTTTTATACTTCCATAGGTCTCCTCAATCTTATCTATAACACCAGAAAAAATGCCTCTGCCTTCACACATAAGTGCCCCCCTATAAGATTCAATCTCACCACTAGATTTCTTTATCTCGATATGTAGCTCTGGAATTCTCAATGACTCTTTACTGCTAATATAATCATGAATCAGAGCTATGACATTTAATGGGTTAAAAATAGAAACAGTAACGTCATCATCGTCACTAAGATTATTGAGAAGGTAATTTGTAATTTTCAACCATTCTTTGTTAAACATTAAGAAGTTGCTTAAGCTTTTTCTAAAAACCATAGAATCAGCTGGGTTTTTAGTAGAAAAACGCTCACAGAAATAGTATGAGTGCAAACCACTGACACCATTAGCGTGGCGCAAGACATCATCTTTTGACATAAAAATAGATGCTTTGCTAAACATCTTTCCAAATGAGATGTAATTGTTATCAACTGGGTACCAACTCAGATAATTACTAAAAGAATCTAGATTTTCTAGTTCGTAGCGATAGTCGATGATGTTTGCTAATGAGCGGGTAAACTTAACATTAAAAGCTAAGGAGACTAACAGTTTATTATTTGAGCAGTGAATACTACCATAAGGCATGTAGTCTATAGGTTCTATATTCAACTTCTCTAATGCCTTCTCATAAGGACAGGCAAAAAATGTAACTATCAATCCAAACCCGTAGTTCGAATGAACGAAGAACTTTTCAGATTTCGGTTGGTCAAGCTCAATTTTAAAAACAAGTAGATTAAGCTCTGTAATATCTGAAGATATTTCCTCTATCATTCCCAATGCTTTGTTTCTATCTTCCTGAGTGGAAAATTTAAAAAGGTGAAATTTGATAGCAGGATCTCTATCAATCTCTTCCGTCGCGAGGACAACTTTTTCATAGTTTAGCTGACCATTACTGATGCTTAACTTATAACCATCTATTGGGTAATCTGCATTAGCCGAAGATTCGGCGAAAGGAGCTTTCAGTTCTCTCCAGTCTGTTGAAATAATTACTCGACGAATTTTTTCTTGAGAAATACTCAAATACTCTTTTAGCATTGCTGAATATTTAAATAACTGTTGAATAGCACTTCTCTCGCTAACTCTACTTTTCTTAAGTTCAATAATTGTCAAATATCCGAATTCATCTCTAGCCAGAATATCGATAAACCCTCTCGTTCCATCATCCATTTCAACTTTAAATTCTTCTTCAATCACTTCCAATTTCGGATCAAACCCCTTTATATTTTGGGCAATTAAAGTCCTAATTTCTGCTTCTGTCATTTTCATCTCAAGTTCCATTTTTTGAATAGCACTTTATTCGCTAAGTAATGCTAACGGTTGACAAATGTATTCGTTAATTGTGTCGATTGCTGCTTTTCTGTGGCAATAGACCTAAATGAAACAAAGTCTAAAAGTCTCTTATTCGCCCCTATACGTCTGTCAGAATTAGTTAAATTTTTGTTTTCGGGAAATATAAAATTGACGATTAACTAGTTAATCTACATATCGACATTTATCTACTCCGTTATCAATATACGACTTTTAGGCGTTTAAAGGTATTTCCAGTACTCATTGGAATACGACTAGTCCGTATCGAGAGACAAGCTCAGAGAAAATCCACTTTGGCCATTTTGATTTGTATCACTGGATATAGTGAATCGACTTTCCTTAAATATGCCATTACTTTTGAGCACCGAGGAAGCAACCATTCGGTTATTGTAAATACCAGCCTTAAGGTCACCAACGAGGGTTGTTCGACGATATATATAACTTGGGCTGGCACCTATTATTTTTGCAGTTTTTCCATTTTTAGATCTCAATGTAATTGGAGGGGCAAATGACCAATTTTCTGAGAAAGAGACCCCTTCATTTTCAGCATGCTCAGTATTTAAGTAAGGAGGTAGCATTAATCCTCCGGTTTTAGAGCTTAACAACTCAAATAAGAATTGGGAGACGGGCTTGTGATGCTCAACCACCGTATAATCTTCACCATTTGTGAATCCATCCAATGAACTTTCTTTGGCTAGAGCCAGAGGTAAATCTGGCATTAACTCGCAAGAAACATGCACAGGTTTTATGTTTGACATCACTTTAAAGTCTAATGGCCAGTCCTTCTCCATTGCAGCTTCATATGCTATTAGCTCGACGCCAAGCTTTTCTGCTTTTTTTTGCGCGCTACCAGCGAAACCTGATCTAGAGACAATCACAGTCTTGTTAATGCCGACGTTTTTGTGTTTATCGACAAGCTCGGCTAATTTACCAACAGTTAATGGTCTTCCAATAGCAGTGCATTCAACACCAACTTTTAAATGATATCCCCCGATTTCATCTTCAATAAGAATATCAATCTCTCTGTCTTGCTCTGATTCTGGATCAAATAACATGGCAGATTCGGTTACCTTTGCCGACTCAGAGGCAAAATGATTGTTTATAGCTAAAACCAGTTTCTGAAAATCATTCGTTCTTTTTGGCATCGCTACAACAACCTTTATCCTAATAAATTCATGATGGTTCAATACAACCACTTATTTTAAACAATCACAAACTACATCATTCATCGACCCAATAACAGTATCAACAAGTGAATGTTCGCAAACGAGCCAGAAGTCCAACAGACTGATTAAACTAGGTTAAACGCTTTGACAAAGTTTTTAGGGTGTTGGTGAAACCTAATATGACCAGTTGAATTAAGCCTCTTCTTGTTCTGCTTAAATGGTGGGGTGATATACCCCCAATTTCCAGTCCTAGAAAAATAAATCACATAATCAATACTGGCATTACCCCACTTATTTTCAACGACGGTATTTTCATCCTCAGACAGTATCGACTTCACTTGAATTCGATAAAATGTATCGCCATCTGAAATAACGAAGTCAGTTTTTAAACCATGATCAATCATGGGCATAAATACGTCCCAGCCGTCATTAAGCAACCAACTAGCGGCTAGAGTTTCATACGATATATTTTTGTAATGTTGAAGAGATTGGCTTTTGGGACATGAGTTTTTTACAGGCATAGTGTATCCAATAAATAATTGATGTCGCACGCCAGATAAGGGCTGTCTGTTTGCGAGCAGAGTATCCTTAAAGAATTACTCCCAATTAATTATCACCATACACCCGTAGAGGTTTGTACCTAACAGAAAGGCTGCCAGCCTCGCGCTTCCTCTTAACAAGTCATACGCGTAAATACTATTATCAGACTGCTTAGCCTGTGATAAAGCTTAAACACAACTTAACAATATAGAGTCTTAATGGCAACTATCTTTAAATAAAAAGGAGCATACGCTCCTTTAGAATTACGCAGTAGCTAACTAATCATCAATATTATCTGGTTTATTATGATTAGGGTTATTTCTTGCGTATTCAACCCCATTTACCTTTAGCACATGCGTATCCGAGTGTTTTCCTTGCTTAACTTCTTTCACCATCTTGGGACGTGAAACGTTTCCTCGACCTTTAACAGAATAAGATTTATTGCTTCCATTCTTACCGTCTGCATTACCATTAATACTGGAACCTTTAGCCATTTTTAGTACCTCAAATTGAATTAAAATTAGTCGTGTCAAGAAATTGCAGTGCAACCTACAACTCACCTCCTTCACACCAAGGGATTATATCATGTTTATTTATACAGCAATTTAATTATCAATCCATTTGGACAGGTCGAATTCATTCACGCCTTTGGTACTAAAACCACCTTTCCGTTACCCAGTTGTAACGCTATTAACTCCTCTCCAGTCAGATACTTTTCAGCGGCCATACCAATGTAACACCAGCGTTCTATTTGCTCACTGGCCGTTTTGGGATATTGCTCTAATGCTTTTTCAGCTTCTTGGATTAAGAAGTTATCAAGTTTAATTTTAACAGTGTCACTCATGCTCGCTACCTCTGTGTTGTAAATTAACGGGGTTAAATTTGTTTGTGAAAATCTTTTATAAATACTTCATAGGCAGTTTTGCATCTGGGCAATTTTTCAATTGAGCGAGTAAACCAACCATGACTGCCAAAGAATTTATCAACTGCTTTTAGTGTTGGAGCAGCAGATGTGTTTTTGATTTGATCTTTGAGAAAAGATGTCAGCTTTGGCAGAAATTCATCATCTCTTTTTACCCAAAGTTTATAACCGTGATATTGGTATGGTTGTTTGTGTGGTAAAGCTTTATTCAGCCACTTTTTATCGAACTTAAACAACCAAATATAGCTTCGATTTGCATGACTTCTAATAGCCTTTCTAGATGCATTAGGAAACCGCTTTAGGGTATCGGTTAATTCTTCCCGCATCTCATTGCGTTTATCATACATTCGCAAATACTGTCGCCATAAAGACAACCCTGCAACTGATTCTATTATTTGCTCGACAGCCCCCACAGATATTTCGTGTTTTATAGCGATATCACTGCGATGCTGCCCATCAATAGCCTCTTGAACGACTTGCTTCTCCATATCAGCGGTAATGAACTGACGCCGCTCATCTAGGCGAATATGGTGCCGCTTAGCCAATGACTTTATAGCGCTAACACTGATATTTACTCGGCGCGATATTTCTCGCATGCTGAAGTGATACTCTTGAAGTAATTTAAGGCATCGCGCTTCGCGATTAGCTAGCTCCAAACCGTTCGTTCTAGACTCATCCAAAGCAGGGTGGCTTTCTGGTATAAAACCAATGACGAAACGTAGTAGTAATTTTTTAAGTGGGTGTGCATTATGCGTTTCGTCATTAAGGATGTTTCTGACACATGATTCATTTAACAACCTCGGCAGTCCTAACCCTACCTCGATTGATTTAATTAAAAATAATAGCCCCTGCATATCAATATGCCCCCCTTTGCGAAACAAAGCATCAATACGATTCGCAGAGACAAGTGGAACATCTATTGAGTTACCTACTTCGGCCTCGATTGCCATTGAAACCACATATTTAGCAAACGATTTTTGAATCTCTGGGGATAGAGTTAGCTTCTCATTTTTAGGTAATTCAGGTAACTCATAAACTCTCGGGTTTATTTTTCTTTCAACCAAACAACAACCATGTATATGACAACATTTTATGCCGGGAAATTGATGCATTAAATGCCAATACCCTACTCCAATTTTCTCAAGGTCGGCTTTTATGCACTTGGAGCAGAATTTAGAATTTATAAGATCCGCTTTCCCTAGTTGAGACACACCTGAAGCATTCGCAAGCGTATACCCACCGCATCTCAACATTGCCTGCTTTAAATCTGACGAGTTAGCACTCATCAAGTCAAACAATGGTAAGAAGGTATGCTTACTCAAGAGATAATCTACTGGGTAATCGGCATGCTTCGCTATATTGCTCACTTCAGTAGGTAGGCATTGATTCAAACAAACGCCTTTACGTCCAAAAAAGTCCATTGAAGTCTGTCGATGATTTGAACCACCCCACAATAAATGGCAACGAGCAATGTATGAATACAAAGTTTCATCTTGCTGGATGCGTGGGGTGTAAACAGAAGTATTCACGGCTGGTATTCAAATAGGTAGAAAAACTTGAATAGCAAAAACATAAAAGGATGAATACTGCCATCTTCCGACATAATGGCACTGGCCTTAAATGCGTTGTTATTAGCCGTGGTTTTGGCAGAACACTGTGAATTTGGAAACAAAATAATTAAGTACTTACAAAGTGCACTTTGCCATTGCTTATTAAGAGCAACGCTCACTTTACTTGGAGAATGGGAATAGAAGCTACTCTCCATAAACACACGCTTGTGAAGTTCGACTTGCTCCCGCTGATAATCAACACCTCCTCTAATCAGCAGCTTAGTTTCCCAATCAAACCAACGGTGAAAAAGTGTAATATGAGGGGTGCTAAAAGAAGATTTATCAAAAAAATCGCCTGAGCATTCAAACCCATTAAACTCGCTCACTAAACGTTGGCTCAGCGCTGTATTATGCTGATGGCAAATAAAAGCTGACATTGCTTGATGATCTGCTTTCCAGATAACAAAGCCCTTGGCTCTTACATCTTCATCATGGCACTTTGAGCAGTATTTTAGAGAGTGGTAAGGCATTAGTAGCTTTTCAGCATTAAACAGTACGCGTCCCGTTGCCTTGTCATTCAATTGATTTTTCACATGTACATTTAATACATCACGAGAGACGAATCCTTGCCAATATTTGCCCACCATATTATCAGTCAATACATCCTCGAATCTTTTTCTTCCATAGGCTTGTACGGCAAACTTCACTGCCCACCTTGGCATGGTCTCTCCTATCAAACGAGGACTTGATATTTGAAAAAGACTTAAAAATTCCTTTGGAGCAAAAAAGTCTGCATACTCCACGAGTCGATAGAAATAGGTTGGAAAATACTCACCGGGTTTGATGTTAATATTCTCTAGCAGTATGGATGAAAGACTGGTGTTCAACATGAGATCATTCGTCCCCCATATCTAGGGCTTGAAGTCGTTTTATCCGATCAATTCGTTCTTGGTTTTTTGAGTCCTTCTTCTGCGTATTTTTATCATCTATTTGCGCTGTTTTTTCCGCAGAATAGGCTGGCGTGACATCAACTGTAGGTATCTTTGGTTTAATCGATTCTTTGCGTATGTGAGTGGCCGCATGCGCTGTATACAAAGAATTAAATCGATTACTCTTGGTCATACTCAAATTCGCAATTAATATATGATTTACTAGACGCTTCAACTTGCTTATGTTCCCCTCGCAATAGTAAAAAATTGCATGTTCAAACTCCTTATCAACTAACTTCTCGCTCAGACCTAAAAAGTTCATGCTTAAGGCTTTAACCATTGTCTTCCATGTTAGGTGTTCAATAAAGTGGTCACTTAGAACAAACTTGCCATCACTGATTAAACGCCTTTCAGACTGCTCGCTCTGTTCAGGAGCACTGAAAAGGTCTCCAGCTTCAGGTGTACCAATGAATATCATTGGCACGCCTAAATCGTTGTAAAATTCTTCTAAAAAAACATTAGTAACAACCTTGTTATCCTTCGTAGTTTTAGAATTTAAAACCCATTGAATATCATCTATTACAAGTAAGCCAAGGCCAACCATTCGACATATTTTAATGACATAATCAACCTGCTCACCAACAGTGTCTCTGCTTGGAAGCTTTGCAGTGAGATGACTATTGAGCTTTTTATCGATGGCATTAAGAATCGAAACTAAGAAAGCTTTTTTACTTGTCGCACTTTTAATATAAGTTTTTACGAACATGACTTGCGGTAGTCGTCTAAATCCAGTGTTTTCAGAAGGAGGATGAAAGTTACCAAAAGGATTAAGCGTTTCTAACATTTTATCATGAACGGTAGTTTTACCATGCCCAGAGCGCCCCATACAAAGCATGGCAGTTCCTGCGTCTAGTAGAGCATTTGGTGCGGGTAGGTTTTTCACCGAAACTTCGCCGTTTTCAACTAAATTGAGATACTTATCGTAATCGTCTGTCTTAGGGTGGCGATTGAGATAACCAATAAGGATCATGTGATGAATTTGATTATACAAATCAAATGCATACTCTGGCGGAACATAAAATCGTTTAGCCAAACCAATACGTTTGGTACTGTTTGGTAATGCAGAATAATTGGGAGTAATATCGTCCCTTGCCGATAGTCGAGATATCAATTCAGATTCAGTCAGTTTCAGCATCTGAAGCGATGTAATAAATGGATTATCATCAATCCATTGTTCAAGCAGAAGGTTCGCTTCAGTCATCACTGCCTCCTTCGCTATTTGACGATGGAGTATCAAGGTCATCTGCGGATGAATCAATTGCACTGGAGCCAAATACACGGCGAGTTTCGATAACATCTCTGGCGTTTTCTGATTTCTGTGCTTGCTTGAAGTTTTCCTGTATTCCGGCGACTATGCCTTTGCGATCTGGGGGTCTAGTAGAAGTGTTTTCGTTTGATAACTCACGTTCTTCAGCGATTGATGCTTGTAAGGCAACGTTCGCCATTCTTCGGTCTTTGCGATTGATAGACATCCTTTGCTTTTCGATTTGTTTTTGCTGCTTAATTTCTTCAGCAGTTAAGTCTTCAAACCTCTCATCATGTGACGCCAGTGTAAACTCTATGATTTCGGGGCCGAACTTCTCTGATAAGTACCATGCGTAACGCGGGTCATCTTTGTTTATACGCACTTTTATTGAAGGCTTAGCCTGACCGCGAAAGCCGATCTCTTGTTGCCATTCTTGGAAGCCTTTATGAGATGTTCTATATAAAAGCTCACTTGATGAAATGAGTATACCGTCGAGGGATACTTTTGCTTCCTCTTGTTCCAACATCGCGTACATCACTAGTTTTTTGGGCTGACGATTCCCACCTGCCATTCTTTTAGAAATGTGCTTATTCCATAATGCTAAAGGCGTCGGCTTAACTCCTTCAAACACATCAAAAGATTGTAACCGTGTGTGATTCATTCTTTGACGATTAAACGACAAAATCGATTCAATAATTAGCCGATTTAACGAATCAATATCATGTATAGCGAAGTTTGAAGGGTGAACGGCATCTTTTGCAGGATCAGGCTTTACACTCCCTTCCAATCGCTGAAACAGAATCTTGTCTTGAGAATCAAAATTCACCTCTACTGTTCCTTTTCTTTTGCTCAAATAGGAAATCGAAAAGGTAATCGTTTCTAGCAGTAAATCCGCTGCCAACATGTCGTCATAAAGAGTAGTGGTATATTCCCCCCCTCTATCGCAAAACAATCGTACGCAAACATGTTGGCAAGGCCAATCTTCTTCATCAATTTGAATTCCATATCTGGCACAAAAATCGACTTTATTTGTAAAAGCATTGTAAAGTGCTTGTTTAACCGCAGAAACGCCACGCTTAAACGTAATGCAATAGCCTACGATCATCCCCGAAAAGGTATCAACTACAAAGTACAAGTAAGGGCGACCAAGCACCTCTTTATCTGTATATTTTCCCCTGCTGTTGATTCTCGATACCACGTAAATATTTAGTGTAGTGGCGTCAATTTCATAAGTGTCGCTTGGGCCAATAGAGTTTTCTTGTGCTTTACCGCGTTTAATGTCTTGGTTATTTTGAACTGCTTTTACACTCGTTTTAAGCTCCGCCCACTTATTCCAATCAACATGTTTGTCAAAATGATAAATGAATTGATCAATAGAAATAAACTTACGAAAGTCAAGATAGCGCTCTTTATGTCCATACACGACAGTCGTTGAATAACAAAAGTGCTGGCAAAACTCGCTATGTAATGAAGTATATTTGTGGTCAGAAACTCTAGATAAGTATTTTTTTATAAATTTTTTAATTCGCTCGATGTCTTCTTGCGTAGCATCTCGCCTTAAATATTCATCTGAATCGCCTTTTGCGCCAATAAAATTTCCACCTCGTTTAGCTCTTTTCGCCTCAGCCTCTTCAATATTTAAAGGTAACTTTCGATTAGTTCCACAAAGATACTTTAGTGGTAATAGCGCTAAAGGATGAGAGCCAAATGCTAAATATTGATTGAGGTAGTTATATAACGACTGAGGAGCTATATTGGCTAGCTCTGCGTAAGCATCGAAAGATTTTCTGGATAAATCGCCTTTGATATATAATTCTATGTCATCAGAATCAATTAGTGGTTTTATTTTTGAATATTTATCAAACGCCGTGGCTACACGACTTTCTGTGGCAGACAAATAGTGTTCAGACGTACTAAACGTATTAGGCGTTCTTTCAAACATATCCCATGCACGCCCTTCGATATCATCGCCAACTTTAACCAGAATAGGCTTAATAGGTTTTTTACGTTGTAGAGATAGCGCAACTACATTTGATTCAGGAAAAGTATACGCAACCGTATATTCGAGTTCTTTTTCGTCTGTATTTTTAGCTTTTATGATTTCGTTAATTGAATAATCAAATGCCTTTTCTGTCAGAAGACCTACCATTCCCATGCGTAATCCTCCTTTGCATTAAAAACGAAACTAGCGTCTGCAAGCGGACGGAATAGGTCTACCTGTAAGCCCTTATGCCAGATGAGATACCAAAACACGCCATATGTTTTTTCAAACGAGATAGTCATTTTTTTGGATACCAGAAAAACCAAATCTGCCAGTCGATGGCGCTTTCTACCAGTGAGGGATTCTAAAAAATGAACTTGAAAAGATTTAAGAATGATATGAGGGATATCAAGGTCACGATGCCTTCTAGCTATTGCAATATTTTTTACTAAATTCGGACTCAATGTCCAATGTGAACATGTGATTAACCTATACTCTTGCTGCTTTTCATATTCCCAATAAACTTGTTCGATTTGTAACTTATCTCTTGTTCGGCCAATAACCGTATCACCACCATCTACAATTAATATTTCATCATTGTATTTTAACGAGACAGCAATCTTTTTTATTTCACCCGTCATAATATCGACATATTGAAAATAAAAATCTGTAGTCATGATAGACGCTTGATACCCCTGATTAGCATCTTTTACCAATCCACGTTTTGGCGCAAAACGGGGATGGGCGATATTAAGACGAGTTGCAACCGCTAATGTTGTATCAACATCGATTAAAGGGTATTGCGTCTTTACCTTGGAGACATTTTTTAAATAACTGAGTGTCAATCCAAAATGCCGTTCCATGTCTGAAAAGTATTCATGACGTTGTGCATCTTGACTAAGTTGCTCAGTTGAGGCATTTCCATTACTTGAGAATTGGCGAGCAGTTTTATACGGGATGTATTTACCTTCGAACTCTCTCCGGGTTACATAATCGTCAATTTTATTTTCAGTTAACTCAGTGACTGTTGGCTGTTTAATTTTCGGTGAACTTTCATTTTTCATAACTTATTTTCCAGTGGCTACAAATCGGAAAATAGTCTCGAATAACGAGAATAACAAGGAAAAGCATAAAAACCATGAAAAGTTATTGGTAAAGCCAATAAATTCGTTAAAAACAACAGAAAATACTAACTACAAACAACTAAAATATGTAATTATTTAAGGTTTTTATTAATGAAAATAAGAGGTTGAACTGGATTTCACTTCGAATTGAAGCTTATCGTAACAAATAAATTTCACTTGTCAACACACGTCATATTTGACGAGGGACTCATGCATTACTACAATTTTAAAACTTACAATTTACCTGACATTGGCGCAATGAGAATCACAGAAGAAAAATTGATTGAATTTGAGTTATTTCTAAAGGCATTTAACAACAATACGTTAGCGTTTCAGGCATTCGTTAAGCAAAGTTATTTTGCTGAAAGTCGAGAAGAAAAAATAATAAAAACTCAAAAACATCTCCGCCACAGAAATAACTTTATGAACTAAAGATAAATGCGAAACCTAACTAACCGCTGCTAAAACAAAAAGCTTGCTTGTTCCAAATACTGTTTTCCAATACTCTTAAATGTAGACGTACAAAAAATTATAATAATTTAGCATTGATTAGGTACATAATTTTTCTGATTTTTATAACAACACGATTATTAATAGACGGGGGAAATACTAGTCTAAGCAGTTTTGTCCTAGGGTGTGTTTGTCTTTGCTTCGGAGAAGACTTTCCACTCACTTGTGAGTGCAACTAATATTGAAGAGCTTGTCTCTTAGTTGCCTTTCTATTTTGTAAGAGTGTTAGGCAACTTGCCCCGCAAGGGGCGTTTAATCTATGTAACTTACGGACACTCTAGGACATCTTAATTAAGGAACGTAAAAATGGCTTTTTCAGATAACGTTTGGTGGACAAGGAAAGCAAGAATACAGCTCGAAAAAAGGCTTTTAAGTGCCTATTTTCATTCTCAGTTATTGCTTTTTTGGTACTCATTAGTTGGTGTAGCTGCATCCATATTTTACGTAAAATTTCAGCCAAACTCAGATGTAGCAGGAATTTCTTGGGTTGTTTATTCGGTTATGCTGCTTTGTGTGTCGATCTTTATTGGTAGTTTTTCATTTAAAAGCAGAGCAGATAAAGTAAAAGAATGCTACGAAGCATTGAATACATTGTTACATCGTCAAGCCGACAGCACTGATGAAAAAACTCAGTTAGCCCAAGACTATGAACTAATTTTAAATAGCTGTGAAAATCACAAGTTTGTTGATCATACAAATGCCTTGGTAGAAACATATTTGACTACAGCAGACAAAACCAAAGTGAACCCACACCCAACGAACTTTCATTGGTTTCATTTTACTAAATCTAAGTTCTATCGTTTTTGTATTTTAACTCTGTTTTACGCGGCTCCATTAGGCTTGTTTATGTTGTTGGAAAAACTGGCGTGACAATACAGCAGCAATTTGAAAAACATTTTTCCGAAGCTAACTTAAAACGCATATTTTCTGAGCACATAGTTTATTCAGGTGCTACTGGCATAGATAATTTAAATCAGTATGCGTTTCGACAACAGCTTGATGAGCAAGTGTCTATTTTATCGCGCAAGATGTTGGCTGGTACTTACCAATTTACGAAATATAAATTAAAGCTGGTTAGTAAAGGTCGAGAGAAAGCGCCTCGGGAGATATCAATACCTACGGTTAGAGACCGTATTGCCCTTCGTGCAATGTGTGATTTTTTAACTCAAATATACGCCGATGTTGTAACGTTTAATCTTCCCCAGAAAATCATAAAAAAAGTAAAACAAGATATTACTTCCGACACCTATACCGGTTGTATCAAGCTCGATGTAACCAATTTTTACCCCTCTATAAAACATAAAGAACTTCGCAGTAGATTAGGGAGAAAAATCCGAGATGATAAAATTAAAGATGTACTCTTTTCTGCTATCACTTCACCAACCGTTAGTTTTTCAAAAAGCACCGACCAGCTTTCTGGTAGGGGTGTACCTCAAGGCTTAGCCATTTCTAATATTTTGGCTGCCATTTACCTCATAAACATCGATAAACGATTTGAAGCATATCCAAACATAAAATATTACCGTTATGTTGATGATGTCATGATTTTTTGTGACTTCAATAATGCACAGGCAATAGCAAAAGATGTAAGAGCGCAGTTCTCTAATATAGGTTTAAAAATGTATGACCCTATAAAACGGCCTGATAAATCTACCATTGCTCGGCTAGGTAAACGCTTTGACTATCTGGGCTATCAATTTGTCGGTGACCTCATTAGCGCTCGAACAGGAACAATTGAAAAATTAAAGGCATCTTTGGTCTCGATATTTACCAGCTATAAACATTCTAAGCAAAAAAGTGAACAATTCCTGTTGTGGCGACTGAACCTAAGAATTACAGGTTGTATTTATGACAACAAGAGTAAGGGCTGGCTGTTTTTCTTTTCGGAGATTAATGATGAAGCTTTACTGCATACTTTAGATCATTACGTTAAGAAGCTGGTAAAACGCTTTAACGTAACTATTACACCAAAGAAATTTGTTCGTGCATTTAAAGAACTCAGTTTCAGAAAGTATGAAACTAGCTATATTCCAAACTTCGATGAGTATGACTTAGCCAAGAAAAAAACGGTTTTAGCTGATTACTTTAAAGTAAATATCAGCAAATTGAGTGATGATGAAATCGAATTTGAGTTTAATAAACGAATAAACAAACAAGTCAAAGACCTGTTGGTTGACGTACGGAACTTTGCTTACTAGTTAATTAAGGAACGATTATGTTGTGCCGTATAGCTGAAATTAAAAATGTTGGAACATTTAGCCAATGCAATGCTAGCAAAGTACCATTTGAAAAAATCACTCTGATATATGGTCGCAATACTTATGGTAAATCAACATTGGGTGACATTTTTTATTCACTAGAAAAGAATCAACATGATGTTGTACTTGCCAGAAAATCAATCCCTGCTCCACAAGATGGTGATGCCCAGACAATCAAGTTTAAGTTTGCAGCCGAAGGAGAAAACGAAGGGCAAGGATTGAGTTTATTTAGAAATAACACTTGGCAGCAACGATTACGAGATTCCCACAGACTCAAAACGTTCAACGACGCTTTTTACCACGATCATGTATTTACCTCGCGTAAGTTTACTCGCGAAACCAAAGTTAATTTCAGCCAATTTATACTAGGTGAACAAGGAGTTGTGCTTGCTAGTCGAATAAAGGAATTAAATGAAAATAAACGACGATGTTCACAACGTTATAAGACCTTGCTTAAAGATGTTTTTAGTAGCGTTGATGATGTAGACAGCTTTTTAGTGCTTGCCTTACCTGCCGATATTGAAGCAACCCGAAAGCAAAGAGATGGGTTAAATGAAGAAAAATATCGTTTGGAAACACAAAATAACGGTCTAGAAGAGTTGAAAGCCAGAGCAGAATTGGTGCATATCGAGGAAGACTATGCTGACATTGTGCCAAATATTAATGAGATTAATGAAGTTTACTCCACAAGCTTAGATACACATCATGAGCAGGCGAAAGAACAACTACAGATTCATATTAAAATGCACTTAGCGACAGCGCACGGCAGTGAGCATTGGCTTCAACAAGGTATTAAATATGGTAAGGGTGACAATTGTCAGTTTTGTGGACAAGTACTTTCGGATGATGCGACAAGGTTAATTGACGATTATAAACAGTACTTTGATGAAGCTTTTGATCGACACGAGTCCTTTGTCAGACAAGAATTAGATCGTTTATCCGCCAGCTTTGACAGTCAGGCATTCACTCGGATTGCTCGCCAAATAGATAGAAACAAACAAACTTGGGATACGTACCCAGATATAATTGGTTATAAGGTTGCACGCGAGCAGTTGATAGCATTAAGTGACAGTATAGATGGCTTACTCACTGTAATTAATGAAGAGCTACTTTCCACAAGGGCTGCCTTTATAGAAAAGTACAATATTAAAATTGCCAAACCTCACCAAACAGTTGACGAATTAGATTCTGCGCAGCTATTAGGCCATATCAGCGATGTAGACGAAAAATTAGCCGAATATGTTGGAATGGTCGAGCAATGTAATCAGGCAATTGGCGAATTTAAAGAGCATTTAGATGCCCAATATTTGGAAGAACAACTGTCCAAAATTACTCAAGAAACAAACAGATTGGAAAAACAGTTAACTCGCGTGGAAAAAAATGTTCATTGTGAGGAGCTAATAGCCTTAAACGCCTCTATTGAGCAATTTAAGGCAGACATACCAGCTTTAGAAACTCAATTGAGCACTGAACAAAATGCATATTTAGAGACATACTTTGGCTCGATCAATCATTATTTCACCCAATTAGGTAGCCAAAATTTTCTGTTAGAACGGCAACTAGATACGTCAGGTCACGAGCCTGTTTATCATTTAAAAGTTAAATTTCATCAACAAGATATACCAGAGGTGGACTTAGATAAATTATTCAGTGAATCAGACCGCCGCGCGTTAGGGTTATCAGTATTTTTAGCATCTCTGGACGCTATGAATGAAGAGGACTTACAAAAGACCGTCATTGTATTTGATGACCCCGTCACATCCTTTGACGATCACCGAGTTTCCGCAACCCATAGAGAAATGGTCAACTTGTCTGAGCGTTGCGAGCAGATAATTTTGCTTAGCCACTACCGAGAAGGGCTTGCGCAGTTCATCAAAACTTATACTTTTGGTAACAATCATCGTATCAAGCTAATAGAAATTACTAAAAACCACGAAACATCCTCTTTAAAAGTAGGCAATTTTGATGAATTTGTTCGTACTGCTCATGAAGAGAACAGAGAAAAAATCATAAACTTTGTAGAACGAAGTGCACCTTATTGGGAATGTTCGTTACGTTCTTTTTTGGAAATGGAGATTAGTTTAAGGTTTGGTAAACAGTTGCGTGACCGAGGAATAGCAAATGATAGCCTAAGTAGTCGTATTAATGGGATGGTTGAACATGGCGTTGTTTCCGATGTTATCGGGAAAGAGCTACATAGATGGCGCGAAGACTTGAATCCAGAACACCATATTTGGGTCGGCGATGATATCGAAAACAAAAGAAATACAGCCCAACGATTTATCAATTTTGTCTACCATGACCTAATACCTGCTTAGAAAAGGATTTTATAGAGAGTGTCTGAATATAAATTTGTAGAAAACCATTGCTGCGCGAACTGCTAAAATGGGTTGGGCTTTAGTGGTTTAAAATACGATAATGAATTTTTAACAAAATTGTTAAAAATAATTAGACATAAATAAGCCCACTGTGCAGTGGACTTTACTTATATTGTAAACACCTTATTTACTGTAAACGTCTTATTTAATCCCTATAAACGTTTTATTTACTCAAATCAGTAGAAACTGTGTAGATTAACTAAGTTCCCCTACAGAAATAATGGGTTACCCCATGGGAATTAAGTTCCCCGTTGGAAACGATGATCCTTGATCAACCAGAAGCCCTCTTATGAGGGCTTCTATCTTTTTCATTACCAATGGTACGCAATCAAATCCTAAATATGGCTATTTCGCTTTTTTCCCAGCCACTTATGAACTAAATATTTACGCTTATTTTAGACAATTCATTTGATAGCTCTTCGCAAAGCTTCACTTGAACTTCGTTGGACTTAGTTTTGCTGAGTAGCTTTGAAAACTTTAATATAACAATTTCGAGAGCCTCTTTCTTTTTAGTTGAAGGTCTAGGCTCCTTATAAGCCCTTTCAATACAAGAGAAAGCTCTTCTAAAGGAAAGTGTCCGGATATCTCCTCTTTCGATCAGTTCCGCACAGGTATCGTACTTGGAGAGCCATGTTAAGTCAGTTACGTTTTCTAACTCTGACCATATTAGGTCGTGAATCTCACTAAGCTCCAAAACTTTCTGCTCTTTCGCGAGATTGCTTAAGCTTTTCAGTGAGCTTCCTAAAACTGAGCTAGATTCCATAAGGTCACTTATTCTTGAATCGCCTTTACGTCTAAACGATCTCTGAACCAGCTCTTTTGCAAGTCTTTCTGCCCAGCTACTATTATTAAATCCACTTTGTTCATGAGCTTTTGAACAGACTTCAATTGCACCTGTATTGTTTTCTAATTTTGTCTCACAGATATACAGCAGATCAAAAGCTAATTCTTTATTTTGTCCTGCGTTAATAGAATGCTTGATAAGTTGGCGAGATTTTTCGTAATCTAAAATATCACTGTGCATTAAGCATCGACCTTTCATTAATAAAAGGTCTGGATGTTTTTTGTATTGATTCAACACCGAATCTACTGTAGATATCGCGTCATAGACTTTGTGATCTTTCAATAAAGCATCAGCTTGACTTATTGCAGCTCCGATTTCTTTGGAATTTGGTTTATTACTTCGTTTAACTCCTCGCCTCATTTGTTTGACTGCGGTATCAATTCTTTTATGATCGATAGCCATGTTAGATGCTTTTCTTTCAACAATAAGAGCAGTGGTATTCGAAATACTATATCTTTCCTCACTTTCAATAAAGCGAGGTTCGTTTACAAGAAATAAGGACTTAAGTTCTTCTAAAAGCTCTGCTAATTTAATATCACCATGATCAGACACTTGTTTTATTTCGGTATATGAGCAAGTTTTGAAATAAAAAATTATAAGTAGAATTCTTTTCGCATCCGGGGAAAGCGATTCCACTTCTCTTTCTAATGCGGCATTCCTTGCATCCTCGCCTCCTTCTCCCTTCCACTGCTCTAATGCCATTTGGAAAGGCATTCCTAAATTAAAAAGGCGTACGATGGAAGCTGAGAGCAATGGAGAGCCATCACATGCTTGGTGCAGTCTTTCAACTTCTCTCCTTGTAAGTACCTTTCTCGTCGATTTTGAAATAATAGTAGAAATGAATTCTTCGAAATCTTCTTTAGGTAGGCCCGGTACATCAATACACTGATCAGATGTATAACCTAGCTTTTTACGTGTTGTAATCAGAAACCTTGCTTTGTTGCTACTTAGATATCTGCAAGTGTCGACAACGTTTTTTTGTTCTTCGTCTTCTAATGAATCAAGGTCATCAATTATGATAAGTGCAGGGAACTCAGTAAGAGCATCTTTTACCTCTTTTTTAATAAGTGATAACGAAATTTCAGAATACTCAGTGGTATCTAGAGCGCAATTGATTGCTAAACATTCTAAAAAGCTTAGAACATCATGAAATTTTTCTCCTTCAAGCTCGAAATACTCATTATTTAGCCCAGAAAATTGTTTTTGTTTGATTGATAGCCAAAGTACTCGTTCAAATCCTTCTGGGTATGAATGAATGAAATCAGTCGCAAATTTATAAGCTATTGAGGTTTTTCCTTTACCACCGTCGCCAGAAAGGATTTTCATATACTCAAATTCATCTGCAAGCCATTCCCATATCTGGGCTATTTTTTCATTTCGGCCTATAAACTTTGAACATATGAGGTTCCTATCGGGTAAATTGTGATAGAGAGTTGAAATTTTATTGAAGGGTGTGGATGAACCAACGCCAGTGCTCGGATTAAAGGTTCTTGAAGAAAGTAATAATTGCCAGTCTTCGGGGGTTTGTGCGGGTCTACATTCGTCCAAGAAACGGAAGTATGTTTGGTCTATGCAAAAGATGTTTTTATTAGACCCTTCTTTTAAAGGACCATTTCGAACAAATTTGATAGGCAATTTACTTGTTCGTTTGGGTATGTGCAATAATCCAAGTTCAAAATTAACATCCTCGATTTTTAGCTGGATAGTATTTACGCATACATCAATACTGGTGCTAGTGTAGCGGCGAATAGTATCTCTTAATTGTGCTTGGTTAAGTTCCGAAAGATCTACTTTCACTGGTGCAAACAAGCTATCTCTTTGTAGTTCTTTCACCCCAAAAATTAAGTAACCCCCACAGGTATTGTAGAAGCTGACAATCCTTAGGACCGTTTTAGCAAGTGACAATGCGTCATTCTTATACTCCGACTTATAGTCCCAAAGAGCACCTTCTTTTGGAACAAACCCATTGCCGTACAAAAGTATCTTTAATGGCTCTGAACTAAGATCAATGCTTTCTAATAGTCGGAGCATTCGAGTATTAATTTCTTTTAAAGAGAAATCTGATTCTATTGATGGCATAAAATTTCCATATTCATATTCATATTCATATTGAATTGTTTAATAACTCCAATCTTCATACACCAAAGGAAGACTATTAAGCAAATTTCTGCGTTCTTTCCAATTGGGCATGTGCTTATTCATTAATGCTCGAAAGCGTTCGTTGTGGTGGCGCTCATGAAGGTGCACTAACTCATGTACTAAGATGAACTCCATACACTCAATTGGTTTTTTAGCGAGTTCTAAGTTCAACCAAATGCGTTTTGCTTGGATATTGCAACTGCCCCATTTGGTTTTCATTTTTTTGATCTCTATCGAGTCAGGTGCCACCCCCAACGTCTTCTGCCATTTAGGAAGCATTTTGGCCATTGAAACTTGTATTTGTTCACGGTAAAAACGATTGAGTAGCTTTAGTTTATTGTCAGTTGTTGTCGAATTGCTAACAGCTAACTCTAGTTTGTTATTTCCTTTAATTTGAACCGAAAATTTACCTTTAGCCGCTTTAATCGCAAGCCTATATTTTTGTCCCCAAAGGTAGTGGCATTCTCCATTGGCCATTTCTCTTACAGATTGACGGGGTTGCTTGGCAAAATCTGACTGCTGTTTTTTGATCCAAGCCAGTTTGTTTACGATCGCTAACCTTATTGTTTGCTCACTTGTTTTGCTAGGTACAGATAATCGCACCCTACCATTGGGAGGTAAAACACTTAGGTGAATATTTTTAATGTTCCTGCGATTAACCTCAACGTCTATCCCGCCGATAGTGACCAGTTCAGTATCAGTTACTGTCACTAGTGATATTCCTTTTGGGCTTTAATCAGCGACATAACTTCTTCAATGTTTACTTCATAACTAGCTACTTCTTCTCGAATCGCATTGGCAATTTCTCGCTCTTTAAACCTATCACCAAGCCATTCAGCTTTTTTGGTGTAGCGAACGGCAGTATCGATTTTGGTTGTTAACACTTCATCATTACCAAAGTTATCGTAAATCGCTTGCTTAGCAGGCGTATCAACGGTTTCTGGGTAACTGTGAGCAGTATTCCCAGCAGGATTAACCACTTTTTTGGCAAGTTGACGTATTTGCTCAAGGTACTCTTGATATTTAATCGCCCCAGCTCTGCGTTGTTTGATAATTTCATCAAGTAACGTTGCCATGCTATCGAAATATTTGGGGTTTACAGGGTTCTCATCAACAATGGTTTTGCGAACGTTATTTTCAATGGCCTCAGCCATGGCTTCTTCGTTTTCTCTAAGCCCTTTGGGTGCTGCGTTTAAATTGTTATTCACCACCAAATCTATTAACCCAAGTTCCTCAAAGTCCATTAATGTCTCGCTGTCATCAGCGCGGATGTACATATCTAGCAAATGACGCATTGCGGGTTCAAATCGCTTCATTTCTAATAAGTCGCCACTAGCGAGTTTTACTTCATCTCTGACTTTTTCAAAGTAAGCGACTTCTTTTTTAATTTTTGCAGCTTCTTGTTCGCTATAACCTGCTTGTTCCATCTCATTTGCAAGACTTGTGTAGGCGCGAATAAGCTTAGCAACTGCCTGATAAAGGGTTAAGCGCAAAGCCTCTTTTTCTGAACGAGACTCTTCATCATCAGGCTCAAGACCTGATTCGCCACAAAAGTAATGTATGAAGTCTTTGGAATCTCTCGGTGCTTTAACGGGTTCACATAAAGCTCTAACGGCTTCTAAAGCATTGTCTAAATCTGTTCTTGATTCAGTTAATCGGTCTTTTAGTAATCCAGCCACATCCTCTTCGTCATAGCCATCAAAGGCTTCGGCGGTGTAATCTTTAATGGCTTTATCAAGTGAGCGGAATAAATCTTTATAATCGATGATATAACCATATTCTTTGTCCTCCCCATCTAGTCTGTTTACGCGGCAAATTGCCTGAAACAGGCTGTGATCTGCCATGCTCTTATCAATATACAAATAAGTGGCTGAAGGCGCATCAAACCCTGTTAACAGCTTATCTACTACTATCAACAATCGCATTTGACCGGGTTCTTCTATAAAGCGTTTTTTGACATTTTTTTCGAACTCTTCGACTCGCTTAGACGCTTCGTCTTCGCTTTGCTCAAAATAATCTGCGAGCATTTTTCGGTAGGTATCGTATTTAAATAATTTTTCGGTAAGCCCTTCGCCAGACTCTTCGCCTTTGATAGAGCTAGCAGCAGGTTGATAGCTGGTCACTACCGCACACTTTCCAGCTAAATCAGTTTTATTAAATAGATCATAAACCACACAAGCTTGATGAACGCTGGCACAAACCAGCATCGCATTACCTCGGCCAGTTGCTAAAGCTGGCTTGATTTCCATGTCCATTAAAATATCGCTAACTATTTGCTCAAGTCGTGACTTACTGGATAGCACTTTTTGCATCGTGCCCCACTTTTGTTTGAGCTGCATTTTAGCTAAATTTGAAAGGCCTTTGGTTTTTGCTTCAAACCATTTATCTACTTTCTTTTCTGACGTTAAATGCTGATCAATATCCCTAGCTTCATAACGTAAATCGAGTACGACACCGTCGTTAACCGCTTCATTGAATTTATAGGTATGAATGTATGGGCCAAACACTTCTAAGGACTTCTTTTTATCCCTTTTCATCAAAGGAGTACCTGTAAAACCAATAAACATGGCCTCAGGCACAATGGCTTTCATGGCTTCGTGTAGCTTGCCTGATTGTGTTCTATGGCATTCATCAACAAATACAAACAAATTGCCCTTAGCTGAAAAATCGCTAGATATACTTTGCTTCAGCGCTTCTACATAATCCTTTGTTGCGGCATCGTCTTCATCATCACTTGCTTCACCATTACGCCCAAATTTATGAACAAGCGAGCAAAATAACCAAGGATTAGGTTGATTCAAGGTTGCAACTAAATCGCGGCCACTCTTAGTACGGTAGATCTCCTCATCAACACCTGAAAACACTTTTTCAATTTGCTCATCCAACTCGGTGCGGTCTGTCACAATCAGCACGCGAGAGTCGGTGATGTTTTCACGTATCCACTTAGCCAACCACACCATAGTTAAGCTTTTTCCCGAACCTTGTGTATGCCAAATAATACCGTCTTGTTTGTTTCTTACATGGTTCTTGGCCGCTTGAATACCAAAATACTGATTATGTCGGCAGGTCTTTTTAACTCCCGCATCAAACACAACAAAATCATGGATTAAATGTAAAAATCGGTTTTTATCGCATAGCTGAGCTAAATGTGTGTCTAACAAGGTTTCTGTATCTATATTAGGCGTAGGAAGGCTACTAGCGCCTTCAGGCTCCTTCCACTCTAAATAATATTTCTCAGAGGTTTCAATAGTGCCGTAGCGTATTCCTTGGGTATCGTTACCCGCCATGACCAATTGCATTGAAGTGAAAAAGTTGCGAATAAACGCCTTCTTTTGATTATCGAGGTTTTGGCGAATACCTTCACTAACTGATACCGACGAACGTTTAAGCTCAATAACGCCTAAGGCTATACCATTTACATAAATAACGATGTCAGGGCGCTTTTTAAGCTCGCCTTTTATCGTTACTTCCTCTGCAATCGCAAAGTGATTGGCTTCTGGATTCACCCAATCAATCAGCCAAACGTTTTTATTTTGCTCACCTGTGCCTTCTTTCTCTTTTACGCCGTAACGAAGTAAGCGATACACGTCTTTATTCGCATCAAACAGCTTTTTGCCTTCTCCAAGGGCGGCGGCTGCGTCTAACTTACGTAATGCACGAGTAATCAGCGGTTCGGAAACACCACGTTTTTCCAGCCAATTGGTTAAAATATCCTTTTCAACATTACTGTTACCGCCACGGTATTCCCAGTCACCTAAATAGTCGTAGTTGAGTTGTTCCTTAAAAAATTTAACCACTCGACTTTGGGTTTTTCGTTCTTTTTGGCCGACGTTACTCATCCCTGTGCTCCGCTTTAGAATCATTAATTAAAATCGTTAGCATGTTGCGCTCATGCTCAGCTATTTGTGTTTCTGTCCACTCACCAGCGCTATTCATAACTTTAATCATTTCGTAAAGTTTGAGTGTATCAATTCTTTTGTCTGCTATGGCTGCTTTGAAATGATCTCGTTTTGCTGTTGGTTGTAAGTTGCTCAACTTTGAATTTTTACTATGACTAATTAAACAAAGATTACCAAATCGGTGTAAATCGTTTTTCGCTAGCTTTCTATGTCCATCAAGGGGGTGTTGAGGGTAAAAGTGTTCCACTGAACTTCGGAAAGTAAATTCAAATTGATTGACCACGTCATCACTACCATTTTTAGTGCCATCACACCAAAGTAAATAATCGAGGTAGTTAAAAACTAAGTTATTCTCAATTGTGCCGTATTTCAGCAGTTCCATTACCTGTGAGTCACTAAAATCGACAGTTGAAAACGATTTTCCTTGGTAAATCATGTTGTAGTAATCTGCGCCATCGATACTTAAAAAACGCCCAAATACAAACTGTCTGGCTAAGTGTTCAAGCCTCCTCAAATAATGACGAGGGGTTACGTTGTTCATGTGGAACAAATGAAAAAGCGCCCCATTTAGCCAATGTTTATAAACCAAAGTAGGTGTTGATACATGAAATGCGCTCAATAATGTCAATAATTGACGATTAACTCCTTCAAAACCATCTTCGCTATCTTGCTCATTGCTATTATCAAAGGTATTGATATAGCTCTGACTCTTGGCGTTATAGAAATGCAAGCGCTTCAAACTCCACTTATCTTTACCGTCACTAAACTCGCGCTTAATGATGTATTGGTCAAAGAGGTATTTACACTTCAATAATGAAAATACAAAGTCTTTTACTGCTGTTACCTTGTCTGTATTGTTATCATTTAAATAAGTATCAAACTGCTCTAACAAACGTTTGTCATCTAACGCGATGTCTAGCTTGGTTAAAACCCTCAACACATGAAGCAGAAAGTTGGAGAAGTTAATCACACTGTTAAAGCGCTCTGGCGTAAGAGTTGCGTCACCACTAGTAGATATCTGAGGTGGTTTAGCAAGTATCTCATTTAGCGACAACGATACATTATCAGTTTGCCCGCTTTCTTTGGTGGCTTCGTGCTCCAAACACGCGGCTAAGTCTGTGTAACTAGTTGGAGTAAATTGCCCCCAGTCATCATTGCCAAATACTTTGTGGCGTTCATCCGGGCTAAAACCATACTGAACATATCGCTCCATATTTGCGGTTGCGTCCCAAATTTTGCTAAGCAGTTGTATATTTTGTTCTCGTTCCTGCTCATCTTCTATTTCATTTAATACCGAGATCAACCTCGCTTTAACAACTTCGTGCTTTTCTAGCTGTTCACCACGATTGTTCATCACTTCAAAGTAGTGATTTAAGTCAGTATCCTTTGGTACAGAAACACGCGCTATTTCCACGTTACTAAACAAATAGCTACAAAACCCTTTCAGTTTATCTCCTAGGGCTAATAATGCTTTTTCAAGCAATTCATAACCATTAATTACATCTTGGTTATATTCATCTGTACGCAAGTGTTTTAAAGCAACGCCATGTATCAAACTCGCAAAGGTATCAGTCGATTTTTTTCGACTTTCAAATCCTAAATTTGGTTTGTTATACCACTCCATATCAATTGTTTGGTGTTTTGTAGAGAGGCGTTTGAGTGCAAATGCGAGGAGAGTTAGGGTAGTAAATCGCTGTTGACCATCGATAACTTCGAATCTGCCGTCAGTTCGTTCAAACGCTACTAAAGTACCAATGTAATATGTTTGGTTAGGCTTATTTTGTTGGTAATCCAATACATCTTGTATGAGTTGATTTATTTCACCTTCACCCCACGCATAGTTGCGCTGGTACATAGGCACTAGATAACTGTTAGAGTCTATCAATAACTCTTTAATTCTGTAGCTTTGTATTTTATTGCTGCTGTCGGAACCAATGCTTTTTTTATCACGGGCTTGGATATTATTCATAATACTTCATTTCCTTAAACAGCTCGGTAATTTCAGCTAGTTTGGTTCCCTTACAGTCTGTTTCTTTAATCGTTAATAACGGCCAATTCAATACATCACTGGGCTGCACAGCTTGCTTTGTTTTTTCAAATATATTGTTCGCTAAAACATGGTTGTCCATTGTAGCTAACTGAACCACTTGCTTTTGTAAGCGGCAGCTATATGCCCAAATAAACAGCTTTTCTATCGCTTGCGATAACTGGTGTTCGCCAAATTTATCCAAATAAAATATAACTGCACAATCAAACATAGTGCGAATATAGCCATCACCTGTGCGAGTACGAGAATGGTAACTGTTCAGCACTTGTAAAATCTTACAAGCAATTGGCTCTAGCTCATGCCCTAATATTCGAATTGGACTGTTTTCGTTAGCTACATTATTTCCACTGTGCTCATCACTCACTATCTCAGCAATCTTTTGTTGATAATGACTCGTCATTTCAAAAAAACGTCTTCCATTAATGATCATTTGATCAAGGTGAAATGGAAAGTGCATGTGTTGGTGGTCAATGTGACGCTGGTATTGGCCGTTATATTCATCGACAAAGTGGTGGGAAATTCGCAGCGGTTCAACATAAGGATATAAACCGACATGTTCAAGATTAACTCCTTTGAACAATCCAACCTGTGATTTACCAAAATACTGTGCTGACTTCCCTTGTGTCCAGTTACGGATGCGAAATAAGTAATTTGCAAACAATCTTGCTAACTGGTCACTCTCTAAACTTTCCCAATGGCTCACAGATTGGGCTTTTAGCTCAGTTTCAGCTTGCGAAAATTCACGTAAGTGAAAGGCTTTTAACAAATCATGGGGATCTAAATCACGGCCTCTGGCATTTTGAGAGTCAAAAAACTGGAAAGCTTCAGACACATCATTAAGCACAAAAGTGACTACTTCGCAGCGAGATAATAAAAACTCTATATCGTCTTCAGTAAAGTCACTACGCGCAACGGCGCGTTTAGCTGCCATATAGTTTTGATGCAAATTTCGATGGGAAATATCATTATTAAATCGTTGTCGATTTAAAAATGAGTTTACTGGCTCTACAAGTGAGGTCAGGGTATCTTTTACATCTTGTCGCTTTAATGTAGATAAGCGTTCATCAATCAACCCTTTAACTAAAAGGACTAACGTTAAGGTGCGCTGTTGCCCATCTACAATATCAAGTTGGTTTTCATCAGCATTACAATGGTGATGAAATACTACTGCACCTAAGCGATATGCGGATTTATCTCGATAGATTTTTAAATCGCTGAGCAAATCCGCTAGGTTGGCTTGAGTCCATTTATAAGGCCTTTGATAAGCAGGAATGCTCAAGTTAGGTAATAAAAGTAATGTTTTAACTTTTGTTATTTGTTTATCTAAATAGTTTTGTTTATTTACTTGCTCCACAGTTCCTTCCATAGTTTCTTTATCCCTTATTTAATGACAACCGTGTACTGCAAGTGAGTAGCACTTTAATCATGCCTTGCTTGGTTTGGTAATTGAACTGTTCTTTAAAAAATTGAACAACTCGGTTTTGGGTTTTCCGTTCTTTTTGGCCGACATTACTCATAAACTAAATCCTTTAATTAAACCCTTGCGATCAAGCAACGATCAAGCAAATATTAAACAATACAAATCAATGACTTAATACACTAAATTCTTAGTAAAACACAAATTCAAGTGATTGCAATCAAACAACAATCAAGCAAATTAGCTCCAGTGTGGAACGTAGCGCATGGCTTTGGTTCCAGCCTCTGCATCATATGGTTTCACTAGCCCAGAGCTAACTGCGTCCTTAATCACTCTGCTCACCGTGGCACTATTCTTTCCTTCTATTCCAAAACGCTCTCTTAATGAAGTATTATTCATATGTTCTCGGCTTACATAGCGTAAACAACAATGTTGGTAACAGGCTCGAATACGATCTTCTTTATCCATTTCGGAAAATGCTTTATACCCAAATAACACTGTACGGGTGTGTCTGTCGGTTACTTCAAAAATAGGTGCAGGCAATTGATATAATTCGGTTTGAAATATTACTTTATCAATGCCAGTACCTCGTTCTTCACAAATATTGATACGGCGCATAAATGACGCCAGCATTTCATTACGGCTTTGAGGTGGCGAGTCAATAAAGCGATCGGTATCTACTAAAGGTACACCCGGATTCGTTATTTCCATGCGGGTATCAAACAGCTCTATCGTTGGCCCAGTGCCAGTTAACGTAAAATCTTGGTGAATAATGGCATTAGCCACTAGCTCACGAATGGCTAATTCTGGATACATTGGCACTTCTTTACGAAAAGCTTTGCCTATTTCTTCATTCGCTGGCAAGAGGGTTTTAATGTAGTCAATCAAGCCTTCAAAACCAGCGGCATATCCCTTATTACCCTCTAGCTCGCGTACTGTTTCTACACGACTATTACCTCGATAATGAATAAGGCGCACCGCTTTACGCCCAAGGTGCTGAAAGTTTTGCAATTTTTTGGCAAATAAAATTGCACCTACATTAGCGATTTGCCAACTTCCCTTGTCGTTTTTACTAATTAACCTATCGGCCTGTAATGCCTCTAAAATTCCATCTCGCCCTTCTGGCAAAGGTTGTGCCGTAAGCTCAAAATAAGCGGGGTAATCGAGTAATTTAAGAACTTCTTCCGCACTACTGTTTTCGGTCGCCGCTTGTTGTTCAAAGGGTACTTTGTCGAACACTCGCCACAACTCTCGCTCTTTCTCAGCGAACTCACGCAGTTTCTTTTTATACGAACCAACCCGAATGTATTCTATGCCGTCAAATTGCACTGGCGTATGGCTGGCTGCTTGTATTTCCAAAATAACTACTGGTAAACCATCAACATTAGTAAATTCATAGAATTGAAAATGAATTTTAGGCGCGGTTTTCTGCAACAACCAACTTTCTAACTCTTGACCTTTGTGCTTTTGGCTTGAAGGGGTAAAGTCAGTGCCAATCACTTTATGGGTCGCATCTTCAACACCATAGACCAAATAACCCGTTTGCTTGCCAAGCAGAGCCGCAGAGTTGGCCAGTGCCGAGATATATTCACCAATTTTAACCACATCAACATTATGCTTAAATTCTACCCATTCGGTTTCAGCAGGCAAATGGCATAGCTCTTTTAGTAAAGCACGAAGTTGCTCAAGGCTTTGTTCAGTTGGCATTCCTAATCTCCGTACTTTTTTCGTCAGATGTGTCAAACGGCAACCTTGTGCGGCCTGTAAGTAGCTCTTGCATCATGCCTTGTTTTATTTGACGTGTTTTCTTTAGGCGTTGTTCAAGGATTTGGATTTCGTTATCCATATCCGAGAGAATGGTGGCGATAGCGGTTTGTTCTTCTGGCTCTCTTGGTAAGGGTATTTCAAATTCAAATAAGCCATCGAGAGTAATACTAGCTTGATTAGCATTACCACGATAAATTTGCTCAATATGGTCAATATATCTCTCTGTCCTAAAATGGCTTACCAGTAAATTCGATATATTTTCAGCAGCAAGTTTTGGTTTGATTAATACCGCATTTTGATTCAGTAAAAAACCTTCGTGATGAGATTCTACAAGAATTGCTTTACCAACGAGTGAGTCATACATTGGCGGCTTTGATCCTACCGTTGTAAAAATAATATTGCCTTTTTCTAGACTCCATTTTTTATATTTTCTTCTCGAATTTTCAGAAACGAATATTGGGTTTTCGTTTTTAATCGAAGTGAAAGATGTGTCGCTTACTCTAACAACCCTAATTCCTGAATCAGTATACTCTGCTGATTTGAATGGATATCCTTTTATATAATTTACAATGCTTCCAAACTTTACTATTTCCCAATCCTCAGGGATTTCGCCTAGTTCGCTGGGTTTTGTGCCTTTGGCTTGCCCTTTCTCTTCGCCTGCGATGTAAGTAGCGAATTGCGGTAAACGGGTTTTTCCTGTTAGCAGTTGCTGCATAGTGGCGGTTTTAATCGCTTGTTTTTTGGCGATGAGGTTTTCTAATTCCGTTAATAGCACATCAACGTCGGATAAGGCATTGGCAATGGCGGTTTGTTCTTTAATTGATGGGAGCAATACAGGACAACTCTTTATAGCCTTTTGATCTATTGTTGTCATCGTGGCAGTCTTGGCATTTGCTATCAGATGTTTTCTCGCATGAGTTGCTAAGCAATTGAGATACATAAACCGATAATCAGCTATTGCAGGGTTAACTCTCACTTTTATTAAGTGGCTATCAAAAACGGCAATACTAGTTACTTTCGGATATACATTACAATAAGCAATTCCACTTGGCACAATAGATGATCGGGTAAAAAATAAGTCTCCCTCTATAACTTTGAATGTTTTAACTTCAAGCAATGTAGCATCAAAAAGCTCTAGACTATCTATTGAGATAGGGGCTGCTTTATACATATCAGACACATTAATTAGTGGTATACCTTTACCTTTTCGAGCTGGTTCATAGAACAAGCCATTTTGCATAGGCAATAGTGATATATCATCAATTGTAGATATCTTCCATTCATCAGGTATTACTCCAACCTCAGATTTCTGGTATCCAGTAGGTATAACTTGGTTAGCGATTAAACTCATAACTGCCACTCCAAGCCCATTGATTTAAGATGACCAGCAACTTTATCACTTAGCGTATCTACCGACTTGGCCAGTGTTGGTAAGGGTGTGCTATAGCGCTCTTCTAGCTCTTTTACGCGGTTTGCCATTTGCTGAGTAACTCGCTCAATTTCTGCGATGATATTGGCTTGTAATGTTGCCAGCCATTTATCTTCCACAATTAGAAGTTTGATTTCATCAATGTCGAGCTTTGGATATTGATTAAATACCGCTAAGTCCAATGCTTCTTGGGCTTCTTTTACGGCTTTTTTGGCGGCAGCTTCTGCGTTAAATAACTTAGAGGCATGCATTAGAGCTTTTAATTCTTCAGAACTAGCTACTAGTTTAGTTTGTGCTAAGACACTAGCTTTGGTGATTTTATCTTTATCGTTCATGGCATCAGCTAATAAACCGTCTTCAGCGCCATGTTCTTCGAGGTAAGATTCCAGTGCTTGAGTGGCTTCGTCTTGTTTGGCTTGCAAAGCATCAACTTGTGCTTGTTCATTGGCAAAGTAACGTTTCACTATCAGGCTTGGTGGAATAAGCTCGGCTTTGTACTTTTTCTTATTGATGATTAAGTCAGGCGTTTCTTTGAGTTTTTCGCCCTTTTTAGCCACTAACTCACGTAAGGTGTTTCCTGCTTGCCAATCGTCTTGCGCTAATACATACACATCGTCTTGCATGGTATCAGCCCAGTAATCCATCAGGATTTGGTAAATATCGTATTTGCTTAACAGGTCGCTATTGGCATAGGCGCTGAGTAAGTTTTCTGAAATGTTAAAGATGAAGTCTTTTGGATTAGCGCCCACTTTGATTTCTTTTAACTTGGCATCAGGTATCCATTGCTTAAATGGTAATAAGCTGCGACTGGCAAAGTCTTTGAATTCTTGATGAGCAAGAATGCTGCTTTTAACTTGGCTTGCTTCAATCATGCCGTGGCTATAGCCTTCGCGTGCTGGTTTAAATAGTGTTGCGCGAATGCTGGGGAATACCTGCCAAAAATGTTCAAGCGCGTCAATATCACGGTTTGGAATACCACCTTGTAAATGAGCACTTAAATCATGTAAATCTTCTGGTTCTGACGAGTCGATATAACGAGGGATATTGAGGTTGTAATCGTTTGCGGCAATTTCATCCAGTGGTACTAAACGGCTGAATCGTGCTAACTCTAAGCCCTTGTTAAACACATCAACCACTTTATGAATATCTTGGCTGCGCAGGCGGTTTTTATTGCCGTCTTTAATAAAGCCTTTGCTGGCATCGATCATGAAGATAGGGCGACCAGTTATCGTGGGAAGATTATCATCACCTTCGTTAAATTTAGACACTGCTTTTTGTGCGTGCTCTTTATCAATCACGATAATACAGGCTGGAATACCCGTGCCGTAGAACAGGTTAGCAGGTAGGCCAATAATGCCTTTTATGTATCCTTGCTTAATAAGGTTTTCGCGAATATTGGCTTCGGCATTTCCCCGGAACAACACACCGTGTGGCAAAATCACCGCGCCTTTACCCGTGCTCTTTAAGCTCTTAATGATGTGTAATAAAAAGGTGTAATCACCGTTTTTCTCTGGCGGAATACCCCATGTAAAACGACCATATAAATCTTCATTTGGATTTAACCCGCTCGTCCAGTTTTTATTTGAAAATGGAGGGTTCGCCACGCAAAAATCCATAAGTTTCAATGAGTTAGGTGAATCCTTCCATTGTGGATCGGACAGAGTGTTGCCTTTCCAAATTTTAGCTGTGGCATTGTTGTGCAAGATCATGTTCATACGGGCTAATGCGCTGGTTGCATTATCCATTTCTTGCCCGTAAATAGACAATCCTCGTGAGGCTTCATCATTTGCTTTTAATAAAAGTGAACCTGACCCGCAGGCACAGTCATAAACAGTTGCATCCTGTGGAGTGTCCTCTGTAATCCCCACAACCTTGGCGAGAATTTGAGATACTTCGGATGGCGTATAGAATTGCCCCTTTGATTTACCTGACTCGGTAGCAAAGTGGCGCATTAAGTATTCGTATGCATCACCTAACAAATCATCGCCAGCAGCGCGGTTGGCCGTCAAATCTAAACCTTGAAAAATCCCCACTAATTTAGTGAGGCGGTCGATCATTTCCTTGCCTTTGCCCAGCTTGTCTTCATCGTTGAAATCGGCAACATCAATCACGCCTTTAAGATCATTTTCTTCAGCAAGAGCAGAGATGATTTTATTTATCTTATCGCCAATTTCTTTATCACCCTTGGCGGCAACCATATCGTCATAACTAGCACCTTGTGGCACGACAATCATTCCGTAAGGGTCACCTTTAAATTTGTCTGAAACGTACTTCATAAACAACATGGTGAGCACATAATCTTTGTATTGGCTGGCATCCATCCCGCCACGCAGCTCATCACAGCTAGCCCATAGAGATGAATATAATTCTGTTTTTTTAATTGCCATTGTATTCCTTTAAATTCCGTTTCTGATGTGCAGACGTATTGCTCGCACTATATTCGAATTGATTAAGAGTAATTGAAAGTTGAGTGTCATACTGCAATTTTTTTGATTGCCTGTGTTCGCAATTCCACAAGCTCTTTTTGCAAAATGTCTATTGATTTTTGTTTGTCGATGGCTTGCTGATGAGCAATAGCCATCACTTCTTGTTGAGCTTTATTCAATGCAGGAACGATCATAGAGCTTAAATCTTTGCTGGAAAGCATGAGTGATGTTGTTCCAGTGGCAAGAGAGCTGAGCTGATATTTACCATAATCGGACGATAAGTATTGAAATAGGGCTTTTGGAGACATCCTTCTACACAGTGGCTTCACCCGCAAGATAGCAAATGCTTGGTTAGCTAGGGCGTTATCTCCTATTTTATCGGGAACGAATCCGACTCTGCCTACAGCGCCACGACAAACGACCAAAACATCATTTGGTTCTATCATCTGCTTCTTTGCACGCTTTGATTTTTGACGGTCTAACATTAACAACCTTGGATTTCCCGCAAGGTAACCAATACCGTCAAGGTTATTTATTCCATATTCTTTGAAAGTTTCATTACCTTCTTCATTATGCTGCACGGATTGAGGTCGGATTATATCAACCAGCTCACATAATTTAGCTGTTTTGAATCCGGATAAAAATTCGTCTAATTTTCTATCATCCTCCGACTTCACGTAGCGAGCCGGGGATAAGTTATAGCCAGTATCGGCTATCTCATACTTGGATGAGTAAACTATCTCGTCGTCATAATTATGGGGATTGTTATAGATATCCAACAGTTGTTGAACATTACATAGTTGACTAAGGGTTTTTGATAATTTTCGAGTAAACGCCTCGCTACTAGCATCCATGAATTTAACGCTTAGCGATGTTTTGCTTGAGTTCAATATAACAAGGCTGATATCCACTGATATATGTGTCAGTAGTCCTCTGGGCAGTGCAATGACACCTTCTAGCCACTCATTCTCAACTATGTCTTCTTTAAACTGATATTCACCCGCAGCGGTGCGGAAAAGAAAAGCGTTAGACACGAAACAAATAACGCGGCCTTTACTTTGCGCTAGCATGTGGCGTAAGTAATATACCTCGCCCATAAGTGAGTCTTCAGGAAAACGGCACCAAATATCGCCGTTAACTTTCCCCTTTACCCTAATACCTAGTGGGGGCATACCAACCACAGCATCAAACTTTTTTAGTTGTCCATCTTCGATGAGAGTAGGATTTTTGAGGGGATCGGTTTCAATGACCTGAAGTGGTTTGTTTAATAGTGCACTCTGGGCCTTTGCATAAAACACGTCGTCTTTACTGTTCGTTTCAGTCACGACTTCTGTTTGCTCAGGTAAATATAAAGCAAAATCACAGCCTTTTTCAAATGGACAATACACTTGTTGGGTTGAGCTTCTCAATAAACCAACTCCAAGCTGGCAAAGTTCGTTTGGTATAACGAAATGTTCTCTAGATTTACCATACAATTCTTTAACGGCTACGCTTAGATCCTTGCCACTGATGACATTGCTTTGGAATAGGAGTGCTAGTTTTGCAATGAACTCGTTTAAGGCATATTCCAATTCAGGTCTATTCTTGCGGCATACCTTGAGAGGCGCTGACAAATGCAGAACGGTTTTGACCGAAGAGTTTAGGTCGTTAAAGGTTAGCTTTTTATCAAGTTGAAATGCTTGTGGTGACTTGTCCTGATTGAAGATATATACATAAACGAAGCAAGCAGATACAAGCTCAATAAACTCTTCTTGCTCTAAAGAGAAAAGGCCTGACGAGTAATCAATCAATTGCTTAATTGATGTGTGCATTATGACTATGCCTTTTCTTTAGTGTCATTTTGGAGAAACTAACCGCTTAAAAAATATCAGATTATGTACGTTATATAGCTTTGTCAATTTGAAAATTATAATAAGTAAAAAATTATTTTAATTTACAGGTTTTTGTATTGTCCTGAGTTCTAGCAAATCTGACCTAATCGCCATTTTTGTTATGTTTAAAAGGCGAGTGGTGTAGTTGGTGAACGATGAATGATGGAATTTTGGACAGTACAGATTTTTGTCAATACTGACAAAACTTTCATCTCACACACATTTTGAAAGGGCTATCACTTCCCAACCCTTATTGCACCGGATACCTTAGTTGACAACCTCTGAATTTGCGTTACAAAACTCGTGTTTGATATTAAATGGTGGCTAAGTTTTGTGTTTTTATAAATACATCCATCATCTTGTCTTTAAATCAGCTCACTGAGCTTGCATGTTAAGTGATCGTTGATGTTGTCAAATTCTATCTATGTGTTTTTATCGTTATTGGTTTTGCCAATAATCTTGCTGTAAACCTCTAAAACTGATTTTAAATCTGATTTCTCTAGCCTACTTTCGAAATGGAAAGGAGAAATACTTATGCAAGAAAATCATGAAAATTTAGGCTTTGTTCGAATCGGGAATCAGCCACCCGTTACACCGCTCACCCTCAATCGCATTGCGAAGTGGGAAGCACAAGCAGTCAAGACCAAGCAGTATACGCCATACCTTAAGCTAAAACGCACCGCAACGGTGGGTAAGGGTAGTAAGGTTTTTAACCCAGAATCTGATGATAGTCATGAGACTCTGTCGATTATGGAAACTCGATTGCTAAGGTACTTGGATTTCCTACCGAATGTTATTTCTATCAAAATGCAGTACCCGTTGCTACCAATCAACACGACACTAGAAATAGCCGATGCTATGGGGGTAAAACACCCCAGCTACACCCCAAAAGGCAAGCATATACGGCGAGTGCTTAAAGTTAATCAAGCGGTCGCTATGACGACGGACTACCTGATTGATTACTCAGATGAGGATGGCGTTATTAAGCAATGCGCGATAGCTCTTAAGGGATTGAATGAAGATGGACTTTTCTCTGAGAAGCAAAAACGTGATGTAAACATACGCAATAAACTCAATATTGAAGCCGAATTCTGTCGAATGGACGGTTTAGGTTGGCGTTTGATGACCTCTGCAATGCAGTGCTTTGAAGAGGATTTTGCCCGCAACTTACTGGAGGCTGAAGTTCGAAGCGAACTCGAAATTGATGAAGAGCTTCTGGTAAGGGGCGAGGAAGCTTTCAAGCGTTGGTTTCGGGATATGCCTAAAGCATGTTTTGCAACATTGTTATCTGAAATAGCACTTCAATTAAATGTTTCAACGGGAAAAATTCGAGGGTCATTCTGGAAATTGATTTGGCAGCAAAGACTACCTGTGGATATCTCAAAAGAAATCATTTTTAACCGCCCTTTGCCTATAGGAGAAAAATTATGGAATTGGCAATAAATAAAGTTCTTGTCGCACCGCCTCTGCATAGTCACGACAATAATCCAGCGCGATTCACTGTTGTCGAATATCAGTATGGTTCTGACATTGTTGTACTGTGTCAGCAGGATAGAAAGCGGCCTAAAAAACCATTTGTCCATCGAATCGGTAGCCCTATCAAACTATCACACTGTTCCGCAACAGAATGTGTTGATTGGCAATTATTTTCATTGGAGAGTCAGAGTTTTTCGGACGCAGTTCACATCCGTTATTATCGAGATTTATGGCTGTCGCAAAACATCCCGAGGGGTAAACCTAAAACTATTGAACGCTTCTTTGAACGACGAGAAAACCGTAAAAAGGAAGTGGAAGCTAGGCGACGGGTTGTCGAGAGGTTTGAACAAATTGCACAACGAAAATATGCTTTCTTCAACGGAGAGATATCTACTCAATGCATGAAGTCATTCGCCAAAAGCCTCGGTGTAACATACGATTTTGTGTGGGATACGTTGTCCAAATATTATGCCTTTGGCCAGTGTGAAGAAGCACTTATTTCAGCCTCTGGAAACAGTGGTCGTAACACCACTTTACCTGAAAATTCTCAAGATGCTGAGCGTCGTTTTCCTACAGGTAGAGGAAGAAAGCGAAAGTCAAACAATCAAGTTAAACGTGTATCAAATAAACAAGACTCTAAAGACGTTGAGGCATTTATCAAGTCAAATTTTCATAGCATTCAATATTTTAGCTTAAAACATTTGTGTAAATATTATAACTCCGAGTACGCCACTAAATTAATCTATGAAGATGAATTTGGGAGAAAGATTTACGACTATATTCCCGAAAAATTTTTAACTATCTCTCAGTTTAAAACGCTCTTATTCAGAGCGTGTGGTGGTCGAGCTAAGTTCGAAAAAATAAAGCATGGGGCGAAAGAGTTTCGTAACAAATTTAAGATTCATACCAGCACAGTCATGAAGCATGTAATCGGCCCGGGTCACATGTATGAAATTGACGCGACTGTTCTGGATGTTCATCTAATTTCTAAATACTGCACCGAAGAGTGGTTGCCTATTGAACGCCCTATTCTTTACTCAGTTGTTGATGTTAGCACTAACATTATCGCAGGTTTTCACTTATCTCTTAATGGAGCGAATGCCGAAGCGGTGACCCTTGCGCTGTTTAATGCGATGTCTGATAAGGGACAATTCTGTAAACAATGGGGTTATGACTATCAGCCCGGTGATTGGCCTTGTCATCACGTCTGCCATACCTTAGTTATTGATAGAGGAGCAGAATACCTTGATGCAGCTATGTCCGCACTCATTAAGTCACAAATAGGCCTTGCTTCTATTCAAGTCACCGAAGCCTATCTAGGTCGGGCTAAAGGGTCAGTAGAAGGGTTATTCAATAAGCTGAATAAAAGCTGCATCCACGGTCTGCCCGGAGCGCTAATTAAAGGGCGTGCAAAAGCCAAAAAAGACCCATCCAATCATGCTGTATACACCATTGATGATCTCTATTACATCCTGATTGAGGAAATCATTGCACACAATAATCAAACAATCCTTAAGAAGAAGGTGACACAGGAACACCTTGAAAATGGTGTTAGGGGAATTCCCAGAGAGCTATGGAATTGGGGGCTGGAGGAGTTGATGGACGGCGGAAAAACTGTTGACCCTAAAACTCTGATGAGTGCATTGCTGCCAAAGAAAAAAGCCATTGTCAGTAAGACAGGGGTGAAATTAACAAAAGACGGTTTCAATTATCAAACCTCCAACAAGCAGTTTGAAGAAATGAGGCAGGAGATCGCAGTTGATCGCAAGTGCTCAGATTTTGAGATTGATGTCATGGCCCTTCCTTCTTGGACTCAAAATGTGTGGTTGCAGATGGGCACTACATCAAATGACATCATCGCTTTTGATTTGGCTGATTCTAGCGAACTGCTGAAGAACCTTCACTTCGCAGAGGCATTAGCAATATTAGAGGATCAGGCCGTATTCGCTTCTGGTGCACGCTACGCTAACAGTGTTGATGATTCCATTCGAGTAAAAACACAGCGAGATATCGCTATAAGCAACCGAGAAAACCTGCGTGGTCTGCTGCGCTCTGAAGGTAAGTCACCCGCAAAAGGCAGGCAGGCGAATACAAAGGCAGACAGATTCTATGAGGCACAAAATAACGCCAATACAGTTTGCGCTGCAATGAATGACGATTATAACCCCCAAGCGATTCACAATTAATTATAGGAGTATGAATCAATGACATTAAGATCTAAAAAAAGCCAATGGGTTTCACCAACGGCACGTAATCCACTAGTTGCTAAATTAAACCTGATACGCGACAAGCAAGTGTTTATGTCTCAGGTCGAGTTAAGACCGGATAGAAAGAATAGACAGTTTAACTTATATGGGGTAGATGCTCGTGAGAGGAAACGAATCTTTAGTTATGAGTTTTATGAGCCAAGCGACTTTACATGGGAAATCTACAATGCGATTAGCGAGATGCTGGAATTTGGCTATCGTTACAAAAATATTGCCTACCCGAGTTTTTACGCAGATATGAACAAGGCTGCACTTGGCGGTGAAAAAAGAGTAGAAGGGAAAATCGAAGCCGACAAAAAGATTGATATTGCAGGGTGTATTATAGGCCCTTCTGGCTTGGGGAAATCAGAAGCGGTTAACCGCATTATTGATTTGATACCAGCGACTATCCTGCACCCTGCAAGTGATACTGCTTATCAAAAGTCTTTTTTACAAATTCCTTGTATTAAGGCTGATCTAAATGCCCGTTCGACCCTTACCGTGCTGCGAAATATATTACTAGCAATTGATGAAAAGGCTGGAACAACGTATTACGAAGATAACCCTCTACGTAAAGGTGAAGGACATCTAATTGCGGCTGTAGCAAACGCTTGCTGGCAGCATGGTATTGGCCTTGTTATTTTGGATGAGGGGCAGATGCTCATTACAGAGAGTGGAAAAACGTCAGGTAAGGACTCGCCAAATGCGAAGTTTCTCCAAAGTTTATTCAATGCTTTGAAGGTTCCAATTTTACTCATTGGTACTCCTGAACTGGAAGATTTCTTATCTTGCAATGCACACACGCTTCGCCGCTATAAAAAAGACGCAGATATCACTTTAGACAATTATCCACAAGATAGTGATTATTGGGAAGAGTTAGTCATAACGATTATCCAGCAGTATGTGTTTTGCCGTGAAGTGGTATTGACTAGTGCATATTTACGCCAAATTCACGTTTATACAGCCGGGAATTACAGTGCTCTTCAGATTTACTGTAAAGCGTTGATAGATCACGTGGAGGAGTCAAACATAACGTGCTTAAGTAAAAAATTATTGAAGGACGTGTATGAACTTAAAAAATCAGTATTAAATAAATTGACACGCTTCCACAATAAACCAATTCAGGAAATAAGCTTAAAAGTGCCATTGCAAGCCTTAAAGCATGCTAAGAAAGCCGTGCCAGTGCCCAATGATAAGAACCCTGATAGTGTTGCTTTAAAACAAAGCAAAGAGTTGGGACGTGCCGCTCATGACTTATTTCGTAAGGGGTAGAGTGATGAATACACATATTATTGACCATTACGCCGCTCAAATCCCCATTTTACCGGGAGAATATCTCCCTGCTTATTTGGCTCGTTTGCGCAAGCTGACAAACGGTGTTGACCCAAAGAGATTGATGTCATTTAGTGGTTCAGTGCAGTTAGGCAAATTACATCAGCTATTCCCGCGCGTTGCTTCATGTTTTGCATATCGAGAAAGTGCAAGAGAGTACAGCGGTGCTTTATTAAAGGAGCATCTAGGGGCAAGGTTTTGGAGAGGGTTCACCGACGAGCAGGCCTATCGGGAACATATCAAGTGCGTCAAAATCCGTGTGAAATCTAAGCGGAGTGTTTTTGAAGGCGAGGAGATATTAGATGGACTAAAACCGATGAAATTCTGTGCAGACTGTCGTGTTGCTGATATTGAAAAATACGGTGCACCGATTTGGCATGCTACTCATCAAATTACTTCGATGTATTCATGTGCTGTGCACGGTAAGCCTCTTTTAAGTTTCCATCTTAAGGCAGGTGAAACATTGTTAGATTACCCATTGATTAACGATGAGGTGTTGAGTCTTGGTAGCGTGATTAAATCGGATGAGCTTCGTAATTGGTTGAACAATCAATCTAGTCAGTTGCTGAAAATATCATCAGAGGATAACCGCAACCGCCTAAGAGACGTAAAGTCCTCTATGGCTAGCGCTATGGGAGCCAGAGAAACCACTAGGAGTATGCATGTAGATATTACCTACAGACTAGAGTGGCGTAAGTATCTTTCAAGTGCTTTGACTAGACTATGTCCGTCAGCGCAAAGTTACGCTTTTTTTTCAGGTAAAGCTAGTTTGGGATTGGCTCAGCAATTGAAGCAGGCAGCTCCAGTTCGCCACCCTCTAGTCTTTTTGTTGGCGATGAAGTTTGCCGAAGACGCGACGGAGTTTAAAGCCTCATGACATCTGCTTACGCGCCACCAATATACAATGATGAAACTGTATATTCTTACGTGGCGCGTTTGCATTTGTATCGAGTAGAAACTAACCATAGAGCTACTGCGCAACGATGGTTTAGGAAGGCCCCAATTAATATTGATCAACGGTTGCCCGTTGGGTTACAGCATCTTGCAGAGTCTACAGGCCATTTAACAAATCACCTCCTTCACAATCACACCTTTTTTCCGTTATTCGCTGGCTTTGTCTCTAGCCCAGATTTACTAAAACAAACCATGCTTTCGAACTCAGGGCATAGCCTTGCAAATATTTCTACTGTTGCGCAGTCTGCAATGAAACAGCTTGGAGGTAGTTGGTATTGTCCAGAGTGTATTGAACAAGATAGGCTTACATTTGGTCTCGCATTCTGGCATTTGAGCCATCAAATGCATGGTGTGATAAGTTGTCCTGTACACGCAATAAATTTGCGTTATTTGAACACATCGAGTCGTAAATTTTATCTTCCTCCACAATCAGATAATGCCCCCAGAACAATTGCATCAAAACACGCAGTGAGACTCACTGATTTGATCCTGCGCTACAGTCATGATTATCAATTTGTTTCTTACGACTGTCGAGAGGATTATTGGGGTGGTCCAGTAGAGCTTGTTCGATTGAAAAACCTTCTTAAAGGTCAAAGTGTGGACATGACTTTACTGCTCCCACAAGCAAACGAGATATCAGAATCAATGTTCGGTTTTCAACTTCTTTCTGAAAGCGTCATTCATAATTTGCTGCACAAAAGCAACCATAGCTGCCATCCGTTAAAATTCATCTTTCTATGTTATGTGCTTAACCAAATGCGCAATAAGAATAGACGTATCGATGAGCCACGAAATGTTGAGACGGGTAAATTGCAAGTAGATCGTGAGCGCTGTATCAAGTTGCTGAATAAAAGGGCGTATTCATTGCGTGAGATTGCTAGACGACTTAAACGCAGCGTCAATTTTGTAAAGAGTATTGCGAGTCAAAAAAGCATAGGCTTTCAGAGGCGTACTCAGTTTATTACCGCTGACATAGAAGCTCGAATACTACAAAGCGCTCATGTTGGATTACACAGAGCAATCATCGCCAAACGAGAGGGCGTGTCTGTAGGAGCTGTTGAGCAACTTATCCAGAGTGTTCACGGATTGAGTGAAAAACGAAAAAGTATACGCATGGAAGAGCGGGGTAAACTAGCCAGACAATGCATACTTAAAGCGATAGATGAGCACACCAATATTACGCGAAAAGAACTGAAGAATTTACATTACGCCGATTACACATGGCTTTATAAGCATGACAATGAATGGCTGTATCAAACACTACCGCCAGCACAGAATTACAGCAAAAAATAGGAGTTATGACATGACCGATAAACAAACCATAGAACTATCAGATGATCTGATTACAGAGGCTAATGCATACTTGGAAAGACTGCCGAAAACACCCGAACAGGTAATTGAACACTGGGCACAGCTTGGACAAAAACTTGCTGAAGAAATGACTGAGATTCAAACGATGCAGTTTTTGTTGGGTAATTTTGATATTAAACTCATCGAAAAAAGTAGTGATTGAAAATGGTAAAAAAGCAATATGTGCTTTTTTGCTTAGCCAAATTTTTAATTTGGACTATATTTTTTATAATAATTAAAAATATAAATCTAAAATATTTCTGACTTTAATGTGCTGTTTGAATTTGTCCTATTTGTAGAATTAAGTCTCAAGCTAGTTCTATTAGGACTTTAAGCAAATTCAAATGTTGTTCGCACATAAGTTATAGAGGTAACGTCATGGAATAAAATAATTTTAAAAGGAATTAAGCATGTCACATCGTCTTATCAACAATATTTATATTCTTCCAATCTCATTGGTGATTATTCTCAATGGCTGCACTACACATATCGCTCGTTCAACAAAGCTACCTGCTATTCAAATAGCTGATGAAGTGCTTGACGAATGGGGGTCTGTGACGGCTTCGCCACCAATAATTAGTATTCCCGCAGACGAATACGAATTTAAGATAGATAAGACGTCTCAACAATACTATCAAGGTGCCAAAGATGAAGTGAACGCTGGAATTCTGCAACATACAAAAACAGTATTCTCATTTCTCTTAGCTGCTTCAACTCAAGCCGACGCAACCACTAAAGCCTTATATGAGAATCAGTTTTCAAATTACGAAAATGCGGTTGCAAAAATAGAGACGGGAAAACAACTTACAGATGAAGAAAAGAAAACGGTTCAAGATGCCAAAAAAAATATTGTTGATAGCTTGGCCAAAGCAGCAAAAGAGAATTTTACAACGTGTACAGCGATAGCAGATGGTGAGGATGATCGTGTAACAGGCGACATATCTGTCTCAGACGCAATAACTTTAAATAATGCGGCAGTGAACAGACGTAAAGATTGTCTAAATGATTACCAGTTAGAACTGAAAGAACTGGCAACCGTGTCGCAACTTCCCGATTTTCCGACATTACCTGAAAACAATGTTCCCGCACTTAACCGACTACAAACAACTCCTTTTGTAGGCAAAACTGATTTAAATGGCGAAGGTTTCTCCTTAAGTAATAGCAATCTTAAAGACAGTCTTTCTCTGCCTGATTACAATGCTCTTCCCCAAGCTGCAACCAACAAGTTTTTGGCTGACATGTTAACCACAATTTCCAGCAATGATGAAAAAAATGCTTACTTTGGTGTTTCAATGATCTCAGTGAATCCCGGTTGGCGAACAAAAGAAGGTTACCATGCAGTAGTCAACCTAAATCCTACTGTTTTATTGGATCAAGCATCAAAAGCTACAGTACGAAAATACATAGAAGACCAGAGCGTTGATGACGAGTTGAAAAATCTGATTAGAGCTAACTATATTGATGCTTGTGAATATGATACCGATACTAATAAAGAGATTAAGCAACTTTCTTTGGTCAGAGATGAGAAGTGTGAGAAGAGGTATAAGGATATTGTTAAAAAGGCAAAGGCTAAACACGCAATTAAAAGCTTCGAAGACTTATTATTAGATGAATACGATATAAATACTACTGCTATATCCCCTGTTACCTACGCGCAAACCCAAGAGTTACAAAATAAGCAAATAAGCCAAATTAACCTTTCATTGATGCTGGCCGCTTCTTTACAAAATGCCGGAATGAAGGAATCAGCCGAAGCATTTGCTGACTTTTCTAAGCAGCGAAGGAAAGAGTTTGGCTCCCGGAGCGTGGACAATAACGTCAGCGTATTTTCGACAGGTAAGTTAGTAGGTTTGGAAATTCAGCCTGAATTTTTCGCTGCCACTTGGGATGATAGTGATCCGAGTATGCTTCTTCAGCAACAGACGTTTCCGATACTCCTAAGATTCGACACTATTGGGGAAAAGCAATTTGATGAACTTAAAGTGGCGAAAGATTGCGACAAAAATGATGTTACAGATGATTATTGTCTGCTTGAACCATTAATTTATGTAACTCCCACAACCCGGTGGAAATCTTCTAGTCGCTCACCTTGGCTACTTAATTCTAAGGAACAATTAACAACGGAAGAGTTGTTCAATCTCCAAAGAGTACTTAAAGAGGAATGTGTAAAAGATTACGGTGATGACGTTTCGAATAATTTTATAAAGCGTAAGTGTGAAGAACTTAATAGCAAACTATTCGGTGATATTCAATTTACCAGACTTCCTCACAGGCAGGCAGAAAAGACTGAAACTAAGTTAGTTGAGTTCTCTCATATTTTTCCGTCATCAGTAACACTCAAACGAAACGAAGAAAAGAAGATAGAAGATCATTTACAAGACTTTGTGTTGATAGGAAAAAATCTTTCTTCACTGAAAGGTAAAGACGAAGCTGATATAAAGGGAAAGATAAAATCAGTTTTCGAAGGCGTAGAGGTTCAAAGTGTTTCGGTATCCGGAAATACAATGACGATACGAACTAATATAACTGAAGCTAAAGGGCCTGTAATTTTTATCATCGAAGAAGGGGGAAAAGTTATAAGCACTGCAATGAGTAAAAATGCTATAGCTACCCTCATAATTGAAGAGGTTAAAAAGAAGGTTAGTAGCGTTGAGTCTGAAACAGTGATTAAACTAATCGCGGATGATAATCAATCGATATCGGTTACATTGCCAGTGGGCGTCGATGACATACCTGAGCATGTGCTTGAGGTGCTAAAGTCTTTTTATGAAAAGCCTGCAAATATTACTGAACGTAAAACGACTGAACAGACTAAAGAGAATTAAGTTGTTGGTTGAATTGCGATAACACCACAGTGTTCTTTGCCTACTAATTTGATTGTAAGGGAGCTTAACCATTTTAATATTAGGGTACGAATAAGCTATTTTTCTGATAGTTGGGAACATATGATGACGGGGAACTTAGTTATTTTTTATGGATAAATTAGTGCTTGTAAAATAAGGTCTCCGAAGGGTCTCAACGGGGAACTTAGAAAATTTACACAGAAACTATTCCTCAATATAACTCTCAATACTCGGACATTCACAAAATAAATTCCTATCCCCAAACACATCATCAATCCGATTAACCGTTGGCCAAAACTTATTCCTAGCCACTGCTGCCACTGGATAAGCAGCAAGCTTTCTGTCATAGCTACGGTTCCACTCACTATCGCAAATATCGTCAAGTGTGTGGGGTGCATTATGAAGTGGGTTGTCTGTGCCATCCCACTCACCTGATTCCACTTTGGCGATTTCGCCGCGAATAGACGCCATGGCGGCAATAAAACGGTCGAGTTCGGCTTTGGCTTCTGATTCTGTGGGTTCAATCATAAATGTGCCAGCAACAGGGAAACTCATAGTTGGTGCGTGGAAACCATAGTCGTTAAGGCGTTTTGCTATGTCGACTTCGGTGACACCTGAGCTTTCTTTTAGTTGACGTAAATCAATAATACATTCGTGAGCAACACGGTTGTTACGGCCACGATATAACACTGGGTAATGTGCAGAGAGTTTTTCTGCCACATAGTTAGCGTTAAGTATGGCGACTTGCGTCGCTTTTTTAAGCCCTTCGCTACCCATCATTTTGATGTACATGTAGCTGATTGGCAAAATTGAGGCACTGCCCCAAGGTGCTGCTGATACAGCGCCATGTTCGCGCACTTGAGTGTCACCGGCGTTTTCTACACCTACCACTTTATGGTTGGGTAAAAATGGCGCTAAGTGGGCTTTTACACCTATGGGTCCCATACCTGGGCCACCGCCACCGTGTGGAATACAGAAGGTTTTGTGTAAGTTTAAGTGAGATACATCTGAGCCAATATGACCTGGTGATGTGACACCTACTTGGGCGTTCATGTTGGCGCCGTCCATGTACACTTGACCGCCAAATTCATGCACTATGTCGCACATTTCTTTGATGGTCTCTTCGTATACACCATGGGTAGATGGGTAGGTGATCATGGCGCAAGCTAAGTTGTCGGCCACTTCTTCGGCTTTTTTGCGTAAGTCGGCTACATCCACATTGCCTTTTTTATCGCAATTTACCACTACTACTTTCATGCTAACCATTTGCGCTGACGCTGGGTTAGTACCGTGAGCAGAGCTTGGAATTAGGCAAACATTACGGTGCCCTTCTCCCCTACTTTCGTGATATTTTTGAATGGTGATCAATCCTGCATATTCACCTTGTGCGCCTGAGTTGGGCTGCATAGATAGAGCATCGTAACCGGTAATGTCGATTAACCATTCGCTCAGCTCATCAAGCATTTGTTTGTAACCTTGGGCTTGATCTAAAGGTGAAAACGGATGTAGTTGACCAAACTCAGGCCATGTTATAGGCAGCATTTCTGCTGTGGCGTTGAGTTTCATGGTGCAAGAGCCTAACGAAATCATTGAATGATTTAAGGCTAAGTCTTTGTCTTCTAGTGATTTGATATATCGCAGCATTTCAGTTTCAGAATGATAACTGTTAAATACTGGGTGGGTTAAAAAATCAGTCGTACGGATAAGATCTTCAGGAATAGAAGCACTGCCGTTTTCAACCATCACTTGGTCAAAGGCTTTAATATCTAACTCTACGTTGGCGCCAACAAAGGCTTGGTATAAAGCTTGGAGATCATCACGCGAAGTGGTTTCGTCTAAGCTAATACATAACACACCATCAATATCGGTACGTAGGTTTAGCTTATTCGCCAATGCGGCCGTTATTATTGCTTCTTTTTTGCTGCCCACTTTAATGGCTAAGGTATCGAACCAAGTATCGTTAACTAATTCAAATCCAGCTTTAACCAGCCCTGATGCCAAAATATCGGCAAAACGATGTATCCGTGAAGCGATGGTTTTTAAGCCCTCTGGACCATGGTACACAGCATAGAACGAGGCCATATTGGCCAGCAATACTTGTGCTGTACAAATGTTTGAGTTGGCTTTTTCACGGCGAATATGTTGTTCGCGGGTTTGCAACGCCATACGCAATGCAGGTTTACCACGGGTATCTTTGGACACACCAATAATACGTCCTGGTAATGAACGTTTGTATGCATCACGAGTTGCAAAAAATGCGGCATGAGGGCCGCCGTACCCCATAGGTACACCAAAACGTTGCGCGCTACCAAGTACTACATCTGCACCCATTTCGCCAGGTGATTTGAGTAACACTAAACTGAGTAAATCAGCCGCTACCGCCACTATGCCTTTATTGGCTTGTACCGCGGCAATGATATCTGCGATATCGGTTACTGCACCTGTGCTACCTGGGTATTGTAATAACGCGCCAAACACATCGTGTTGACTGGCCTCAGCGGCTTTACCTACCACAATATCAAAACCAAACATATCGGCGCGGGTTTGCACTACGTCTAAGGTTTGTGGATGTACGTCGTCTGCAACAAAAAAGGTATTCGCTTTGCGGTTTTTAGAAATACGTTTAGCCAGCCCCATAGCTTCAGCTGCGGCAGTGGCTTCATCTAACAATGATGCTGAAGCTAATTCCATACCAGTTAGGTCTATGGTGACTTGCTGGAAATTAAGTAAGGCTTCGAGTCGGCCTTGGGCAATCTCTGGTTGATAAGGCGTGTAGGCTGTATACCAACCTGGGTTTTCTAGTACGTTACGTAAAATCACATTAGGAGTAAGTGTGTCGTAATAACCCATACCAATAAAAGAACGCATCACTTTATTTTTGCTGGCAACGGTTTTTAAATAAGCCAAGGCATCGGCTTCGGTTTGCGCTTCACCTACTTTTAAAGGTTGGGCTAAACGTATGCTCTCGGGCACAGTTTGTTGCATTAAATCATCAAGGGATGTGGCACCAATTGCAGTAAGCATGTCTGCCATTTCTGCTTCACTGGGACCAATATGACGACGAACAAAATCCTGCTTTTGTTCAAGTTCTGATAATGAAAAATGAGATAATGACATAGCTGACTACAAATTCCTGATGTGAGTAAAGAGTAAGAACCGTTGAACCAGTGCTCACTCTTTTACGAGAATAATATTTAAATAAGACCTAAGGGCTCTGCAGCCCTTATTTTGAGTGTACTTATTCGTCTTCGATGGTGCCTTCGTATGCTGCAGAGTCGAGTAATCCTTCAACTTCACTAGGATCTTCCGCTTTTATCTTAAATAACCAGCCGTCACCATATGGGTCAGAGTTAACCAACTCAGGTGTATCTCCTAAGTCTTCGTTTACTGCTACAATTTCACCGCTGATAGGTGCATACACATCAGATGCGGCTTTCACTGATTCGGCAACAGCGATATCGTCGCCCGTACCTACCTCAGCGCCTACGTCAGGTAACTCTACAAACACCATATCACCCAATAATTGCTGGGCATGGTCACTAAGACCAATAGTAAACACACCGTCACCGTCTGGGCGTACCCATTCGTGAGTGGAAGCGTAACGTAAATCTGCTGGAGTATTGCTCATGTTGGTTCCTAATAATTATTTAGTTAACTTATAAGACACTTTTGCCATTTCGGACAAAGCTGGGTTTGACCACTTTTACTGTAACCCACTTTTTGCGCATTTCAACTTCAGCGCTATCACCAACTGTTGAAGGTACACGTGCCATAGCAATGCTATGACCTAAAGTAGGTGAAAATGTACCAGAAGTGATTATCCCTTCGCCGCCGGTAACTTGTACTTTTTGACCGGCTCGTAAAACACCTTTGTCGGTCATCACTAAGCCTACTAGTTTATCAGTGCCAGCGGCTTTTTGTTGCTCTAGTGCTTGGCGACCAACAAAGTTTCTGTCGCTGGGTTCCCAGCTAATAGTCCAAGCCATGTTAGCGGCCAATGGTGAAATAGTCTCATCCATATCTTGGCTATACAAGTTCATGCCAGCTTCTAGGCGCAAGGTATCTCTTGCACCTAAACCACAAGGAGCCACGCCTACATCTAGCAATTTTTGCCAGTAATTAGCAGCCTCAGCGATAGGTACCATAATTTCGTAGCCAGCTTCACCTGTGTATCCAGTGGTCGCAATAAATAAGTCTTCGGCTTGCACACCATAAAAAGCTTTCATGCCTGCTACCGCTTCTTTTTGTGCGGCAGAAAATAACTCTGCTGCTTTGCTTTTGGCATTAGGACCCTGCACAGCAATCATGGCGAACTCTGGACGCTCGGTGATGGTTACTTCGAAACCCTTGGCTTGTTTATTTAGCCAGTCCATATCTTTTTCACGGGTCGCAGAATTAACCACTAAACGGTAATTAGTTTGGTCGAAATAATAAACGATAAGATCGTCCACCACGCCACCAGCTTCATTTAACATACCGCTGTATAAGGCTTTGCCTTTATCTTGCAATTTGACTACGTCGTTGGCCAGTAAAAAACGTAAATAGGCCTGCGCTTCGTTACCTGTAATGTCCACTATAGTCATGTGAGATACATCGAACATGCCTGCGTCTTTACGCACGGCATGATGTTCTTCTATTTGCGAACCATAATTGATGGGCATTTCCCAACCATGGAAGTCGACCATTTTGGCCCCTGCTTCCAAGTGTTTGCCATGTAAAACCGTTTTATTCGACATCAAATACTGTATCCGTAGTTAAATAATGTGGGAATTATAGTTACAGTAATGGAGCACGACAAATTGAAATATTTAATCTTTACATTTACATTTCTTATGAATAATCGAATAATCATTTAAAAGTCTTATTTAAGAGGCTTTTTTAAAAACAATGTTGATTAGATCATATGAAACAACTTTCTTTGGATAACCTGCGCACATTTGTCACTGTGGTGGATTTAGGTGGCTATGCAAAAGCAGGCGAAAAGCTTGGTTTATCGCAACCTGCAGTAAGCTTACAAATAAAACGTTTAGAGCAACAATTGTCGAAACGTCTTTTTGCAAAAAAAGGGCAAAGACAGGTAGTTAACCAAGATGGCGTAAATTTATATAAAACAGCACTCACTATGCTGGACTTAAACGATGGAATCTTTCGGCAATTTCAACCAACCTCTTTGAAAGGAAGACTACGGCTGGGGATCCCCAGTGAATTTGCCACCACTTTACTACCTAGTATTATTGGCGAATTTGGCAAGTTATATCCTGATGTATCTCTAGAAGTCACTTCAGCATTAAGTAAATCCTTGCTTGAGGATGAGAATCTCAGTGGTTTTGATCTTGTTTTGGCATTAGTCGACCCTGGTACTGAAATCAACGGACAAGAATTATTAATTGATGAGTTAGTTTGGGTAGGCGATCGTAGCTTAGCAAACCCCCAAGCAATGTTATCGTTAGTTTTGGCACCTGATGGCTGTGTATATAGAAGCCGAGTAATCAATAAGCTAAAACAGCAAACTCAGCAGTGGCGGATCAGTTATACCAATGCAGATCTAAGTGGCATTACAGCCGCCATTAAACAGGGCTTAGGGATCAGTGCGTTGGCTAAGAGTAGTGTCCCAAAACAATTAGATATTATTCAGCATAAGCATCTGCCTGATTTAGGCTCGATAAAGATATGTTTGTTTTTTGGATCGTCTCAACATCCCCAAGCCAGCGGTAAATTAGCAGAGTTTATTCAGTCAAGATTAGTGCAATCGAATTGATATGGTATCTCTAAAACAAAAAACCGCTGGTTATTGTTTAAAATAAACAATAACCAGCGGTTTTTACAATATGCTAATTAGTTAGGCGACTTGCTTAAATATAATTAAGGCTACGCAACTAACCAATAACAAAAGAGACAACATTCTCTTACTGTACTTTCCATGATAATAAGCTTTACGTCGTTCCTTGAACATTGGTCCATCAGGGTATAATCCCGATGCTTGCCTTCTTTCACCAATTATACGTTTCATAGAACACCCCAAATGGAACAAATATACTAAAGGTTAATTTTGTATAGTTATTGTACGATATAACCTTCGGATAAGATCTTAACCTTTTAGTTCATTTATTTCATCGGCTTTTTTATCAAAAACTTAACTCAATTTAAAATAAAGCGAAATTTTTGTTGTTATTTAGCGGTTTTTACTCATCATCGGACTTCAATCGAACGTAAGTTTTGTATTTTTTTTGTAATAGACGGTCGATATAGCGAGTAAGCTTAATTTTTTGGCTGATCGCGTTATCTAAAGCATCCACTAATTCTGTGAGCATGGTTTTATAATACTCTACGTCTTTAACTTGCCCATCATCAGTAGCAGCATCAAGAATGCCTTTAGCCGGTGTTTGAGTTTGAGCTTGTTTCTCTGGTAAAAACATTTCCTCAGACACTTCTTTGATCACGTTTTCAACGGCTTCTTCATCTAAGGTTTCTAATTCCTCAAGAAAACCAAAAAGCAAGATCCTGTCCATCAAAGTATTAATTTTTCTTGGTATTCCATGAGTGAATTGGAAAATTCGGTCGTATGCTCCCGCTGAAAACAACGCCCTACCATCCCAACCAGCGTGTTGCATACGATATTCAATATAGGCTTGGCACTCCACATCCGTTAAAGGCGCCAAATGGCAAGACGCCACAATGCGTTGTCTAAATTGCTCCATATTTGGCGCACGAAGAATAGGTTGTAGCTCTTCCTGCCCCAGCAAGAAGCTTTGCAACAATGGTTTACCCGCTGCTTGAAAGTTAGACAACATACGCAATTCTTCAATGGTTTCTAAAGGTAAGTTTTGTGCTTCATCAACCAGTAACAATGCTCGCTTACCTTCTTTGTGCAATCCCATCAAAAAAGCTTCAAGATCATTCAAAATATCAGACTTGGTACTGCCTTTGACTGGCACATTAAATTTGCTAGCGACCATTTTCACCAATTCATCAGGTGACAATTTTGGCGACACTATTTGTGCAGCAACGATATCTTCCTGCATGTTATCTAATAAACTGTTGGCTATGGTAGTTTTACCTGTACCTATATCGCCAGTGATAACAATAAAACCTTCAGCTTGAGACAAACCGTATTGCAAATAAGACATGGCACGTTTATGCCATTTACTACCAAAAAAGAAGCTAGGATCGGGAGTCAATTGGAAGGGTTTAGAAGTTAGTCCGTAATAATTTTTATACATAATAAAAAGTCACTTGATCCTAGGAGTTTTAGCAATATGATTAAGCTAGCTTAAGCCATCTGCCTAGGGCATAGCAATTAAATAACGTAACTATAAATAGTCAAAAAATGGCAAAAGCAACCCGCCGCAACAAACAGATGCCAAATGGCATGAGTAAACTGGATTTTTTTAGCCGCATAAAAAACCACACCCACAGTATAACAAAGGCCTCCCGCTAGCAGTAAATAAAAGCCTGTTGTTTCCAAAGAATTGTACAAAGGATAGATAAAAAATATCGCCAACCAGCCCATCAATAAATACGTCACCAAAGACAACTTAGGAAAACGATTGTTGGCAAAACACTTAAACAAAATACCTGCAATCGCAATAGACCAGATCAACACCATAGCAATTAAGCCCACTGTGCCACCCACAGCTACGACCATCAAAGGAGTGTAAGTACCTGCTATCAATATATAGATTGCGCTGTGGTCAATAGTCTTTAATACTTGCTTTAAATCAGCTCGACTCACACCATGATAAAGCGTTGAAGAAAGAAACATCAACATCATCGAAAACCCATAGACCACACAAGCTACTTGCCCGTATATGCCATCGACTCGCAACAACATAAGTACCAAACCAATAAAGGCAGCAACAAACCCCAAGCCATGGGTTGCAGCATTTAAAGTTTCTTCAAGTGGCGAGTAAGGGCGAACAGAAAGCTTGGTAGAGGTCATGAATTATGATCTTAGGTAGCAGGAATTGCAGTGTATAATTTGAGCGTACACTTGTACACTGGATTTAGTCTGTTAACTAACTCTGTTGATGTTTTGGATTAATTTGAAGCTTAAAGTTTATGAGCGACTAAGCAACAATAAAAAGTAATAATTTCTGCACTGTTAACTATCGAACAGATTGTCTAGAATGGGATATGAAATTATAACGTCGAATCTAAGAGTACTAACCTGCTAAGCTTAGCAGTCGTAAGGTTTACTCTATAAATATGGAGGACAAATGGTCACAATAGTACAAGGCGCCACAAAGAAACCTGTTTCAGCTCAAAGGCTCGTAACACTATTTTCTGAATTAAATGAATTAGAAGGGTTTCTTTATATTGGATATCCCGTAATCGGCACCGCTGAAGGCCCTTATCCAATTGATGCCATCTTTGTATCTAAACAAACAGGCCTGATAGTATTCAATCTCGTCGAAGGCGTTGAGTTAGGAGAGTTCCGTGAAACTCAGGATGACAGTGTAAACAAGTTAGAATCGAAACTTAGGTCACACAAAAGTCTGATGCAGGGGCGACAGTTAAAAGTAACGATTACTCCTGTAACATTCGCACCAGCAAAAGAAAACCCGCAAGAATTCACCTCGGATGATTACCAAGTCTGCAATGAAGAAAACATGCGAGCATTTATACTCTCATTGAAATGGGAGACACCAGAGTACTTCAAATCTTTGCTAGCAATTGTGCAAGCAATTTCTACAATTAGAAAAGGTAGAAAAAAACGAGTTCCATTGAAGCCAGATTCTCGTGGGGCTAAACTTCAAATGCTTGAAGACTCTATTGCGAACCTCGATAATCTACAAGGTCGAGCTGTAATTGAAACAGTACAAGGTGTTCAACGAATAAGGGGATTAGCTGGATCGGGTAAGACTATTGTCTTAGCATTGAAGGCTGCATATTTACACGCACAACATCCAGATTGGAAAATTGCAGTTAGCTTTCATACAAGGTCTCTTAAAGGTCAATTTAAGAAGTTAATTAATACATTCGTAATTGAACAAACAAATGAAGAACCAGATTGGGAAAATTTAGAAATATTGCATTCTTGGGGCTCTCCAGGAGGAGGCTACAACAATGGGATATATTATAGTTTCTGTAAGCACAACGAAATTGAATATCTAGATTTTAAGGCTGCTAAAAGTAGATTCGCTTCTAATAAAGAATTCGAGGGAGTTTGTAAGAAAGCACTAGATGAAGTTAATTATGCTAAACAGATATACGACGTAGTTTTAATCGATGAGGCACAAGATTTCCCTCCTGCATTCCTTAAAATGTGTTATGACTTGCTGAAACCTGAAAAACGGCTCGTTTACGCTTATGATGAACTTCAAAACCTTAGTTCTCAATCTCTTCCATCTCCTGAAGAAATATTTGGTTTAGATACTCAAAGTAAGCCTTTAGTAACGTTTGAAGCCTCTCAGCCTGGCCAGCCTCAACAAGACGTAATCTTAGAAAAGTGCTATCGAAACTCTCGGCCTCTACTTGTTACTGCTCATGCACTTGGTTTCGGAGTTTACAGGCAACCGCCTCCTAACATTACAACTGGTTTAGTACAAATGTTTGATCATGAAGAACTGTGGAAAGAGGTTGGATATGAAGTTTCTGAGGGGCAACTTGCCGCCGGTAAAAGAGTCGTATTGCGGCGCACAGAAAACAGTAGCCCTAAATTCCTTGAAGATCACTCCCCAATAGAGGACTTGATTGAATTTAATATTTTTAACACACTAGAAGAGCAAGCACAGTGGCTAGCTGATTCAATACAACAAAATTTAGCAGTTGATGAACTTAGACCAGACGACATAGTTGTTATTAACCCCGACCCACTCACAACAAGAAAAGCAGTAGGCCCAGCAAGAAAAATTCTTTTTGAACGAAATATAAACACGCATTTAGCAGGAGTAGATACTTCTCCAGATGTGTTTTTTGATTCTGACAGTGATTCTGTTGCATTTACTGGTATTTATAGAGCAAAAGGTAATGAAGCTGGAATGGTTTATATAATAAATGCGCAAGACTGCTACTCATCATTTGGTAGCATGGCTAAAGTTAGAAACCAATTATTCACTGCCATCACTAGAAGTAAAGCATGGGTAAGAGTACTTGGTGTAGGGCCTATGATGGCCGCTCTAAAGGAGGAATTTGAAATGACAAAAAACAACCAATTTCAATTGGATTTCACTTATCCAACAGAAGAACAGAGGCAACACCTAAACATAGTAAATAGAGATATGACAGCCGCTGAAAAAAATGCAGTTAGAAAAAAACAAGAAAATCTTACTCAACTTTTAAGTGATTTGGAGTCAGGTGCAGTTTTTGCCGAAGATTTAGGAGTAGAACAGTTAGAAAGGTTGAGGAATTTATTGTCAAAAAAAGAAGTATAGAATGGTTTCGCCCCTAAAAATAAGACAGCAATTGGAAACTCTTACTGCAGATCTAATAGGATTAAGTCTTTGCGATAAACAAAATTTTCCATCTATAAAGAGATTTCCAAATCAGATAACTGAAGTTGGGTTAGCTAATGTTTCAGATTTAAGCCTAGTTCTTAAGAATATCAGCTATGACAAAATATACGCTGAATTAGAAAAATCACATGCATACAATTTAAAAATGATTGACGGTGCCCTTATCCAATTAATGTATCGGTATAAAGACGATTCAATTGAAACCCATCGCTTGGCTTTTTTCCCATCCCCCACACTAGAGGAGTTTCAAAATAATCCTGAAATATATTTAGAAGATGAGATTTACGCCGATGTATCAAATAAAAACGTTGTCCCCTTTCCAATTAGGTTTGACTTCGACTGTAGAGTAGACATAGCCGTACCAATTGAACATCCGAGGTCGCATCTTACTTTAGGCCAATATAAAAATTGCAGGATTCCGGTCAACTCAGCATTGACCCCACACGATTTCTTATGCTTTTTACTTCGCAACTTTTACAATACTGCATTTCAAAAGTACTTCAATGAGATAACCCAATTTGATGATTGCTTTGAAGACTCATTATTTGGCGAAGAACAAATTGTTTCAAGAATTATCATAGGAAAAGTTGTATAACTTGAGCAATTCCCCATGTTCGTTTCAACCATGCAGGGATCCCTGCTCTAGGGCATACCCCACTAGTCGAAATCCCCTCATCATGTACAATCCCTCTCCTAAAACAAAAACTATCCTAGGGTAAAGCAGTGTCCCAATGGTACATCTACATAGTCGAAAACAAATTAAGCCAATACTACACTGGCATTTGTACCAGCATTGAACGACGATTTGCGGAACATCAGTCCAGCGGTCCTAAATGTGCTAAAGCGTTAAAAGGCAAAGGCCCACTCACGCTGAAGTTTAGTTGTGAGGTGAATAGCCATTCAGAGGCATTAAAGTTTGAAATTTGGATTAAAAAGTTGAATAAAGCCAACAAAATAAAATTAGTTAACAACAACCTTTGTGATGCTCCCATACAAAATATGCTGCAGGATGAGGATATTGAACATGAAGAATAGCCCCGCAACACCACTGCCTGAAGAATTAATCGCTCTTGGTAACGAGCGCTGGCAAGAAATCCAATCTCATGAACAATTTTCCGCTCATTTTGAATCGTTTGAAGAACACATTAAAACGGCCTTTGCTCTGAGCGATTTTATCTTCGAGCAATGTCTAAAAAATCCGCTCTGGTTAGTTGAGTTATTGCTCGAAAAAGTACTGTTTACTGAGCAGGTTGATTACCAAGACAATCTTGTACAGCTATTGGCTCAGGTTGATAGTGAAGCAGTTTTACAACAAAAACTCAGACAATTTAGAAATTTTCATATGCTGAGGATTGCTTGGCGCGACTTGCTCAATATGCAATCGATTGAGGATTCATTAGCTCAAGTGTCTGATTTAGCACGGCAATTAATTACCCAAACGAACAGTTGGTTATATCAATTTTTACAGCCCCAATTTGGCTTACCTGAGGGTGAGTTGGGTCCACAACCTATGTTAATTTTGGGTATGGGAAAATTAGGTGGAGATGAACTAAATTTTTCTTCAGATATAGATTTGATTTTCACATATCCAGCTCAAGGCGTCACTTCAGGCGGAAGAAAGTCGATTGAACATCAGCAGTTTTTTACCAAGGTAGCTCAAAAATTAATTACTGCATTGGATCAAATAACAGCTGATGGTCAAGTGTACCGAGTGGATATGCGCCTGCGGCCATTTGGTGACAGTGGTCCACTGGTGATGCATTTTGATGCTATGGAAGATTATTACCAAGAACAAGGCAGAGACTGGGAACGTTATGCGATGCTAAAGGCATCTATCTTAAATGTACCTTGCCCGTATACACAGCAGTTGTCAGCTATTCTACAACCTTTTATTTATCGTAGATATCTGGACTTTAGTGCCATTGAGTCGCTGCGCAGTATGAAATCGATGATTGAACAAGAAGTGCGCAGACGTGGCCTAACCAACAATATTAAATTAGGTGAAGGTGGGATCAGGGAAGCAGAATTCGTAGTACAAAGTTTGCAATTAATAAACGGTGGACGAGAACCAAGCCTGAAGGTTCAGAGCTTACAATTAGCACTCTCAGAGCTAGTCAATTTACAAATATTACCCACCAAAAGCGCCAAAGATTTACTACAGAGTTATTTATGGCTGCGAAAAATAGAACATTGTTTACAACAGTTTGCCGACAAACAAACACAAGTTTTACCCAACAATGACACGGACCAAAAACGACTATTAACTGTGTTAGGCATCAATGATTATGAAGATTTTATGCAACAGTTGGCGCAGCACTGCGGTTTAATCCACCAGCAGTTTTCGTTACTGGTCAAAGACGATCCCGCATTACAAGATGATGTGGCAGATGAACAACTACAAGGAGCGAAGGATCTTTGGCAGTTACAACTTGATGCCGAAGAAACCCAAAGTATACTAAATCATTGGCATTTGGCAGATGAAGTACCCACTTCAGATATTACCATTGGCAAAGATGTGTACCAACAAATCAGCGGATTTAAACAAGATTTAACTAGCCAACGAATTGGTCAGAGGGGCCTTACAACACTAAATAATCTGATGCCGGTGATTATTCATAAAATCCTTAGCTATTCAGCAAAGGATCACGGTGAATTGTTTAGACGGGTATTCACTGTGTTACGTGCCATATTGGGGCGTACTGCTTATCTGCAGTTATTATTTGAAAACCAAGCGGCATTGTTCCACTTAGTTAAATTATGCGCGGCTAGTCCTTGGGTGACAGAACAAATTGCGCGTTTTCCGCTGTTATTAGATGAGCTACTTAATCCCATTTCACTTTATCAACCAGTGGCCTTTAATCAATATGCTGATGAACTACGCCAAGCGTTACTGCGCGTAGAGCCTGAAGATTTAGAACTGCAAATAGAAACCTTACGACAGTTTAAACTCAGTCAACAATTAAAAATCGCGGCTTCCGATATTTCCAATGCTTTGCCAGTTATGCAAGTCAGTGACCATTTAACCTATCTGGCCGAAGCTATAATTGTCCAAGTTGTTGACATCGCATGGCAACAAATAGTTGCCAAACATGGTGTGCCCGTATGTGAAACCCAAGGCCCTAAAAACATCCAAAATAAAGGGTTTGGGATCTTGGGATTTGGCAAACTTGGAGGCTGGGAGTTGGGTTATGGCTCAGACTTAGATTTGGTGTTTTTACATAATTGCGACGGGCAACAGTTCACTAATGGCAAAAAACCAATTGGAACTAGTGGTTTCTATATCAAACTTGCCCAGCGTATTTTGCATATATTCACCATTAAAACGGGCTTAGGCATACTCTATGATGTGGATATGCGATTACGTCCCTCAGGTAATGCCGGTTTACTGGTATGTCATGTGCACGGTTTTGCGACCTATGAAATGGAAAACGCTTGGACATGGGAGCATCAGGCATTAGGTAGAGCAAGATTTATAACAGGCTGTGGTGAATTGCAACAACGTTTTAGTGCCGTGCGATTAGCTGTGCTTTCAAAACCAAGAAATATGTTGGAATTGGCAGCAGAAGTGGTCTCAATGCGAGAAAAAATGCGTGACCATTTAGCTAAAGGAGATGCTCACAATATTGATTTAAAACAAGACGCTGGCGGTATAGCAGACATAGAGTTTATTGTGCAGTTTATGTTGCTGGCCCACACCAGTTCTTTTCCAAATTTAGCCAAGTGGCCTGACAATGTGAGAATTTTAGCTGACTTAGCAAAGTTATCTCTTATTACTAAAGCTGAAGCGAATACCCTCAACCAAGCATATTTGGAATATCGCAACTATGCCCATCGACTAGCCTTACAAAATGGTGAGTTAGCGGAAATCAATCCATCACTGCTTGATCTGCAAACAAAGGTAAAAGCAATTTGGCACAAATACTTAATCGAACCACTGCAATAGCCCAACTTAAAAAGTCAGTTTACTTGCGGGCTTCTGCGCATTGTTTTTCTAAATACTCAGTTGCTGTTGCGGTAATAACCAGAGATCGTTGTCGAGGACACATGTAAGCTTTGACCTCACCATCAAAGTTAGCATCTATGGCGTTGGCAATCATGGTTAAACTACCTAAAATGGAGTCATCAAGTTGAAAAGGGTGTTTGACAATAAAGTCTTGATCAAGCTCCCAAATCACCTGCATGCCCTCTGACTGAGCATAATCGGTAATCGCACTTCGAAGTGTACTTCCGGCCTTGAATGTACGATGTTTGTGCTCACCTACCCATCTTCCTGATATGGGTTTTTGTAGGCTTTCCATTTTTTGCAAACGCTCGCCTAAGGGCTTATCTGAGGTTTTCACCTCCATAACGAAGTCCCCGAGTCCTTCTTCGCGAGGATGGCGAGAAGACAAACGGTAATCCGCATAAAAATTACTCATATTACTTGAGATACTTTTTTTGCCTGAGTTACCTTCTGGTAGTACAGCCGATTCGTTGCTTTGTTGCATAATAATAACTACAGCCGCAATCACAATGATCATCAGTGCCAGCATTATATGCTTCAACCAAAATAAAGAATTAGAAACCTGTTTAGTTTTTTTCATTACACATTTTAACTATTGTTGAACCTCAGTGTTACCTTTAAACATATGTTAACTTCATTCATATCAATCATATAAAGAAGGATCATCAGCATTAGGTCTGGTCTTAAAACGCTTATGCATCCACAAATATTGTTCTGGTGCGATCATGACCATTTTTTCAATCATTTGATTAATACGTGTCACATCATCTTTATCGTCACCTGAGGGGAAGTTCTCCAGTCCCGGCAATGCAATAATTTTGTAACCCTTATCTGTTCTAATGGATACTAAGAATATTGTTTCGCAATTGGCCTGCTTAGCAAATAATAATGAGCCTTTAGTTGTTGCTACTTCTGGGACAGCAAAAAACGGTGTGAATTCACTTAAAGCGCGACCATAATCTTGGTCAGGCAAATAGATACACAATTCGCCGTCATCTAACGCATGGATCAACCCCCTTACGTTACGTTTGTTTATCATATATTTATTGGCTCGATTACGCCCATAATACTGCATATATTCCATTAACCGATTATTGTGCTTGCGGTAAAACACCACAGATGGATATTGATGCCCTAATATTCGACTAGCAAATTCGAGACTCATATTATGAATAGCGTAGGCCAACACACCTTTTCCTTTGGCCAAAATAGCTTCAATATGCTCGTAACCTTCAAACTCGGCATGACGATCTACCCGCCAAGCAGGCCACCACCACCCCATGCCGGTTTCAAGTATTGCCATACCAGCATTGTCTAAATTCGCCTTTAACATTGCCGCTTGTTCTTGTGCACTCAAATCAGGAAAACACAATTCAATGTTACGCTTAGCAATGTGATAACGTTTTTTAGCTACGACTTTAAGTAATTTACCCAGCAACTTACCTATATATTGCTGTATTTTGTAGGGTAACCAAGAAATGCTATACAGAATTAAAATGCTCAACCAAGTTAACCAATATTTAGGTAGGAAAAACGCGATTTCAAACTTAGGAGCGACTACTTTTTTTGCTGACAAACTGATCTCCGACTAATTTATTAGTTGTATTCTAATACGGAAAGCCAATTGGCAACATGAAAAAAAATGCTAAGCTGAATTGTCTTTACCCCTGTAAAGACAATTCGCAGCAGATGGGAGATGTCATGGAATATAACAAAACAGCAATATCAAATGACCAAACGATCGAAGAACTGCAGCGATTACAAGCTATTTTAGATTCAGTAACAAGTGCGGTTTTTGAAATTTCTGTAAAGGGCAATATTCTTTTTGCCAATCAAGCTGCCGTAGATATTTTTGGCTATACACTGACAGAACTCAAACAAATGTGTTTCGATGATTTAGTGCCCGACAGATTTAATCAAGGGTACCAAAAACACCTGGAACAATTTATTAATAACGACCGTGAACGCACCAATAGAGAGAATGAAGCTTTCCCTGGGTTACATAAAAATGGTCAAGAAATTTGTGTGACAATCAATTTAAAGCCATCACCAAATAACCAACAAAATTCAGTTATAGCGACTATATCTGAATCATCAAAATTAAAACGTACTCAAGAGCAACTAAATAATAGTAACGAGCGCCTGATGATCGCCAAAGAGGCATCACAAGTAGGCGTATGGGAATTTAACGTTGAGACTGAACAACTCATTTGGGACGAACAAATGTTTTTGCTCTATCAACATGATCCCAGCACCTTTAGTGGCACGGCCTCTGAGTGGCGAGATGCAGTGCACCCAGACGATAAAGAAGAGATATTTAAGGCATTACAACGAACCACACAAGAAAATAAAAAATTTGATGCCACCTTCAGGATACTAACGCCAGATAAGCAAATACGTTATTTAAAAGCTTATGGACACGCGGTGTGTGATAACACAGGTAAAGTATTTAAAGTCATAGGTGTTAACTACGATATGACTGAAAACTTTATCGTTCAAGAAAACCTCAAGCAAAGCCTAAAAAGTAATCAAGTGCTTGCAAAAGTTGCTGAAGAAACAATTAACGCAGTCGTTTTGACAGATGAACAAGGCAAAATCACTTGGGTTAATAAGATGTTTACTCAAATCAGTGGATACCGATTGGACGAAGTTAAAGGTTTTACTCCCGGTTCTATATTACAGGGTGTAGATACTGCCCCTCAAACAATAAAAAATATCCGCGCTGCACTGACTAAAAAACAAGGATTTAACGCTGAAATTTTAAATTATCATAAAAATGGTACCCCTTATTGGTTGCGAATTAATTGTAAACCGTTACATGAGAAAAAGCAGCTCATTGGATTTATGGCCATTCAAACCGACATCACGGAAGTCAAAAGGCTTGAGCAAGAGCGACAGTTACAACAAGAGCTATTAGAACGCACCGGAGACATGGCAAAACTTGGAGGTTGGCAACTTGATTTATTAAGCAATCAGGTTATTTGGTCTGATGTTGTGTATAACATTCACGAATTACCCATTGGTTCAGTGATTGACTTAAAAAATGCCATTAACTTTTATGCACCTGAATCGAGACCTAAAATTGAACAGGCGATTGCCTTAGCAATAAAAGACGGCACTCCATGGGACATCCAAACCGCTTTTATCACAGCCAAAGGCAATAATATTTGGGTGCGTTCTGTGGGTTATGCTGAGTTTACTAACGGGGTGGCAACGTCTCTTAGAGGAGCTTTTCAAGATATCACCGAGCTTAAGCATGCAGAAGAACAAGCTAAAGAGGCAAGTCGAGCAAAAAGTGAATTTTTAGCAAATATGAGTCATGAAATTCGTACACCTATAAATGGCATATTAGGTATGAACGATTTACTTTTGAATTCAAATCTTGACGAAAACCAACGTCACTTTGCACAACTAGTCAAAATGAGTAGCCATTCATTGCTGCACTTAATTAATGATATTTTAGACTTTTCAAAAATTGAAGCTGGCAAACTCGATATTGAAATACAGGACATTAATTTATATGCATTACTAGGCGACATAATTGACTCTATGGCAGCCCGTGCCCAAGATAAACACCTTGAACTAGTATTAGATATTGCTCCAGCTTTGCCTAGATGGATAAAAATAGATCCATACAGAGTAAAACAAGTTTTGAATAACTTACTGAGTAACGCCATTAAGTTTACAGAAAAAGGAGAGGTTATATTAAGAGTCGAGAGCACTAGCAACGAATTAATAAAATTTACTATTATTGATACAGGAGAAGGCATAGCCGAAGACAAACAAACACAGTTGTTCACGCAATTTATGCAGGTTGATAGTTCAAATACTCGTCAGCATGGTGGAACCGGTTTAGGTTTGGCCATTAGTAAACAGTTAACTGAGAGAATGGGAGGACAAATTTCTGTGCAAAGTGTTTGGCAGCAGGGTTCTACTTTTTGCTTTACCGTAAAATCTGAACCCTCTAGCCAATCAACACCCCCAACAACTCAGGCTATGCTTGCCCCTTTACGATTGAAAAAGCTACTTGTTGTAGATTCTCACAACAGTGTAAGACAGTCAGTGCTGAATATTCTAACGCAGGGGGAAATAGAAGTAGTAGGTGCGAGTAACGCGCCAGAAGCTATCAAGGCTTTAAGACATGCATACGATTCTCAACAATCTTTCGATTATATATTGATTGAATTAGCACTACTGGGTATGGATGGCATAGAGCTAAGTAAAGCAATACGGGCGGATAAACGTTTTTCTAAATTAGAAATAATTTTAATGACCGCGCAAGTTGCGGCAGTCAATAATAGTCAACCCCCAGAAATAAAAATCAGTGGATATCTTGGCAAACCATTTAAACCCGACTCCCTGATTTCTGTACTCATTAAACCACAATATACTCAGGCCCCAGTTCGTCAACGGGAATTACGTAAAGCTAATCCATTAGAGACGCCCGCTCACAAAAAACCTAATATATTGATCGTTGAAGATAACTATATTAATCAGCAAATTGTTATAGAAATGCTGAAATCACTAGATTGTGATTACCACCTTGCGGGAAATGGTCAAGAAGCGCTAAATATGCTCAGTAACCATAACGGATCATTTGATTTAATTTTAATGGATTGTCAAATGCCATTAATGAATGGTTACGATGCAACCAGACACATTCGCGCCACCGAACATCAACAGTTTGATAAAAACATCCCAATAATTGCATTAACTGCCAATGCAATGAAAGGTGACGATATTAAATGCTTCGAAGCGGGAATGAACGACTACTTATCAAAACCTTTTTTATCTGAACAATTAGCAGAAATCTTACATAAGTGGGTATTTGTTGATAGGCGATGATAGAACTATGACGTGAATTAGTGCCATTATGATAGAAAGTGGCGACTTTATTAGAGTGCTAATTTAATGTGAGGGCAGTATCCGCAGATACATAGCCCTGCAATTTTAGTTTCCAAAGCCTATACTATCGGCCTTTGGATCTTATCAATTTATAATTATACCTTTTGGAAAACATGCAACTCATTAAAATTAATAAAGTACGTTATCGCCGCCACCTAAACCTGGTAATAGTTGGATGTATTGCAGCTTTGGTAATAGGCAGCTTAGCTATCTCTCAGACACTTATTGCTTTATTTCCTGATGAAAGTGGCAGCCATTTTAATTGGAACTTATTAGGTGTTGTTATTGCCAGTGTGACTATTGCTTGGTTACTTAACAAATACCGTACTCACAACTTTATGGCCGAAGTTGTATACGTATGGGAGCTAAAACAATGCCTCAATAAAATAAACCGCAAAATGCCTAAGCTCAAAGCAGCTAGTCGCGAAGGAAACGCCGACGCGTTATTGGCCATTCATTTTAGTTATGCAGGTTCACGCTTATTGTGGCAACTAGACGATAACACTATAGTTATGGATGAGTTAGTTATTCAACAAACAGAGCTTGATAACATAGCCGCCAAGTTTAATTTAACGCTAAATGCAGATGATTACGATCCGCGTATTTTAAAACAATTTTAATGCCTGCAGAATAATTTTTTCAATTACCCTTAATATAAACTCACTATCGATGTCACTGTTCATAGTACTGGTTCAATTAAAGGAAACAAATCCTACAAAAATCTTCGTCTGTAATACCATTCTATAAATTAAACTAGATTAATTTAGGAATATTATTAAAATGTTCTTTATGATATCAATGACACCCTAAATTTTATATCTTAAGTGTTATCATTAGTGGTTCGATTTTCATAAGGTATGATTATATCAAAACCGACATAGCTATCCAAAGGGCCTCTAACTTAGATGCCGCTAAATTGTTGTATGATAATGGCTCTTCGGGGATCCTCATTAGTGCCCTCGCTAGCAGTATAATGATATTTGGATTTAGCGATGTAAGTACCAATCCATATCAGCTAACTTGGTGGTTTTCCATCAACGCAATATTGCTGCTGCGGATGTGCGATTTAGCCCATTGGAACATAAAAAGTAGCAAATCACCCTCTTCAGGCTTATTGGGTATACAACGTTATGCTACTGGGTGTATTGCTACAGCTACTGCTTGGTCTTTATATGTGGTGATTTATTTTAGCCCAGCTAATAATGTTGACCTACTATTCCCGATTTTAATAATATGCTCATTGGCAGGCAGTTCTGCCTCTTTTTTAGCTGCTAGCCGCTTTATCGCTATCAGTTACTCAATGATTTTATTGGTTCCTATCTCTGTAATGGGGTTAGTCTCAGAGATACCACATAGACAAGCACTTGGCATACTGGGGTTGACCTTTGCCTTGGGTATGGTATTCACTTGCATTAGAGCGACGCGCTTTACGTCAGGCGCTATCTACCAAAAAAACCTCAATGAGATGCTTGTTAGAGAAATGGAAGACGAGAAAAATCTTGTTGCCCAGACTAATCAAGAATTAGAAGTCACCTCGAGTGAGCTAAGCCTAGTTAATATTAATTTAGAAGACGAAGTCAAACGACGAACCGAGGAAATATACCGCCTCAGCAACGTTGATCCCTTAACTCAATTAGTCAATCGTAAAGCCTTTACTTCTAGCCTTGAAGCCTTGATAGAACTGTCAATTGTCAATGATAGCCCTTTGGCATTATTGTTTATTGACCTAAATGGTTTTAAGAAAATTAACGACACTATGGGCCATATTGTCGGTGATAGTGTGTTAGTGCAAGTCACGCAAAGGATCTCAGCTTTTTCAGAAAATAACAGTGCCGGGCGATGGAATGGTGATGAATTTTTAGTGGCTTTACCATACAGCGATCAAGACTCGGCTATGTCTATTGCTAAAGCTATCGCGACTAGCATTGCCCAACCCATTTATGTGCATGGTAACGAATTACACCTATCAGCATCTATCGGCATTGCAATGGCCCCAGCACATAGTTTGTCAGCAACTGAACTTATTCAACTCGCTGACTTAACCATGTGTGAGCAAAAACGCTCTGGTAAAAAACGCCCTCGTTTGTTTTCCAATGATTTGAAAGAAAAAATTACTGCATCACAAATGATATTAGAAGGCCTGCAACATGCAATAGAGAGAAAGCAGTTCTATTTATGTTACCAGCCAATCCTGACAGCAAAAGATAATGTATCTTTTGCATTTGAAGCCTTATTGAGATGGAATTTTAACGGCAAGCTTATTGGCCCTGATGTTTTTATTCCTTTAGCCGAAAAGTCTGGCCTAATTAAAGAAATAGGTGCATGGGTATTAAACCGTGCTTGCATGGATGCAAATCATTGGCAATTCAATCAACAAGCCGCGGTATCGGTTAACGTATCGGTTATTCAGTTAATGGATGATGGCTTTATTAGATTGTTGGATAACTGCCTTCGTAGCAGCGGACTGGCACCTGAACGGCTACATTTAGAGGTAACTGAGTCCACCTTTGTTGAAAACAAAGTCAAAGTTCGCCAACAATTAGAACAAATTCAAGCACGCAACATAGACATATCAATCGATGACTTTGGTACTGGTTATTCATCATTATCGCAGCTCCAATCTTTACCGGTTAATTATGTAAAAATAGATAAGTCATTTGTAGATAACATAGAGGGAAAAGGCGAAGCTATTATTAGAGCCACCCTATTTATCGCCCGCGAATTACATTACAAAACTATTGCTGAAGGAGTTGAAACAAAAGATCAAGCCGCTGCCCTGTCAGCCATGGGAGTTGATTACCTGCAAGGATATTATTTTGCCAAACCAATGAAAAATGAAGACTTAATTGTTTGGCAAAACCCCATCACTAGTATTTTTTCATAAACGTGCCCTGACTTTCCATTGATGATTTTAATTTGTCTCTAATCAGGGCAAAATAACGGCTTTTTTAATGAGACAACATTTTTATGGCGCAACTCTACTTTTATTATTCGGCGATGAACGCTGGAAAATCCACTTCTTTGCTGCAATCTGCCTATAACTATGCCGAAAGAGGTATGAATGCTGAAATTTTCACTGCCGCCTTAGATAATAGATTTGGAATAGGCAAAGTCGCTTCTAGAATAGGACTTGTGTCTGCAGCGCATCTTTTTACTCCAGAAACTAATATGCAATCGGCCGTAGAAGCGCTATTAGCAAAGGGTAAAGTAGATTGTTTATTTATTGATGAAGCGCAGTTTTTAACTAAGCAACAAGTCCAACAGCTAATTTATGTTGTAGACAACCTCAATATACCTGTATTGGCATATGGCCTACGCACTGACTTTTTAGCAGAAACTTTTGAAGGCAGTCGTTATCTTTTGGCCTGGGCTGACAAAATGATAGAGTTAAAAACCATTTGCCATTGTGGCCGAAAAGCGACATTTGTGGTTAGGATAGATGAGAATGGACAAGTAGTTAAAGAAGGCGAACAGGTAGAAGTAGGCGGAAATGATAGATACGAATCGATGTGCCGGCAGCACTTTGCAGAACTTGTTTGGTAGTTAACCAGAGTGCTGGTTACTCCCAACTCAAACTAATTCTTATCAAACCACAAAAAAGCAAACAGCCATCACTGTTTGCTTTTTAAATAACGCTTAATTTTCTAACAGTTTTGCCTACTCTGCAGATTTTTCTGTTATGTAGCTGATGACTTTAGACGCATCACGTGATTCAAAGAATTCGCCTAAGCTTTCTCCAGCACATGTCACGTTCTCGGCATCTAAAACTTTATCCATCACTTCTTTTCTAGTCAAACCTAAACGACCAACTTGGCTGCTTACAGCGCGTTTAAACAAACCAACATTATTTGTTACCGCAGACTTACAGAAGTTCTTATAATTTGTGTCACCTACAAATTTATATTTACTAGTTGATGCTGTTTCAACTTCAGCGTCAACGCCTGTTAAATAATTAGCCACATCTTGTGAGCCACGTGATTCAGAAAATTCAACTAAACTTTGACCGGCACATTCGAAACTATCTGCACTGGTTAAAAGCATTAACATTTTGCTTTTGCTAACGCTTAAACGAAAACCATGTTGCCTAACGTTCTTTTTGAACAAACCTAAATCGTTAGTAGCAGCTGCTTGACATAGTTCAGCATATTGAGTGTCACCAACAAACTTAAAGTTGTCAGCACTTCTTAATGATGCGCTTGCGTTGAATGATAATGTAGCGGCACAAATAGTCGTTAATAGTAATTTTTTCAAAATAACACCTCAGTAATTTAAATTAGTTAAAAATGGTCGGTGAGTTTGTTGCCTCAACCTGATGAAACCAATAGTAATTAAATTACAAAAATATGTTGTTTTTTTTCTGATCACATTTGATTAATTAATTGTAAAGAATACGAAAAGCAGCAGGGAAATAAAATAAACCATTGTTTTAAAACAATATAAATTTAATTTATATGTCATTAGTGAATATTAATATATTAACTAGGTATAGCACGACATGTAATTTAATTACAAAAACAAGTAACAAAAAATACATTCTTGCTTCTAACAGGTAATAATTTGAACTATTTTTGAAAGTTACTTACAAAAAAAGCCCGTTAGGGCTTTTTAATTTAAATTAAACATTACTTTCAAGGACGTAGCGCTTTTTCACCTCTGGCTAATCCACAGACACCCGTTCTCGAAGCTTCAATAATCTCTGTGCTTTGACTCAATGCATGTGCAAAAGCATCTAGCTTGTCACTAGTACCTGTCACTTGGATTGTGTAGTTATTGGCATCTACGTCAACAATTTGCGCCCTGAAGATATCAACATTACGTTTGACCTCTGCACGAATAAGTTCACTGCGGGTCGCTACTTTCACCAACATTAACTCTCGTTCTACGTGGTGACCATCTGTTAAATCAGTCACTTTTAAGACATCGATCAACTTGTTGACTTGTTTGGTGATCTGTTCAATAACTTTATCATCGCCATGAGTAACAATAGTCAAACGTGACAAACTTTTGTCATCTGTTGGGGCCACACACAAAGAATCCACATTAAATCCACGCTGCGAGAATACTCCCACTATGCGTGACAACGAACCCGGAGCATTTTCCATTAATACAGAAATAATTCTTCTCATTATGTGCGCTCCGTTTTACTTAAACGCATATCATCCATAGCACCAAATTTAATTTGCATGGGATAAACGTGTTCGTTTTGATCTATTTCTATGTCCATAAATACTAATCTATCTTTGGCGGCAAAACATCTGGCCATGGCTTCATCTAACTCTTCCGGCTTAGTCACTCTGATCCCAATATGCCCATAAGCCTCTGCTAACTTAACAAAGTCAGGCATGGAATCCATATATGAGTGAGAATAACGACCTTTATAGTTCATATCTTGCCATTGGCGCACCATGCCTAATGCTCGGTTGTTCAAAGAGATGATCTTAATAGGCAAATTATATTGCATACAAGTGGCTAGCTCTTGAATATTCATTTGAATACTGCCATCGCCAGTTACAACAGTTGAAACGGCTTCTGGATGGGCCATTTGCACGCCCATTGCTGCCGGTAATCCAAAGCCCATAGTGCCTAAACCACCTGAATTGATCCAACGCCTAGGTTTAGCGAAAGGATAATAAAGGGCGGCAAACATTTGGTGCTGTCCTACATCGGAACTAACATATGCATCACCATTAGTATGCTTATATAAAGACTCGATCACTTCTTGGGGCTTAATTAAATTTTTGTCTTTTTTATAATCTAAACATTTACGAGAACGCCACTGGGTTATCTGTTCCCACCAATCGGCAAGTTTAGCTTTTTGAGCCTTAGCATCAATTTTACCCATCTCTTTGAGCAGTTGTTTTGCAACTTCGTCAACACTACCCACTACAGGAACATGTGCCCCAACAATTTTAGAAATAGATGCGGGATCAATATCAACATGAATAATGGTTGCATGAGGGCAGAATTTATCTACATTATTGGTCACACGATCATCAAAGCGTGCACCTAAAGCCAAAATACAATCGGCATTATGCATAGCTTTATTCGCTTCTAACCTGCCGTGCATACCTAACATGCCCACAAACTGTTCGTGTAACGACGAAAAGGCTCCTAGACCCATCAGAGTAGAGGTAACTGGTGCATTTAGTTTTTCAGCTATCTCAGTAACTAGCTCACTAGCTTCGGCAGTGACTGCACCACCACCAACGTAGAGAATGGGTCGCTTTGCTTCTAGCAAAGTTTTGACCGCTTTTTTAATCTGTTTGTTATGCCCTTTAAGCGTAGGATTATACGAACGCATAGTGACATCAGCAGGGAATTGATAAGGATGTTCTTCTAGAACATTCACTATATCTTTAGGTAAATCCACCACCACTGGGCCTGGACGACCTGTATTGGCAATGTAATATGCCTTAGCAATGGCTTCAGGAATATCTACAGCACGTTTAACCAGAAAACTATGTTTAACGATTGGCCTTGAACAGCCCACCATGTCTGTTTCTTGAAATGCGTCTTCGCCGATATGTTTAGAAGGCACTTGACCAGATAACACCACCATAGGAATAGAATCCATAAACGCGGTAGCAATACCCGTTATGGTATTAGTGGCACCCGGACCCGATGTGACTAAAACAGTACCTGTTTTACCCGTTGATCTGGCGTAACCATCCGCCATATGAGCTGCAGCTTGTTCGTGACGGACGAGGACATGTTCGACATCTTCTTGTGCATATAACGCATCATAAATATCCAGTACGGCACCACCTGGATACCCGAACACATGTTTTACCCCTATATCTTTTAGCGTTCGCACAACCATTGCGGCGCCTGACATCATCTCCATCAGAATCACTCCAGAAATATATTAATTAAAAATGAAAGAGTACTATACGTGAGCGATTAGGAAATTTAAACATAAAAACGGACAAAAGTGAGATGCATATCCCAATATACCCATATATTAGGATAAGACTTCTAATTTAGCGGAATTTAATGCCGAATATTAGGATGTAATTACATTTCATTAACAACTATCTATTAATCATCCATTTCTACTTCCAAGTCATCTTCGATAGTCTCATCATCTTCAATATCATCCTCAACTACTACTGGGCGATGATTACCATAAACGCTGCCCAGTTTTGGACGGTTAATACGTTTTTGATATTTTACCCAGGCTTTTTCAGCAGCACTTTCTGGCTCTTTTTTGCCAAATGCAGCAGCTAATAGCTCATTGTCCTCGTTGGTCTCAGGTTGGATTTGACCGTCGACTAAAGCGGCAATTAAGCAACCATATTCAGATAGAGCCTTGCTTTCACTGATAGAAAAATCTCCAGAACGTGAAAAACCATAAGGATAATTTTTCGCATCACTGAACATACGTTGGACTAAAAACTCTCTAGTAAGTTTACTCATTACAACCCCCACAAAAATAAGTTAACAAGATTTAAGATCATTGGTTTAATAAATGACGGGTACTAAGAGTTAGTACTCTCGTCTGATTTAACTTGCTTTATAATTTAAAATGAAAATCTGTCAACTATTTTTGTATGAATTTTCTAATTCATGCGCTGGATATTTCTAATGAGTCTGAAAGCTCAATCAAACCTTTATAAATCACATATAAAATTACCGTTTTGCAACCCAGGCCCAAATCATTTCACATATAACAGGCTCAATTTCTGCGGAATCGGTGACTCGGACTTTGACATTCACCTCTCCTTTATCCTCGGTTTGCATCAAGACAATTTGTTCATCAGTTAAACTGGCTACAGCCGTCAAGTCACCCGTTGCACGTTTAACGTAATTTAAGTCCATACGTTTAATCAAAGGTAACTTATCACCGGGCAAATTAATTCCAACAAGAAACCCTGTGCATGACTCAGCCAATAGCGCCATCGCAGCAGCATGTACACTACCAATATGATTTTGGGCTTTGCGGCGATTTTTTTGACGATATGTCGCTGTTTTTCCATCTGTATGCAGCACTTCTATTCCAGTAGTGCCAGCAAGTTTAACTTTGTACCTAAATACCCAAGTGATGAGCTTGCTACGCAGCCAAGAAGGATAATGGTTTATTTTGTCTACAAACGTTCTTAATGGGTTAATTACAGCCATGACTCACACCTCTGGTTAGACCAGTGGTAATTATGAATTTGTGTGGAGTCAATAGCAATGCATTTATTGTAGACATTAATAAACTGAGCTGAGTTTATTAATTCAATGAAGAAATGTTTTGTGTTTAAAAAATGAAAGAGGCTTGGAAATTATTGACGTAATCTGAGTTCAGATTATTTAGCAAAGATTAGAAACAGAATCGTCTGGTTATGTAACCCTTCGGGTCGTATGAACGAAATAAACAGGATGGAAATTTTGTAAATTTAACATTGGAGCGGGAAACGAGATTCGAACTCGCGACCCCAACCTTGGCAAGGTTGTGCTCTACCACTGAGCTATTCCCGCATAATAATGTTGTACTTACGTACTTTGTCTATGGTCATTGCCCAGTCCCTGAGCTACTACAAAATACGTCCTGTATTTTGCCTTGCAGGCCATCTTTCAGATGTTCAAAATTGTTCCAGACAATTTTGTCCCGCATAATAATGTTGTACTTACGTACTCGTTTTAAGTTGTGGTTGCCTAAAACGGAGGCGCATTTTACAAAAATGAGACTTCGATGCAAGCTCTAAAATCAATTTTGATGATTTTTTTTGTAAATTGCGCAATATTGATGAAATTGTGCACATTTATTGATGTTTTAGCTTAGATGGTGAATACATGTTGACGGTAATAAACCATTTCAGCGATGGACTCGCGGATATCATCTAGCGCTAAATGCACACCTTTTTTGTGAAAACCGTCTAGTAATTCTGGCTTCCAGCGCCGAACTAGCTCTTTAATAGTACTGACATCAATATTTCTGTAATGAAAGTACCCTTCAAGCTCAGACATATACTTAACTAGAAAGCGGCGGTCTTGACCTATAGTATTGCCACATAATGGAGATATGCCTTTAGGCACAAAACCTTCTAAAAATGCGATTGTTTGTTGCACAGCTTGTTGTTCATTGACGTTGCTTTCGCGGCATCTTTTGGTTAGACCTGATTTGCCATGGGTGTCTGTACACCACTGATCCATACCATTGAGAACCTCATCAGGCTGATAAATCGCTAAGACAGGCCCTTCAGCCAATATATTCAAATCCTTATCAGTGACTATGGTAGCAATTTCCAAAACCACATCAGTTTCGGGCTCTAGCCCTGTCATTTCCATATCGATCCAAACTAAATTTTCGTTATTTACTGACATGTAGACTCCTAAATTAAAACTATAGAGTGAACAACAAATACATTAAAGATTTGGTATCCGCCTCTGCAAACGTTAACATGATACAAGAAATAGTATTAATTACAGCAAAGATAAAACGTGGCTAAAAAACCAAAGTTAACAGATCGGCAGAAACGCCAAGTCTCAGTGAATCGCTCAAAGCGTCTTTCAAGCGGTGCCAAGTCAAACGAACTTGAAGATAATCAATTGGGCGAGCAACAGAGTGGACGAGTAATAGGCCGATTTGGTAAACATGCAGATGTTGAAGACCAGAATGGGGTTGTGCATAGATGTCATATGCGGCGCACTATTACTAGTGTGGTATGTGGTGACGAAGTGTTATTTAGGCCAGGGAAAGATCAGACATTAACTATCAGTGGTATAATTGAAATTGTCCAAGACAGGAAATCCGTACTTACCCGCCCTGATTTTTATGATGGCGTAAAGCCTGTTGCTGCCAACATCGATCAAATAATAATCGTCAGTTCAGTGATACCTAGTTTATCCCTAAATATTATCGACAGATATTTAGTGGCGGCAGAAGACGTGGAAATTACCCCAGTGATATTATTAAACAAAGTAGAGTTACTCGACTCGCAGCAACTTAGTGAAGTAGAAAGCCAACTGAATATTTATCGCGATATTGGCTATCAGATTGTTTATACCAGTTGTAAAACATTAACTGGGCTTGATGAACTTGCAGCATGCTTAAAGGATAAAATAAGTGTATTTGTTGGTCAGTCAGGCGTAGGTAAATCAAGTTTAATCAATGAGTTATTGCCAGAAGCAGACGAAGTCATTGGTGACATATCTGATAACTCAGGACTAGGACAGCACACCACAACAACAGCAAAATTATTACATTTCCCTGCGGGTGGTGATTTGATTGATTCTCCTGGTGTTCGTGAATTTGCCTTATGGCATCTGCCAGCAGAAAGACTGACAAATGGGTTTAAAGAATTCAGAGATTATTTAGGCGGCTGCAAATTTCGAGATTGTAAACATGGAAATGATCCCGGATGCCTCATTAAGGCAGCAGTTGAAGAGGGAAAAATCAGCTCTCAACGTTACCAAAGCTATCATAAAATATTGTTGAACATGGACGAACTACGTCCAGCACACACAAAAGTGTAAAGACAATACTGTCGATATTTGTCCACAAATTTATCATTAAATATAGTCTGCAAAATAAACTAGCATATAGCCTATTGAACTTAGTGAAGGTCACAAAGCCAAGATTATTGCGGTACAATTCTTGACGTTAAAGTTAGATTATTAGGAAAGCTATTTTGTTTGATTCGTTAAAAATTGCTCTGCAATATATTACCCCAAAGCACCTGTTATCACGTTTGGTAGGCACGCTAGCTGCGGCACAAGCAGGTGCATTGACTACTACCATTATTAAACTTTTTATTAAGCAATATAATGTTGATATGTCTGAAGCATTGGATCCCAATCCTGAGTCCTATTCATCGTTTAACGCTTTTTTCACTAGACAACTCAAAAATGGCTCGAGGTCTATTTGCCAAGACGAAAAACAATTAGCCTTGCCGGTAGATGGGGCAGTCAGCCAGTTAGGTGATATTGAACATGATGCTATTTTCCAAGCTAAAGGTCATAACTACAGTTTGACCACACTGCTTGGTGGAAAACCTGAACTTGCAAAGCCCTTTTTAGATGGCAAATTTGCCACAATTTATCTATCTCCTAAAGATTATCACCGTATACACATGCCGATAGACGGACAGTTAACTGATATGGTTTATGTGCCTGGCGAGCTATTTTCAGTTAGCCCACTTACTGCAGAACGTGTCCCCGGATTATTTGCCAGGAACGAACGTGTAGTGGCTATTTTCGATACTGAAATAGGTAAAATGGCCATGGTCTTAGTAGGCGCAACCATTGTTGCCAGTATTGAAACCAAATGGGCCGGCACTGTATCACCGCCAGCAGGTAAAAACGTGCAGCATTGGCAGTATCCAAATCAAGGGGATAATTCAGTCTTCATCAAAAAAGGTGAAGAAATGGGTTTATTTAAACTCGGTTCAACCATAGTGGCTTGCTTCGAAACTGACACTGTTGATTTTGCTGATCTTAGTGCAGGAGACGTTACGCGCCTCGGCGACGTTTTCGCAAATATAACGAAATAATCAGTGGATCCTGTCAAGAAAAGCTTGTGGTCTCTGCATGTCACTATGGCATTGCTGGGTGCAACAGCATTATTCTCTAAACTTCTCCCCTTATCTGCAGTGGATATCACTTTCGGCCGAGCAATTGTGGCATGTGTGATGTTGTTTGCCATAGTCAAATTGTTTGGGGGGGCAATTAGACTAAACAGCGTAAAAGACTATTTGATCGCGCTGTTTTTAGGCCTACTAATGGCTGCACACTGGGTAAGTTATTTCGCTGCAATGCAATATTCTTCGGTATCTGTGGGCATGATTGCCCTATTTACTTTCCCTGTAATGACAGTACTGTTGGAACCCTTTTTTGAAGGTATACGTTTAGTCTGGCAAGACATTGTAAGCGCACTTGTGGTACTTTTTGGCATCTATCTTATAGTGCCTGAAATTTCTTTAGATAATGAAATCACCCAAGGTGTACTCATTGGTATTGCATCAGCTATTTTGTATTCTTTTAGAAATTTGGTGCATCGAAAACACTTTTCTCACTACTCTGGTGCTCATGCCATGGCCTACCAAACCTTGGTGATCTTTATTTCACTTAGCTTTTTTTCAAGTGATGAGTTGTTTAAAGCTAGCCAAGAAACCTATATAGGCTTAGTAGTACTAGGGATATTTTTAACCGCTGTTCCTCATGCATTGATTGCCGCAAGCCTTAAACATTTGCGCGCCAAAACCTTTTCATTAATTGCATGTATGCAACCATTGTATGGTGTGAGTCTTGCGATACTGGTTTTAGACGAACAACCTAGATGGCAAACTATTGTTGGTGGATTATTGGTGATATCCGCTGCTATTTATGAAACCATCAACGCTCAAAAACTTCACAGTAAATAATCGCCAGAGAACTAAACCAATGCTGATATTTGCCCATAGGGGTGCCAGCTCCGACGCCCCAGAAAATACCTTATTAGCCATAGACCAAGCCTTAATTCAACAAGCAGATGGCATTGAAATAGATGTCTATCAGCTAGGTAATGAATTAGTAGTGATACACGATAGATGGGTCAGCAGGACTACCAACGGTAGTCGGCTGCTATCTGATTATTCCCTTGCAGAATTACAAACATTGGACGCGGGACAAGGCCAGTTTGTTCCGACACTTTGGCAAGTGTTACAGCGAGTTCAGGGGCAATGTTTGATGAATATTGAAGTGAAGGGTGTACAGGATGTTTCACTAATTAAAGAGTGCATTAATAAAGCGGTCAGTTGAACTTTAAACCTGAGCAATTTAGCATTTCATCATTTAACCATCATCTGTTGTTGGCTTTTAAAAATATTGAACCCACAATAAAGATTGGAGCGCTAACTGCCTGTAATCCTCTAGATCACGCACGTTTTGCCGAAGAACTACAGGCATACTCAGTTAATGCAGATGTCAGTTTTATCGATCAGGCTTTCGTGAACGATGCACATAAACGTGGCTTAAAATTGTTTGCTTACACAGTAGATGAGCCTGAAGACCTGCTTAGAATGCAAGCTTGGGGAGTAGATGGTGTATTTAGTAATAGGCCAGCAAAAGCTAAAAAGCTGTTAGCGGCAAACGCTTAGTCTAATTGTGAACTAGAGCATCCAGTATCACAGTCTTGGCAGCTCTGACATAATTTCAAATTCACAACATGGGCACCAACAATTAAAAAAGCGCCAATTGCGATAGTAAAAGGTTCGTAAGACTCACCAAACATATCTTTATTCCAATAAATTAAACCGCCCAAAACTAGACTGTATAACGGATAAAGCTGTCTGTGATAACGATAGAACCCGGAGAACAATGCCCAAAATCCAACAAGCATAGAAAGTGACAAAATGCTCCTTTCAAACCAATCTTGAGCAAAAAAGGAGGCACTAACAAAAGGAATTAGTGGAATTAGAATAGGTAGTAATAAACAATGCAACGCACACAAACTGGAGGCCCAAATGCCTAGTCTGTCTAACAACGTTTTATCTTTGCTTAATTCCATCAGTAACCACCTCAACTCAATCTAACGTTATAATATAACATTTCATGAACTTTACAAGTATTAGGTGGCTAAAAATTTGGCAATATGTCGAAAAAAATATTTTCAAAATAGTGCTAATCGAAATATATACTCGGTATCTGCTCAGTCACAAGTTAGATAAGTGAATACTACTAAGACTTTTTAAATATTTTAAAACTTAAGGTAACCACCAATAATACTAGGGCACCAGCAACAATACCCACCAAGCCATCCAGTAAAATTGGCACTATAGACGCTACAACATTAATGGATTCAACGCTGTGTAAGATGGGTTCGAGCACATGATGGATGAATGGGATACTGTGCACCAAAATTCCGCCTCCAACCAAAAACATGGCTGCAGTACCTACAATTGATAATGTTTTCATCAACAGCGGGGCAAAAATTAACAAGCTCCTTCCTACTGATCGTTGGATGCGGTTAAAGGAGCCACTCACAGATTTTCTAAGTAGATATAATCCGGCATCATCAAGTTTTACAATTCCTGCGACTAAACCGTACACTCCAACAGTAATTGCCAAAGCAAGCAAAGACACAACAGTCACTTGAGTTGCAAAAGACTCTGCTTGCACCGTACCTAACACAATCACAACTATCTCGGCTGACAGAATAAAATCAGTTCTGATGGCGCCTTTTATTTTGTTTTTTTCAAGAGCGACTAAATCCACCTTAGGATCTGCCACAGCGGCAAGCTTTTTCGCGTGTTCTTGTTCCAATTCATCTTTAGAGTGGAGAAACTTATGAGCGAGTTTTTCGACGCCCTCAAAACACAAATACAAGCCACCAATAACCAGTAACACCACAATAAGCCAAGGCAAAAATGCGCTTATCAATAACGCTGAGGGCACTAGAATGAGTTTATTTAGTAAAGAGCCTTTAGCCACAGCCCACACTACAGGTAATTCACGCTCAGCTTTTACACCAGAGACTTGCTCAGCATTAAGAGCTAAGTCATCACCTAATACACCTGCAGTTTTTTTCGCTGCAACTTTCGACAAAATGGCGACATCATCCAAAATGGTGGCAATATCATCAATTAGGGCAAGTAGATTTGCGGCTGGCATAATGTTTCCTTATTAATCTGCTGAAACGGGTGGCGATTTAGCTTTTGGATGATAAGCATAAGCGGCCCCTGATGACAGCACTTCACTTAATTTAACCAGCTCGATCCCATGTTGTTGAAGTGTGTCTAGATTCACTTTCAAATATTTTAGTGTTTGTGGATAGGGATGGGCAATGCCTACTGCGAAACCATATTTTTTGGACAGCCTAAGTAAGCGCTGAAATTGTTTATCAATCTGCTCAGGGCTTGGGGTGTGATCGATAAACACATTACGTTTTGCGCTTAACACACCATTTTTTTTGGCGATAATTTCAGCTTTACTGTATTTAGTTGTACGGCTATCTACAAAAAACAAACCTTGTTCAGATAGAAATCCCATAGTTACTGACATAGGTAAAGTAAGTTGCGTCAGTCGACTTCCCATATGGTTGTTGACACCCACGGCATCTGGCACAGTCGACAATGCCATCTTTAATGTTTGTATAATTTGTTGGGGCTGCATACTTGAAAGTAATACATTTTTTTCTTGGTTATTGCCTGCCAATGACTCCATTGGCATATGTAATATCACTTCACGATGCTGCGCTGCGGCACGATTGGAATAAGTCGTAGATAGGGCTTTGTTTGGTAGGATCGCAAATACCACATTTTCTGGTAATGTAAATGCTAATGCATCTTGTTTGTTGTTTCCCATATCATCAATGATCAAAGCGATTTGTGACGCTTTAGCAGAGCAACCGATACACAACAAACAACTAATTAGAAATAACCGCATGATTTTATTATTGTTTTACCCGACTGCATTTCACTTTGATTATAATCACATCAAGTATTTTTGCTAGGATTGAATCGTTTAAATACACAAAGATATTAGGGCCTATAGTTTTAACCAATTAACTGGATTAATAGGCCGTCCTTTATGGCGAATTTCGAAATACAAGTTAGGTCGACTTTGCCCGCCACTTTGCCCTAATAGAGCAATAGCTTCCCCCGCCTGAACAGTCTCACCAGCTTGTTTTAATAAAGCTTGGTTATGACCATACAGACTCATAAATCCATCTCCATGATCCAGGACTGTGACTAAACCAAAACCTCGAAGCCAATCAGAATAAAGCACCTTAGCATGATGGATGGCAATCACAGAATCACCTGCAGTACCGTTTATCACCACCCCTTTCCATTTGATTTGACCTTGCCTAAATCTACCAAACATTTTTCTGAGATTACCTTCAGCAGGCATTAATAGACGGCCTTTAAAGGCACTTAATCCATTTAAGGTTACGTCTTGTTTGTCGGCTTGTTGTTGCGCACGGGTTAATGCCTCTAGCAAATTCTTTTCATTGATTTGTAGCTGTGCAATTTTTGCTTCTTCAGATTCGATAGCGTTCTGCATCGCTATAAGCGTTCTTTCCCTGTCAGTTTGATTAGCTTTTAAGGCTTGTTGTTGTTCTAGTTGTTTGTCTTTTAATTGTTCTAGCTCAGTTTGGTTATCAATAAGCTTGGCATTCACTTTTTGTAGATCTTTAACTAACAAATTAAAACTGTCTATCTGCGATTTTCTGGCTTTATTCAAATATTGATAATAAGTAATAGTACGTTCGAAATTAGCCGCATCTTGCTGATTCAATAACATTTTTGCAAAGTCATAATTACCTGTCATATAGGCACTACGAATTTGTTTAGATAATACTGATTTTTGCTGATCTAAGGATGTTAAGTACCCCTTTTGTTGTTTGCGCAAAACACTCAGTTGTTGTTGGTTTTTGGCTAGGGATATGTCAATTTTATTGAGTTCCTTAGCAGATTTTGCAATCTGTAATTCAACATCCTTTAGGTTATCTTGAAGCTTTTTGGCCGTCTCTAATTGTTTACTAATTTTCGCCTGTTTGTTTTTTATTTGTTGCTGAATACTTTCAAGATCTGACTGTTCTTGAGCTTTTGCATTAAATCCCAAAAAAATGCTACATAAAATCACCAACAGGAAAAGCCAGTAAGAGCGGCTTTTCCCTTGGAATAATTTGTGCTGTATCAATCTCAATTGATTAATCCACTGTAACTATTGGAGTACCTGTCATCTCTGGAGGTTGTGTCATCCCCATTAAATGCAGCATAGTGGGGGCTACATCGCTTAATGTGCCTCCAACTCGAACAGTAGATTTTTGTCCTACGTGTATAAAGGGGACAAGTTCACTGGTGTGTGCAGTGTGCGCTTGGCCAGTATGTTCATCTTGCATTTTTTCAGCGTTACCGTGATCAGCTGTAATTAAACAGTCTCCACCATTACGTTTAATCGCTTCAACAACTCTGCCAACGCAGGCATCAACCGCCTCACAAGCTTTAACAGCTGCATCAAAGTTTCCAGTATGTCCAACCATGTCTCCATTAGGGTAATTACACACTATAACGTCAAACGTTCCAGAATCTATGGCCGCAACTAGCTTATCGGTCAATTCAGCTGAATTCATTTCTGGCTGCAGATCATAAGTAGCCACTTTGGGTGATGGGATCAAAATACGCGATTCACCCGCATATAAATCCTCACGACCACCACTATAGAAAAAAGTGACATGAGCATATTTTTCAGTCTCTGAAATGCGTAATTGAGTTTTGTTGTGCTGAGCTAACCAATCTCCCATCACGTTTATTAGAGGAACAGGTGGGTATGCTGCTGGCGCATCAATACTTTCAGCGTATTGGGTTAGGGTAACAAAGGCACTGAGCTCAATATGTTTACTTTTATTAAATTCATTAAAATCTTTTTCAACAAATGGTCGACTGATCTCACGGGCTCGATCGGCTCTAAAATTCATAAAGAAAACAGCATCACCATCCTGTAATGGTACCGCTTCACCAATCACAGTGGCCTGCATAAACTCGTCATTCTCATTACGTTCATAAGAAGCCTCTAACGCATCAATAGCACTAGCTTCAACCTTATTCCCTTTTCCTTGGGCAATCAAATTATAGGCGGCCTCGACTCTGTCCCAGCGATTGTCTCTATCCATCGCATAATAACGACCAATAACACTGGCGGTTTTCCCTAAACCTAGTTCTGTAAATACCTTATCAGCAGCTTTCAGAGAGCCCTCGGCACTTCGTGGCGGTGTATCGCGACCATCTAAAAATGCATGCAAGTATAATTTTGTTGCACCACGCTTAGCTGCCATTTTCAACAATGCAAAAATATGATCTTCGTGGCTATGTACACCACCTGCCGACAATAGCCCCATTACATGGATTGCTTTATCTCCTTGAATAGCTTTATCTAGGTTTTCTGTGAGTATTGAATTTTCAAAAAAATCACCGTCTTCAATAGCTTTGGTTACCCGAGTAAAGTCTTGATACACCACTCGTCCAGCGCCTAAATTGACATGACCAACTTCAGAGTTACCCATTTGGCCAGGAGGTAATCCTACGTCTAACCCTGAGCCAGATATTAAAGTGTTGCTGTAAGTTTTACACAAACCATCTAAAACCGGTGTATTAGCATGAGCAATCGCATTGCTTTCTTGTTCTTCACGATGACCCCAACCGTCTAAAATAATCAATGCGGTGGTCTTTTTGGTTTGACTCATTATTCAGTCCTTATCAATAAAGCTATTAACTAATGTTGTGATTGCATACTAGGAGTGGCAGTTATGGTATCTACATGGCCTAGTTACTTGGTAATGGGCTAATGTTATCCTTACTCGCTATGCAGGTCACGGCTAAATCATTCTAAAAAACCAAATGGATAACAATAAGTTATTCTTTGTGGCACGTATGAATCTACTCTAGGGCTAGTTTCTGCACACAAAATCTATATACTTTGGCCTCATTTTTTTATGTTACTCACCTTAAAGGGTCACCTGTTATGGATCAAATGGTAGAATTTGTCACTAATCATTATATTTTAGCTGGTTTATTCGCTGCACTTTTAGCAGCGCTAATATACACCACAGTGGCAAGTCAGTTTTCATCATTAAAAGAATTAAGCACTCACGAAGCAACATTGTTAATGAATAAAGAGGATGCCTATATTTTGGATATTCGCCCGGCTGCGGAGTTTAAAAAAGGTCATATTTTAGGTTCTAAACAAATCAAAGCCGAATTAGTGACTAAAGGAGACTTTAGCACCCTTGAAAAATTTAAAGACAAGCCCATTATTATTGTCTGTGCCATGGGCATGACGTCAAAACGCACTGCATCTCAAATGCTCAAAGCAGGATTTGAACATGTTGTAACGTTGAAAGGTGGCATCAATGCTTGGCAAGGTGCAAACCTACCTATCACCAAATAATTTGCAGGGATCGTATATGAGTAAAGTTGATATTTATACTAAAGGACATTGCCCATATTGCCATCGAGCAAAGGCTTTGTTGACTAAAAAAGAAGTAAGCTTTAATGAAATTGAAATCGATGTTATGCCCGAATTACGCAGCACAATGATCGAACGGGCAAACGGTAAATCGACAGTTCCGCAAATTTTCATAAAAGATCATCATGTAGGCGGTTGCGATGACTTGTTTGCATTAGAAGCAAAAAACCAACTAGACAGCTTATTAGCTGACTAACAACTCAATTAAAGGAAGTAACATGGCTGACGATAATCAACCAAACGAAGCTGCAGCGCAGCCAGAAGCGGCACAAGGCCCACAGTTTTCAATCCAAAGAATTTATACTAAAGATATTTCTTTTGAAACACCTAACTCACCCGCTATGTTTCAAAAAGAATGGAAACCAGAAGTACAGTTAGACTTAGATACAAAAAGCAATCCTCTGGGTGACAACCTATTTGAAGTGACATTGTCTGTGACTGTAACAGCTAAAATAGGTGAAGAAACGGCATTTTTGTGTGAAGTGCAACAAGCAGGTATCTTCATGATTGGAGACATGCCGGATCAAAATAAAGCTCAAATGATTGGCGCATTTTGTCCTAATACTTTGTTTCCTTATGCAAGAGAAACAATTTCTAATTTAGTCAATCGTGGTACTTTCCCACCACTCAACTTGGCACCTGTGGATTTCAATTCTGTTTTTAAAGCTTACATGCAAAAACGCGCTCAACAGGCTCAGGAACAAACTACACAGAAATTAGACGCATAACTCCAGTGATTTCAAAATGAACTCTGTTTGTGTATTAGGGGCAGGCTCTTACGGTACTGCCCTCGCTTTTTGTCTTTCTCGCAATGGTGTGAAAACCGTCTTGTGGGGTCGAGATAAACAACAAATCGAATTGATGGCAAAGGACCGATGCAATCAGAAGTATCTGCCTGATGCCATATTCCCCAAAGAATTGATGGTAGAATCCGAACTGCGTGAAGCTATAACCAATAGTCAGGATATTCTAGTTGTTGTCCCAAGCCATGCATTTGCCAGCACTTTACAGCAAGCGAAACCCTACCTAACTCCCCAGCATAGAATTATATGGGCAACTAAAGGTTTAGAGCCTGAAACAGGTAGGCTTTTACAAGATGTTGCTGTAGAGATCTTAGGTAACGACACGCCTATAGCAGCATTATCAGGACCAACCTTTGCAAAAGAAATGGTGGCAGGCCTTCCTACCGCAATATCATTAAGCTCTACAAATGAAAACCTTGCTATAGAGTTTGCTAATAAGCTGCATTGTTCCAAATCCTTTAGAGTCTATAGAAATGATGACTTCATTGGCATACAACTAGGCGGGGCCGTTAAAAATGTCATCGCTATAGGCGCCGGCTTGGCAGATGGACTAGGGTTCGGTTCTAACGCCAGAACCGCACTCATCACTAGAGGACTAACAGAACTAACCAGACTAGGCGTAAAAATGGGAGCAAAACCTGCCACTTTTATGGGTATGTCAGGGCTAGGAGACTTAGTACTTACTTGTACTGACAACCAATCACGTAACAGACGATTCGGTTTAGCTCTAGGCCGTGGTTTAGGTATCGAAGAAGCCATGACCGAAATTGGCCAAGTCGTTGAAGGATATCGCAACACCAAAGAAGTCCATATACTTTCCCAACGCATGGGAGTAGAAATGCCCATTTGTGAACAAATATACGAAGTACTTTACAACAGCAAATCAGCTAAAGAAGCGGCATTAACTTTATTAGCTAGAGACCAAACTTCAGAATAATTTAACCCCGCATTAATCCATACAGCCTAATATTTTTTATAAAACCACTCAACCTTGACCACATCCATTTCAATATTTAAAGATTAAGCAACCCACTACGTTCAATCGGCCACCCAGTCTCGACTTTTCGATAACTGCTCCAGCATTATTCTATCTTCCCGCATCCATACAGCTCGCTTATCTAACGGTTTAATTGTGGGAAGCAGTGCTCCTGAAAATTTCAATTTGGCCCTGCTAAATTGATGTAATAATTGAATAAATAGCATGGCCACTGTGAGCAAATAGTAACTCGTACAGCAAGAAGTTAGTGTAAAAAGCTAGTAGAAGGCGGAAGACGGCAACCGATGTTTTAACCCTATTTAAATAGCTGAATGCTCTGTGAATTGTTTCGCCCCTAGTCTTCCTCGCTCTTTATCCTGCTGCCGCCAAAAATCAATGTCTAGTGAATAGAACTAGTACGTGATTTACTCTTCGTATATTCTTTAATATCTGTATTACGTGGTGCGTTCAAAGAGGTGTCCTATCGAATTTTTTTGCTGGTAACCTCAGGTGTCATTGCCAATAATTGGCAGCAGATAATTCAGTACAGAATACGGTACCCACTAACAGGAGTCGCAACATGAGTGATATTACTCAACCAAAGGTGAAAAGCAGCGGATCAGCAGCTGTAAAAAAACCGAGTTCTGGGGAGACACATGTTGTATTTAATCAACCTACTGGCTTAGATCCATTCAATGCCTATGATGGTGATCAAGCACTGCAACACTGGGTCAAAACCTTTCAAGGTGATTGGCATAAAGATGCCATGAGTTACTACGGGGAACGTGTGGGCTCAGATTTATTTGAAGCAGGCTTTACCGCCAATAAATACAAACCAGAATTCAAATCCCATTCGCGCTTTGGTGAACGCATAGATCAAGTGGACTTTCATTCCGCTTATCACCTGCTAATGGAAACTGCCATTGAGGCAGGGCACCATAGTTTACCATGGACACAAAAGAAAATGGGCGCCCATGTTGCCCGTGCCGCAATTGAATATATGCACAGCCAGGCAGATCCAGGTTCGGGTTGTCCATTAACGATGACGTTTGCATCCGTACCTGCCATAGCCCATCAAACAAATATAGCTGAACACTGGTTAAGTAAAATCACGGCTAATATTTACGACCCACGCAATGTGCCGTTTTATGAAAAGAAAGGCTTAACGATTGGCATGGCCATGACAGAGAAACAGGGAGGCTCAGATGTGCGTGCTAATACAACCGTTGCCACAGCTATTGCGCAGTCAGGGCCTGGCGAAACGTATGAATTAGTTGGACATAAATGGTTTTGCAGCGCCCCCATGTGCGACGGCTTTCTAGTGTTGGCATACACAGGATCGAAAGAGCAAGGCTTATCCTGTTTTTTATTGCCACGCTGGCGCCCAGATGGCAATAAAAATCAAATGTACATTCAACGTATTAAAGACAAAATGGGGAACATCTCCAATGCCTCGAGCGAAGTAGAATACCGGGGCGCATTTGCTTGGATGATTGGTGAAGAAGGTCGCGGCGTGCGCACGATCATTGAAATGGTATCGATGACACGCTTTGATTGTATGGTCGGCTCTAGCAGCATTATGCGTCAGGCGTTAGCACAAGCGGTACACCATACTTCTGGTCGTGCAGTGTTTGGAAAAAATTTGCATGATCAACCTCTTATGCAAAATGTGCTGGCCGATCTCGCCATTGAAAGTGAAGCAGCGTTGGCCATTAGCATGCGCATTGCCCATTCACTCGATGTATTGCAGCAAGATAATGTTCCTGCGGATGTAGCAGAACAAGAATCAAAATTTTCTCGTGTCGCCACAGCCATAGGTAAATATTGGATTTGTAAGCGCGCCGCACAATTTACCTATGAGTGTATGGAGTGTATCGGTGGTGTGGGCGTAGTAGAAGATAATATATTGCCACGCTTATATCGTGAAAGCCCAATCAACGCAATTTGGGAAGGTAGCGGTAATGTGCAATGTTTAGATGTATTACGTGCCATGCAAAAAGACCCTACTGTGTTAGATGCTTTTATGAATGAGCTGAAAAAAGGTTTAGGTACATATCCTGTATTCGATCAATACCTACAAACCTTGAGTCTCGAGTTTAAAGATCCTGACAGCATAGAATTTCGTGCGCGCAGTGTAGTAGAAAAACTGGCCCTTGCTTGGCAAGCAAGCACACTTATACAATTTGGCGATAAATCGGTTGCATTTGGCTATGTGCATTCACGTTTAAATCACTACGGCGGTTACTATTATGGCACCTTACCAAAAGAAGTGGATGTGAAGTTCATTATTGAGCGTGCACGTACAAAGTAAAACTATTATTAATAAATCATAAGATAATCATGATAATTGCTATGTAATTCACATAGCACTTTTTTAGAGCATATGCCAAACACACTGAGCTCTAATACCAATCCGCATAAACATGTGATCTAATATGTTTATCTCAAAGCCACCTAGCGTTTCCTTTGAATCATCATACTGAACAAGAATTAAAAACACTCTCTAACAATGTTAAAGATCATCGAATGCGTATGCGTTTATTGGCGGTAGCGCATTTTAAGGCAGGTAAAAATAGAGCCAAAGTCGCTAGGACTCTAAATGTGAGTCGAAGAATGGTCAATGAATGGGTTGCCAACTATCTCAAAGGGGGTATCAGTGGCCTTGAAAGTAAAAAACCATCCGGTAGACCTAGTCTCCTAACGGAGCAGCAAAAAGCGGAGTTGGTAGAGTACATTGAGAAACAAAGCGAGTCCTGCAAAGGGGGACGCTTAAACGGTGAAATGCTGCAACGTTATATTCAACAAGTCTTTGCAGTCAACTATCATCAAAATTCAATTTACCCTTTGCTCAAATCACTAGGGATCAGTTGGACGACAAGTCGCTATAAACACCCCAAACAGTCACTCGAAGCTCAAGAAGAGTTTAAAAAAACTGCAAATTGAAACGATCAAGTTGATCGCCGGACATATTGCACTAGATAAGGTGGATTTTTGGTTTCAGGATGAAGCGAGAATAGGTCAGCAGAATACCACCACACGTCTTTGGTCAAAGAAAGGCTGCCGACCAAGAGCGGTTAAGCAACAACAGTTCGACTATGCATATTTGTTTGGGGCTGCGTGTCCGGCCACAGGCGAAACAGAGGCATTGATAGTGCCCCATGTTGATAAAAATATTATGACGCAGCACCTCGAACAGATTTCGGAAAAAACAAAACCCGGTAGGTACGCAGTGGTGATAATGGATGGGGCTGGATGGCATCAAGCTTCATTAGTCGAAGGGCTTAAAAATGTGGATATCATCAAATTGCCCCCATACTCACCTGAACTAAACCCAATAGAACAAGTATGGAGTTGGCTCCGCCAGCACCATTTAGCTAATCGCTGTTTCAGCGGTTATGATGACATTGTTGATGCCTGCTCAACCGCTTGGAATGATTTCGTTAGCGATGCAAAACGCGTAACAAAAATGTGTTCAAGGGATTGGCTTGAGGTGGGAAAAACTTAATGCGGATTGGTATGACAATGTGCGACCTACATGGATGTAGGAAGTGCAGGTTTTGCAGGAGCAAAAACCTGTCTACTCTCGCAGGAGGGTTCAGCAAGTTTCTTTAGCTGCACAGCAGCGCCTTGCTGAACAACGAGTCAAGGAAGGCGAGTTTGGGAAATTGCCGTTTTGAGACGAGCACTGCTCGGCTAGGCATTTTCAACGAGTCATGGATGATGAGTTTGGGTGCATATCATCAGGGATGTGTATTTGACTACTCACCGATTTTCAACACAACCAATCTGATAAAACCGCAGATGCAAAAAAGGGCCACCCTTACGGATAGCCCTTTCTCTAATTGGGAATCTGGCAATGTGCTACTCTCGCATGG
>NZ_BAEO01000052.1 GCF_000314995.1 Paraglaciecola arctica BSs20135 | reverse complement strand
GAAGGTGCTATCAAACGCAGAGACGGCCCCTGAAAATAAAGCAAAAAACACATAGATAGGGGCAACTATGAATAGTTTTGGAGTAAAAAAATGAAGCATATATAATCCTTTATAATTGTTTTATTATTTGAATTGCACTAAAAACAAACAGGGAGTGAATTTAAGGTTTGTTAGGTGATATAAAACAACGCTAGCTTGAAGAAAGTAACCATTCGTCATCATTTTTTTGTGATTTTTTAGTATTAAAGTTTTTCTATTGAACATAGAAAAACTACTGGCAATTATTGCGATAAATACATCTAAAACTGCGTTCATCCTTGTTCCCTGTATGTACAACGTTAACATGCTCCACGAAGGTTAGTTTTTATCCCTCAAAATATTCGAGGATAAACTACCAACCTATTATTATTTTTGCAATTTATATATCTAGCTAAATATATAGTTTTTCCACCTATTAAACGTCTATATAACTGTTACAGATCTATTCTAGGGTATCGATATGTTGTATGAATCAATAACCCAATCAACGGCCTCTTTATTTCTCTAGTAGCTCAGACAATAGGTCAATCGCCTGTTGTTCTGCAGCATCTAGTTCATCATCGGCAATAGCAACGTCTCTGACTAACTGCATAGCTTGTTGTTTCATGTCTTCATCAATCAACAACTTAGCTCTGTGGGTTAGATAATCTTCTACCGTGTCAGTTTTAATTGCGGCATAACATTTTATCAATGTGGTGGTGTAATATTCCTCTTTGCTTAAATCTGCATTCCACTCAATGGTATCGAGCCATTTGTGCATAAACTCAGATTCTTGCTCGGTGATCACGCCATCAGCAACAATCAAAAATAACACTAAATCAAACAATGCTTCACGTTGCTTTTGATCATGGCAGTGTCCCATATCCATCGACTTGAGAAATAAATCAAATTTCATCCGTTACTCCGTTATTTTATTAAACACAAAAAGCTTGAATTCGTATTCATTTAAGCTTTTTCACAAGGTAAATTGAGAATTAGTTTGCTTTGGTTTAGGCTAACGCAAATTTTATTCCGTGTAACTATTAATGATACAAAACGACCCCAACCCACGATATTTAGCAGCAGCTAACAGATATGCAAATATGTCTTATAACCGATGCGGTAACAGTGGTCTTAAATTACCTTCATTATCGTTAGGGTTATGGCAGAACTTTGGTGCTGTAGACTCTCCTAAAAATGCTCAAAATATGCTGCACCGTGCTTTTGATTTAGGCATTAATCACTTTGATTTAGCCAACAATTATGGCCCTCCTTTTGGTTCTGCAGAGTCTACTTTTGGTCAGGTTATGGCAAAAAGCTTTAAGCCGTATAGAGATGAAATGCTGGTCTCCAGTAAGGCGGGATACGATATGTGGGCTGGCCCTTATGGTATTGGCGGTTCAAGGAAATATTTAATAGCTAGCTGCGACCAAAGTTTAAAACGTACAGGGCTAGATTATTTTGACGTATTTTATTCACACTGTTATGACCCTGAAACCCCTCTTGAAGAAACAATGCAGGCGTTAGATTATATTGTTCGATCCGGTCGCGCTTTGTATGCGGGGATTTCTAGTTATTCTCCGGTGCATACCAAACAGGCCATACGTATATTACAAGATTTAGGCACCCCACTTCTTATTCATCAACCTAGCTATAATATGTTTGACCGGTGGATAGAAGACGGCTTGAGCGACGTGTTATTGGAAGAAGGTGTTGGTTCAATTGTGTTTTCTCCATTGGCACAAGGTTTTTTAACCAATAAGTACCTCAAAGGTGTTCCTCAAGGTTCACGGGCATCACGTAGCGAACAGATTTATTTGACTGAAGACAATATCAGCCAAGAAAAAGTAGCTAAAGTGATGCAACTTAATGAGCTTGCCATTCAAAGAGGACAATCTCTTGCGCAAATGGCGGTAGCTTGGGTGCTTAATAATCAAGCTGTCACTAGCGCTATTATTGGTGCGAGTAAAGTCAGTCAAATTGAAGACTGTGTGGCAGCTTTAGACAACTTAGAATTTACGCAACAAGAACTCATTAACATTGACAATATACTGGGAAAATAAATTGCCAACACATATAGCCATTATTAATCCCAAAAGCCCACAAAACATGGGTAGTATTCTCCGTGCAGCCGGATGTTACCAAGCACAAAGCATCCGTTATACAGGTGAGCGTTATGCAAGAGCCAAAGCTTTCAGCACCGATACTAAAAATGCATACCTCAAAATATCAGTTACTCATGTAGACACCGTGATTGATCCCATAAAGGACAAACACCTGACTAAAGTAGCGGTAGAACTGGTAGAAGGTGCTACGCCTTTACCTCTTTTTGAGCATCCAGAACAAGCCTTATACATATTTGGCCCTGAAGATGGTTCTATCGAACAAGATGTTGTCGACCAATGTGATCATGTGGTTTATATCCCAACTGTTGGCTGTATGAACTTAGCGGCAACCGTTAATGTTTTACTTTATGACCGCATGGCAAAAACCGCAGTTATGCCCTTAGGTGATGAAGTAATAAAAAATAGTCGAGATACCAATAACCGTACCAAAGCTAAGTAGCTCCAACCGTTAACAAAATGTTAACTATTTAAGGTTGGAATTAACATTTCCTTTGTCATCTATGACTAACCGTGTGAATATTAAATGTAATCAAAGCCGTACATTTTGTATTTATGTCACACGATAAAATAGAAGGAATATCTAATGAGTGATGATACTCGCATCCCACGAAATTCAGAAAATGACCATACTAGTGAAATGGCCGAAGTCCGCAGAGAGTTTATCAAACAAAAAACGGGCGCAGACCTAATCCATACGGGCCAATTTAGTATCGATCCAGCGGTATTACCTGGCAATATTGAAAATTTTATTGGCATAGTGCAAATGCCTGTTGGCGTGGCAGGTCCGGTGCGCATTAACGGTGAGCATGCCAAGGGTGAGTTTTATGTACCTCTAGCGACAACTGAAGGCACATTGGTTGCTAGCTATAGTCGTGGAATGCGGGTGATAAACGAATGTGGCGGTGTTAAAACCACTGTTGTTGAAGGTTTTATGCAACGGGCTCCCGCTTTTATTTTTAACGATGCTCGAGAAGCGAGAGATTTTGGTCATTGGGTAGACGAAAATTTTGACAAGATTAAAGCAGCCGCAGAAACCACTACTAGCATAGGTAAACTCGAGCATATTCAACAGTGGTCAGTATCTAAGACCAAATACTTACGTTTTAATTACACCACAGGCGATGCAGCTGGGCAAAACATGGTGGGCAAGGCAACCTTAATGGCCTGTGAATGGATCAAAGCCAATTCGCCTATCCCTTGTATGTATATGTTGTCCGGTAATATGGACACAGACAAAAAACACTCTCACCTCAACATGTTGCACTCAAGAGGTAAACGAGTCATTGCTGAGATAATACTCAAAAAAGAAGTCCTAGCTCGCGTCATGAAGGTCGATACAAAAATGCTTGCTGGTGCTTCAGTATTAGCTAACACTGGTGCACAAATGGCCGGTGCAGCATACAACGGTCCACACTCAGCCAATGGCATCGCTTCTTTATATATTGCCACGGGTCAAGATGAAGCAAACGTTGTGGAATCTCACGCTGGTATGTTGTCACATGAATTATTAGATAACGGTGATCTCTATATGTCGGTCACGCTACCCTCACTTATTGTGGCTACATTTGGTGGCGGTACAGGTCTACCGACACAGAACGAATGTTTACAAATGTTAGGATGTGTCGGTAAAGGTAAAGCCGAGAAGTTTGCAGAAATTGTTGCAGCAACAGTACTTGCAGGTGATATTTCACTAGGCTGCGCTGTTATTGCTGGCCATTGGGTCAGTAGTCATGACCAAATGGGTAGAAATAGATAAATCTTTAATTTAAACAAATAGCCCGGTAATTAACCGGGCTTTTTTATGTTTGGCTTTTGTAATACCAATTCTTTATACGGATTGGCATAAGTGTCTAGGCAGCTGCAATCGTTACCGGCACACCATTTAGTACTGCATTACCGGATAACTCATCTAACACCATTTCATCGGTTAGGTCGTTGACACTCACTCCAGCATGTTGCTCAGCAGTTTGCCACTGACTACCTTTTTTATTGTGTCCCCAACCATGAGGGATCGAAATAACTCCAGGCATAATTTTTTCGGTGATTTCTACAGGCAACGAGACTTTACCGACCCTAGATGTGACGGTGATCATTTGTTGATCTTGAATATTATGTTTACTCGCATCATCTGGATGAATTTGTGCAGTACACCTAGACTGACCGTTATTTGTACCTTTCACCATACGTTTACTATTGTGTAACCAAGAATTATTGGTTTTAAGGTGCCTACGACCAATCAACTGCAAGCTATCATCAGCAGACTTTCCTGATGTAGCAAATTCAGAAGCAAAGAATTGTTTATCTAATCGCACTAAGTCGGCCATAAAATAGTCAAAACTTAGATGTATTTTTTTATCATTGTGAAAAATGGCTTCGGGTAAATCGGGCTGTAGCGGGCCAAGATCAATGCCATGTGGTTTCTTTAATAAAAGATCTACGCTCAACACCTCACCTTCATGGCGATAACGGCCACTTTTAAGTAAGTCATCCACTACTCCTTTAGGCTCCTTTTGCCAAAGTGTTTGATATCTATCTGTGGGTAACCCATTCAGCTTATCTAAACGCTCAGCTAAACCAAGGTATATTTGCCAATCAGTTTTACTTGTTTCAGCAGCAGGAAAAATAGCAGGGGAAAATTTTGAGCTGTTTCTTACCGCAAAATTATGGAAAACGATATCGTAGTGATCCCGCTCTAATGAGGTAACCGGCGGTAAAATAATGTTCGCATGACGTGAAGTTTCTGTGATGTAAAAGTCCACTGCTACAACAAAGTCTAAGTTTTCAAAGGCTTTATCTAATTGCTGACCATTTGGCGTAGTCAAAATGGGATTACCTGCCCCAATTACCATAGCTTTGATTTGCCCTTCGCCTTCGGTGATTATTTCTTCAGCTAAAGCTGATACCGGAAATTCACCGGCAAAAGCAGGCAAGTTACGCACTCGTGAATGAAAATTACCGATTGAACCTCTACCTGAATGAGGTAAAAAGTCAGCAGCAGGCTGAGTAAACATCATGCCACCTTGTCTGTCTAAATTGCCCGTAAGCATGTTAAACAACATGATCAAGTATTGAGTAAGCGTACCAAAGGCTTGCACACTGGCGCCCATTCGCCCGTAACATACAGCAGGCCCTGCAGCGCAGAAAGATCCAACTAAACCAATAATCTGAGCTTCACTCATGCCTATTAGATTAGCAACTCGTTTGGGCGAATAGTCCGCCACGTATTTTTCAACCTCTAATAAATCTGCAGCAAAGTTTAATAATTCATCAGCATCAACAAGTTGTTTATCAAATAATGTATGGATCATCGCTAACATCAAAAGAGCGTCAGTGCCGGGCTTGATAAAGTGATGTTCACTACTCATATCAGCAGTTTCGGACTTTTTAGGGTCAATCACTACCACTTTACCACCACGAGCTTGCACCGCTTTTAATCGACGTTTTATATGTGGCACAGTCATTATGCTGCCATTGGAGGCCAACGGATTACCGCCAATAATCATAAAGTGTTGGGTATGGTCAATGTCAGGAATGGGAATTTGTGACTGATGCCCAAATAATTGACGACTCACAATATGATGGGGAAGTTGATCAACTGATGTGGCTGAATATCGATTATGTGATTTTAAAGCCCGGTAAAAATAGGGTCCGAATAAAATCGAGCCCATATTATGGGCATTAGGATTACCAAGATAAGTAGCAACAGATTCAGTTCCATGTTTTTGCTGTACCTCAAACAGGCTACTTGCCACTTTGTCTAATGCATAATCCCAAGAGACTTCCTGCCACCCATTACCATCCGCTGTTTTCTCAAGAGGTGTGCGAATACGCTCAGGATCTTCATATAAATCCTTTAATGCCATGGCTTTAGGACAAACGTGTCCTTCACTGAAAGGATTTAGTTTGTCACCAACAATCGATAATATGTCTCTTTCTTGAGTGGTAACCTCTATGCCACACATGGCCTCACATAAGGTACAAGTTGAATAGTGTTTTTGTTTTTCAGTAGGCATAATCAATGTCACAAAATTGTTAATAACTGAAAGTTAGCGATTAACGCTGTTATACACAAGCATCATTGTTACTTATGATTATGGTCTCGGATATTTATGGGTATAGACACAACTGTATAACTATTTTACCCTAGAAGAAAATTTCAGCAGATGGTTATTAACTTAGTTGTTTCACTTTCAAGGAATGTAATTGAAAATCACTGACACCAGTGCTCAAGACACTGTTATCGTCCCTAAAAAATCAGCCAAAACCTATGCGCTATTCGGATTGCTATTTTTAGCACTACTGATTTCTCTCATCATGCTTTATCCCTATTTTTCTCGTTGGTCTGACTCTTCAATCTCAATATCGGCTGAGCGTATTCGTATTGGCACAGTTAAACGTGGCGATTTTGTTCGTGATCTGTCTATTCAAGGGCGCGTTGTAGCAGCAATAAGTCCCAAGCTGTATAGCCCAGCTCAAGGCACTATTACTTTTTAGTAGACGCTGGCGACACAGTATTAAAAGGCCAAACATTGGCTACTATAGATAGCCCAGAGTTATCCAATCAACTTAAACAAGAGCAATCTAGCTTACAAAGATTGCAGTTTGAGTTAGATAGGCAAAGGATCCAAAGTAAAAAGCAAGTGCTAGAAAATCAAAAATCATCAGACTTAGCCAAAGTAGCGTTAACTGCAGCAGATAGAGAAAAACGCCGCGCAGATCAAGCCTATCAAAGCCATTCCATAAGTCAGATTGATTTCGAAAAAGCCCAAGACGATTTAGAAAATGCCAAGCTAGTCTATAAACATGCAGTTAATGACGCCAAACTGAATATCGAAAGTCTCGAGTTTGAGGTGCAAACCAAACAACTACAGGTGCAAAGGCAAGCTTTAGAAGTTAATGAATTATCTAGGCAAGAGATTGAGCTCACCCTACTCTCTCCTGTGAATGGGTTAGTAGGTAATTTAGCAGTAGAGCAAAAAAATCAAGTCAGTAAAAACCAAGCCATCATGAGCGTAGTCGATTTAACTGAGTTTGAATTAGACGTGGATATTCCAGAAAGTTACGCCGACGATTTAGCCATAGGTATGTTGGCAGAAGTCAATTTAGATGGACAGACTCATCAAGCTATTTTAGTGACAATTTCTCCTGAGATTGAAAACAATCAAGTAAAAGGCCGAGTTCGTTTTGCTAAATTTGACTCTCAAGGTAATCAGCTTACTGCTCCATCAGGCTTGCGGCAAAATCAACGCTTAACCACTCGTATATTAATGGAAAGTAAAACTGATGTGTTGATGGTTGAACGTGGCCAATTTTTACAAAGTGCCAATGGCAACATTGCCTATGTAATACAAGATGGATTGGCCTATCGTACTGCGATCAAAACTGGCGCACGGAGTTTATCTGTGGTTGAAGTGTTGAACGGTTTAAGCGCAGGACAACAAATAATTATCTCAGGCACCGACCAATTTAATGGTGCTAACACAGTATTGATCAGTCAGTAATGTTTCACTATTACCTCAAGCTTTCACTAAAAAGCATTGGCCGCCAAAAAAGCTTAAGTGTGTTGATTTCAACTACCTTGGGACTAGGTATCGCGGCATGTATGATCACTTATTCGCTGATCTATTTAATGTCCAAAGATCCTTTGCCAAATAAAAGCAACAGGGTCTACCATGTGCAATTAGACAATTGGCACCGCAACTCTGCCGCTATTGAGCCGAACTTGCCGCCCGAAGAAGTCACTTGGCGCGATGCCATGAATATAGTGCATGCTAAACAAGCAAAGTATCAGGCTGCCCACGCAATAACCTGGGGAATGGTCACCCCAGCCAACAAAAACGTGCCACCATTTTTAGGTATTATTCGAGCCACCCAAGGCGAGTTTTTCCCGATGTTTGACGTGCCATTTTTATATGGACAAGGCTGGCAAAACCATCCCATTAATCATGTCGAATATGTGACTGTTTTAAGCAAAGAGACCAATCAACGAGTGTTTGCAGGGATTAATTCTGTAGGCAAAACGTTACCCATGTTAGGAAAATTATTCACAGTTGTAGGGGTATTAGATGAATGGCACCCCAGCCCAAAGTTTTTTGATATGTCATTCGGGGCATTTTATCCTCCTGAGGACTTATACGTACCTTTACAAATAAAAGCTGAACTAGAACTGCCTCACGGTGGCCACACTCATTGTTGGGAAAAGGATCTAGGTGACAATTATCAAGCTTTTCTAAACTCTGAATGTGTCAACTTCAACCTTTGGATTGAATTAGCAAGCCAGCAAAATAAACCACAGTTTGATAACTATCTGCAGACATACGTTGAACAACAAAAGGGACTCGGCCGATTTCCTAGAGTCAGCAATAATATAGTGCTCAATATCAATCAGTGGTTGGTATACAAGAAAGTTATCAGTTCAGACATGTACCTATTCTTTTACTTAGCCTTATTATTTTTATTGGTGTGTTTATTTAATGCAGCCAGCTTAATAAGCACCAAGTTTACTGCAAAAAATAGTGAAATCGCCCTCAGAAGAGCCCTAGGTGCAAACCAGTTAGCGATTTTAAGTCAATGCCTCACAGAAACCCTTATCTTAGGTTGTTTGGGGGCACTGATAGGTATAATTTTTTGTTTAATGGGACTTGAAGGTATTAAGTATCTTTACCCAAACTTTAGTGCATTTGTCACTCTCGATATGCCGCTGATGTTGATCACTGTGGGTATAAGTATTTTGTCGAGCGTTTTAGCAGGTTTAATACCCAGTATTAAGGTGTCTATGTTAGCGCCGGCAGGTTATCTAAAATGAACTTACCTTTTTCCCGCATAGCATTTCGACCTATAATAAGCACATTACTCAGGCAAAAATATGCCATGACTATGTTGCTCTTACAGATTGCGCTTACCTTAGCCGTTATCAGTAACGGCCTATTTATCATCAGTCAAAGACTAGATATTTTACAACGTCCAAGTGGTATCGACGAGCCGAATATTTTTGTTTTAACTAGCTCTGGTTTTACCGAAAATTTTAATCCACAAACTAGCATGCAAGCTGATCTAGCTGAACTTAGACAGATGCCAAATATTATCAACGCTGTTGCAACTTACTCTTTTCCCTTTAGTGGCAGTGGCGACTGGGACGAGTTACAAACGCTTGCTGGTAGCGACCAAAATACTGTGCCTGCGGCTAGTTACAAGTTAGACGAGAATGGCATAGACGCCTTGGGATTATCGCTGCTTGCTGGAGAAAACTTCACTGCTAGTGAGGTACTTTGGCAAACAGAAGATAATAAAACATTTCCCAGTGTCGCCATTATCACAACTAGTGTGGCAACAGACTTATTCAACACCACAGACTGGGCATCTGTGGTTGGTAAAACAATTTATATCAATGATATACATAGTGTTGTTGTTAAAGGTATTGTGCTGCAACTTCAAGCGCCTTGGGATCCAGTTGGGCAAATTGAAAACAGTATAATTTACCCTAGAGTGGTAACGCGTAACTCAGCACGTTACCTAATCCGCGCTAAACTTAGCATGCTTCAGGAAACTACTGCAGATGTAGAGCAGTATCTTGGAATGAGCAATCAACAACGCATGATCCGTAAAGTAGAAAGTATTAAAACCATTAGAAAACAAGTTTATGGTCCTGATATAGCAGCTATTACCATTTTATTAGTGGTGATCACGGCTCTCAGCATTATTTCGGCTATGGGCATTGCTGGCATGGCCAGTTTTAATGTAATAAAGCGACATAAACAGATAGGTATCAGGCGTGCATTAGGCGCAAACAAAGTAGATATTCTCAGTCATTTTTTTGTTGAAAATATCATACAGACCACTGGTGGTATTTTTATCGGCTGTATATTTGCACTAGGACTTAATGTTTTTTTGGTCGCTCAATATGCTCTACCTAAACTGCCGTTAACTTATATTTTTATAGGTATATTTTGTTTGTATCTATTAGGCATATTGGCAACCTTAAAACCCGCATTAAAAGCTATGAATATTTCTCCAGCAGAAGCCACAAGAAGCCAGTAAGTGGGATTGCAAAAACAGCGACAATAAATATTTTTATCTTTTTTAAACCTTTTTGACTATTGCATCGACTTAGTTGGTGATTGTTCAAAAATTTCAGGGAACCAGATGAAAATTGCAGACACCAGCGGCCAAGATACCGTTGTCTTAAAAAAATCCAATAACAAAACAAAATGGCTAATCTTAGCTTTAGTTGGCATTGTTTTATTGGCATACATCACGCTTGCACCAAGCATCAACAACTGGTCCAACTCAGACGTTAGCATTTCTGCACAAAGAGTTCGTTTAGGCACAGTTACCCAAGGCGATTTTGTTCGCGACTTATCCGTTCAAGGCCGAGTAGTCGCTGCTGTCAGTCCTAAGTTATACAGTCCAGCACAGGGCACCATTTCATTTGAGGTAGATGCTGGTGACACCGTACTCAAGGGTCAAGTTCTGGCCACCATTGATAGTCCAGAGCTCACCAATCAACTCAAACAAGAACAATCGGCCATTCAACGTTTACAAATGGAACTAGACAGGCAAAAAATCCAATCCAGCAAACAAGCTTTAGTTAATCAAAAAGCTGTCGATTTGGCTAAAGTGTCGCTAACCGCAGCGGATAGAGAAAAACGTCGGGCAGACAAAGCGTTTGCAAGCCAATCCATCAGTCAGATTGATTACGAGAAAGCCCAAGACGATTTAGAAAACGCCCGTTTAGTCTTTAAACATTCTGTTAAAGACGCTGAGTTAAATTTAGAAAGCCTAGATTTTGAAGTTAAAACTAAACGGCTATTGGTCGAACGCCAAAAACTTCTAGTCACCGAGCTTAGCCGCCAAGTTGAGGAATTAACCTTACTTTCTCCTGTCAACGGCTTAGTAGGTAATTTGTCTGTTGAACAAAAGAATCAGGTTGCCAAAAATCAAGCAATTTTAAGCGTAGTAGATTTATCCGAATTTGAAATAGAAGTGGATATTCCTGAAAGTTACGCCGATGACTTAGCCATAGGTATGGCAGCTGAAATCAACCTTAATGGTGAAACGTATTCAGCAAAACTCGTGACCATCTCACCTGAAATTGAGAACAATCAAGTTACGGGCAGAGTGCGTTTCGCCTCCCTTGATCAAGGGAGTGTTATCCAACCTCAAGGTTTACGTCAAAATCAACGTCTAACTACCCGAATTCTCATGGAAAACAAGCAAGATGTACTGATGGTTCAAAGGGGACAATTTCTGGAGACCGGTAATGGGCGAGTCGCTTACATAGTTAAAAATGATATGGCTGAGCGCACATCTATCGCCACTGGAGCACGCAGTTTGTCTAGTGTGGAAGTGCTTAACGGCCTATCAGTAGGCGACACTATTATTGTTTCAGGCACAGATCAATTTAACGGCGCACAAAGTGTGTTGATCACTCAGTGATTGATAACCGAATGAATTATAAAACGAATAGTTTAAATACGAATAATTAAAATAACAGTTAGGAACACTTCTTATGTTAAAAATGACAGATGTAAAAAAGGTATTTCGTACAGATCTTGTTGAAACTCATGCATTACGGGATTTTAATCTACATGTGGGTGAAGGTGACTTTGTTGCTGTAACAGGCCCATCAGGCTCAGGTAAAACCACATTCTTAAATATCGCAGGGCTGCTGGAAACTTTTAATGGCGGCACTTATGAGTTAGACGGTCAAGATGTCAGTAACTTAAATGACAAAAAACGTAGTCAACTTAGAAACGAAAAAATAGGATTTATTTTTCAAAGTTTTAATTTAATACCCGACTTAAATTTATTCGATAACGTCGATGTGCCATTACGCTATCGCGGTTTTAACAGTGCTGAACGCAAAAAGCGTATCGAAAGCAGCTTAGAAATGGTGGGGCTAGCCCAGCGTATGAAACACCTGCCTTCACAACTTTCTGGAGGGCAACAACAACGTGTTGCCATAGCTAGAGCACTTGCAGGCGAGCCTCGTTTTCTATTAGCTGATGAGCCAACCGGAAACCTCGATACTCAAATGGCAAACAGTGTAATGGACTTGCTAAAAAGCATTAATGCCGCTGGCACCACTATTATCATGGTGACCCATGACGGGCAATTAGCGAGTCAGGCTAGGCGCAATATTTATGTGCGAGACGGCAAAGTCAGTGAAGTTAATGATACCGATGCGGCTACTGCACCTCATCTTGCTGCAGTCTAACGCTTAGGAGTCACCATTATGTTTGGTTATTATATTAAACTTGCACTAAAAAGCGTAAAGCGTAATCCCATTCTGAGTTTGCTAATGATTACCGCCATTGCCTTGGGTATTGGTGCCAGTATGACAACGATCACAGTCAATTATCTGATGTCTGCGGATCCTATTCCCAATAAAAGCCATCAATTATTTCATATACAGGTAGACAGTTGGGATCCCAACAATGCCTTTAATGACGATGAAGATGCCCTACCCAACCAATTAACTTGGACAGATGCGACCAATTTCATTCATGCAAAAAAAGCACTAAGACAATCTGCCATGGGCATGTCTGGCGCCATTATTGAACCTGCAGGTGACGACGCTAAACCCTTTGAGGCTTCTATCAGACTGGCCTATACCGACTTCTTTGCCATGTTTGAGGTGCCATTTATTTATGGAACCCCTTGGGAAAGCGCCTCTGATAACAATAGAGAGCAAGTAATTGTACTCAGTAAACGCATAAATGAGAGTGTATTTGGTGGTGAAAACTCAGTAGGAAAAACCATAATAGTTGATGGCAGAAGTTTTCAAGTAGTTGGAGTCATTGACGATTGGCAGCCTATGCCGAAGTTTTATGATGTCAACAACGGTGCTTTTAACGAAACTGAAGAGGTGTTTATGCCATTTTCTTTAAAAGAAGAATTAGAGCTTCCAAATTGGGGCAACAACAGCTGCTGGAAAAGCCCTGAAGGAGAAGGCTACAGCGCTTTTTTACGTTCTGAGTGTATTAATACTCAAATGTGGGTCGAACTGCCTGACGAAACAGCAAAAGCAGAGTATATGGGCTTTTTAAATAACTATGTGATGGAACAAAAAGAATTGGGCCGTTTTCCACGTCCACTTAAAAATCGCTTATCTAACGTAATGCAGTGGATGGAAAGTCAAGAAGTGGTCGAAGAAGACGCCAAGATGATGATGTGGCTTTCATTTATGTTTTTGTTGGTGTGTTTGCTCAATACCATTGGGTTGTTGCTCGCTAAGTTCACTGGTAAGTCGGCTGAAATAGGTTTGCGCTTAGCGGTAGGCGCATCAAAAGCTGACTTATTTAAACAACATTTGGTTGAATCAGCCATGATTGGTTTGTTAGGTGGTATCGCAGGGTTGGGATTAGCGGTTCTGGGGTTGCAAGGTATTAAAAGCCTGTACGGCGACTTTGTTGATGACTTAGCAACCTTGGATATCAGCATGATTTTAGTCGCACTGAGCATTGCTTTGTTATCGAGCATCGCAGCTGGTTTATATCCTACTTGGCGAGCTTGTAATATCGCGCCTGCCAGCCAATTAAAAAGCCAATAGCGCCAATCGGCCTATAAAGGAGCCTGAACATGTCAAATACTCAAACTAGTCCTGCAATCAATTGGGAAATTGGTCCTATATTCCGCGCTATGTTACGTAACAAAGTCGGTGCTATTTTAATTGCGCTGCAAATAGCCGTAACTATGACCATTATTGTTAACTCTGTGTACATCATTGTTGAACGTAATAAAGAAATGCAACGAAATAGTGGAATCGATAATGAAAACAGTTTTTTCCTAACCAGCATAGGTTTTGCTGAGAACTTTAATGTGCCTGTTACAGTTGCAGAAGATATGAATACCTTACGTGCCCTACCCGGCATAGTAGACGCCATACAAATCAATGCTGTGCCTAATAGTGGAAGTGGTTGGTCTATGGGGTTAAAAACTCAATCTGGTGCTGAATATGATGCGGTAGGCACGGCAGTGTATATGGTTGATGAACACGGTATCAATGCCTTAGATCTTGAAATTATTGCCGGTGAAAACTTTGCGCCCACAGACATTGGTTTACGTGTTGTGGGACAAGTAGATTGGCCCAATAAAACCATATTAACCAAAGCCATGGCTGAAAACTTATTTCCTGATATTCCTTATCAATCGGTAGTGGGTAAAACGGTCTATATCAATGATATAGACCCTATGATAGTGGTTGGCATTATTGATAAATTACAAGCGCCTTGGGTGGGTTGGAACAATTTAGAAAATGCCATGTTGTCGCCAGAAAGAATGGACTTTAAAGGTAGCCGATATTTTATCCGTACTGAGCCTGGACAAAGAGACAGGGTAATGAAACAAGTGGAAGAATTATTGGCCAACAGTAACAAAGGCCGTTTAATCAAAGGAATGCGCAGCGTCGAAGAAGCACGAGAACGCAGTTATCGAGGACATACTGCCATGATTAAAATTTTGACTACAGTGATGATCATTTTAACCATAGTGACCGCATTAGGCATAGTTGGACTGGCTAGCTTTAGTGTCAATCAACGTAAAAAACAAATCGGTACAAGACGCGCGTTAGGCGCTAGTCAGTCGGCTATTGTGCGTTATTTTATGCTAGAAAACTTTTTGATCAGTAGCATAGGTGTGATTTTGGGTGCGGTATTAACAGTAGGTCTAAATATAATTTTAGTGAATACCTTTGGCCTCGACAGAATAGACTGGTTCTACATCCCTATTGGCATGTTGGTTTTATGGTTAGTGGGTCAAGGTGCAGTATTTGGCCCTGCCAGAAAAGCCGCAAATATCCCTCCTGCGTTGGCGACCAGAACAGTTTAAGGTTATCTCTTAATCTCAAAGCATACTGAATGCTGCTAGCCAGCGTTCAGTATCACTTAAAAAATATTAACATGAGTTTATGTTTGTCATTTTGGCTAAAAACTGAGTAAAACCGCTAATATATTATCGCAGCATTATTGTACAAATTTATAACCTATTGTTTATTATGGATTAATAAAACTGGTCTAAACTATGCTTTCAACACTCAGATAAATTCACTTTAAACAATCAAGGAGAAAAAAATGGACGAAGGTATGGTGTTTGTATTGATCATTTTATTTGCGTTTGTATTACCTATTGTCATGGTTGGGACTTGGACATCTCATAAAAAAGAAATGGCAAAAGCCAATACCAATCTCAATAACTCTGAAAAACAAAACATGCAAAATGAGTTAGCCGCGGTAAAAAGTAGATTAGAGGTGTTAGAAGCGATTGTCACAGATAAAAAGTATCAACTTAATCAAGAAATATCTAAACTAAAAGCAGTAGACTAGTTCCAGCAAGACACACAAAACACTTCTCAGGCCAACATATCCCCCTAAATTGACCTGAGGAGTCACAGTTTTTCGGCTGACATGAGTTTAATAATTGATTTTATTCGCTAATATGTGCTGTCATAGGCTACTGTCTGACATCATTAATTAAATTGGATATAAATTGAGCGAACCTATTATTGCCCTAGTAAGTGTGGGGCTTATTTCTATTGCCTGCCAATTTTTAGCATATAAAATTAAACTTCCAGCCATTTTACCTCTGTTAATAGCGGGTATTATTGTCGGTCCGGTAACAGGGATCATTAATGCAGACTTATTATTTGGCGACTTGCTTTTTCCAATAGTATCACTGTCTGTTGCCATCATTCTGTTTGAAGGCTCTCTCACCCTTAAATTCAAAGATTTAAGTGGTCACGGCTCTATGGTGCGAAATTTATGCACTGTTGGCGCATTAATTACTTGGGTGATTGCGGCGCCTGTTGCCCACTATGCTCTGGATATGTCATGGCAGATGGCATTTTTATTTGGCGCGATTGTTACTGTAACAGGACCTACAGTGATTGTGCCTATGTTACGTACAGTAAGACCTAGCACTAAAATAGCCAATATTTTACGTTGGGAAGGCATAGTCATCGATCCAATTGGTGCATTGTTAGCTGTATTAGTATTCGAATATATAGTTTCCACTCAAGATGCCCTAAGCCACACCCTATTTGCATTTGCTAAGACAATTTCTGTAGGTGTTATATTTGGTGCGCTTTCGGGCTACCTTATGGGTATAGTGCTGCGTAATAACTGGATCCCTCATTATTTGGTTAACACTGCAGTATTAACCCTAATGCTAGGTGCATTTGAGGGCTCTAATATGATTGCCCATGAATCTGGTTTATTAACTGTGACAATCATGGGGATGTGGTTGGCGAATATGAAACGGGTTGAAGTCGATGACATTTTGGAGTTTAAAGAAACCTTAAGCGTGTTGTTAATTTCTGGTTTATTTATCCTTCTGGCATCTAGAATAGAACTCAGTGCCATGCTCAATTTAGGCTGGGGCTCGGTTATAATATTATTGGTCATTATGTTTGTAGCTAGACCAATATCTGTTTTTATCTCTTCCTTGGGTACCAATTTAAGTTGGCGAGAATTGGCTCTTTTGAGCTGGATTGCCCCTCGAGGTATTGTTGCAGCCGCCGTATCTGCGCTGTTTGCTTTGAAGTTAGAAGCGTTAAACTACGCGCAAGTTGAATTATTGGTACCTTTAGTGTTTTTGGTGATCATCACCACTGTGGTTATCCAAAGCCTGACTTCGGTTCACGTGGCAAAAATACTTGGTCAACGAGCCCCTGCTCCTTACGGATTTCTGATTTTTGGTGGCGGTCTGTTTTCAAGATTGTTTGCCAAAGAATTAATTGCCCAAGATGTTACGGTCCGCGTTGCAGATACCAACTGGGAATCCATAAGATTGGCGCGCATGGACAATATCCCTACCTATTACGGCAACCCCATGTCTGAACATGCTGAGCGCAGCTTAGATTTATCGCTATATGGCACCGTGTTGGTGATATCGCCTTATAAACAACTCAATCCTTTAGTTACCTATCATTTCGAACACGCCCTCGGTAAAGGAGCTGTGCTGGGTTTAACTGTCAACGAACCTCAGAAGCGCGCAAGTCATCAAGTTTCAGAATCATATGCAGCAAAGTTATGCCTTTTTAATGAAGATGTGACTTATGCAAAACTAGCTGGGTATGCGACTAAGGGAGGCACAATAAAAACCACTAGGTTGTCAGATGAATTCAGCTATGAAGATTATGAAAAGGAGTATCAAAAACGCTCAATTCGTCTTTGTGCGATTGAACCCAATGGCAAAGTGAGAATGTTTACTAGCCTAAAAAACATTCAACCTAAATCAGATTGGCGTATTGTTAGCCTAATTACAGAAGATAAAATAGCAGAGGTTAGCCAGCCTACCTTTGATAAAAACAATTTACCTTCTTAGATGTAGCCCCCCCAATATTGGTGTTGTATTTCGGCTAACATTGACAGATTTGCAGGTAACGATGTTATGCCCTTGTCGATAGCAAAAGATTAGAGCAGCAATTTCGCTCCCCTAGCTATGATGATCTCATGCCCATCTTTACATGGGCATGAGATCACCAATTAAAATTTCAGCTGCATTTTTACACTTTATAAAATTTTACTAACTGGTCTTGCTGTAGGACACATTTGTATTTAGTGACACGTTTACCTTCAGGTTTGACTTTCATTTTAACTAAGGCCCCACCCATGGCTTTCATCCATTTAGTCTTACTACTAATATATTGAACAGAGTCTTCGCCGTAACGTTTTTTTGCCTCGGTTTGACAAGCTTCTATAACCTGTTCTTTCACTTCATCCTTAGTTAATTCAGCTTGCGCTAAAGCGGCTGAAGAGCCTATTACATTTAATACACAGGCTATTAATAATGGCTTTAGAAGTTTAGTCATAGATTTTCCTAATTGATTGATTGAGTCTATAAGTTCATTCAAACGGAAAAACGACAAAAAATCTCACCGATTGCGAAATCCTGTATAGATTTTCGAAATCGGTAATAGAAAACTAGAAATCGGTCAGCTCGTTAGAGCCCCCTAGACCACTTATTTTACGAAACTCGCTTGGGGTCATGGTTTTTAACGTTTTAAATGCTTTGTTAAAGGTAGTCAAAGATGCGTATCCAGATTCTATAGCAATAGTTAGGATAGGAATTCTAATCAATTTTGGATCCGATAAACGTTGTGCTGCATCTCTAACCCTATAGCGATTTAAATAATCATTAAAGTTACGATAACCAAGATGCTGATTAATCAATCGTCTAAGTTGATGCTCTGGAACAATGAGATAATCTGAGAGGCTTTTAATAGTTAAATCAACCTGTCGATAATAAAACTCTTCTTCCATAGCGTAGGTCAACTTATCTAACCACTGGCTATCAGCCAATGAAGGCTTAGAAATTTTATCTTTGACTAATTCGGGCGTTAGCTCATCTATTGATTCGATTAATATGTTTGAGTCTGATACCAAAATATTATAACCAAATGTCATGGCAAAAATGCTAATAACAGTAATATTAATATAATTCAAAAATGCTGGGAACTCACCATGGCCATATATAAATTCATTTACCACAATAAATAACAAAAAAGCACCAGAGGTTACTGACAATCCCAACCGCAAAAAGCGGCGACACTCAACTAAATCAGATTGCCAATTACGGAATATATCAAACAACCCCAAAACCGTGAGAGTTGAGGTCGAAACAAGTGAAATCCCATGTATAAAGGAGCCTTCGATATCTGCCGGAGATTGTATGCATTGATAAATACCTAAAACAATACAAATGGCCAGACCAATATAGTGCCCAATATGTAATTTATGGTTACTTTCTCCCATTTGAAATAACGTTGCGGCAAACATCCAAAATAACGCGGGGTTGGCCATCGCACCTACACCAAGAAACAGTTGCAGGTAAAACAAATCATGCACAAATGGTTGCACTATGTAACAAGCAGCACTTAACAACATCAAACTTAAAATTTTGGCGGTTAACACTTGTCGATACTCAAACATGAGCTTACACACAACTAACGAAATTGCGCCGAGAGCCATACCTGTCAAAATGAGAAAAAAGTTTTGCATAAAAAACAAGAGGGAAAGTTAAGGGAAATTTTGTAAATGATAACGCAAATAGCTAAAAACAGCGGGGATTAATTTGTAATAATTTATTCAATTACCTATAGAATTAATCAAAAATAAAAGGTTCCTTATTGGCTTTAATTCGGATCCAGTTCAGGGTTGACCTTACAGAATTTCGCGAAAGAAGATCACGTTCAATCCGGTGTTTACCTGGAAACGGGATCAAACTCAGACCAATTAACATTGTGATTAAACCCTGACCAGGTAAAACCAACATTACTACCCCACATACCAACAAACATAGCCCAAGCATTATTTTTGCAATTTTAACCAGGTAGATCCCGCTGTGCCCCATAGATGTTAGTAGAGGAATAGGAAGAGTATCATCATCAGAGATTTGATTTCGGACAAAGTATCCTTTGTCCATGTGTGTAATGATGTAACTTATCCCTATAAAATAACCGATAGAAACGACCGTAGTTATCAAAATGGTAAAAAATATAAAATTGGCGCCAAAAGTCTGCGTTAGATAGTTTGAAATGTTGTTGTAATACTCTGTAAGCACTTTTGTGTTCCGTTTTAACTGCGCATTATTTAAGGTGAGTTATATGCAAATATTTGAAGAATTTATTGAATGGATTGCTATCCATTGGGTAACTATCATCATCATTTTGCATATTAGCTTATCTGTTATGACATCGGTACATGTACTTCTGTTCAAAGAAAATGAACGAACATCTTTGGCATGGATTGGTCTTGTTATTTTTTCCCCCGTCATGGGCACCCTTTTTTATTGGTTGTTTGGTATAAACCGTATTAAGCGCTCAGCACAAAAAAAACATCCTAAAGCGCAAAAAAAAGACTTTATCCAGCAAGAAAAACTCATTGAGTTTCACCACCTGCCCAAAAACTGGCATTCAGCAATCATTTCTGGACATACAATTCACCCAGTTAATTACGTTGCAGATAACAGTGTTGAACCACTCATTAATGGTGATACAGCCTACCCAGCTATGATTCATTCCATCAGCATAGCTAAGAGCTATATCGTTTTATCGAGTTATATATTTGACGACGATTATCTTGGACGACAATTTGTTGATGCATTAGCTGCAGCCCATCAAAGAGGTGTCATAGTCAACGTTTTACTGGATGGTATAGGTATAGGTTATAACTGGCACCAATCAGATAACGCGTTAAAAAAACAAGGAGTAAAAACTGCGCGTTTTTTGCCAGCAATTTCTCTTACTAATATTCGTTTTATCAATCTAAGAAATCACCGAAAAATACTATGCGTAGATGGTGAAGTGGCATACATGGGCGGTATGAATCTAAGCAAGAGAAATATAGTTAAATCGGCAGTACACCCAATTGATGATGTACATTTTAAAGTGACAGGCCCGGTGATTGACCAGATTAGTCAGGTATTTATAGAAGATTGGTTTTTTGCTACTGGTGAGTCAATACAATTTCCCAGTTATAGCCCAAAGACGCAGCAGCAAATAAGGGATAAAACTGTCGTTGCCCGCGTCATACAAGATGGTCCAGATGAAGACCATAACAAAATACGCTGGACATTAATTAACGCATTAGTGTGTGCCCAAACAAGTGTGAAAATCATGACTCCGTATTTTATCCCGGACCAAACATTAATGACATCTCTTCATGCTGCAGCATTGCGTGGAGTGTCAATCGAAATCATTGTCCCCCAGTACAGTGACATCCCTTTTGTAGACTGGGTGATGGAAGCCAATTTTTCGAGAATAATTGAGCATGGTATACAGATATATAAAAACAAAAGGCCCTTTGACCATAGTAAAATTGTGATTATTGATGACATCTGGTCATTTATAGGCTCCACCAACTGGGATGCCAGAAGTCTAGAATTTAATTTTGAAATTAACCTAGAATGTTTTGATACTGAGCTCAATGCAAAACTAACAGCAATGTTTACCTTAAAAAAACAAAACGCAGTAGCTGTTATTGATAGTGAAATTAATAACTTGTCCGCCTACAAAAAAATTCGTAATAACTTATTTCGGTTATTTTCTCCCTATCTATAATGCTAACCAGACATTAACTTTATAGTATTAATAAAGGCCACTATTTTCATGTTTAAAAATCGCTATAGCCCAGTTGAATCCTTAAAAATTATGGGCCACGCTTCAAAACAGTTAATGGGGCCAAACATCGAAGTATTGTTGTGGAATGTATTTAAATGTAAGAAAAAGGGATGGCGAGACGATTTTATAAAACTGGGAGACGACAAAGATTTAATTTTGTTGCAGGAAGCTATTGTAAACTCTCCTTTTGACTTTCATTTTAAAAAGTCGTTAAAGTATCAGTGGATGATGGCACGCAGTTTCAGACTAGTAAAAACTAACATTGAAACAGGCGTTAAAACGGGATCAACTGTTGCAGCAAAAAAACATTTTTTTTCTACGTCAAAACATTTCGAACCCTTTTCAAAGACAAAAAAAATGTCCTTAGCAACTTTATATCCTCTGCAAACACTTAGGGAGTCATTGCTCGTTGTAAACTCGCATCTTATCAACTTTGTTTCTTTCGAAAAATTCAGAGCGCATCTGGATCAAGTTTTCCAAACTTTGGAACATCATGATGGGCCCATTTTATTAGCGGGTGATTTTAATACCTGGAATGGCAAAAGATTAAAATATTTTAATCTTTTAGCAAAGTCGTTTTCATTAACGGAAGTAGAAATTACCCGAAAGCCGAGACTAAATCATTTATTTCAACATCTTGACCATGTTTATTGTCGTGGATTAACGGTGGTCGATGCGCAAGTGCACACCGACATTCATTCTTCGGATCACTTCCCAATTAGCTTGTCTTTACGTACATGTCATCCTGCGGTAACAATATGAGTGAATTTAACCCACTAGCATTCGAAGACTGTCCGTCTGATTACTTTTTGCTGCTGTTGGCAAAAAGGAAGTCGCTGTGAGAAGTACATCAAGGATGATGGTGCGAAGCACTAACTTGTATCTATTCGATTCAGAAGTGCCAAAACCGACAGACATGGCTCGCTGGACGACTTAGAGGTTATAGCAGATTGCAGGCGGTGAGGATTTACAAGCTATTACACGTCAATCCCGCGAAGGCGGGATCCTACTAATAGCTACCGTAACCTAAATTGAGATGTTATAAAAAAACCACAACAAAGTTATATTCTCACTAATTTTTTAAGATGATGAAAACAAGGTTTCTATCGATTTCTCAGATGTTGTTGGGGGTTCCCGCCTTCGCGGGAATGACGTGGAGTTCAAGGGGAGATGGTGCGAAGCTTTCTTTGCTTTTGCTTTTAAATCAAAAAATTAAACGACTGCTAACACATTGAACTTGTCATACGATATAACCTAGGAGTATGACCAATTTTTGCTCATACTTGTCACTCAAACCACATAAATAAAGAGCACCAACTCCGCCAAAGGTTTATAAATAAACCTTTGGCATTAAACGAAAGCTCCCCTACCAGTTCAAATCATCTGGAATATCATAGTCTGCATACCAGTCGTCATCTTCACTACTTTTCTGATCCGCATCACTGATATTGTCGGCGCGATAAACCACACTAGCGTCATCTCGCTCTGCAATTTTATTAGCGACTGGCATTGGCACTAACTCATAACCGTCGTTTAACTTAACTATTGCGAGTTTGCCCTGGCTAATTTGTTTTTGAGTAGCGGGACTGACATACATGCGTTTGATCACTGTGCCATCAGTAAAATTACAAACTACTTCATCTTCACGTCTAGAACCTGCAAATTTAGGCTGTTTATTGGCTTCAATTAATTGTTTGATTTGCGCCACAAGAGCCTTTTTTTCGGCTTGTTGTTTATTTTTTTGGTTAAGCTCTCTGTCTTTTGCTTTTTTAGCCTCAACCAATTCCTCAGCAGCTAACTTTGCTTCATTGGTTTGGACTACATTGTGATTTTTTTGCGCTTTTGCTTGCTTATTCTTTTGTTGGCGAACTTGATTCGCCTTTTTTTTATTGGTTAAGCCAGCTTGAAGTAATTGTTCTTGTAATGAGAGGGCCATAATTGAATGCCATTTTTTTAAAGTTTAAAACAATACGGCAGCCAGAAGCTGCCGTAAAATAATAGGATAAACTAACTAAGTTACTTTTTAGGTTTCTTACGTTTATCTTCTACTTTCCATTTTTCGTCAGTATACCAAGCAGACCAACCTGTGGCTTTACCTTCTTCGTTTTCTGACATCACGTATTGTTGTTTAGTTTTTCGACTGTAACGAACAATACTCGGATTTCCATCGGGATCCTTAACCGGCGCATCAGCTAAATAGTAAAATTTAGGTGAAATCCTATCTCTAAATCTAGCTAACTCGGCCACTTGCGGAGCACGAGTTTCTCTTGATTTAGGGAAGTTATGGGCTGCTAGGAAAATACCAGACGCGCCATCTCTGAGCACAAAATGTGCATCAGATTTAACACATTCTAACTCGGGTAAGTCAGTAGGATCTTCTTTAGGAGGCGCAGCTTCGCCACTCCTGAGTAACTTACGAGTATTTTTACACTCTTCGTTAGTACAACCAAAATATTTACCAAAACGACCGCTCTTTAATTCCATATTCGATTGGCATTTATCGCACTCTATAATTGGCCCTTCATATCCCTTAATCTTAAAGGTACCTTCCTCGACATAAATGCCTTCACACGCAGGTGAGTTTCCGCACACGTGTAACTTGCGAGACTCGTCGACTAAATAACTATCCATAGCCGTACCACATTTATCACAACGGCGTTTTGAACGTAATACTTCGGTTTCTAATTCTTCTTCATCTTCAACTTTTATGACTTCATCACCAGAGGTCAAATTCATGGTGCCTGTGCAGCGTTCTTTAGGAGGTAAACTGTATCCTGAACAACCTAAAAACACCCCAGTACTGGCGGTACGGACATTCATTGGACGTCCACATTTAGGACAAGCTATATCAGTAGGAATAGCCTGATTCAAACGCATACCGCCTTCTTCCGGCGATTTTTCAGCAACCTGTAATTTCTTCTCGAAATCCACATAAAAATCGTCTAACACCCCTTTCCATGAGGCTTTGCCTTCAGCAATTGCATCCAGCTGTTGTTCCATATTCGCAGTAAAATCGTAACCAATTAAATCGTCAAAATTTTCCATCAATCGGTCGTTGACAATCTCACCCATTTTTTCAGCGTAGAATCGTTTACTTTCGATTCTTGCGTATCCTCTATCCTGAATGGTAGAGATAATACTGGCGTAAGTAGACGGGCGACCAATCCCACGTTTTTCCAATTCCTTAACTAACGAGGCTTCGTTAAAACGGGCCACAGGTTTGGTAAAGTGTTGCTTAGGATCAAGCGCTTTAAGATCTAAATTTTCGCCTTCTTTCACATCAGGCAACAATAAATCTTCTTCACCCTTTTTACGTTGTGGGTTTTGCACTTTAGTCCAACCATCAAACTTCAATACACGGCCTTTTGCAGTCAGTTCAAAATCACCGGCTTTAACTCTGATGGTACTAGCATCGTATTTAGCTGGCGTCATCTGACATGCAACAAACTGACGCCAAATCAATTCATATAGACGTTGTGCATCACGTTCAACATCACTAATGGCCTCAGATTTAAGCAATACATTAGAGGGACGAATGGCTTCATGAGCCTCTTGAGCACCTTCTTTACTTCCATACTTAATTGGATTTTCTGGCAAATAATCATTACCAAAATTATCGGTAATGTAATCACGACAGCTATCCACCGCTTCCTTGCCCAAATGAGTAGAATCGGTACGCATATAGGTAATATGCCCGGCTTCATACAAACGTTGAGCCATCATCATGGTTTTCTTCACACCAAAGCCTAAACGTGTACTGGCCGATTGTTGTAAAGTAGAGGTGATAAATGGCGCTGAAGGTTTACTTTGGGTGGGCCTAGATTCACGGCTAACGACTTGATAACTTGCGCTTTGCAGAAAACTGACGGCTTTATCAGTTTGGGCTTTATTCACCGGCTTAAATGCCGAGCCACTTTCTTTGACCACTTGCATGCGCAAGTTGGTTTGTTTTTCGGTATTTAAATCTGCATGTAAGTCCCAAAACTCTTCAGGAACAAAGGCTTTAATTTCTCTTTCACGCTCGACTACCAATCGCGCAGCAACTGATTGAACGCGCCCAGCGGATAAGCCTCTTGCAACTTTTTTCCACAATAGTGGCGATACCATAAAACCCACGACCCTGTCTAGAAACCGTCTAGCTTGCTGGGCATTCGCCATCTCAATATTCAATTCACCAGGATTAGCAAAGGCTTCTTGAATGGCGTTTTTCGTAATTTCGTTAAATACCACTCGTTGAAAATTTTTGCCTGGTTCGTCAATTAATTCACGCAAATGCCAAGCAATGGCTTCCCCTTCCCTATCCAAATCCGTTGCGAGATAGACAGTGTCGGCATTTTTTGCCAACTTTTTAAGCTCATTGACAACTTTTTCCTTACCTTCAAGAACATCGTAATGCGCCTGCCAATCATTTTTAGGGTCTATCCCCATGCGGTCAACTAACTTTTTATATTCATAGTCGCGCAAATACTTTTCACGCTTTTTATCAGATAGAAGTTTGAGTTCTTTTGCTGGTTTTTTAGGCGCAACTTTACCCACAGACTTGTGAGGAAGATCTCGAACGTGACCGACACTAGATTTAACAATAAAATCTTTGCCGAGATATTTATTAATAGTTTTTGCCTTTGCTGGTGATTCAACAATGACTAGATGTTTTGCCATAAATTAGTTTTAACCTTTGATTTTTATAGGTTTTTACTGAATAGGCCACCGCAACATAGCGATTACCTCTCAAAAATGCTTTTTAACATATATCGACAAAGTGAATAGAAAACAAGTTCTTCTTCATACTTATCTAATATTCTTTTTTTTACACCGTCTTTCACTGTTTACATTTCGTACAGTACGATTGGCACAACAAACAAAAACAGTATAATGCTCAGCAATACGTTTTTTGAACGTTATTTCAGACAATAAATACTGGGTTTAGATGACCCAATTGCCATCGATTAACAACAGTAAGTGAGGTTTAAATGAAACAGTTTGAAGCCAATTTTGATGGACTAGTAGGTCCAACCCATAATTATGCTGGATTATCATACGGCAACGTAGCATCGTTAAATAATGCCAGTGCTTCAAGCAGTCCTAAACAAGCCGCTAAGCAGGGATTAAAAAAAATGAAGGCCTTAGCTGAGCTTGGTATGGTTCAAGGTGTTCTGGCGCCACAGGAGCGCCCTGACATTGCTTCTCTACGAAGATTAGGCTTTGGTGGAACCGATGCCAACGTTTTAGCCATGGCAGCTAAACAGGCTCCGGCTATTTTTCAAGCATGTTGTTCAGCCTCTAGTATGTGGACAGCCAATGCGGCAACAGTCTCACCTAGCGCCGATACAAGTGATGGCAAGATCCATTTCACCCCAGCAAACTTAACAAATAAGTATCATCGTTCTTTAGAACCCCAAGTCACAGGTAGAATACTGCAAGCTACCTTTGCCAACAAAGATCACTTTGCTCATCATACTCACCTGCCAGATAACGAACACTTTGGTGATGAAGGAGCTGCCAACCACACTCGACTTTGCAGCGAATACGGCAAAACAGGATTAGAAATGTTTGTTTTTGGGCGTTATGCTTTTGATACCAGCAAACCTGCTCCTAAAAAATTCCCTGCCCGTCAAACGCTAGAGGCGAGTCAAGCGGTTGCTAGATTGCACGGTCTTAGCGATGCCAATGTGGTGTATGTACAACAAAACCCCGATCTTATTGATCAAGGTGTATTTCATAATGATGTTATAGCTGTTGGCAACCAAAACGTGTTGTTCTATCACGAACAAGCTTTCTATCAATCAGCACAGGCAATTGCCGAAATTAAACAAAAGTTTGTGGGTGAGGAATTACACTTTATTTGTGTCAAAACAGCAGAAGTCAGTGTGCAAGATGCCATTAAAAGTTATTTGTTTAATACTCAAATTATTACTTTAACGAACGGTGAAATGGCAATTATCGCCCCAACCGACTGTAAAGAAAATCCTGCAGTATCCGCCTATTTAACAAGTTTAATAAAACAAAACACACCGATAAAACATGTGTACTACCATGATGTTAAAGAGAGTATGCGTAACGGTGGAGGCCCGGCTTGCCTACGCTTAAGAGTAGCAATGACCGAAAAAGAATATGCAGCTGTAAATCAAAGCACACTAATCAACGACATACAGTTTGAACGTTTAAATACTTGGGTTGATAAACATTACCGCGATACTTTGCATGTGAATGATTTGTGCGATCCGCAGTTATTGATTGAATCAAGAACGGCTTTGGATGAGTTGACTCAGTTGTTGAGTTTGGGTTCGGTTTATCCGTTTCAGCAAATTTAATTAGCCACTGAGTGAGTATTTGCCAGCCCAAATATTTGGGCTGGCAACCTTATGATCTACAAAGTATTTTCACATGTAAGATTAGCACCATCGTCTATAAATGTACCAGGATTGTTCGGGTCTTCAACAGAATTTAAACCATTTCCAAATGGGTTAGTGTTAGGTGGAGTAGCTTCCTCTCGCAGATCTGTAGAAGATGCCGAAAGTATGAAAAACTGGCTAGCCTGTGATTCACTTCCCGATACTGGAGTGCTGGCGGTAATTTTCACTTCGCCCCAAGCTGCGAATGTTTTAGCATACCTTAATTCAATGATAGCTTGTCCATTATCATCAGTCACAATATCTCCATCAATCGACAGTATATTACCTGGTGTTAACTCATTATCACCATTGATATCTTCATTTGGGTCTTCAATACCGTCATCATCTATATCTTCGTTTGCACAACCATAGGTACGTACAGCGGTCCAAAATTCAAAATTTTCACGATTAGGATATGCAGCCCAGTAGCCTTTATAAAATGCTGGACGAATGACATTATGATTCGTATCTCCAGGAGCCGCATTGGGTTCAAGAAGCTCTGTATACTTAACTGGAGTCCCTGTTACTGTAAGTTGCACACCAGTTACTGGATTAGAATTAGCATCAGTAACAAAAACAGTAAATTTCTTCAAATAACTGGTTTCATCAGGTGATTCAATCACATTGCCTGTACCGATTGAAATAAATTGTGCTCTATTGGAAACAGTGAGATTAACGCTAGCAGCAATTCCTGAACTAGGTTCTGTTGCAGATATAACTATTCCATTTTCTTTTGATACATTTAACGATGTATATACAGTTGAAGCAACGCCATTACTATCTGTGACTGCTGATGCGGGTGAAATCCTACCACCACTCACATCATCCGCATTAAAATTAACGGTCTTTCCCTTAACTAAGTTTCCGGCAGCGTCACGTAATACAGCAGTTATTGTACTTTTTTGTTGCGCTGGACCGATGGAATTAGGACTTGCCGACATTATGATGTTATTAACTTGCGTCGCGATAAATTCAACCTCAGCCGTTGCGTTGACTATATTTCCATCAATATCACTACCTTGAGCAGAAATAACCGCTACTCCAGCGTTATTTGACTGTATTTTAAAGCTCGCCTTACCACTACTATTAGTAGTTACATTATTAGTCGACAAAGTACCTCTGGTAGTTGTGAGAGTAACGGCACCATTAACATAAGGCACCCCCTCTTTTAGCCAAGTCAATTCTACGTCACTTTGTGTACCTAAAGGGATATCCTCTGCCGACACATCTGTAAAGCTAAACGCATCTTGCTGTACAGTGATATTTATAACACCACTTGCGTTTAAAGCTGATGCTGTAATTACATCTAAACCTGAGTTAACGGCTGTATATTTGACAGTGACTTGACCTTCGCCATCTGAAACAAATTCTATTGCGTCGAATTCATTGCCTTTTTGTGAACTAACTTGAATCTTTTGATTAGCAATTCCATTACCGTCAAAATCTGAAAGGAAAAGAGTAAACTCTGCGGTTGTGCCTAAAATAACGGTAGGAGGGCCATTTACGACTATGCTAGTGCCAACAATTTCAATATTTAGTGTTTTTGATTCAGCTAGGCCAGATGCTGTGGCAGTCACTGTAACTGTTCTATTTTCTGGTTTATTTTGTGTGTTTAACAAAGCCTTAGCTATACCATCGACACCAGTTACAGCAACATTACCGCCATTTTCAAATTGAATACTTGCCCCAGAGTTAACCGAGAACGTGACATCAACATCTTTTAAAAGCACATTATTTATATCTTTCACTAAAGCAATCAATTCAATTTCATCTGAGCCACTTGAGGCTAATTGTGTCGAATTAGCGAACAAATCTAAAGAAGCTGGCAATGTATTTAACTGCGTTGTGCCTGCTGATTTAAAAGTAGTCTTATCAGTTTCACCAGAACTAAGTGTGGCAATTATTTCACCATAACCGGATCCTTCACCAACCAGTATAGTAATGATTGCAACGCCATTTATATCAGTAGCAGCAGTACCTGAATCATTACCGAAAACAGCTAACCCTTCAGGTACAAAAGTATAAGTTATTAAGGTATCAGCAACAGGATCACCATTTGAATCATTCGCAGTAGCAGTAAGTGTTAAAGGAGACGATTCACTGAGTGATATTGATGGTTGTCCGCTTGCATCTGTAAACACCAACTTCATGCTTCTAGTGACATTAACCGTACCGCCCCCCGTGCTTCCTCCTGTAGTATCATCACGAGAAAGGCTCCCGCCGCCGCCTCCACATGAGAAAAGGCTAAGTAGAGCCAAAAATCCAAACATCGTTCTAAAACGTAAAATCATAAACCTTTCCTATACACATGAGCCATATTGTGATGGCAAATTCACTTTAACAGTTCAGCTTGAACAACAATCTTGCTAACCTTGGTTAAGGTTATACAAGATAACCAAATTCAATAGCACTAATACGCGACTTTTAACAAAAATAAAGCTTAGGATTTCCATGACAACATCAACACACTCATCATCACCAAAACCCATCCCAAAGAAACTTGGGCTTACCGCTAGGATCTTTATCGGCATGATCGCCGGAATAATTATCGGAGCTTTATTACAATGGTTGTTTGATGATAGCGGAGATTTTTCCTTTAGTGTATTCGGCTTGCATGTTTCAACGTATGCACTTTTAGTCGAAGGTATATTTAATGTAGTGGGAAGTATCTTTATTGCCAGTTTAAAAATGTTGGTTGTACCTTTGGTTTTTGTTTCTTTGGTATGTGGTACATCCAGTTTGTCTGACCCTTCTAAACTTGGTCGTTTGGGCGGTAAATCAATATTGTTATACGTAGCTACTACAGCCATTGCTATCAGTTTAGCTGTATCATTTGCTTTATTGGTGGCACCAGGTGACGGATTAAACCTAACGTCTGAATCAACTTATGTCGCCAAAGAAGCCCCTTCTTTAGGTCAGGTTATTATCAACATGATGCCAACCAATCCCATTAATGCCATGGCCGAAGGCAACATGTTACAAATCATAGTGTTTTCTGTCTTTTTTGGGATTGCTATGTCAATGACTGGAGATGCAGGAAAAAGATTAACGGCGGTATTCGAAGATCTAAGTACTGTTGTTATGAAATTAGTCACTATCCTAATGAACCTCGCGCCTTACGGCGTATTTGTGTTAATGGCAAAACTATTTGCCACTATAGGTTTTGACACTATTGCTAGCCTCCTGAAATACTTTTTATTGGTTGTCTTTGTGTTGTTTGTTCATGCATTTGTTTCCTACCCGATTATTCTAAAAGTATTAAGTGGATTAAGCCCGCTCATCCTAATCAGAAAAATGCGCGATGCGGCCCTATTTGCATTTAGCACCTCTAGTAGTAGTGCGACTTTACCTATCACCTTGGAAACAGCAATCAAAAAACTAGGCGTTAAACGCACCGTGGCTTCCTTTACTGTGCCACTTGGTTCAACTATTAACATGGATGGCACCGCAATTATGCAAGGTGTCGCCACAGTGTTTATTGCGCAAGTGTACTCGGTAGATTTGAGTTTGAGTGATTACATGATGGTCATACTCACTGCAACTCTTGCTTCAATTGGTACCGCTGGAGTCCCAGGTGTGGGCCTGATCATGCTGGCTATGGTGTTACAACAGGTAAATTTACCAGTAGAAGGTATTGCCCTTATTATTGGCGTAGATAGATTGTTAGATATGACCCGCACAGCAGTTAATGTTACAGGTGACTGTATGGTAGCTTGTATAGTAGCTAAAAGTGAAAACGAATTAGATCTAGATATATATAACGATCCAGACGCAGGGAAAAAAGACGAAGAAGTCGATTTTGAACATTTTGATAGAAACAGTTAATACCATTGATTATGGACTGATTGACATTCTAATAAATTGAACGTTTTAATGGATGTAACCTACTGATTTTTTTGGTTACATCCATTTGTATAAATGGTTTATTTAGTGCGCCAATGACAAGATATTGCCGGTATATCAATGCGTCATTTTTAGATGTATGTATCTGCCAATAGATGACCACAATTTACGGCGCAAACTTTAATCCTCGTAGCTCGTAGCTCGCAGCTCGCAGCTAAAAATTCTAATCCAAATCTTCCATCGGCCACAGCGCTATATAATCTTCAAATTGCTCTAAATCGACATCATGATCAGCAACTGTCTTGCCTCTTACGGACATGCCTGCTTTATGCATAATTGATTTTTTGCCATTATTTAGTAGCGGATGCCAACTTGGTAATCCCCTATCCTCGTAAAGTCTACGATAACTGCAACTGTGTGGCATAAAAAAGATGTCTTGCAGATTATCTTTGGTGAGTTTGACACATTCTGGAACCAAGCTGGTTCGCTCGGCATATTGGGTACATGCGCAAGTTTTGGTATTCAATAAACCACATGCAATATTGGTGTAATGAATTTTTTCACCTTGTTGAATATGATCTGTAGGTGCTGCTTTTGTGACTTCTTCATCATCAATAAACTTGTGTAAACAACATTTGGCACAACCATCACAAATAGCTTCCCACTCTTTATCATTCATTTTTTCAAGTGGGGTCGTTTCCCAAAATTTATCCATGGCAGTCCCTATATTTATTAGTCATTTATGCTCTGCTTGTACCTTATCAAACAACAACCAAAGCATAGCTTCACTGCGGTTTTCGAAATTTTTAATAGGCAACGACAAACTTTCTGCCAAGCCTTGGATCACATTATGAATATTGAATTCTGGATTAATGATCTTAGCGATTTTCAAATCGCCAAGCCAATCATTTTCTTGAAAGGTTATCATCAGATTTGCAATTTCTACATTAGTGAAGAGAATTTTAAATGCTGTGACATCCAGCACTATATTTTTGACTTGATTTTTGCCGGCTATCTTGACGATGGTTTTTAACATATGTTCAAGATCAACTACTTCACTTACTTCGCCATAAGCCTCACAAATCAATAATTTATTTGCTTGGTCTACTTCAAACTCAAAAGAAAATTTCATTTTTATACAACACAAGTATTAACTGAAAAGTGCTTATTTAATTCGATATTTAGCTGATCGTCCACCGATAGAGCTGCCACGCCTTTTGGTGTGCCTGTCATTACAATATCACCAGGTAAAAGAGTAAAGGCATTAGACATATTGGTTAGCAAGTTTAATATAGGGAATAACATTTCTTGGCTATTACCTTGCTGCCTTATTTCATTATTCACACGCAAGCTAAAGTCTATATCGGATAATGTATCAAACTGCTCTTTGGCGACAAATTGCGACATAGGGCAGCTACGATCAAAAGATTTGGCACGCTCCCATGGATGGCCTTGCTTTTTTAATGCTGTTTGCACATCCCTTAAAGTTAGATCTAAACCTAAACCTATTCCCCATATTGCTGCTTCTGCGTCTGGTATCGAGGCTTGGCAGAGTGTTGTTTTAATCAGAACTGCCAATTCCAATTCGTTGTGGCAAGGACCCAAATTTTTAGGTATTACGACAGGTTGAATTAGACTAGACAAAGCTGTAGAAGGTTTAATAAACAACAGAGGTTCACTAGGTACTTCGTTTTCTAACTCTTTTATATGTTGTAGATAATTTCGCCCTACGCAGACGACTTTCCCTACAGGCAGATCAATACTCTTACCATCACTATCAATATGTTTATATTCTAACAAGGTTTCATGACCCTTTTTTAATACGATCAGCCAAATAACTCACTGATATCCCAAAATAACTGGAACGATTCCATTTCATTAATGTATGAAAATTTTCGTATACCAAATAAATTCGCCCATTTTCACCATCTGGAGCGATAAGCGATGCTTTGATAGCTAAATCAGGCAGATCACCGCCATCATAACGTCTAACCTCCATTGCCTGCCAATCTGCTAACAAACGCTTTGAGTTAGACTTAAGCCCGGCCAAACTAAAATCAAAATTGTCAGGCACTTTAACTTGTCGTCCCCATGTTATTTGGTTGCTCCAACCTTCAGATTTTAGAAAATTGGCAATAGAGGCAAATACATCGGCTTGATTATTCCAGATATCTTTTCGACCATCGTTATCAAAATCGATAGCATAGTCTAAAAATGAAGTAGGCATAAATTGGCTTTGCCCCATGGCACCTGCCCAAGAACCAACTAAGTGTTGCAATTCAATATGTCTCTGTTGCAGGATTTTTAAGGCAGCAAATAACTGTTTTTTAAACAAGGTTTCTCGGCGCCCATCGTATGCCAAGGTCACAAGTGAGTTAATTACCGAGTGTTTGCCCATAATATTGCCAAAATTACTCTCATTACCCCATAGCGCGACGATAAAACGCTTCTGTACACCAAACTTCTGCTCTACTTGGTCTAATAACACTTTGTGCTGCGCCATTAAATCAACGGCCTTTTTAACTTTCCAATCGGGTACGCGGGTAGCCAAGTATTTGTCTAATGTTAATTTTGTTTCTGGCTGGTTTTTATCAGCAGTGACTGTTTTTTTACGATAACTGACCCCTGCAAACACTTGGTCAACAAATTCAGTGCTGTAACCTTGTTCAATTGCCTGTAATTTTAAATCAGCTAAATACTGCTCAAAACTAGGTTTGGCACTCAAAGCTTGGCTGACCGAGATCAACAAAAACAACAAAGTAAAATGGATAAATTTCATAGTGCTTAGTCTGAGCTCTGTTGTTGCAGGTGAGTTTTAAGTAAATTTTCGGTAGGTGGTGGCAGCTGCAAATAAAAACCATTTGTTTTGAGTTCAGTACGCAACTTATTAATATCCACTCTTGCCAATTCACGGTCTTTTTTAAGTGGCATAATCATTAAAAATATTGGCGCACCAAAGGTTTTTAATAAAGCGTCTGGGACTTTAGAAAAGTCATCCCTACCCGGCACATACAAATAGGTTTCTTGTTTTTTGCTGCTTTTGTAAACCGCACACAACATTATGAGTTTTCCTCAAGCAGATCATGGGACAAATTAAGTGCATCAATCTTAATGAGCTCATTAACAAAAAGTGCACGACGCCAACTACTCAGCAAATCCGGTAGCAATCCCATTTCCCGAGTTTCATCCTGCTTAAACCAGCACCATTTCAGTAATTGATTAATTTGTTTTTTAGATCCTACTAATTCGGGGGGGATTTCATGTTTTTCAGCAATACTTAAGCACAATTTTTTAACGTTTGCGGCGGTATTTTTGTAATCTTCGATATCATTTAAACGTTTCACCCTAGGTGGGTAGGCACCGTCAGATACATTCTGACAATCAGCAACTATAGCCAATAATGCATCACCGTGGATCCGAACTTCGTGAGGGTTCACTCCTTGAATTCCCCGTAATTCATTTTTATTCAATGGTTGCATCATAGCAATAGAGACCAAATTTTCTTCTCGCACCACAAAGTTTAAGGCCATATCACGCTGCCTTGCCGTAGACGTGCGCCAAGCCGCCAACTTTTTTAAGATCAACAAGGCTTTGCTTGATAGTTTCCAGTTATTTTTAATCGTTAAATACATTGAATCTAGAGGTATTGGTGTCTGTTTTTTGGTTGCCAGATGGGCTATTTCGGCATACACCCAGGGTAATTTATTTTGTTCTTCTACACGGGCTTTAAGCTCTGGATAAAGTTGAAACAAATACAACACATCTTTAGCTGCATAGTCACACTGTTCATCACGTAAAGGTCTAGCTAACCAATCAGTACGCGACTCGCCTTTATCAACAGTTATTTCTAGCATGATTTCTACTAACTTGGCATAACCTAAAGCAGTCCCCATACCCACTACGCTGGCAGCAAACTGACTATCAAAAATCGGACTAGGCATAATTTTAAAGGCATGCCAAAAAGTTTCTAAATCCTCAGAGCAAGAGTGTAATACCTTGACCACATTGGGGTTGGTTAACAATTCCTTCAAACTTGAGAAGTCATCAATCACCAAGGGGTCAACCAACACTAGTTGTTTTCCATCATAGATCTGTATTAGCCCCAACTGAGGATATAAAGTGCGTGTACGAACAAATTCGGTATCCACTGCTATGGCTTCTGCCTGGCTGGCTTGCTGACAAAAATCTGCGAGTGCTTGATTACTGGTAATAAAATTGTATTGCATGGATTTCCAAATTAGTGGTCACAAGACCCATAAAAAAACCGGCTAGCGCCGGCTTTTACATAAGTGTAAAACAGTTAGGCTATTTGTCTCTTAATTCTCTACGCAGTATCTTACCAACATTACTTTTAGGAAGCTCGTCTGTAAACTCAACTTTTTTAGGTACTTTATAACCAGTTAAGTGAATACGACAATGATCTATCAAATCTTGCTCCGATAACTCTGGATTTTTACGCACTGCCACTAACTTAACAATTTCACCGGAGACCTCGTGGGGCACACCTACAGCAGCGGCCTCTACGACATCTTCATGCATGGCGGCTACTTCCTCAATTTCATTTGGAAATACATTAAAGCCCGAAACTAAAATCATATCTTTTTTGCGGTCAACAATATAAAAGTAACCATCTTGATCGTATGTTGCTATATCACCTGTGGCTAACCAACCGTCAACAATCATTTCTTCGGTTGCTTCAGGACGATTAAGATACCCTTTCATCACCTGAGGGCCTTTAACCAACATTTCCCCCGCTTCACCCATGGCGACTTCATTACCTTCTTCGTCTACTAATTTTATATCAGTCGAAGGTACAGGCATGCCAATAGAGCCTTTATATGCTTTAAGCTCTGGCGGATTAACTGTCACAACAGGACAACATTCAGTTAATCCATAACCCTCTAGTAACACGTGCCCAGTTGTTTTTTTCCAACGCTCAGCGACGGGGCGCTGCACCGCTGCACCGCCCCCTAACGAAAATTTAATTTTACGGAAATCTACGTCAGAAAAACCTGGAGTGTTAAGTAACCCATTAAATAAGGTATTTACACCAGTAATGACAGTGACTGGATACTTAGCCAACTCAGCAACAAAACTTGGCATATCACGAGGGTTTGTGATCAATAAGTTTGGACAACCAAATTTGATAAACGTCAGGCAATTAGCTTGCAAAGCAAAAATATGGTAAAGCGGTAAAGCGGTGACCACTAACTCTTTACCCGGATCAACTACGGTTTCTAGAATAGTTGACGTTTGTTCCAAATTCGCCACAATATTTCGGTGGGTCAACATCGCCCCTTTAGAAACACCTGTGGTCCCGCCTGTATATTGTAAAAACGCTAAATCTTCTCCCGTCACTTCTGGACGCTGGTAAGACTGACTATGACCTTCTTTAAGAGCCGTTAAAAACATTCCCGCATTAGGTAAATCGAAAGCTGGGACCATTTTCTTAATGTGTTTCACTACAAAATTTGTCAGAATTTTTTTAACGGGCGATAACATGTCCCCAAGTGAAGTTAATAACACAGTCTCTACTGCGGTATCCTTAATCACATCAGCCAAAGTACAGGCAAAGTTTTCAACAATCACAATAGCTTTGGTATTTGAGTCAGATAATTGATGCTGTAACTCTCTGGCGGTATATAAAGGATTAACATTCACCACTGTCATACCAGCGCGAAGTATTCCAAACAATGCCACAGGGTATTGGATTAGGTTAGGCATCATAATGGCCACCGCATCACCTTTCTTTAACCCTGAGTTTTGTAAATAGGCTGCGAAATCACGAGAAAGCCCGTCTAACTCTGCAAAAGTAATACTTTTACCCATATTGATATAACTGACATTAGATGAATATTTTTCTACAGATTGTTCAAAAATGTCCACAATAGATGAATAACGATCAGGATCGATATCAGCAGGAACCTTAGAGTCATAATTTTTTAACCAAATTCTTTCCACTGTGCCTCCAGGCTTTAGACTTCAAGCTTTCACTCTATTAAAGGAGCAAAAGCTAACTTATTATACTAATAGAATGTTAAACAGGGGGCGGATTCTACCTAAACCTTTCGCAAAGATAAATCAACAAATGATTAACAACTAAGACCAGTTTGAACTTAGCTTAAAAAACCTACGATTTCTTTGGCAACTGGTTGAGGATTGTCCATATGTAAATGATGAAACCCCTCACATTCAACCATAATGAGATCTTCAACCCAGTCCAATCTATTCTTTAAAATGGTTCGCATTGAGTCGTATCCCTGCGTTCCCATTATGACTAACGTAGGACATTTAATATTACGTATAAACGCTTCAGCTTGTGGTTCCGTCATTCTAAGGGATGAAAAAGTGCGTAAACGTCTATCTGTGGTAAAAAATAATTGTTCATTTTCTTCACGGATATTACGAGTGATCAACAACCTAGCTGATTCTGATTTTATATCACCTACCATGGTTCTGGCTTCGACAGTTCGTTCAATACTTCTGGGGTGTTTGGCTTCACTTCGCTGAGCTTTTAATCTACTTAGAATAGAATCCCTAAGCTGAGACGGACTACTTTGTGTATCTTTGGTCATGGGACCGAAAGACTCAATTGAAATGAGTTTACTGACATGTTCAGGAAAACAACTCGCATAAATAGTGGCAATGATGCCCCCCATAGAATGCCCCATTAATATAAATGACTGCCAACCTTGTGACTCAACCAATTCATGTAAATCATAAGGAAAGTCAATTAGATGGTAATGAGCACCATTACTTCTATGGGAAGACAATCCATGACCAGTAATATCCAAAGCCACAATATAATAGTCACTAAGATATTCAGCAATAGGTTGAAAGCTTGCGGCGTTGTCTAACCAACCATGCAACGCCAAAATCATTGGCTTAGAAGGATCACCGTAACCGATGCCACGAAGGGTGATATTGGCAAGAGGGAATTCAAGGGATTGTTGCACTTATTTTCCTTTTTCAAACACAAAAAAGCGGCAATTTCTTGCCGCCATTTAGTAAAAACCCTGCCGCTTACGGCAGGAAGTTACCCATTAATTATAATCCATTTATTAGCGATAAAAAAGTTTGGGACTATTTCTCTCGTTTTTTGAACTTGACGCTCCCTTTCTATATCTTGTGCTTTTTGACCTGGCCTCATCACGTTCCTCGCTTTAGAAAGGCCATACCAAACATAAAAATCATCTGTTTGTACTATAGTCAATTGAGTCGTTTAGAGAACAACATAAGGGGCCCGTAGTTGCGCTACTTTTCTACTCTTTGAGTTTTTAAAGCTTTTGGATAAGTGGTTACACCACTTGGCCGGGTTGACTTTACCCCATGACTGCGGTTTTCACCTGAGCTGCGAATAAATGAATTTCTACGGTAGGAGTGCGGATAATGTCCATACCAGTTTTGGTCAGGCCATACATGTACACCTCTAACATTAATACGTTGTACGTTTTTCCACAAATAATAGCCCTTGACTGTTGCTGACGGATACACATATTCATGTTCACCAACCAATCCCTTTTCCAATCCATTTAGTTGTCCGGTGAAAGTCATCAAACGCCCAACTTGATAGACCATAGGATCCATAAAGCCGTTAACACTAATGCGAAAACGCCCCAAACTTTCCTCATTTGATCTTGGACGGCCATAACTTGTCAATGGATAAGAAACTATTTCAAAAACCGTAGAATCAGCTTTGTTTTCAACTTTTGCGATAATGCCACCCCAGCGCAACATCTTGCCTTTAACTTGCTCAGCCTTTGCAGCGGCATCCTCATAATTGACTAACTGCGAGGTATCTTCAAGCCTAAGCTTCTCTGGAAATGTAGAGCAACCAGCCAAAAAGATGGCAACCAACAACGCGCTTATATGAATTTTCATAATTATCCTCAGATAGATCAAACAGGGAATGTTTAACTGCAATTGTATTTATAGTAACTGAACAGCCACTGAATTTTAACGTTATTTTGATATCTATTTATATAACCAATAGATCAAACGAAGGTATCCACCCCCAACAACATTTGAATACCTTGGCGTTGCTGCTCTTTAGCCACACTTTGGTAAGCGGCGATAGCAGATTTTTCATTTAAACTTTTGCTTGAAAGACTGTCAGTTTGTTGATTAAAAGAAGCGGCTTTTTCAAAGGTTTCACTGTCACCACTACGAATAATTGAAACTTGTGCATTCTGCGGATTATCGTCTTGACTCTTTTCAGTCTTAATCCCACGAGGTTTGTCCCGAGAAGAACGGGCAATATCAGATGCTTTTAATAAAGTTAGTGACTCAATACTCAAGTATTTATCCTAATCAGCAGAAACCACGATTAACAAACCTTTAAACCTTTATTAAGATACAAGAATTGTTCCAGATTGTTACTCTCGTCCAGGAAGTTTTTTCCAGGTTACTTTGTCGCGTAAATATACGGGCTGAATTTCTTCCACGTCAACAGCCTGACCATTAGCAATTAAAGACTTGGCAAGAGGTAACATATACAATGCATTGGGATATAAAATGTCAGCTAACACCTCAATTTTGGCTGCAGCATTTAAATCTGGGTATGCTTGCCAACCAGTGCCAACTCCTGTCATTTTAGGACAATTAGTGAGTAACTCTGCCCCTTCCTCTGGAGGCACCACTTGTTCCACACCTATCAGTGTCATAACATTTTGTTCAAGTTTATACTGGCCAAAATACACTTCAGACATACGTGCATCAATTGCAGCAGTCACTTGCTCACTTCGATTTTGCTCATAAGCTTGCTGTGCCATAGCGGCTAAAGTTGAGATACCTACCACTTTATGGCCAGTACCCAAGGCTAACCCCTGCAATACGCCAGTGGCAATACGCACCCCAGTAAAACTGCCTGGACCACGACCAAAAGCGAGATAATCCAAATCTTGCAGTGTCACTTTGGCCTCTTTCAATACTTCATCAATCATTGGTAAGATACGTTGACTGTGTTGTTGTGGACAAACTTCAAAGCGGTGAAACACTTGTTCGTTGACTTCAAGGGCCACTGAACAAGCCTCAGTGGCAGTATCGATTACTAAAATATTCATGATTGAGTCTCTATTTCTTCTTTGTCGCTGTGAATGTCGTGTAAAAAATCCAATGCTTTTTGTAGGTCTCGGGTGCGATGCATATCAGGTAAACTACCCATAAAAATTTTGCCATAATCTTTAGTAACCAATCGGTTATCACAGATAACCAACACGCCTTTATCTGTTTCGTCACGGATCAAGCGCCCTGCCCCTTGTTTTAATGCAATAGCAGCTTGAGGAATTTGCAACTGAGCAAAAGGGTTACCACCACCTTTTCGGCAATCTTCAATTCTGGCTTGCAATAACGGATCGTCTGGTGAGGCAAAAGGTAACTTATCTATTAACACACAAGTCAAATCATCGCCTCGGACATCTACACCTTCCCAAAATGCACCTGTGCCCAACAGCACTGCATCTTTATTCTCTATATATCGTTCTAATAAGGCGCGCTTAGTGGTAGATCCCTGAACCAAAATAGGATTATCGATTTTATCTTCTAACAAACCGGCAATGGCATTCAGTGTGGCATGACTAGTAAATAACAAAAAGCAGCGGCCTCGACTGGCTTTAACCAATTTGATCGATATATCTAACAAGGTGGCGCGCATTTCACGGGCGTTTGGCTCTGGCAAAAAACGTGGCACACATAACATCGCTTGATTAGGGTAATCAAATGGACTGTCTAGGGACAAAGTGGTGGCATTGTCTAAACCCATTTGCTTTTGAAAATGATTAAAAGCACCGTCTACCATTAAGGTAGCAGAGGTAAATACCCAACTACGTTTAGGCTCAGCTATAAAATCTGCAAATTTTTGGGCAATACTTAGCGGAGTCAAATGCAGCACTATATGTCGCATAGTGGTTTCGTACCAAAGACTCACGCCTAATTGTGTAGTATCAGTTAAGCGCGCTAACTTGCCTCTTGCCTCTGACACTCGTTCAAGAATACTATCGAGATCTTTGTCACGACCAACATGTAATTTGAGTACCTCATACAACACGTTCAGACTGTCAGTTAACTTACTGATTTGAGTTTTTACGTCGTCTCGAGTCAACATTTGACGCCAATTCCCTTTGGAGGGGTTTTCGGGGAATAAAATCCGTAAATCCGCGGCAATCATTTTGCATTTCTCACCGGCAGTTTGTAATTGTTTAGCGTCTTTGAGCACAGTGCGATACACCACTTCAACGTCGCGGCTTATATCCTGCATTTGCCTACTTGAAAACGTCTCACCAAAATACTCACTGGCTATATCAGGTATTTGATGAGCTTCGTCAAATACCACTAAATCCGCGTCGGGTATCAGTTCACCAAAGCCGGTATCCTTAAGCGCCATATCCGCAAAAAACAAATGGTGGTTAACCACCACCACATCGGCATCCAATGCTTTACGGCGGGCTTTGACCATGTAGCAATCTTCGTAATCAGGGCAATCTTTACCCAAACAATTATCCGCAGTAGAAGTGACAAAAGGCAACACTTTAGCGTCTTCTGCCAACGACCTCATATCGCCCATATCACCTGTTTTAGTACTAGACGCCCACTCCCTTACTTGCGTGAGTTCAGTCAAGGTTTGTCTATCAATTAATGTGCTATTGCCACCGTGTTGCCTTAACCGATGCAGACACAAATAGTTAGCCCGACCTTTTAACAATGCAGTTTTGCTATTGGAGCCTAACGCTTTTTTAATCAGTGGTAAGTCACGATGAAAAAGTTGTTCCTGCAGGTTTTTAGTGCCCGTCGAGACAATAGTTTTTCTCTCTGATAATAATGCAGGAGCTAAGTATGCAAAGGTTTTACCTGTGCCTGTTCCCGCTTCGACAATAAGCGACGTCTTGTTTTTGATGGTATTTTCAACAGCTACCGCCATATCAGTTTGTGCTTGGCGCGGCACAAACCCGTCGATAGCCTCAGATAACTTGCCATCGGCAGCAAACAAATAGGATGTTTTAGACATAGCGCCTTAATGAATAATGAGGATGTAAAACCGTAGGGCGAGATTATGCCAAAAAGCTTCACAACTAACGAGTGAAAAGTTTGACGTAAGGCACAACTTCCTTTGCCTATTTTTGTTTTCATGGTATTTTTTGCGACAAAATTATAAAGGATCTCTACTATGCCAAAAGCCAGTGAAATTAAAAAAAATGCAGCCGTTGAACATAATGGCAAAACTTATATTGTTAAAGACATTAATAAAATGACACCCAGCGGTCGTGCTGGTGCTAGTTTATATAGAATGCGTTTGTATGAAGTGGGCACAGGCGCTAAAGCTGATGAAAGTTTTAAAGCCGATGAAGTGCTCAATTTAGTTGATTTCAACCGTAATAAAGTCACTTTTTCCTATGTTGATGGCGACGAATATGTCTTTATGGATGATGAAGACTATTCTTCTTACCCTTTAAACACAGAAACCATAAGTGATGAACTACCATTTATCACCGAAGATACTAAAGGCCTGCAAATTTTATTAGTCGAAGGAAAACCAGTAGGCGTGGAACTGCCCGCTTCTGTAGAGTTGTTGATAACAGAAACCGACCCTTCTATTAAAGGTGCGTCGGCCAGTGCTCGCACTAAACCCGCTACATTATCTACGGGGCTAGTAGTGCAAGTACCTGAGTACATTGCCACAGGCGAAAAGATCAAAGTTAATACAGCAGAAAGCAAATTTATGGGTCGCGCAGATTCTTAAAGCTGAAAAACTAAAAGCGATTAACCACAGAGAGCACAGAGGAAAAGAAATCATGACCTTAATTATCTGTTTCTCTGTGTAGCGAAGCGCTCTGTGATCTCTGTGGTTCAAAATTGTTTAGCTTTTAAATTTTACTATCTGAAACATGCAAACTGATCACCACAGATTTATACGCGGGTGTATTACTTTTATCGGCGACACTGCTAAGGGGGATCAAATCATTGGTTTCTGGGTAATAAGCGGCAGCGCATCCTCGCGGAATATCAAATTGAACTAGAGTAAAATCTTCTACGGTTCTGGTTTTTATCTTTTCATTCGGCCAATGACTGTGAATATCCACTTGTTGACCTGTTTGTAAGCCTAAATCCTCTAGATCATCAATATTCACAAAAACAATTCGGCGGCTGCCATGAATACCACGATATCTGTCATTGTTGGAATACACTGTGGTATTAAACTGATCATGACTGCGAATAGTCATCATTATTAAACAGCCTTCTGGTACATGAATAGACTCGATATCATGGACAACAAAATTGGCTTTGCCAGTGGCAGTGACAAACTTACGTTGGTCTCTTACATCATTAGGCAATTCAAATTCGCCAAGTTCCTCAATACGTTGATTAAAATTCTCAAAACCAGGGATAACTTGGGCGATACCATCTCGAATTAAACGATAATCATTTTTCATTTGTTGCCAATTGATATGGCTTTCGGGTAGAGCCATAGTGGCTAAATCGGCTACAATGGCTACCTCACTCTTTAAGAGGTCAGAGGCTGGGGGTATTTTACCGTGAGAAGTTTGTACCACTCCCATAGAATTTTCGACGGTAACAATTTGAATTCCCGATAATTGCCGATCAATTTCAGTACGCCCTAAGGCTGGGAGGATCAATGCGCTTTTGCCCGTGTACAGATGTGATTGATTTAACTTAGTTGAAACTTGAACCGTTAATTCACACTTGGCTAAGGCTTGTTTTGTTGCCCCATGATCAGGCATAGCACGATAAAAGTTACCGCCTAAAGCAAACAACAATTTTACTTTCCCTTGTGCCATCGCCTCGACACTTTCTACTGCGTCATAACCATGTTCTCTAGGCACAGCAAAATTATAAGTCTGCTGCAAAGCATCTAAGAAAGAGTCAGAGGGTTTCTCCCAAATTCCCATAGTGCGATCACCTTGCACATTACTGTGACCACGCACCGGACAAACACCCGCTCTAGGTTTGCCCAAGTTACCTTGTAACATTAAAAAGTTGGTCATCAGCTGGATATTAGCCACAGCATTTTTGTGTTGGGTCATTCCCATAGCCCAGCAACAGATAGTTTTTTTCGAGGCACAAGCAATATCAGCAGCTTGATTAATTTGAATTTGAGTTAATCCACTATGCTGCTCAATATCAACCCAAGAAGTGGCTAAGATGTTCTGTTTAAAGGCCTCAAAACCGTAGCAATATTTTGCAATAAACTCTTTATCCAAAACGGCTTGCCCTGCGTCATCTCTTTCAATTAAGGCTTTGCATAAACCTTTTAATAAAGGCACATCACCGTTAATTTTCACCGGTAAATACAAGTCCCGCAATGCTGTACCAGCGCCAATGACACCTTCAATTTCTTGTGGATTTTTGAAACGTTTTAAACCTGTTTCATCCAACGGATTAATTGCAACAATCTTAGCACCTTGACGTTTGGCTGCTTGCAACGAACTTAGCATTCGTGGGTGGTTTGAACCTGGATTTTGCCCAAAGATAAAAATGGCTTCGCTATTTTCTAAATCATCTAGAGAAACGCTACCTTTGCCTATACCTATGGTTTCGGTTAACCCCACGCCACTAGATTCATGACACATATTTGAACAATCGGGTAGATTATTAGTACCAAATTGACGAACCAATAATTGGTATAAAAAAGCGGCCTCGTTGCTGGTGCGGCCGGAAGTATAAAATGCCGCTTGGTTTGGCGAATCCAGTTTATTTAGCCCTTTGGCGATCATGCTCAAAGCGTCCGACCAGCTAATGGGTTGGTAATGATCACTTCCTTCAGCCAAAAACAAAGGCTCGACTAAACGTCCTTGATCATTTAACCAACGGTCAGACTTTTGTTTTAAATCATCGATACTATATTTAGCAAAAAATTTAAAGGTTGCCCGCTTTAATGTGGCTTCATCGGCGACAGCTTTTGCGCCGTTTTCACAAAATTCAAAGGTTGAACGTTTTAATAATGGATCAGGCCATGCGCAACCGGGGCAATCAAAACCTTCAATTTGGTTAAGTTGCGTAAGTAATTTAGTCCCTTTAAATGGCCCTACTTTAGTGCTTATATTTTTATATGCCGAGATGACAGCAGGCACACCTGCAGCCCAGTCTTTTTGATCTGTCACCTGCAAGTTTGTTACGTTAATTGTATTTTTCTTCATATCAGCCTCCCCTATGTTCAGTGTCCCAGCACTTTAGCAGGATTAATTTTTGCTGCTTTTATTGCTGGATAAAGCGTGGCCAAAACACTCAGTATTATAGCGATCAGTGCAGTGATGTAGACTTCATTCCAGTTTAATTCTGAGGGTAAAAAATCAATAAAATAAACATCGCCTGATAAAAATTGCACACCCAATAAATCTTCAATAAAACGCGCTACAGCAGCTAAGTTAGTTGCCATCAAAATACCTAATGTCACCCCGACTATTGTACCAATCAGACCATTAAAGCTACCTTGCAACATAAAAACTAAAATAATCAGGCTATTCTTTGCGCCCATACTTTTAAGCATGGCAATTTCGCTTTGTTTTTCGTTTACTGCCATCACCAATGTAGACACGATATTGAAACATGCCACGGCGATCACCAAACTTAATGCAATATAAACCACTGCCCTTACCAGCTGAATATCTTGATATAAATTACCATCCTTAATAGTCCAATCCGACATATACACTTCAGGTGTCAATTTATATCCAATTTCACGGGTTAATTTAGGGGCGGCAAAAGCATCCCGATACCTTAAACGTATTCCCTGTGCACCATGGTGGATATTTTGTGTCTGCGCGGCTAATGACATATGCATAAAGCCAATATGATTACTCAATTCTCCGCCCATATCTAAACTAGCAATAATATTGAGACGTAATGTTTTTGGCGCACTTAAACTCAAATCTTCTGATAACTGCGGCAATAAAATCTGCACTTTATCACCCACTACCAAGTCCAATTTTTGCATAAGTCCTATGCCTAACATTGTAGCGTTTTCGTCAGTTTGAAATTGTAGCCACTGTTGGCTAGTTACTAAACTGGGGATGACTCCATCAGCGGCGTAAAGAGGTTCTAAAGCGGTCATTTCAACCGCCTTCATTTTATTGCCTTTTTGCAACATACCGGTCGCGTTTACGTAGGGTTCGACGAAAGTGACTTCGGGGTGGAGTTTTAATGCCTCAACTTCTGCGGGCCAGTTTTCAATGCCGCTTGCATACACTGATTTAAACTCAGCATGTGGAATAACAGACAATAAACGGTCTTTTAACTCTTTCTCAAAACCATTCATTACTGATAACAACAAAATCAGCACAAAACAACCTAAGCCAATACCAAATGTCGATGAAGCGGAAATAAACGATATAAAGCCATTTTGGCGTTTGTTGGTGCGAAAACGCCACGCCAATATCCAAGCTAAATGCACTATATTGTACTCGCCAAAGATTGAGGTGTTGCATCAGTTAAACAGCCGTCGACTAAATTCAAAGAGCGATCTAATCTTTTTGCCAATTGAGTATCATGGGTTACAACCACAAAACTGGTATGCATTTGTTCACGTAGATCACTGAGTAACTGATAAATACTTTCACCAGTTTTTTGATCTAAGTTGCCTGTAGGTTCGTCTGCTAATATTAATTTGGGTTGAGTTACCAAGGCTCTGGCAATAGCTACACGTTGTCGCTCACCACCAGATAATTCAGCAGGTTTATGATGGGATCTATGGGACAAACCAACCTTATCTAACATGGCCATGGCCATCTCATTAGCTTGTTTGACTGGCTTTTTTGCAATCAATAACGGCATAGCTACATTTTCTAAAGCACTAAATTCTGGCAATAAATGATGAAATTGATAAACAAACCCAAGGGATTGATTGCGAAATTTTGCTTGTTGGTTACTGTTAAATGCAAATATATCTTGTTGTTCAAAGGATACTTGCCCTGATGTAGGTTTATCTAAAGCCCCTAATAAATGTAATAAGGTACTTTTCCCAGAGCCTGAACTCCCCACAATAGCAACTTGTTCAGCCTTATTAATAGAAAAATTGACGCTTTTGAGCACCTTAACTGTATTTTCTCCATCACTGTATTCTTTAGTTAGATTGGTACATCTAAGTAACTCACTCATAATCCGCTCATTTCCCTAATATGCATGTTAACGGTTTGGTTTTTCATACTTGCGTAAACGTTTCTTTTCCCGTCTTTTAGCCATTATTCGTGCTAGTTTTCGCATGCTGACTACTTGGTCACTTTCATCAATGATATCAATACCAAATAAACTCTCAACTAGATCCTCAACGGTTAACACTCCCTCTAATCCACCATATTCATCTACAATTAGTAACATGTTTCCTCGTTGTGAATGCAAAGGGGCAAATGCCTTGGCTAACGACATACTACTTAAAATGGTCACCATATCCTTTTGGTAAGTCTTCAGCGCTCTGGCAGTATTGCCACGAGCATAGGCCAACAATAAATCTGACTTTAATACATAGCCGCTAATTTTTTCTGGATCGCCATCTTCATAGATAGGGATCCGTGAAAATGACACTTCAGCGTGTTTATCGAGAAATTCCGCAACTGTCATGGTATCAGGTAACGAAAACACCACTGTTCTGTGGGTCATAGCTTGACGTACTTTAAGATGTTTTAAACTGAGTAAGTTCTGCATCACAGTTGCCTCGCGAGCGGCAATTTGGCCTTCCTCAAAAGACAATGCAGTCATCGCGGATAGTTCATCTCTATTTAAACCAATAAGGGGCGATTCGTCATGCATTCTAGATGTCATCTTTTGCGCCATTTGAACTAAGGGCCACAATATAATGATTAAATATTTTAAAAAATAGGCTGTCGCTGGAGCGAGCTTACGCCAATAGGTTGCCCCAAGGGTTTTAGGAATAATTTCTGAGAAAACCAAAATCAATAAAGTTAACACAGCTGAAGCAATACCTAGATAGGCATCACCAAAGACCACAGCGGCCTGAGCCCCAGCACCGGCAGCTCCCATAGTATGGGCAATGGTATTTAAGCTTAAAATAGCGGCAAGGGGGCGGTTAATATCACTGACTTGTTTTTTCAATAACGCCCCAGAAGGATGACCACTTTTCACCAACACAGAAATATACGCCGAGGAAATGCTGAGGATTACCGCTTCTGCTATAGAACAAATAAACGAAAAACCTAAGGCAATAAAAATATAAAGGAACAACAAAAACATAGGAATTAAATCTCAGAGGATGGCGACATGGGTATAGGCATCATATAAATAAGGAACATAGCTATAACACAAGCTTATCAAACCATAAGCAGATAACGTAGTGTTAATAGAATTTAAAAGAGAATTTACCTAAGAAGAGACTAACTAACAATTTAATGGCGGAGTGGACGAGACTCGAACTCGCGACCCCCGGCGTGACAGGCCGGTATTCTAACCAACTGAACTACCACTCCGCATATAAATTGTATTTTGTTTTGATGTTGGCGGAGTGGACGAGACTCGAACTCGCGACCCCCGGCGTGACAGGCCGGTATTCTAACCAACTGAACTACCACTCCAGCCGTAATCAAAACATTTACTTTCAATTTAAGTGAAATAAATCTTGAAGGATTTACGACACACTAAACATTCAGTAAATTAGACAAAATCAAAGTTGGCGGAGTGGACGAGACTCGAACTCGCGACCCCCGGCGTGACAGGCCGGTATTCTAACCAACTGAACTACCACTCCACAATCTTTAATATTATCAAGCAGTTAGATAAGGAATAAAGGATATCCCTCCTCAACCGCGGCGCAGATAATACGGGTTCACCACATACTAGTCAATAGCTTTTTAACACGAAATTCAGTTAAAAGTATCGATTGCTGCAGTATTGAACAATTTGTTGAATATGCAAGCAAAAATTCATTCCTTAGGGATGGTCAAGTCCATAAATTCAGAGTCAGAGTCAGATTCTTTCTTAGGTTTCTTATCCGTGGCCAGTTCTTTAGATTTACGTTTAAAGATTTTTGCAAAAAATCCAACTTTTTCGATATCTTTTTCAGTACCTTTTGCAGCAATTGGCGTTTTAGTTTTTTTCTTTAATTTAAAGTCAGGCTTTTTGTCCAAGGTTAGCCACCAAATCGCGGCACCTCCTACTAGCAAGATAAACAGGTTAATACCCACAATTAATGAAACTAAGGTTGAGGTTGACATTTTTTCTTCTGCCATGGGTATTGTTTGCACAGGCATTGCACTTTTTTCAGTTGTATTATCTATTAGAGTTGCATCGCCCCCAATATCTGCAGGCACAACAACAGGTTCAGGTTCTTCAGTTAGAAAACTGAACTCCGGCACGTCCAAAATAAACTCTCTACCTTCAATAGTGTTTCCATAAGCAGTTAATTTAACGCGATATACACCATATTCGTAATTAACAATTAAGTATTCGCGGACATCTGCTGACATCTCTGTAATAGAGAAATTTTGAATATCGCCATTTGGAAAACGTACTTTTCCATCAATCAATAATGTGGACATATCCACATATTCACGCTGCGCATCGATTGTGAGTTTGTGGTAACCATCACCTCCCCCATCAAGATCGATGTCCACTTTAATGGGATTAGCCAAAAGCATTATATTTGGGTCAACTTGCTCACGGGTAAACATAGGCGTTGAGACTGTAAAGGTAGGGATCCATTCGCCATCGGCTATAGCAAGGTTAAATTGCCCAGTAAATATTCCATCTAAGGGCCTCTCGTCCATACCTTTGCCGTTGTCTTCAAAAAACGCCACAATTTCGGTGTTAGCACCAAAGTTATTAAAATTAGGATTGTTGGTACTAGACAATGAGATGGCCAATTCAACTACATCCCTGAATGCAGTGTAATCAATCGGAATACCATTATTGGTTAGGTAGGCAGTTTGTTTAAGGATTTCACCAGAAAATATAATTTTGGGTAAAGGGTCAGCATGTAATGCTAAATCACTTATCACCATAACTCGGCTTTCAGGTGTAATCTGCCCTACTGCTTGCCAAGGCCCTGGCTTTGGATTTTTAATACTGATCATGTCGTATGTGGCGCTATCAAACCAAAAAACGTTTTCACCATCGGCGCTGGATTGAAATATTTTAGTACCATCAGGGCGCACTAAAACTATCGGAGCAGAACCGAATTTACGGAAAAAAATCATAGTTATCTCGTCTACTTCGTAATCGATTCTAAATCGATTTTGCAGTAACTCGATACCATTTTGATATTCAGTCCCTAATTGTGTAAGGGGCGAGCCTTCACCTTCACTGATATCTTGGTCATTTGAAGACGGTGCGCTGTCTTGCGTACTTTGGGGAATTGCTTGTACTGACAAGCTTATGTATGCAAACAGCCATAAAATAAGAGCTGATACGACCTGTTTTGACATGTTTACTCAACTCACTATTTTATCACTATTTGTCACTATTCACGCCATATACAGGCGCCACCTTTTTCAGCCACTATATCTAAGCGACTTTCATGCTGTTCTAACTCATCGGCCGTTGCCATAACAACCTTTAACGGTTTTCTGTCTGTAGACAGTCGGCGGATAGCTTCTATTTGCACGCCACCTTCGCTGCTAGCCTTACCACTTAAATTCAGGTCAGTTTGGCCACCTGTCATCATTAGATACACATCGGCCAATATCTCGGCATCTAACAACGCGCCGTGTTTCTCTCGATGGGAGTTATCAATGCCATAACGCCTGCACAAAGCATCAAGGTTATTCTTTTGTCCGGGGTGGATCTGTCTTGCCAAATCTAAAGTGTCGAGCACAGTACACATCTTGGCAGACTCTTTAACCGCCAAACCTGACAACCTATTAAACTCATGATCCATAAAACCGATATCAAATGGTGCGTTGTGGATCACCAACTGAGCACCATAAATAAAATCAATGAATTCTTTAGCGATAGTGCTAAATACTGGCTTGTCTGCCAAATATTCATTGGTGATACCATGAACTCCTATCGCTTCTTGTTCGACTAGGCGCTGTGGATTAATGTAAACATGGAAGGTATTCCCCGTAAGTCGACGGTTGATCATTTCCACACACCCTATCTCAATGATGCGGTGTCCCTGTTTAGGATCTAATCCAGTGGTTTCGGTATCTAATATAATTTGGCGCATTTCACACTCTTCATTTCACACTCTTTATATAAGCTATTTTTTATAACTTACTTTTTAGAATTTTGTGGCATTAACAATCTTGGTCATTATACTGCGCTAAATTAAAAATTCCTGACATTTATCCACTAAATTAGGTTCATATGAAACAAGTAGAAATTTATACCGATGGTTCTTGCCTTGGCAACCCTGGTCCAGGTGGTTATGGTGCTGTGATGATTTTTGATAAACATCGCAAAGAACTAAGCCAAGGGTTTAAACATACCACTAACAATAGAATGGAGTTGTTGGCCACTATCGAGGCACTCGCAACTTTAAATGAAGAATGTTCTGTAAATTTAACCACAGATAGCCAGTACGTTAAAAATGGGATCAATCAATGGATTAAAAATTGGCGTAAAAATGGCTGGCGTACTGCAGATAAAAAACCAGTAAAAAATGTCGATTTATGGAAACGTTTAGATGAACAAGTCGCGAAACATAAGGTCAGTTGGTTCTGGGTTAAAGGCCACTCTGGACACCCTGAAAATGAAGCTTGCGATCAGCTTGCTCGACAAGCTGCTGAAGGTAAAAACATGCCAGAAGATAGTGGTTTTTCTGGCTAAGACTTAGCTGTCTCGTGTTTGCTTTAATTAGGTGATAAGTACCTTGCGGCTACTTATCACTCCAGATTGCATATTCGTTTTCGTTTCCGTCACAAAAATGAAACCTATGGCCACCGGGGAATTCAAAAGTGGGAATTTTTATTGTGCCACCTGCCGACTCAATGGCAGCTTGGCTTTTAACTAAATCATCACTGTACAACACTACTAGTACACTGCCTTTATCCACTGACACGCTGTTCTGAGAAACGTACAGCCCACCGTCAATTCCAGCCCCAGTGATTGCGGCATAATCGTCACCGTAGTCGACAAATTCCCAACCAAATACTTTTTTAAAAAAAGCTTTGCTCGAAGCCAAGGCTTTAACTGGGATCTCAATATAGTTAATTTTGTGATGTTGGCTCATAGTATTTTTCTCTTGTTTAAAGCATGATGTTAACAATATATAGATGTAATTTTTTACTAAAATGACTTAAATTTGAGGATAACCAATGCGCATAATTGAAAATACCTGTTTGTTATTAGGCCGACTGTTGATGGGCAGCTACTTTATACTGCCGGGATTACAGAAAATAACCAACTATCAAACAATGACGGGCTATATGCTAGATCATAGTGTACCCGCTACTGCATTTTTATTGCCAATTACTATTATTATCCAAATTGTTGCTGGCCTAGCTATTATTATTGGTTTCAAAGGTAAGTTAGCTGCCTTTATCTTAGCTGGATTGACTTTAGTTATCAGTATTTACATGCATGATTTTTGGAGTTTAGTTGAAGGTATACAACGCACTCACGAAACACAAAACTTTTTTAAAAACATGGGAATTATGGCCGGTCTGCTTGTTGTTTCTAGTTTAGGAACGGGTTGCTTCAGTTTAGATAATCGCAAGCCTAAAACCCCCTAAGACGCTGTTTCTTGTCAATCTAATGAAATATTTTAACAAAGGTCAATTTGCCTAAGTCAAAAAGGGGGCAACATTTTTAATAGTGTTGCCCTTTTTATCATTATTTAATGTACTTAAAACTTAGCACTTACCCAAACCCAAAGTTTATCGGTATCTACATTAATATCACCCGCAGAATAGGCCGCATACTTAATACCAGCGGTATAATGCTTTGCGAATTTTTTCACATAAGATAAGTTAAGTTCACTGCCTAAATCGTCAACTGTGTCATTTGCATCATCAGCATCAAATTTATGATAAACCGCTGTCCATCCGCCGCCCAATGCTTTGCCTGCTAGTGTGACGCTAGTATCAACTAAGCCCTGTGAAGGTGTGCCTAAAAACTGATCTGTCCAACCGTTAAACTTATGGAGTGTGGCCAAAGGTGTAGAAAACCCAAACAAACCATGATCAGAACCCAAGACTTCATAGCCCACCTTGGCCGTGATACCACTTAACACAGCTCCTGCCTCAAGGTTTAAATAATCAGCATCAAAATCCGTCGTGGCTGACTCACTGCTCTGACTAGCATACTCGGCACGATATAAAATTGTAGTTTCGGCTGCTTTTGTACTACCAGCAAAACTAACACCAAAGGTATCTAAGGCATTATCGGTATCATTATCCACTTCAAGTAAATAACCATAACCTGTCACTGTGCCATAAGTAGTTTTATAGGCAGCATTAATAAGATGATCCTTAGCATCTAAATCAGCGTCTTGTGCAAATATACGGTTACGTTGAGTGATATAGGCGTATTGCAATGTTAAATCCTTTACAGGAGCATACTTTGCAGATAACCCATCAAAGGTTTGTCTATCTTGACGCCAACCAACATGACCCACAAACCTATGCCCATCCATAGTGATCACTTGGCGACCTAACTTTGCACTAAAAACATCATTTTTATACTGAATATAACCTTGATCTAATTCAGTGTGTTCAGGATCTGCGATAACCGAATACTCACCAACATTATAACCGCTTGGCCCAACGGTATAGTCACCTTGACCTAATACAATACGAGTGTCTTCCATTTCTATTTTGGCTGAAAACCCTTTGTAGCTAGCTGTGTCATAAGCTAACAAGGTACGCAATGTCAGAGCACTAGCATCTTCTACGGCATTATCTTGTTCAACACTTTCATAACGCAAGTTTAGATTGACGCTTGCCTTGCCTGAAGTTAGGGCTTCACTAAATCCTTCTGCGAATGCCATCTGACTAGTTGCACTACCAATAAGTGCCGTTGCTAGAGCAACACTGATAGCATGTTTGTTCATTTTGGTTTTGATTGTTTTCATGGTTCTCTCTCTAGTTTTAAGCACAGACCCCCCTTATCACAGAATAAATTCTGCAAACAAGTATCTAATTTTATTAAATTTTGGTTTATCAGTTATTGGGAATGATTTTGTGGCTAGGCCACATTTATTTGTGTCGCTCCCGACTTTTGTTCAGATTGCTTTTTACGGTGTTCTTCAACAGATTCAACTTTGCGTTGTTTTTCGTATAAGAACTTCAGCACTTCATGACGATAGTGATTGTATTGAGGGTTATCGGCCAATTCGATACGATTTCTTGGTCTAGCTAACTCTATTGGCAAAATCTCGCCAATAGTCGCCGCAGGGCCGTTGGTCATCATCACAATTCGATCTGAAAGTAGTACAGCTTCATCCACATCATGAGTAATCATAATCACGGTATTACCTAACTTTGCATGGATCTCCATAACAGAGTCCTGCAGATGGGCCCGTGTTAATGCATCCAGCGCCCCAAAAGGTTCATCCATCAGCAAAACTTTTGGTTCCATTGCTAATGCTCTGGCTATACCCACCCGTTGTTTCATACCACCTGAAATTTCTGCGGGTAATTTGTCAGCAGCGTGACTCATATGCACCAATTCAAGATTATGCTCTACCCACTCTTTCATCTCTTTTTTTGAGCGACCGTTTTGAGTTTGTTTAACCGCCAACTCAACGTTTTTATAGGCGCTTAACCAAGGCAATAACGAGTGATTTTGAAATACAACGGCTCGCTCTGGCCCGGGCTCATTGACTTCTTGGTTATCTAAAATCACCCCACCTTTAGTCGCTTTATATAAACCAGCGACAATATTCAAAACCGTCGATTTTCCGCAACCAGAGTGACCGATCAATGAAATAAATTCACCTTTATTGATACGCAAGTTAACGTCTTGCAAAGCGTTAAAAGGGCCCTTAGGTGTGGGGAAATCCATCCCTACTTGTGTCAACTCTAAATGATGTTTGTTACTCATAATCCTATCCTCAAATATACCTTTGGTTACGACCTGCTTAAACAAGTTACTTAACGCAATACCGCACTCTTGTCCCAACTAAACTTTCTCTGTAGCGCTAACATTAACCTGTCTAACGCAAAGCCAATAACACCAATAGTTAAGACTGCCACCATGATACGGGCTAAAGATTCGGAACTGCCGTTTTGAAATTCATCCCAAACAAATTTGCCTAGACCAGGATTCTGCGCGAGCATTTCCGCAGCAATCAGCACCATCCAGCCAATCCCCAGTGACAAACGAAGACCTGTAAATATTGCCGGTATAGAAGAAGGCAATACAATCTTCATCACATGGGACCAGGCATTAAGACGCAGTACTTTACTTACGTTAAGTAAGTCTTTATCGATACTAGACACACCAACAGCAGTATTAATTAAAGTTGGCCACAAACAACACAATGAAACAGTTACGGCTGAGGTAATAAATGATTTAGAAAACATGGGATCGGTGCTCACATACACCGCACTAACCACCATAGTCACTAAAGGCAACCAAGCTAAAGGTGATACTGGCTTGAATAGCTGAATCAAAGGATTAATAGCGGTATAAGCATTTTTACTTAACCCACATAAAATCCCTATTGGAATGGCTAACAATGAAGCCACAATAAATCCCACCATCACGGTGTATAAACTGGTCCAAATTTGCTCAAAGAAAGTCGGCGCACCAGTAAAATTTCTGATTTTAGGCTCGTAACTGGGGTCTTTGGCAACCCGAACAGCATTGCGCTCATCTTGACGTTCATAAAACTTATCAGCTTTATCCATCTGCGCATTGTGTTCCCCTACTAAGACATTCGCTTGCTGCCATACAGCGGCAGGCCCTGGGAAACTGCCTAAAGAAGTATCAATATTCTTTGCCATTAAGCTCCATAACCCAAGGAACACCACTATTCCTACAATAGGTAGGGCTGTAGCACTCAAAAATTGATTAAGAGTTGGCCAGTTCATCTGTCTAACTTGGTTAAAAATCATAGGAACCGCTTGTTGTTTGCTCATTTGAAACACTCCACGCTAGATGGGGTATAACCCCATCTGCTCACATAGGTAATTAGATTTTGCTGTCATTCTTAAGACCAATAGCAAACTTTTCTAAATAGGCATTAGGTTGGCTACCGTCATACACAATATTGTCTATAAAGTGTGTCTGACTAGGTTTGAAACCGGTTTCTGTTGCAAACTCAGGGAAATCAACCGCCTTAGCTTTGCCCTCTGCGATTAAAGCCCTAGCAGCTTCAGCATAAATATCAGGACGGTAAACTTGTTTAGCTATATCTTTATACCAAGAATCGGCTTTAGGCTCCGAGATCTGCCCCCAACGGCGCATTTGAGTCAAGTACCAAATAGCATCGCTATAAAAGGGATAAGTCGCGTTGTAACGAAAAAACACATTGAAGTCAGGCACAGCACGTTTGTCACCTTTCTCGTACTCAAAGGTCCCCGTCATACTGTTAGCGATCACATCGTAATCCGCACCAACATATTGACTTTTAGCTAGGATTTTCACTGCTTCTGGACGGTTAGCATTATTGTTTTCATCTAACCACATAGCAGCTCTGATCATCGCTTTCACCACACGAATATGTGTATTAGGATTTTGTTCAGCCCACCCCTTGCTTACACCAAACACTTTTTCAGGGTTATCTTTCCAAATTTCGTAATCTGTTACGACTGGCACACCAATACCTTTAAATACAGCTTGCTGGTTCCAAGGCTCACCTACGCAATAACCGTTAATCGTGCCTGCTTCCATAGTGGATGGCATTTGTGGTGGAGGTGTAACAGATAACAAGGCATCTGCGTCAATTTGGCCACTAGTATCACCTTTATGCGGCGCATAAAAGCCCGGATGAATACCACCGGCAGCTAACCAATAACGTAATTCATAGTTGTGGGTAGACACAGGGAATACCATACCCATTTTGAAAGCCTTCCCTTTACTTTTGAAATCGTCTACTACGGGCTTAAGTGAATCTGCTGAGATTGGGTGAACAGGCTTTCCTCCTTCGTGAGGAACATGCTTTTTCATTTCTTTCCAAATGTCATTGGAAACAGTGATCGCATTGCCGTTTAAGTCCATGCTAAAGGCTGTAATGATATCTGCTTTAGTACCGTAACCTATGGTTGCACCTAAAGGTTGACCAGCCAACATATGAGCGCCATCTAGCTGCCCATCAATTACCCTATCGAGCAATACTTTCCAGTTAGCTTGTGCTTCAAGGGTCACATAAAGGCCCTCATCTTCGAAATAGCCTTTTTCATAAGCGACTGCAAGTGGTGCCATATCAGTTAATTTAATAAAACCAAATTTCAATTCTTCTTTTTCGGCATAACCTAACTCTTTGGCTGATACGCCTGAAGTTATTACAGCCCCCGTCACCACTGTTGATATCACGCCCATACGGAGTGATTTAACAGCAAGCTTCAACGAACTTAGTAACTTTATATTAATCATTTCCTACTCCGATTTTTTCCAAAAAAAAACCCGCAAAGATTCCAGGACACGGAAAATCTTTGCGGGCTGCATTGCCTCACTGCCATCTCACAACACTGTGAAAATACCAGTTCGAAATAAATTTTAGAGCGCTTAACGCTTTCTAGTTATAAAACAACGATCATTCTTTAAATTAGTATGAAACATGTTCAAATATTACTTTGCATCTATAGTGCCAACTTTTATATTCAACAATATCAGTAACTTAAGTTTAAATTGTTTTTTGATTGGTTATTGGGATTTATCAAAATGGTGCATAATGCACAATGCTTGTGCTGATATGTACTATTACTACTATGGTGAGCAAGGCTATTAACTGCACGTGTTATTAATAATATGCCGGAAGCCATTCGATTACAGTTCATATATATCAAGCCTTAAACTATAAACAATAAACTTACTATCACTAACATCTGAATCACACATACTCCTTTATAAAACAACAAAGGATCACGTTCTAGCAAGGGTTGATTTTCTATAGCCTTGAGCATACTTTTGTTAGGTTTAGACATATCAACCAACAACTCAGAAAAGGCTTGGTATCTTTGCTTTGGATTGGGTTGTAAGGCTTTACGTAACGTCAGATCAACCCATTGCGGTAAGTCCGTACGATATTTACTGATGGCCTGATATTCCCACTCGGTATAAGATGCAGGTATGTAGTCTTGATATTTAAAAGCTTTAAAAGGCAACTTGCCACATAACATTTCGTAAATAACTACAGCCAATGAAAACATATCACTTTGGTGATCACTTTTTTGCGTGAGCAGATATTCAGGGGCAATGTAATCTACCGAGCCAACGGCGATTTGTTCTTCAGGTAATGAGTTTGTTTCGGCCAATGCATTGACCAATACCGTACCAAAATCGATGAGTTTCACTTCACCTTGGTGGGTGATCATCACATTTTCTGGTTTAACATCCCTATGAACCATATCTTTACGTTGCAACACCCGTAAAGCAGTAATGAGTTGGCTAATAATGTTACGTACTTGTTCAAGATTCGGCTGTGGATTATCCAGCATCCATTGGCGCAATGTTTGCCCCTCGATATACTCACAAATGTGGTACATAAACTTAGCATCTTCACTACGTTTAAATATGCCCATCACATTGTGATGTTTAATGTGCTGGCCTACCCACTCTTCCCGTAAAAAACCACTTAGATATACAGGATCATCGGCAAAATACTGAGACGGCGTTTTCAAACCGTATACTTTGTTATCTTTCTCGTTTATGACCTTGTATAAACTGCTGCGCGTGCCATTAAACACTGTCTGCAGCACCCTATAGCCTTCTAATTTCATGCCCACTTCTAAAGCCGGTGGCATAGCCAATCGGTTAATCTGTCGATAATGTTCGTCTAAACTAGCATCGGCCAATGCTTTCACTCTGACTAACAAACAGGTTAAGTTATCGTCACTGCCCGCTTTTAGTGCTGCATCGACAATATTCTTAGAAATGCTCTCTAAGCTACCTACCTCAATACTCAGTAGTTTTTGCAATACTTTAGTGGATAAAAATTCATGTACACCGTCAGAGGTAAAAATATACAAGTCACCCACTTGTAGCTCAACAGTGCCGAAGTCCACATCTAGATGTGACTCTATGCCGATAGCGCGAGTTAGCACATTTCTGCCGCCTTGACGGGAAACATGCTCAGTCGTCAGTTGTTCGAACTCGCCATTTTGCAAGCGACTAATACGGCTATCACCGCAGTGTAAAATAAAGCCTGTTGTTGACTTAAACACCATACCACTAAAAGTGGTCACCATTTGGCTATGCCCACCTTGTTCATAGTCATGTTGACCGTGGCACCATCGATTTAAACCACGTAACACTTGACCGGTTGCACGTTTGACTGTCCAGGTTGCTGGAGTTTGATAATAGTCCTGAATAAAGTTCGTAACACAGGTGATAGCTGCTTCTCGAGCACGGGTACAAACACTCACACCATCGGCAATGGCGGCAGCACCACCTTGCGACACTGAGCGGTTGTCAGAAGGTAAATAAGCGGCAAATGCATCTTGATTCTCAGACTTAAGACCCTGACTAGAAAAACCACCAAATGTTAGTTCTAACTTTTCCACTTTGACTCACTTTGTTGCAGCAAACTAAAAATGATTATCCAATAAAAAAGGATAACAGGTTGATTGTTATCCTTTTCATCCTGTAGATTTATTGTCAAATACGGCGTTGGTAACGCACTCTAGATAACCCGCTAGGTTACCTCTATTAATTCAACACTACCGTCCTCACGCACTTCAGTCATAGTGCCTTTAGGCTCTTGCATAAAGAGCAAAGTGACAAAGCCTAATACAGCGGTGCAAGCTATGACTAAAAAGAAAGTAGAGGTATCAACCAATGAATACACAGTCAAATACACCACTGCCCCAACGTTGCCATAAGCACCTGTCATACCAGCGATTTGACCGGTTAATCGACGCTTAATTAAGGGGACTGCAGCAAATACTGCGCCTTCACCAGACTGCACAAAGAACGAACAAGCCATCACTGCCACAACGGCTAACCAAATCGGCCAAGCTGCATCAATTAGACTCAAACACCAATACCCTAAGGCAAGTCCTGCTGTCAAAATGAGCAAAGTTTTTTTACGGCCAAATTTGTCTGATAACCAGCCGCCACCAGGGCGAGACATTAAATTCATAAAGGCATACATGCCAGCCAACATACCTGCAGTGGCCATACTAAGTTCAAATGTTTCAGCGAAAAATGCGGGTAACATAGACACTACGGCTAATTCAGAGCCAAAAGTAGCAAAATACAATATATTCAATACTGCCACTTGCTTAAACTCATAACGGTGTGCTTCAGGTACAGGGTTCACAAAAATATCTTTATTTACTTTATAAGTCGCATAGCAGTCATAGACATATAACAACGCCAACCCTAAATACATCACTAAAGCCACAGTTTCACTTAACAATGACACACCTTGTGGCGATAACTTCCAATTAAGTAAAGCGAGAGCCAAATACATAGGCGTTTTCATTATCAACAAAAAGTAAAAATCTTTAACACTGGTGACTTCTAAGCCACCTAAATTTTTAGGACGAAAATAAGTCGAACCTTTAGGGGTGTCATTAGTGTTTTTATAATATACAACCGAAAACAACAAACTCATAAGACCGGTAATCGCCACAGCATACCGCCACCCATCTTCACCACCAAATAACAAGGCTAACGTAGGCAAAGTAAAGGCGGCAGCGGCCGATCCGAAGTTACCCCAACCACCATATACGCCTTCGGCTGTGCCGAGTTCTTTTGGTGGAAACCATTCGCTAACCATTCGAATACCGACAACAAAACCCGCACCGATACAACCTAATGCAAACCGGGCAATCACTAACTGAGTAAAACTATCCGCTAAAGCAAAGGCAAAACAAGGAATAGAACAAATAGCTAACAAACTTGAATACACTAAACGAGGACCAAACTTATCAGTCAGCGCACCAATAATGACCCTAGCTGGAATAGTCAATGCCACATTGATGATCAATAACGTTTTCCATTCGCTTAATGTAAGACCTACACCATCGACTATTGCACCTTTAAGTGGCGCCATGTTAAACCACACCATAAAAGTGATAAAAAATGCCATCCATGACAAATGTAGGGTTTTCATTTTGCCGGTGAAGGACAACAAGTTAAATTTATCAACACTCATTTGTAATACTCAGTAAAGGAAAAATTGTTAAAAAAAAACCCATAATGACTGAGGACACTCAGTCATTATGGGCTACATTGCCGCGCTGCTATAATTAATCGCAGCAATAGTTTTTAAACTTTTTATTTAGGTTAACCCAAAATATGCGTTTGGATTAGGTTTCACTATTTGATAGAAAGCAGAAACAATGCCAAAAATAATAATGCTATAATTCAACAAGTTAAAAAAGAAAGATACTAAAAACATCTCACTCACACACCAACAAAGTGCGTGTCGCACCAGACTGGTGCCGCCTCAGAACTTTATCAACCCGAGCGACGAAAGAATTGCACAGCTTGGTCTTCGAGCTTAAGGCGCATTTGTTGATAGATATCTGGCCTGAATACTTCTCTGACTATATCTGCAGGCACATCAATATTTTTTAGCTGTCCTGCTTTGGCCATTTGGCTGATTAACCATTCTCCTCGAATATACTCAGGCACATTAATTGAGCCATTATTAGATTTGGAAAACTGATTATATGAAGGAATAGCACGAGGTGGCAACGAGATATGAGTTAAACAACTGCCAATTAGTGATGGTGCAATCACATCAACAGAAGCGTCCAAATACTGATCTGAACTTAAGAGACGTGCAGCCTCAAATCGATTAGGAATATTTTCCAACCAGATACAAGCTTGTTTTAATGCAGCCGTTAATGCTAATACAGTGTTCGGATTAGCCTGCTGAAAACTAGCTAGCAGTCCCAATACTTTTTCAGGACTATCTTGCCATATATCAAATGATGTTAATGCGGTTAATCCAATACCCGCTCTGACCGCTTTGGCGTTCCAAGGTCCACCGACACAACAACCATCAATTTCACCACTTTGTAAGAAGGCCACCATATTTACAGGAGGCACAACCACAATGTCCAAGTCTTCTTCAGAAATATTAGCCGAAGCCAACCAATCTCTAACCTGATAATAATGACAGCTATATGGAAACACAGTGGCAAATTTCAATTTCGGGCGGTTTTGCATCTTTCGTACACTAATAACTTTTTGCAATAAATAGGCAGCCAGAGGCAAAGTCACATGAGCAATGTTATTTTCTTGCAAGATTTCTTGATGTAACTTTTCTGACAAAGTGATGGCGTTACCATTTAGGCTAAGCACCAAAGGAGTAATAACTTTAACTTTGGGACAGCCTAAACCTAATGTGCTGGCTATCGGCATAGGAGCTAACATTTGTGTAGCGTCTAACAATCCAGCGTGTAATTTATCCCTTAAGGTTGCCCATGAGTTCTGTTTCTGTAAGCTAACATTTAGTCCCCACTGGCTAAAAAAACCTAATTCTTTGGCCACAATTAATGGTGCCGAATCAGTTAGTGGTATAAACCCTAGGGTTAAATCTGTTTGTTCAGGCTCAATCATACTTTTGACCTAATACCTTAAATAGTGTTGAGTAAAGAGATAAGTGTTTTTGCTACATCGTCTAACTTTTGCCCTGTATTCATGGCGGTATTACGCATAGCCTTAAAAGCATCGTCTTCCGATAGGTTCTTTTTTTTCATTAACAGTCGTTTAGCTTGATCAATCAGATTACGGGAAACTAATTGCTGCTTAGTATCACTTAACTCTTCTTTTAGTTTTTGAAATTCGCGGAAACGTGCAACGGCAGCATCCAATATTGGTTTAACTCGCTCGGTTTGCAAATCACCCACTACATAGGCACTGACCCCAGACTCAATATACTGATTGATAGTGTCGGTATCCCCTTCACCAGAAAACATCACCACTGGTTTAGGATTGTAGTGAGAAATGGTACCTAAACTTTCTAACATGTCTCGACTCGGAGATTCAATATCAATCACAATAATATCTGGCTGAATTTGATCAACTTGCTTTAGCAATGACATGTCAGGATTAGCTAAGTGACTTATTTTGTATCGAGAGTTATTTAAAGCTGAGGTTAAAGACTCCGCTCTTTGGCGATTTTCATCAATCAACAAAATACGCAATTCTGGTGTCGCGTTTATTTGTTTTGTAGATAAAGCGGTATGTTGCAAACTTTCTTTCCAAACCATAATCAAGAACTGTTATGACAAAGCTTTAGCAAGCCACAAGCCAAATTTAATACCCATATATATCAACTAGTTAAATATATTCATAAAATTTGGATGTGTTTAACTAAGCCAAACAAGTGCAAACGCACTAAGTTGGTGCTTTTTTAATATTGATATTTTCTTAGCGGATTTGTTTTATCAATTCTACAAGGCGTATTATTTTAATATTCGATAACTGGCGATAGTCAAAATAAGGGCAGACCAATATCTTGTTTTCCATATCTAAAGCAAACTCATGATCTAGCCATTTTAATGAATGACTTAAATTGAGTGATTTAGCATAGGTTCTTCCCATGACAATGTGAACAACATGGCGGTCTTTATCTTTAACCTTAGAAATTGCTGGGGGCGAAAATAGTAAACTGGTGTTGGAAGAATGTTGCAATAAAACATGGTCACGAAACTTTTGCCAACTTAGTGTTTCTTGCAAAGGCACTATGGATTCAGCATTTAGAGCAAATACTAGTTTGGCATAGACGTTAAACACCTTGCGCCAACCGTTTCCACAAGCTTGACCTATTGCATGTATTTCCCCTGATGACAGAGGGTTAACCGAGGAGTCTAGACTAGAATAGTTAGAAAAATCAGGCCTATTGGCGATATACACCTTGAATTGGGCGAGAGGATCACCCAATCCAAATTCATTAATACTGAGCGGCATCTAATTAGGATCGTTTGCCGCAAGCTTTTTTAAATCATCTTCAATACAATCGATCATTTCTTGGGCCTCAAGCATGATCCCTTCTTCGTCATCACCTAATGGGAAAACTAATACTAGAGTATTGTTGTTTTTCATTCCCGGAAGCCATGTGTCTAACCATTCCACAAAATCAATTTGTTTTGGTTCGCAATTAGGAAATTCATCCTTTACCCAAGCCTCGGCAAATTCTTTATGAGGCCAAATGGGGATACAAGCATCTTCATCCGCCTTAAGCATCACCCAACCATTTTCACCATACAATCCCCATAAGTTTTGTTTTTCTATCATTTGAGTTAATGCATATTCGAAGCGAAGTTCGGGTAACATTTTACTCAACTCAAGAAAATCCTTCGAAGAAATTTCACTCATATCAGTATCCTAATTTTCTTTTTTCTGTACTTTTACAATTCTACAAGCAATTCTAATGCCCTAAGTTTAATTAATCGGCATTTGCCAAGCTTATTTACATTCAAATAAACCTAAAAAATCAAGGCTAGCCAAAAATAGCGGCACAGGGTACATCAAGTCGCGCCCAAGCACCAAAGGGTAAAAGTAGATTTATCAGCTAGCACTCACATAAATAATGGTATTGACTAGAAATATAACCAAACTTTAATTAGGTAAGTTTTATTAGTTATGGTGCTTGTGATTAAGTCGTGTAAAAATATCCATAATTAGAAAATAAGTAGAACAATTTATATGTCATTCAAACTAAAGCTAGTAAAAAAAATATCAACCATTGGCGGTTTAGTAGCATTAACAGCCTGTACAAGCATTGCTCCGCTGGACCCTATTATTGGTGATACAGGAAAACCTTTTTCAGAAATTGCCAATAGCACAGACGTCATCAGTTATGGTCTAGATTTAGAAATATTCCCAAAAAGCAAAAGCATTGCGGGAGTCGGATATAGTCAGTTTTTAATCACCCAGAACACATCCCAAGTAGAGTTAAAACTAGATAGTCGTTTTGATGTAACTAAGATTTTGGTCGATGAAAAGCCCACTACTTATCAACGAGTTGGCGGTATTATCACTATTGATTTAGGTGAAACTAAAACAATAGGTGCCGCAGTCAAGGTTGCGGTGCATTATTCAGGAAAACCACATATTGCCCTAAACGCTCCTTGGTCTGGCGGTTTTGTTTGGAGCGAAACAGAAAATGGCACACCTTGGATTGCCACAGCGGTGCAAGGTGAGGGATGTGATCTTTTTTGGCCATGTAAAGACCATTTTGCGGATAAAGCAGACAGCATGCAGATATCCTTAACTGTGCCTAAAACCGTTAGCGCGGTGACCAATGGAATATTAGAATCGGTAAACGATATTGGAGACGATAAACACCAATTTAATTGGAAATTATCAGTCCCCGCCAGTGATTACAACATTGCCCTTAATATTGGGCCATTTACGCGAATTCAGCAGTCCTATACCAGCGTAAACGGTGCATCGGTGCCTATTGAGTTCTGGGCACTTAATAAAAACACTGATAAAGCACAAGCTTTAATAAATGACGATTTATTACAACAAATTAGTTTTTTTGAAGAGTTTCTTGGCCCTTACCCTTGGGGTGGTCAAAAGTTGGGTTTTGTCGAAACGCCTCATCTAGGTATGGAACATCAAACTATCAACGCTTATGGTAAAAAGTACCTGAGGGACAAAAATGGCTTTGATTGGTTATTACACCATGAACTTACTCACGAATGGTTTGGCAATCTAATTACCCACGAAAAACTTAACGATGCATGGTTACACGAAGGTTTTGGCCTTTATATGCAGCCAATTTACAGCCTATACAAATTTGGTGAAGCGGCTTATACCCACACTATGTATGAGTCCTACTTAGGGTTGGTTAATTGCCATCCTGTGGTAATGGAAGGAGTTATAACCTCAGACCAAGCCTTTAATTCTGATATTTACGGTAAAGGAGGCTGGACTTTACATACACTCAGATGGCTAATAGGAGACGAGCTTTTTTGGCAAGCTACCCGGGAACTGTTGTATGCCACAGTTGATACGCAAAACCTACCCTACCCTATTGCTCCCAGATATAGGAATACTCAAGATTTTATCGATATTGTTAATAAACTTACAGGCGAAGATTACACTTGGCTATTTGATGTCTATTTAAAACAAGCCGCTTTACCAGAATTGCAGCAGATACGAACAGACAACAAGTTAGTACTTAAATGGCAAACACCTGCCAATCTAGTTTTCCCGATGCCAATACCTATCTCGATAAATGGCAAAACAGCCATCTACACCACTATAGATGACCAAATAACCTTGGATGTGGATCAACAAGACCACGTCATTATTGACCCACAGATGAAGGTATTGCGTTATTTGCCTATCATAGGTTTATGTGAAGAAAATCAAGCTAAGCGCGATAAAAAACGTAAATAAGTTAGCCTTAACCTGAGGTGGCTACAGACTATCTGCATCAAGGTAACCCGAATTCGGGTTACCTTTTTTTATATTCACTTGCTAACATTGAGTAAACCGCATGATCAACATACTGATCATATAACCACTCACATTGACGTAAGGTGGCTTCATAGGTGAAACCCAAACGTTCTGGTATAGCTCTGCTCAAATGATTTTCTTTAGCGCAGCGTATTTCGATTTTGTTGAGGCGGTTTTCAACAAAGCCATATTCCAGCAATTTTTGTACAACTTTAGTCATCAAACCTTTACCAGTACAAGAAGCACAAAGCCAATAACCAATCGCCCCCCATTTATGTTGATAATCATAATGATTAAACCCCGCTATACCCACTAAATCGCCGCGATACAAAATGGCAAAAGTGGTGGCCTCATTATTATTGTGTTGATGAACCGCCGTGTCGATAAATGTTTGTGTATCTTCAAAAGTTTCCACTAAATCTAACCAGGCTAACCATTTTTTTAAATGGGATCTGTTGTTATTAGTTAAATTAAATAAACGCGCGGCGAATATGGGTACTAGGAGCTCAATGTGAATGTCGTTATCAACCTGAATTTTCATACTTTGACTATTTTAAATCTCTAAAAAAAGCGATGATATTACAAGAATAGCTATTTACTCACGGATTATTTTGCCTCATATCAATTCAGTACAAATTTTGCGCAAGCAGCAGCTAGCGCTATCGACAAAAGAATTTAGGGCTAGAGGTTATAAAGTTAAGCGTTGCGAGCATTGTTTAATACCAGAAAAAAAATGTATTTGTGCTCAGCGTCCAACCATTACCAGCCACAGCGCTTTTTGTTTGGTGATGTATAAAAATGAATATTACAAACCCACCAATACCGGCAAACTTATAGCAGATGTTATAGCAGACAATTATGCATTTAGATGGGACAGAGTCGCCCCAGATCCGGCATTACTCGCGTTATTAAAAAATCCAAAATACGCGCCTATTTTAGTATTTCCACAGCAATATGCCGAGGCAGACAGATGTATCAACTCTCCTAAAGATTTAGTCGCTATCGAACAAGGTAAAACACCACTATTTGTGATGTTAGATGGCACATGGCGTGAAGCCAGCAAAATGTTTAAAAGTCCCTGCTTTGTTACTTTACCTGTATTGGGTATTCAGCCTGAAAAAGCCTCTACTTACCAGCTTCGTGAAGCAGCACACATCCATCAACTGTGTACCGCAGAAGTCGCTATTGAGGTGTTAAAAATGGCAGAGGATAAACATGCAGCCGACGCTCTAGGAGAATACTTTCATCAATTCAAAAAGGCCTATATTGCAGGTAAGGCACACTTGACCCTTATTTAAGCTTAATTATATTATTAGACATATACCTTATTCCAAATAAGACCAATAAATTTAAACACTTATGTTTGAACTCACCAGAGACAAAGGGCTATGGTTGATGTATTAAAAAAAATCCAATCAACAAGGAACAGACTCGACATGAAACTAGAATCCTTAGCTTTACACCATGGTTACACTTCAGAAGAAACCACCAAAGCCGCGGCGGTACCGATTTACCAAACTACGTCTTATACCTTTGACAACACTCAACATGGTGCAGATCTATTCGATCTAAAAGTACCCGGGAATATCTACACGCGGATCATGAACCCAACCACAGCCGTGCTTGAAGAACGCATTGCCGCTATGGAAGGTGGGATAGCTGCGTTAGCCGTTGCATCGGGTATGGCGGCGATCACTTACGCGATTCAGTGTATTTGTTCCGTAGGAGACAATATTGTCAGCACCAGTCAGCTATATGGTGGGACTTACAATTTATTCGCTCATGCGCTACCGAATCAAGGTATAGAAGCACGCATGATTGCCGGTGACGACTATGCCGCCTTTGAAGCCGCCATTGATAAAAATACCAAAGCTATTTTCTGTGAGTCTATTGGTAACCCTGCTGGCAATGTTGTGGATTTACAAAAACTTGCTGAAATCGGCGCCAAGCACGGTGTACCTCTGATTGTTGATAACACAGTTGCCACCCCATTTTTATGTCGTCCATTCGAACATGGCGCAGCCATCGTTATTCATTCATTAACCAAATACATTGGCGGTCATGGCACCTCTATTGGCGGCATAATTGTAGACTCAGGTAAATTTGATTGGGTGGCTAACAAAGAACGTTTCCCGGTTTTAAACCAACCTGATCCGTCGTATCACGGCGTGGTCTACACTGAGGCACTTGGTGCTGCAGCTTATATAGGTCGTTGTCGCGTGGCACCGCTACGTAACACTGGCGCAGCTATTTCGCCAACTAACTCATTCAATATTTTGATGGGCCTTGAGACATTGGGCTTACGTATGGAACGCCATTGTGAAAATGCTGAAAAACTAGCGGCGTATTTAACGGCTCACCCTAAAGTAAGTTGGGTTAATTATGCAGCCCTACCAGACAGCCCCTACCAAGCCACTTGCCAAAAGATCACTGCTGGCAAAGCATCGGGTATTTTAAGTTTTGGTATAAAAACTAGCGCCGAATCGTCAAGTAAAGTGGCTGGCGGTCAGTTTATCGATGCCTTACAAATGATCTTAAGACTGGTCAACATAGGCGACGCTAAATCCCTAGCCTGTCATCCTGCATCAACTACCCACAGGCAACTCAACCCAGAAGAACTAGCCAAAGCGGGTGTCAGCGAAGACCTAGTTAGAATATCAGTGGGTATCGAAAATATTGACGATATCATTGCCGATGTCAGTCAGGCGCTTGATGCGGTAAAATAACAATCAAAACGTTGATATAAAAACTGGGGCATATTGCCCCAGTTATCAATGAAATAATTAGATAACAATTTTCTCTATGAACGACCTACAAAATTACCTAGATCATCATTATCAGACCTCAGAACTATTTGCTAACACCTGCGCTATTTCACCAGAAGAATTAGATATTCTGTTAAGCCAGCAGCTGATACCTGCGCCTTCTTACAATGTCATAAGCGATAAAAAGTGTATTTCACAAGCCTTCGGTGAATTAAACTCAACTGGGCTTAGAATTGAAAAGTACTTCCATCCCGGCAATAAATTCTGGGTAACTCTTGCAGTAGAAACCAAAACTAAAGTTGGTTCGGTACAAGCACATGCTGATCTTAAAGAACGATTTAAGCAAAATTTTGCTGCGGAGCTGAAGATCCTCAATTGCAAAATATTTCCTTTGCAAGACAGCTTTACAGAAAATGGCAGTATCATTTCAGATTGCTTAGGAGCGCGAACCGACGTAGCTTGGGATTACTTTCTCAAAGGTGTATTTAGTTTATGTGTTGCAGACCCATCATCAGTGCAATCAATAGCCACCAAAGAAGTGCTACAGGAGGCATTGATTACGCTAACTCAAAACGGGGTAAAAACGGACTTCAACATGGAAGAAAAAAATCATATTTTAAATCTCATTGACCAATACGAACAGGCTGCCATGCCCTTCTCACCCGTAGAATATCCAACTAGTAGTCGAAAGCGGTTAGTTGAGGATTTGCGAGCTAAATTAATTACCGATTAACCTCTGCCTAATATAAAAGCCTAATATCTGACGGCAAATTCTAATCCGAAATCAACGGCGTTTCTTATACAAGCGTTTAATATTGTGGTCACTATGGTGATCCAATATTTCATCTAATTTAAGGCCAATTTTGGAGCAAATTTTAATCTGTTCCAATTGCGGCCAAGTGGACCGTTCGCCTTCAATAACCAATTCCTGTATTTCAGTAGAGGTGAGTTGTCCCAACAGTTTTTGAGGATCAACAAAATTGAAATTGGGTGCAATATTCACATCACCTTTGTAATCTTGCGCCATAACCGAATAGAACATATTCATGGCTTTACCCACTTCTGGTATTTTACGTAAATAACGGCGGCTAAATTTTTCTCCACTTTTTAAGATTTCATGAGTGGATAATCGGAACACTTTTTTTGCCCCTTCAGACACAGGCATATACTGTTCGCCCTTCATAATGGCCAGCGCTAAGGGATTGGCTTGACTGACAATATAATGATTAACCCCATAAAGTCTGGCAAGTCTTTTAGCGGGTAAATCGTCGGTAACAGCACCGTCAACCCAGCGACGGTCGGGTAAATGCGGTTGCGCCTCACCATATACATTTTTCGCCATCAACATAACAGGCGGGTAAACACCAGGCACAGCACAAGACGCCATAACTGCCGTTCGTATATAAACATTAGGCGAAGTGATGGCATTCATTAACCTAGAAGACTGGTGCTCTTCAAAAGGTGCAATAGTGATACTAATCATTCGTCCTGTTTTTTCGTAAGCCTCCTGAAAAGTCATATCAGGTAGAATGGCTTCCAACATTGCTTTTAATGATGTTGAGTCTGATTGTTTGCGAATAAGGCTTTTAGGACGGTTATCAATTTGTGACTGCTGCGGATCTAGCTCTTTATCGCCATATAAAACCGAGGGTAATTCATCTTCAGTATAGGTACCAAGAATGGCAGCAGAAACCGCCCCCGCACTTGAACCGGAAATAACAGTAGGTAACACTTTATGTTCAAATAAAGTTTTGATGACACCTCGATGAAAATGTCCAAGAGATCCAGCGCCACTCAACATCAAAGCCGAACGCCCAAAACAGTGGCTGGCACGTTCAAAAAAATCAAGCTTATCTTCTTTGGTGATTTCACTCGAATCAGGAATACTAGATATATGTTCCAGTGCACTCACTATTTCATCAACGTATTCTTCAATTAACAGTTTGGTTCCAAATTTTGCCTTGTTATAAAGGATAGATTTACCCATGCCTCCTTGATTACCATGGATCCCCTCATTGAGCGCAAACAAAAGTCCAATGTCGTCTTGCTGACGTCTGAACTCTTTAAGTGCGTCTATTCGGGTACGAATATTCACATAATCGTAACTCTTCGACTCTTCTTTGCTCTTCCACGCTTCGAAACCAGATTTCGTATCATGCTCAAGAGCAGCATTTTTCCAATCAGCATAACAGTCGGCTCGGCGCATTTCACGCTCCAAACGGGTAAGAGAAAAACCAGAAGTGATGGACAACATAGAGGCAAATTTCCATAATAATAGAAAGGTTATTGCGCCATTATAATCAAAAAAACAAGGTAAACCATCAAGATGGCTGATATAAGCCTAATAGCTAAAATGAGTGGGGATAGTAGTTTGCTTGAAATAGCAGAATTACAACTATTATAGAGGAAAAATTCAATTAATTAACGACTTACAAAGTTCTCTTGGAAATTAAGATATGACATAAGCAATCTACTATTTATTTTTGCCGTTTGAATATATAAAACGAGTAAAAATCGGTGACAAGTAAATAGACACTAGCGAAACATCAAAGACCAAAGCTACTCACCACAGAACTCCACGTCATTACGCGAAGGCGGGAATGACGTGTAATAGCTTGTAAATCCTCACAGTCTGCAATCTGCTATAGCCGCTAAGTCGGCGAGCGAACCATGTATGATCGCTATT
>NZ_BAEO01000053.1 GCF_000314995.1 Paraglaciecola arctica BSs20135 | reverse complement strand
CACAGAGCGCTTCGCTTCACAGAGGAATAGAAGTTTAAGATTAAAATGTCTTTTCCTCTGTGTCCTCTGTGGTTCAAATTCTTTTAGCTTTTAGCTCGTAGCTCGTAGCTCGTAGCTCGTAGCTCAAAAATTATACCTCAGCCCTACAGTGGCAGTCGCTACAGTTAAATTATCCTGCCCCTTAATATATTCTATTTCAGTACGAACCATAGCGCGGGCACTGATAAAATAATCAAAACCTAAACCAATTACCCCTGCAACGCCTCCTTCATCATAATCACACATAGTGGCGGTACCAAAATCAGCAATAGCCAAAACATTGGCTTCACCGAGTTCGCATTGCCCCACCCCAGCCAAAAGTTGTTGGCCACGAATATCAGTTTTGAGCACACCTAAGCGATAAAACAATTCGCCCATTGGACCAGACGCTTTGCCCAAAAAGGCAACAAATAGGGCATCACCTTGTTGCAGATTTTCGCCGTTAGTGACATCTTTGGCGGTAGGCAGATCAGTCAAGTATAATTTATCGTGGATCAATTGTTGGTAACCAGCTTCAACATACCACTGGGGGTCAATTTGATAACCAAAAGCAATTTTATAACCCAAGCCTTTGTTAGACTCTTGGAGCAACTCGACATCTGAATAACCTACTGAAATTACACTATAAAGATTATCGGCTGCTAAAGATTGTATGCTAATCATGCAACTTAATACCAGTAAACAAATCTGCTTTTTTGACACGCTAAATTTCCACATTACCTGCTATGAATAGTACAATACTACATTCATGCTCTGCTGCAAGAGTGTGCGAACTTATATCTTGATACGGTCGTATAAATATCCGTAATTAAACCTAAGGTAAATGAGTTGAGTGGCATATTTGTCACTTAATCGCAGATGACAAATTGCGATCCTCTTTGACCCTGTTTAGTATAAGGGCTATTCATATTTCAACTACCAATGAAAGATCGACATACCCCAACATCAGTGAACACAAAACCGGAGTGTCATTTGTTCTACCATTTTTTATTAAAAATTTTAGCCTTCAGCATTTTTCTTAGTGCTTGTGCTAGTAATACCCCTCCCATCATGACAGATGAAAAATTCGACTCACGAATAACTGAAAAAGGGATAACTGAATTTGTTTATGGCATATCGTGGCAAAACACCTCTAAAGAGTCTTTATTACGTGATGGGCGCACAGAAATCAAACGCCCTAGAGAGGACCCACGTTTTACACAGGAAACTCCAGACAGAATAGCCATGCAAGCCAACAATCAAACCAAACTTGATTTGGAAGACCAAGCTGCTGAGGCCTTAAAGAAGAGATTATCCAAAGAGCAACTTTGCGCAAAAGGTTATGAGATCAGTAATGTGATCTGGAAGGCCGACAGTATCCGACTGCTCGGATATTGTTTTTAGTAGAGTCAGACCATCTCGGCACTATAGACTGAAAAAACAGGAGAAAAAATAATGAAAAGTATTAAAACTCGCGCAGCGGTTGCATGGGCCGCAGGTGAACCATTAAAAATTGAAGAAGTAGATTTAGCTCCACCACAAAAAGGTGAAGTTTTAGTCCGAATAGTGGCAACCGGTGTTTGTCATACCGATGCATTTACATTATCTGGTGAAGATCCCGAAGGATTATTTCCGGCTATTTTAGGCCATGAGGGCGCTGGCATAGTTGAAGCGGTTGGCGAAGGAGTGACACTAGTTGCAGTGGGTGACCATGTTATTCCTTTATACACCCCAGAATGTGGCAAGTGTAAGTTCTGCCTTTCAGGCAAAACTAATTTATGCCAAGCCATACGTAATACCCAAGGTAAGGGTGTGATGCCTGATGGCACCAGTCGTTTTTCTATTAAAGGTCAACCTATCTATCATTATATGGGCACCTCTACTTTTGCTGAACACACAGTAGTGCCTGAAATTGCCTTAGCTAAGATTCCAAAAGATGCACCTTTAGAAAAAGTCTGTTTGTTAGGTTGTGGTGTCACTACAGGCATGGGCGCCGTGACTAATACTGCAAAAGTAAAAGTGGGTGACACAGTTGCTGTATTTGGTTTAGGCGGAATTGGTCTTTCAGTGTTGATTGGCGCCAAAATGGCCAATGCAGGGCGCATTATTGCTATCGATATTAATGAAGACAAATTCGAAATAGCGAAACAATTAGGTGCCACAGATGTCATCAATCCAAAAGACTACGACAAACCTATTCAAGAAGTCATAGTAGATATGACTGAAGGTGGAGTGGATTATTCTTTTGAATGTATAGGTAACGTTAACGTGATGCGCTCGGCATTAGAGTGTTGTCATAAAGGCTGGGGCGAATCCATTATTATTGGTGTTGCTGGTGCGGGTCAGGAGATATCCACTCGACCATTCCAATTAGTTACCGGCAGAGTCTGGCGTGGTAGCGCTTTTGGTGGAGTAAAAGGCCGCAGTCAATTACCCGATTATGTGCAACGATATATGGACGGCGAATTTGAATTAGATACCTTTATTACTCATACCATGCCACTAGAAGATATTAATACTGCCTTTGATTTAATGCATGAGGGCAAGTCCATTCGTTCAGTGGTGCATTTCTAATGGTGGGGACAGCCGCAGAAACAACTGGGCTAGCTGAACTCAGCGCGAATAAATGTTTTGGTGGTTGGCAAAAACGTTATAGCCATAAATCAAACGTTCTTAAATGTGACATGCAGTTTAGTGTATTTATTCCACCGATTAGCGATCCAAACGAAAAGCTTCCAGCGCTATATTGGTTGAGCGGGCTAACCTGTACCGACGAAAACTTTTCTGCGAAAGCGGGGGCACAAAGGGTCGCTGCTGAACTGGGTATCATGCTGATCATGCCTGACACCAGTCCTAGGGGTGATCATATACCCGACGCAGCAGACGCAGCTTACGATTTAGGCTTAGGCGCCGGATTTTATGTTAATGCCACCCAAGAGCCTTGGCATAACCACTACCAAATGTATGACTACATAGTTGAAGAGTTGCCCGCACTGATTAAAAAAGAGTTTAGGGTAAAAGAGAAAGCGGCAATAGCAGGACATTCAATGGGTGGCCATGGTGCGTTAACTATCGCCCTGTCCAACATGAAACAATATTGCTCGGTTTCCGCTTTTGCGCCCATTGTTAATCCTAGTGATTGCCAATGGGGCCAAAAAGCCTTTAATAATTATTTAGGTGAAAACCAGAAAGACTGGGAGGCTTATGATAGCTGCATGTTAATGCGTCAACAGGGAAAGTTTTTGCATATTCCTATGTTAGTAGACCAAGGCTTAGATGATAATTTTTTTCACACTCAGAAACTCACTAAACCTTTAGAAGAGGTAGCATTAGAGCTAGGTTACGAAGCCGAATTTCGTTATCACGCGGGATATGATCATAGCTACTTCTTTATTGCGAGTTTTATAGAAAGTCACCTTCGATTTCATGCCGAGCACTTACTTAAACAATGACCTTAAATATCCTTGAGTGGTTTGATTACCCTCCAAATAATCTACTTTTAGTTGGCGAATTTAACCTGGGAATGGTTGTACTTTCGTTAATTATTGCCATTATGGCTGCGTTTGTTGCGTTCCAGGTAGCCTCGCAAGCCTCCATAAGTCTGTCGCCAGTGCGCAAACAGATCTCTTTATTGGTCGGTAGTATTACCCTTGGTGGTGGTGTCTGGTCAATGCATTTTATTGGAATGTTGGCATTTGAATTATGCACAACTGTGTCCTATGGCTGGGGTTTAACCCTACTATCTTTAGTACCTGCCGTTGCGGCTTCATGGGTAGCTCTCAATTTTTTAGTGCGCCCAAAAGTCAACGTACGCCAATTAATATTAGGTGGCGTGTTGATGGGTACAGGCGTTGGTACCATGCATTACATTGGCATGGCAGCAATGGAAATGGCACCTTTACTACGTTATGACCTAAGCATGTTTGTTCTATCCATAGTAGTAGCGGTGGTTTTAGCCATCCTATCCTTATGGACGCGATTTGGCCTTGAGCACAATTTTCTAGCAACAAAACCCATACTAGTGACGAATTCGATTGCCAGTATTATCATGGGTTTGGCCATTGCTGGTATGCACTACACTGGTATGGCGGCAGCCCGTTTTGTTATGCCTGAAGGACTTGAAACCTTAGTCCAAACCAATGAAATATCTATGTATTTGGCCTTCGCTGTTACTATCATTACGGTGGTTATCATAACGTTAGTTTTGGCCTTAAATGTGGTATTCCGATACAAAGATATTTCTGCAGAAGCCAAGCAAAACGAGCAAAGACTTATTGCAACTATGGACACAGCTGTCGATGGCGTAGTGACTATTGATGAAGCAGGTATAGTAACAAGTGTGAATAAAGCAGTGGAAACACTGCTTGGATGGTCGCCACAGGAAATTGTCGGACAAAATGTAAAAATGCTGGTTCCAGAAACAATTAGACACAACCACGACAGTTATATTAAACAGTATCTTAAAACTCGAAATGCCAAAATTATTGGCCAAGGCCGAGATGTCGAAGCAGTTTGCAAAAATGGCCAATTAATTCCCATCCGATTAGCATTGGGACACGCAGAATTTAACGGCAAACATCTATTTGTTGGTTTTATTTCCGACCTAAGAGCCAGATTAGCAATGGAGTCGGCCCTTAGAGATAGCGAAGCAAAGATACGTTCACTAATGAGTAATATTCCAGGTATTGTTTACCGCGTAATTAATACTGAAGGTTGGCCACATTTATTTATCAGCGACGAAGTAGAAAACGTCACTGGCTACCCTCCTGAAGATTTTTTATTACCCAATCCAATTAGAGGCCTAGCGGACTTAATACACCCAGATGATCTAAAAATAATAGAGCAGACCGACTTTACTGCAAAGCATGGGTTTAATTTAGAGTTTCGTCTTATTGACCGTTTTGGCCAAACCAAATGGATGTTAGGCCATGGCCGAGCCATTACAAATGCCAACAGTGAAGAAGAGTACTTAGATGGTTTTATTATGGATATTAGTCAGCGCAAATTAATGGAAGAGGCGTTGATCCTAGAAAAAGACAAAGCCGAACAAGCTGTTGCCACGCGTTCAGCCTTTCTGGCTAATATGAGCCACGAAATTCGTACTCCAATGAATGCCATTATTGGTTTCAGCGATATATTGCTTGATAGCCAATTAGATAAAGGGCAATACAAACATTTAAATACAATTAATCAGTCAGCTAAATCTTTGATGCATATATTAAATGATATATTAGACAGTGCAAAATTAGAAAAAGGCAAATTCCAATTAGAGTATCGAGATTTTTCCTTAGTTGAAGAAATAGATGCTGTGGTATCTACCTTATGGTTATTAGCCCAAGAAAAAGATGTCCCTATTAAGTTAGATATCGATCCTAGCATTGCAGGCAACTACAACGGCGTACCAGACAGACTCAGGCAAGTGCTCACCAATTTATTGGGTAATGCGGTTAAGTTCACCCAATCTGGTGAGATAGAGATAACCGTTACTCAGGTCACCCCACAAACATTTAAATTTGTCATCAAAGATACAGGTATTGGTATGACGCCAGATCAAATAGAGACTGTATTTGATGCGTTTTCTCAAGCTGACGAATCCATGAGTAGGCGTTTTGGAGGAACAGGATTAGGAACAACCATTAGCAAACAATTGGTTGAATTGATGGGCGGACACATTTATGTCGAGAGTGAGCTTGGACTAGGGTCGACCTTTAGTTTTGATATCCCACTAACAAAAACAACTGCTGTGCTAAAAACCACTGAGTTCGATACAGAACACATCCCTTTACCGCCGCTAACAGTGTTAGTGGTAGATGATATCGAGCAAAATATAGAACTATTGAGTATTATTCTTAAACGGGATGGTCATAACATTTGCACTGCACGTGACGGTGAACAAGCCTTAGAAAGGATGAAAGCTGAACACTTTGATATTGTTTTGATGGACATCCAAATGCCAGTTCTTGATGGACTCAGCGCAGCAAAAGCCCGTAGAAAGTTTGAATTGGACACTTCCGCAAAACACATTCCAATCATAGCCCTCACAGCTAGCGTATTAGAAGAAGATAAATTATCAGCAGAACAAGCGGGCATGGAAGGTTTTGCCAATAAGCCAATTAATATCCCACAACTAAGGCATGAAATAGCCCGTGTTCTTAACTTAAATAACGTCGATATTTCTCAGGTGATAAACGGTGAATTGAGCAATAACAGCATAGATTCAGATACAGGTATCTCTTTGTGGGGTTCAAAAACCACTCATTACAATGAATTGAGAACATTCCTACAAACATCAACTGCTGAAATCGACAATTTGCAAGATAACTTAGAAAATAATGATTGGCCAAGTATCGAACAAAAAGCCCATGGACTTAAAGGATTGTCGGGTAATTTAGCTTTGCCAAATCTACACAGGTTATTTATCACGCTCGAAAAAAATTGCGAACAAAAAAATCACCAAAAATCTGCCATAACACTTCAAAAAATAAAGCAAGAATTTGCCTTAATAACAGAGAGTTTAACTAGATCGACAAAGGATATGGCTGACACAAAAAATGACACTCAAGTTCACATAACTAAGCAAACATTTGTGCAGTTGTTAGAGACATTAGAGCAACATGCATCTCTGAATAAATTTGATGATGAATTATTAGATAAAATTGCCGGGGTAGACTTTGTTGATAACAAACAAATTAGCGCAATTATTCAAGCATTTAACAACTTTGAATTTGAAGAAGCGTTAATCCTGATACAAAATGTAAAAGTCCAATTGTTGGATATCGATAGTGAATAGAATGAAAAACAACCAGTAGGTTAAAATGATAGATAATCGCCCAAAGTTACTAATTGTTGATGACGAACCCGCAAATTTAAGGGTGCTGAATCAAACCTTAAATGATAAGTACAGACTGACCTTTGCCAAAAGTGGCAAAGAAGCATTACGGCTGATTGAATCAGACAAACCAGACTTAGTATTACTCGACGTAATGATGCCTGAAATGACCGGCTACCAAGTTTGCGAAACCTTAAAGAGTCAAGCAGCAACTAGAGCAATCCCCGTCATATTTGTTTCTGCATTAAGCGACAGTAACGATGAAACCAAGGGGTTTAGTGTAGGTGCGGTGGATTATATTACCAAACCTATATGCCCTGCTGTAGTAAAAGCTAGGGTACAAACCCATTTATCTTTAGTCGATGTCGACGAACTTAGACGCACCCGACTACAAGTGATCCAACGTTTGGGCCGAGCATCCGAATATAAAGATAATGAGACAGGCATGCATGTCATGCGTATGAGTCACTTTTCCAAGGTAATCGCTCTGGCTTATGGTTTTTCTGAAACAGACGCAGACAACTTATTACATGCGGCGCCTATGCACGATATTGGAAAAATCGGTATTCCAGATAGCATAATGTTAAAACCTGGAAAATTAACAGACCAAGAATTCACCATTATGAAACAACATCCACAAATTGGCGCTGAAATATTGGGCGAATCTGACTCTGATTTAATTGAGTTGGCTAAATTGGTTGCTATGACTCATCATGAAAAGTGGGATGGAACAGGTTACCCAAATCAATTGCAAGCTAAGGACATCCCCATCGAGGGTCGTATTGTAGCCTTAGCTGATGTGTTTGACGCCCTAACGAGTAAACGTCCATATAAAGAAGCTTGGCCAGTAGAGAAAACCATGGCGTACATTCAGGAACAAAAAGGAAAACATTTTGATCCTGAACTAGTTGATTTATTTGAACAACAACTGCCCGCAATATTAAAGATAAAAGAACGCTGGCAAGATGACTAAAAAACCTGCATTCAGGTTAAGGACTTTTTTATGCTTAAAAATAATACTCTATGCTAAGCTGCACATAATCATCACGACGTAACATATAACTAGGTTCAGCGATTTCATCACTGGAAAACATCCAGGCATCAACTCGCCACTTCCAGTGATCATTGATCCTACTAGAAGCTTCGATAAAACCCGATCTGACATTTGAATAGTCAAGATCTTGTACCACTCCAGCCAATATTACAGTGCCATCAATATCATTAAACACAAACCGACTACCTATCATCAGATCGTTTTGTGCAACTACATTGGTAATATCGTCGCGTCCATCATATTGATATTCCATTAACCAATTTATGTTGTACACACTATCGAACACGCCAACAAAAGAATATTCAAAGCCCCCCACAAAGGCAGTATAGTCTTGCTCCATAACGGTACGTTGAATACCTTCAAACTTGATTGTCCAGCCACCCAATAAGGCCAAAACATCTATGCCTGCTTGTTGCATCAGAGGATATAAAGGGCGCAAGCTTGGCTCTAATAATTCATTAGTAGTAAAGACAAAATCAGGCTCCCTAGAAGTACCGTCAAAATAGGACAATCCTACTTCCCAATCACCTAATGTATGTTGCCATCTGACAGCCCAATCGAGGTTTTTTTCTTCATCTTCTGATTCAAAAATGGGATTGTCTGTGTCTACTGGCAAGGCAGCCCTAAATCTACCGTCACTGCCTGAAAAAGTTCTTTCTCTGAAATAAGGTAATACAAACACTGTGGTATTCCCCCAATCTTTAAACAGAGAAAAGGTTACCATTGGCTGTCCTAATTTATCTTCACCATCAATGGCTTCAATAGCATCAGTTTGATTAATAATATCAACTAAATGTAATGACTCCGTTTGCCCCCAAAAGACTTTACCAATCCCAGTCTGAACTTCCCATTCATCACCGCTGTGTGTCCATTTAAACTCGCGGATATCGCCATGAGTACGTTCTTCATCTTGTTGGTCAAGACGGTAAAAGCCTTTAAACGAAATACTGTCATTACCATCATTAAATGAGGTATAGGCTTCGGGAGCAAAATACACTGACAAATTTGCTCTTTCCTGCTGAGGGTAAAGTGCGTCTTGAAAAAAGTAACGTTGTTCAACAGCTGCGCTGCCGGTGTATTCAATTTCAGCAAACACAACAGTTGGCAGAAACGCCACAAGTGGAAACAATGTCTTCAATGTTGATCCTTTAAAAGATTTTATTAGCACTATGTTATCGAACATTCTTCAAAGTACCCTTATTAAAGTCATTGTCCGATAACCCAGTATTAAAATTTAATTCATGAGTAATGAGCTCAGTACTTTTACCATTTTGCTCATTAAACATCTCAGTTCGCAATGGACGCCAGAACTTGTCTAAGTATAAAGTAAATTCGTAATTTACGAGTTCTTTTAGCAAACTACCTTTTCGATCATAAAACTCTATCTTTAATACTCTATAGTGCTTCTTGTCGACCCAAACTATTTGTTTTGAATAACCTGAATTTTCATCAGTGGGCTCTTGCTCTAGTACAAAACTGGCTTGTCCCTCAAAGGTTTCGTCACGTAAATACTTAAATTTATATTTTTCAATTTCGAACGAACTCATATCTTCAAAGGCAAACTCACTGCCCATAAACGGGCCTGACTTATTTCGAGAACGGATACGTTTTACTTTGCTTAACTTAGGCAGGTACATCCATTGATCATCTGGCTCAATGGCATGAGTAAAATTTAAAAACACTGTACCTTTTACATCTAATGGTTGATCAAAAATAGTTAATCCTTTGTCACCGTCATCAACCAGTTCCAAAGATTTTAAGTGCATTTTACGTTCAACTTCCTCACCTTGAGCATTACGTAAAATCATACTCATGTTGCCAGTACTGTCACCCCAGCCCTTATCTCTTAACTTACGTTCCTTTGCAATAGCTAGACCTTTTTCTTGGGCGGATTGGGCATGACCACTCGAAGCGTAGCTCATAAGTGTCAAGACCAAGGAAATTATTGTTACGGAAGAAAGAAAATTTCTATTCATGGGTAAGCTCCTGCTTAATATTTTTTCTATCGAAAGCCATTAAAAATGGGGGTAAGAACAAAAAATCAACTGCCAAGGCAACTACTATAATAATACTAGTTAACAAGCCCATATCTGAATTTAAAGCGAATGGTGACAGCATCAGTATCGAAAATCCAGTGGCCAATACTAAGGTGGTGATCCATAACGCTCGACCGACACTAGCAAAAGCATAGCGCACACTCTGTTCAGCGTCATTACCGCTAATCCGAGCATGGCGGTACTTGCTCAAGAAATGCACAGTATCGTCAACAATAATTCCCAATGTCATACTGAGTACTACAGATAAACCAAGATTGACTTCGCCAGAATAAATACCCCAGATGCCAAAACCTATACCAGCTGGTAACAAATTAGGTAGTAGGCTTATCACCCCCATTTTAAAAGATTTAAGTGCAAATACCAAAAGACCAGATATCAGTAAAAGAGCAACCAAGGTGCCTTCTAACATGCTAGCCATATTGGTTTCACCTATATGCCCAAACATTAATGCCGGACTGGCTACAGTGAGTTTTAAATTGGGCGCGTAAGTTGTGAACCATTGTTGTGCTTTGCTTTCAAGTGCGGTTAGTTCTTTACTTCCTACATTTTTAACCATTGTCATGATACGCGTTGTTGATTTGTTCATATCCAGTTGATTGGTCAAATCCAACCCATAAGGCAATGACATTTCATATAATAGCAAATACTGAGCAGCTAGTTCTCTATCGTCTGGCAACAAATAATAGTTGGGATCATCACCATGCATGTTTTTATTCAAACGTTTAAAAGTGTCAGTGATAGTAGAAACATGGTCGATTTCAGGTTGTGTCCTTAGCCACTGACTAAAGGCTTCAATTTTTTGCAATGTTTGTGGCTTATTAATGCCTGAATCTTCGTCAGTAAAAATCGAAAAATCTAAGTTCGCCATCCCACTTATATGCTGCTGTTGAAAATCTGTCGACTTCCGAAATTTGGTACTTTTATCAAAATAATCGGTAGGAACGTCGTTTAACTGGTTATTGAACGAAAACCCAATGGCTGTAACAGCAACCACCAGCGTAAAAGGTAAAATCCGCTTGTGATGAGCGATAACCCACTCCCCAAACCTTTCTGTATAACTCAACTTGGAGCTAGATATTTGTTTCGGTAGTTGTTTAATGGGTAAAATCATTATGAGTGCAGGTAATATTGTTAGCGAGAAAATACAGGCGAAAAGCACTCCAACTGCAGTCAAATTGCCTAAATCAGCTAATATAGGCACCGCTGCAAAGTTAAGCGTCAAGAAACCCACCCCTGTAGTAGCGCTGGTAATAAAAATGGGCATTTTGTTAAGTGAAAGACTGTATAGCAAAGCTTCTTTTTTATCTTTGCCCAAGCTCATTCCATACAGCATAGTCGATATCACGTGAATACAATCAGCCACTGCAAGTGTCATTACCATAGTGGGCACATTCACAGTAGCGGTACTCATAAACATTCCAAACCAACCCGCTACCCCCATAGTTACGGCGATACTCGAAGCAATCACCACAACAGTCGAAAATGTGCCTACGGCTGTTTTTAACAACAACCACATAATTAATATAACGGTCAAAAACATCAAGGGTACAATAGTGCTGAAATCTCGCTTCGCAAATGTGGCAAATGAATAGTTCATCAAGACTACGCCAGTATGATAAAAATCATGTTCGGGATATTTTGCTTTATATTTATCAGTTAACGCTTTAATTGATTCAGTGACCTCAATGACTTCAGCCGTTTGGTCTCCTTCAGCTAAGTTCACAGAAACATTTATAACTGTGACATCACCCTTAGGCGAGATAAGTCGGTTGACTAAATTAGGTTCGTTCAAGGCTATGCTGCGGATATAGTCAAACCTTTGTTGGTCAAGATCAGCCAAATCGTAGACGAGATCTTCAACAATCATGTCATCGTCCTCAGCCCAGGTATGCTGAAAATTAGTCAGGGAATCAATACGTATAGATAAAGGTGTTTGTTGCGCATCCTCAGTCATTTCGTGGATCAAAGACAAAGTTTGCAAATTAAAAACGTTACCTGATTTAGGCGCAATGATGATGCTAGCACCATCATTTTTACTAAAGGTCCTTTGCATTTCCTCAAATGCCGTTCTTTGCGGGTTAGACTCTTCGAAAAATACTTTATAATCGCCACGAAAATACAGATTTTTGGCACCCAATGCAGTTGCAATGATGAGCATAAACCCAATGATAAGAACCGTCTTAGGACGATTAACTGAAAAGTCTAACCAAGTATTATTCAATTATTTACCCAACCACATAAATTCATTGCATTTACCTTCAATATTCATCGCTATAACCTTCAAAAATTAGCTTTCGAAGACTAACATGTTAGGCATAAAATCCATGCCTAAATGTTAATGCTCGCCATATACTGATTACATTTCAATCGCAACATTATGCATTGATAACAACAAAACCTATATAATCTTGTATTGTAGACAAGGTTTATAATTCCCTACTATACCATTGATAAATATTGTTTTTATCCCACTAACGGATGCTTTCACGTAACAACCAGCTTACAAACATACCAAAGAATTTTGATCTTTTTATTTAAATCAGTATTATAAACAACAACTGGTCAGATGAGCGGATGAGTAAATAATGAGTATTAGAACAAGTCTTAAAAAAGTATTACCCCCAATTTCAATTACCGAGCAAGAAGCATTAGAAGCTGGTGATGTATGGTTAGAATCGTCTATTTATCAGGGTAAACCTGACATGCATGCTTTGCGCGCAATTCCAGGTGCCAAGCTTAGTGCTGACGAACAGGCTTTTTTAGACGGCCCAGTAGCCCAAGTCTTGACGATGGTAGATGACTTTGATTTACAAACAGCAAAACATCTTCCTCAAGACATTTTAGATTTTCTGTCTATTAACAAGTTTTTTGCCCTGATTATTCCTAAGAAATTTGGTGGTTTAGAATTTACCCCTTATGCCAACTCCACCATAGTAGCTACCTTGGCCGCTAAAAGTGGCGCATTGGCGGTAACCGTTATGGTGCCTAATTCTTTAGGTCCAGGCGAGTTATTGATGCATTACGGTACACCTGAACAACAAAATCACTACCTACCCCGCTTAGCTGTGGGCCAGGATATCCCATGTTTTGCTTTAACTAGCCCAGAAGCGGGTTCTGATGCTGGCGCAATTCCAGACGCGGGCATAGTCACTAAAGGTATGTGGGAAGGTAAAGAAGTCATTGGTCTTAAAGTCTCTTGGGATAAGCGTTATATAACACTTGCACCTATTGCCACTGTTTTAGGCTTGGCTTTTAAGGTCTTTGATGTGGATGGTTTATTGGGCTCACAAGTCGAGCTAGGCATTACTTGTGCCCTTATCCCTAAATCACACCCTGGTGTTGAGTTGGGTAATCGTCATGATCCAATGGGCGTGAAGTTTTATAACGGTACAACACGTGGACAAGATGTGTTTATTCCTATGGACTTTGTTATTGGCGGCCAAGACAACATTGGCCGTGGTTGGCAGATGCTAGTGGCCTGCTTAGGTGCCGGACGTGGTATCTCACTTCCAGCTATGGGCGTGGCCTCAGCGCAAACATCATTTAAGTCCACCGCTGAATATTCATTTGTGCGTGAGCAGTTTGGTGTGCCCATTGGGCGTTTTGAAGGCATACAAGAAGAAATGGCAGATATTGCTGGCAAAACCTTTGTGCTTGAAGCCATGCGAGTGTTAACTACAGAAGGTCTTAACCTTGGTCTAAAGCCGGGCGTGGTAACGGCCATTGCCAAATATCATATGACTGAACTAGGCCGAGAAGTGGTGAACTCTGCCATGGATATCCAAGCAGGAAAGGCCATTCAACGAGGTCCACAAAACACCTTGGCTAGTGCCTATGTTGCCTTACCTATCGCTATTACTGTGGAAGGTGCAAATATCCTGACACGTAGTTTGATGATATTTGGCCAAGGCACTATGCGTTGCCACCCTCACCTAAAAGAGATGGTTGATCTGATCCATAGTGAAGAAGCGGGTGCCGATGCAGCCTTCAACAAAGTCTTAGGTAAAACTGTTGCTTTCAGTGTAAAAAATGCTTTGCGCAGCTTATCTAAAAGTTATTTGCCTTTCACACGTGGTGCTGGATCAGCCCTACCAGAAGTATGTCAATACGAACAACGTATGAATGCCCTTTCTGCCAAACTAGCACCAATGGCTGACTTATCATTATTAGTATTAGGCGGGGATTTGAAAAAAGCAGAAATGTTATCAGCGCGCCTAGGTGACGTAATGAGTTACATGTATGCTGCTATGGCTGTGGTACGTTTTTACGAGCAACGTGTTGAAAATCGTAGTGAAGCATTACCTTACTTCGAATACGCCATTCAGTGGTGTTTAAACAAAGGTGAAACCGCACTCAATGAGTTTATCGTGAATTTCCCCAACACAGCGGTACGAGGCCTAATGCGTGTGTTAACCAATACTTACACCACAGCGGTTAAAGGCATTTCAGACGACTTAAAACGTGAGTTATCTGAAGCGTCAATGCAAGACACTAGCATTAAAGCGCAGTTAACCCACTTGGTTAAAGTCATCCCAGGGGATGGCAACGACATCAACGAACAAGCATTTAAAGCTAAACATGCAGTCATGCCGCAGCTTAAGAAAATCCAAAAAGCTCTACGTAAAGTGCCAGTGATACCTTATATTTCTTTTGAACATGCGGTAGGCAAATTACAAGAAGCTGGTGAATTAACTACACAAGAAGTCGCGCTAGTCATTAAATACAATGACAAGCGTAAATTAGCTATCCGTGTTGACGAGTTTACTTTTGATATGGACTTGTTAGATGACAATCTCGAACTAGTGAACGAAAAAAACAACGAAAAAGAGACAGCTAACGCAGCTTAAGTTTGTAATGCAGTATTGCCTTTTCGCATAATAGTTAAGTGCAAATATTACAGCAACGGTATTGATAATTTATCAATACCGTTTTTTTTGCAAAAAATAAAAGACTTAAAAAGTTACTTCACTTCCATATGAGGTGAGCGATATACCACCTCATCGTTAAGCTCTATACCTATGCCCGGCTCTTCTGACACTTCAAAAAAACCATTAACGGGTTGTGGATCTTGAATACATAATTCTCTATTCCAATCTTTAATCGCATAAGTGTGATGTTCATGAATTAAGAAGTTAGGGATAGCGGTTTCTAAATGTAAACTAGCAGCAGTTGCAACGGGGCCACCACACACATGGGCTTGTATACGGATGTCGTATACATCGGCGTAATCACAGACTTTTTTGGTTTCGGTAAATCCGCCGCATAACCCTACATCTGGTTGCAATACATCAATGCTTTGATCTTCAAAATAAGGGCGTACATCCCAACGATGATAAAGCCGCTCTCCACCAGCAATAGGTACGCGTACATTTTCAGCTACTTTTTTATGTACCGCCGAGTTTAAATAATTCACTGGCTCTTCGTACATCATGCAGCCTACTTCTTCTACTAATTCACCCATTTGAATCGCTGAGGCCGCGCCCATTAATGAGTGTGACTCAAAAATAATGTCTACATCTGGACCTACTGCTGTACGGATAGCACGTAAACGGTCTCCGAATAATCTCATTTGAGGTTTAGTGAACAATTTAGTTCGATCAAACGACGAACTACCATCGCTGTCATATACTATTGGATCGACTTTTACCGCATCATAACCATCAGCTACTGCCTTTAGTGCCGCTTCTGCATATTGCTCTGGATGAGTTAACTTTGTGATTTCTTTATCCCAATCGAACTGTAATTGGCTAGCGTAGGTTCTTAGTTTTCCGTTGGTTTTACCGCCTAAAAGCTGATAAACAGGCACACCAAAAACTTTACCTTTAATGTCCCACAGAGCAGTATCAATGGCACTCATAGCAGCATACAACACTGGACCACCGCCCAATCCCCAAAAACTTTCCCGTAGCATACGCGACCATAACAATTCGGTATTCATTGGATTAAAACCAATTAACATAGCTTCGGCAATTTCTTTGATCATATGGGCTGCCGCGCTATGACCTAAATCATAAGCAAGGCCTGCTTCACCTACGCCAGAAATTCCTTCATCTGTATGAATGCGAATGAACACAGGATTCCAAGGTGGGCGTTTGGGGCAATGAATGTCGAAAATTTCAACACGGTTGATTTTCATGTTTCTTCCTATTTTTAATAATCTTTAACTAGGGTCTGTTAAACAATCTATTCACAAAATGTGGGGTCTAGTTTGTAAGCCCGTCTTAACATGGCAGGCCAAGCTTTTTGTCCACCGGTTTCGCCGCTATGCACAATATTTGCTTGAGCATAGATACCATCGACAATACCTTGGGGAATTTCGATTACGTCTTGACCACTTTTCAGCAATTCCATCTGAATTTCGCAAGCTCTTTGTAAGTCGTAAAAACGCATAAATGCATCACCTACAGTGGCACCTAAAGTCAGCCCTCCATGATTATGCAATAACATGTGATTGGTCTGTCCAAGATCAGTTTGCAAGCGCGCCTTTTCAGCCTCATCAACCGCCAATCCTTCGTAACCGTGATAACTTAAAGACGATAACGAAAACATCGCGTATTGGCTCCAAGGTTTTAATCCCCCTTGCACTGTGGCCACGGCAATGGTTGCTTTAGTATGTAAATGGATCACACATTGGGCATCATGTCGCACTTCGTGAATAGCGCTGTGGATAGTAAAACCGGCAGGATTAATTTGATAAGGCGAACCATCTAAGACATTGCCTTGTAAATCAACTTTGACCAAATTTGAAGCGGTCACTTCGTCGAAGGTTAAACCAAAGGCATTCACCAGATAATGCTCAGTGTTGGGCACTCTTGCCGACAGATGGGTATAAATTAAATCTCCCCAACGATGTTCAGCCACTAGCCTATAACATGCAGCGAGATCAACCCGAGCCTGCCATTCTTGCTCAGAAACCTTTCCTTTTAGACTAAATTTTTCGAGTTGAAACACCTCGTCTCCTATTGTTTTAATTACCCTGACAAATACATTAATCATTGGATCTCTATGATTAAATACTACCTTAATTACACCTGATAATTGAAATAAAAGTTCCGCTCTATAGTTATGTCATATGCTTTAAGATCCAGTAAAAACACCTAGACTTCACTACACCATTTTAGATAGTACAAAAAACAGACTAACCACAGAGTTCACAGAGGGCACAGAGAAAAAAAACAGGATCAATTGAATGGCGACTTTTACGCAACCAATCACAGTGAAACACTAATAAAATTCAAAAGTAGCTAGTAAGCCTGAGCGAGTTCACTAAGAGTTAACCAGCCATTTTTTTATTCTTTACTCTGTGTCCTCCGTACCCTCTGTGGTTCAAATTCTTTTTACAACAAACTTGGCTCAGCTTGCAGCCAATTTTCTTTTGCGTATTGAGTATTGGCACAAGTGATATGTAAAGTAAAAGCGTGCCGTGATTTGTCAGATAAGTTAGGTGCACTAAAGTGAGGTAACTGCCCGAT
>NZ_BAEO01000054.1 GCF_000314995.1 Paraglaciecola arctica BSs20135 | reverse complement strand
GGTAATTATGGCCTAATCAATAAATTATACCTGAATAATGGTAACGGCGGTTTTGCGGCAACAGGCACAAACATAGGCAGTGAAACAGATAATACCTATGCTATCGCCTTAGGGGATGTGGACAGCGACGGAGACCTAGACCTTTTGGAAGGTAATCATTCTCAAATCAACAAGTTGTATAAGCTTATTTCTTACAATGTTGATGCAAATAACGTTTATTCAATCAAAGTGAATGGCGCAGCTGTAGGTATAGAAGCGGTTACGCTAACGGCTACCGAAACAGCGAATACAGCCACGACTCGCAACACTTCTATTGATTATTACATCACCAATAATGGTGGCGCTAAGTGGTATCGTGTTTTGTCAGGTGTGCCGTTTATCTTTCCTGAGGTTGGCACTGATGATATACGCTGGCGTGCACAATTGAATTCATTGTCACCCACAATAAGCCCAGCCCTCTCAAAAATAGAGCTGTCGTATGTTGTAGCGCCCAATATTTCTAACTCAACTTATGATGCCTTGACAGGGGAATTGACGGTAATTGGAGATGATTTTGCCAGTCAAACGGGTTTGAATAATGACATTGACGCTTCAGCTTTTACCTTAACGGGAGAAGGTAGCGGTAGTTATGGGCTAACTAACACTGCAGATGTTGATATTACGAGTCCGACATCTTTTACACTCACGCTAAGTGCAACGGATAAAAAGGCTGTCAATGTGTTAATTAATAAATCTGGCACAATCTCAGATGACGGTACTGTATACAACTTAGCAGTTGCAGAAGATTGGAATGTAGGTGCTTTAAGTGGTTTTATGATTGCCGATGGTACAGTGTCAATCTCGGCGAGTAATGTTACGCCTGTTACGCCCGTTAAACCTGTAACACCTCCACCACCATCATCTGTTACTACTACCACAGTGACAGTAACTAAAGGTTCAAAAGGCGGCAGTATGGGAATAATTCTTATCGCCTTAATGGGGCTAGTGTTATATCGTTTGCGTCGACAACAATATATGCGCTAAAAAGTTTGATACGGAGTCATAGCAAGTCTGACGTTGTTGTGACTCCATTTACATTGTGAATTATCACTTAATAAAGCCTCTACTATATTCAATGTAACCTAGTATCTACTGGGTTTTTATTGCCAAAAACGTAACGGCTAAATATTGAAATTTAACTGTACAAAAAAACTTCTCATCACCAGCTAAAACTTTTTTAGTTGTGTACTCGACTTAAACATTGAATACACAACTAAAAGGTTTACTTATGCACATCACTTCAAAACTTGTTATTGCCTCAGCTGTATCTATTTTATTTGTCCAAGTCGCTTTAGCTTTGTCAGGTACAAACAAAGCCAGTGATTATTCGGTTATTGCCCTTAAAAATTGTGACGTTGTTAGCGACAAAGTTATGACAGCCAAGCAGCTTGAAGCTTATCTAGCTTTGAAGCAGCAAGAGCAAAAAATGCAGATTTTAGAAATGCCGATTCAAAATATTGCACAAGAGATTTCGTTATATACAGATGAAATAGAAAAGTTAACGGAATTGGCCATCCAAGAAACAGACGAAACATTGCACATCAATAAAGCCGTACTTGAACAACAAAATTTAGTCGTTGAAGAATTTAATAAATTTATGCAAGTGCATCAACAAAGTTTTGATGCCTTGGGTGAGCAAGGACACATGATCGGACAACAGGCGGAGATATTTGAAACAAACATTAAAGCTAACTTAGAAAATATCGACTACGACCAAATTCAAGTGTTGACTCCAGGTAGCCAACTAACTCTACCTAGCTGCGATAATTCCATTAAGGTGTTGGTGATTTAACGCTGAGTTATTAACATGCCAATGAATTGGCCAAGATGTATTTTGGCCTTTTAGTGTATTTTCGAATATGTCTTTTTTATACAGTTAATACTAATACCAATGAACAATTTTGTTTGCCTTAAACCGCAGTTCCCTCTACTGTTTAAGGCCGTGATAATTTGTTTCTATGTTCATTTTTCTAAGGGTTTATTATGTTGAAATTGTATGGTTCTACTACCTCTCCTTATGTGCGTCGGCTACGTATTTGGTTAGCCAATACTGAACATGAATTTATCAATTTGTTGATTTTTTCTGATCAAGATAGAGAACTTCTTGCTGCTAAAAATCCGACTATGAAAATTCCTATGTTAGAAGATGAGTCAGATGGAGAGTTGCAGGTTATATTTGATTCCAGAGTGATTTTTCGTTACTTAAGCGCCAAATTTTCAGATCCTAGCTTAAGTTGGGATCAAGAAAATCAACTCACTCTAATTGATGCCGCCAATGACTCTTTGGTGCAAATGTTTATCTTGTCTAATTCAGATATTCAAGCGGATGAAGATAAGTTATTTTTTAAGCTACAAAAAGAACGAGTCAACGCAGTATTAGTGCATTTAAATGAGATGGTGGCAGATAAACAGTTTGTCAGTTGGAACTACCCTGCAATATGCCTGTATTGTTTAATTGATTGGATAGAGTTTAGGAATTTGCATAATATGCAGGGATTAACAGACTTATTGGCGTTTCATGATGATAATACCCAACGAATTGAAGTTACTGCCACCGACCCACGTAAATAATTTAAGTTGAACTACAAACAGGCCCTTATATGAACCAACTACAACAAACTAACGCCGAAGCCGCGGCTTTTAGACATCTGCTCAAACACCTCGATGCTAACAAAGACGTGCAAAATATAGACTTAATGATATTGGCAGATTTTTGTCGTAACTGCTTAGCTAAGTGGTATATGGCGGCGGCAAAAGATCAAGGTGCTGAGATGGATTACGATCAAGCCCGTGAAGCAGTTTATGGTATGCCGTTTAGTGAATGGAAAGATAAATATCAGTTACCTGCTACGGCAGAACAAATGGCAGGATTTGAAGCTAGACAAGAGGCTAAAAAAGCCGCCACTGAACCTTCAACTTCAGGCTGCCAATAAAACTACTGTTGCACTTCCAATTAGAAATTAAAGTAGCCATATTCAACTGCTGAATATGGCTGACGCACATTTAACTAACTTGAGTGATAAAACTATCGGTGGGACGTCGCACTTTTTCTAAATTGACTAACCAATCACCTTCGTCGGCGCGGTAACCTAAAGGCAACAATACAACAGATTTTAATCCGCGTTCTTTAAGGCCGAGTATTTCATCGACTTTATCTGGGCTAAAGCCTTCCATAGGGGTGCTATCTACTTTCATTTCAGCGGCGGCAATGAGAGCCGAACCTAAGCCAATATAAGCTTGTCGTGCTGCATGTTGAAAGTTTGTTTCTGGATCACGAGAAGGGTAAGTATTCAGTAACATTTGACGATAGTTTTCCCAGCCTTCGTTTTTAAAGCCACGTTTCTCGTTAACCAAATCAAACATAGTATTAATACGTTCGGCTGTATAATTGTCCCATGCTGCAAAAACTAATAAGTGGGAGCCATCGCTGATTTGTTGTTGGTTCCAAGCATGAGGCACAATTTGTGCGCGTATTTCTGGGTTAGTGACAACTATTACGTCATAAGGTTGTAAACCACTGGAACTGGCACTCAAACGAATGGCTTCTAATATAAAATCAACGTTTTCGGTGCTGACGGCTTTGGTAGGATCCATTTTTTTTGTGGCATAACGCCATTGCAAATCTTGCAATAATTCAGACATATATTGTTCTCAGTTAGTATGGTCAATTTAACATTAGGCTGGCTTTGCATTTAAATTATGAAGTCAGCAGCTAGCAACCATTGATATAGGCGAGTAGGCTCATTATCAATGGGTAACTAACAAAAGACTCAGTGAGTTTAGTTAAATCGGCTATTAACCTAGACATATTTTGAAACAGTTAAACCAAGGGGCTATCCTGCGGTTTAGTGGCCACTGCATTGATAGTTGACGAGCATCTGTATAAGGTAAGCCTAACGCCATTGTAGTCAGATTATCATGCTCGAACTTCGTAATATTGCCAAATCCTTTGCCAATGGATCTGAAATAGTCCATGCGCTTACAGATATATCACTCACCATCCAACAAAATGAATTTGTAGCCTTTATGGGCAGCTCAGGCTCGGGTAAATCTACCTTGATGAATATTTTGGGTTGCTTAGACACCCCTAATAACGGCCAGTATTTTTTGGATAACAAAGATGTCGCGACTATGGACGACGACACTCTATCGGCTATTCGCAACAAACATATTGGGTTTATCTTTCAGACCTTCCATTTGTTACCTAAGTTGGATGCTATAGGTAATGTGAAGTTGCCGTTGCGTTTTAGCGATGTCTCAGAAGAAGAAGCCAACGATCGTGCCCATGAGCTTTTAGATAAAGTCGGTTTAGGGCATCGTAAAACTCACAAACCTTTCGAAATGTCTGGTGGCCAGCGGCAACGTGTGGCTATTGCTAGGGCGCTCATTAATCGACCCACAGTGGTACTGGCTGATGAACCTACAGGAAACTTGGACAGCAAAACTTCAGTAGAAATTATGAGCTTATTGACCGATTTACATCAACAAGGTCAAACCATAGTGATGGTCACACACGAAGACGATATTGCCACTTATGCACAAAGAGTGATCACTATGCGTGATGGACAAATACTGCAAGACACAGGTACAGGCCAACAAGTGCCTGTAGTGGCAAAAGGTTAATAGAATTTATGTTATTTAGAAATTATCTTATTTTGATTGTTTTTCTGGTTGCTGGTTATGCAAAAGCTAATGAACAGGTCACGCTGCTCACCGGTATTATTTCATCCTCAAACTATCATTTAATCACAGCGCCTAAAACTAATCGCTGGCAAGTACAAATACAGTGGATGGCAGATGAAGGCAGTATTGTTAAAGAAGGGGACTTAGTTGTTGTATTTGATTCAGGCGGTATCGAATCGCAGCTAGAAGTGAATGAGGAAAAACTAGAGACGGATGCCTTAGAATTATTAAAATTAGAAATGGACAAAGGGCAAGCCGTACTTGAGGCCGATGGCGCATTAAAATTAGCCAATATTATGGTTGAAAAAAATCGTATCGAAGCATCAGTGCCAGACGGTGAAGTGAGCGCCTACGAAAAAGGCAAAAGTGTTATCGAATATGAAAAAGCCTTAACTACCAAAATTAAAGCCCAAGAAAACTACAAGCTTAAGCTAGAAGAACAACAGGTTGAGTTAAACAAAAAAAATATCGAAATCCTTAAGCTCCAAGAACAAATTACCTATCAACGCAGCCAGCTAGAAAAACTAAGTGTTAAAGCTAAAGTCACAGGCCCAGTGACCCATGCAATGCATCGATGGATGCCGCAAAAAGTGGCAATTGGCATGAATATCCAATCCAGTTGGGAAGTGTTAACAGTGCAAGCCGCTTCAACTTATCAAGTCTCTGCTTGGCTACATGAAATAGACGCGGCACGAATTGATTTAGAAAAAAGTAGTTTTGTTTTGACTTTAGATGCCTATCCCGAGCAATCATACACTGGAAAGGTGATATCAGTATCGAGTCAGGCCGAACAAAAAAGCCAATGGAGCGACAGCGCTTATTACCGAGTTGAATTAGGTTTTGTTGAGCCGCTTAAACAAGCTATCTTCCCTGGTATGAGTGTACGAGTGCAGTTAAAGCATGACGATCTAGCGCTCCAGCCCCATGCAAATAAGGTGCTTCCTATATGAGAAGCATGACTTATATTTTCAAAATAATTCTGGGTTTAAGCAGTATTCTCTTAGTAGCCTGCCAGGATAAAAAAGAGTCTGTGGAAGAGGAAGTGGTATCTCCCAAAGTGACTGCCTCTGCAGAACTTATCTCTTTGAAAAATGCCACTATTGGGCCACCTAATATATCCCGGATGTGGCAATACAAAATTCAAAAAATGGCGGCCGAAAATAAACAAGTAAAAGAAGGCGAAGTCATCTTAGTGTTTGATGGGCAACGAATAAAAAATGATTTGATTGGTAAACAAAGTCAACTCGAAGCTGAGATTAAAAAAGCAGAAAGCGACAAGTTGAAAGATGACGCAACAACACAAGATTTAATGTTAAAGCTTGCCGAAGCAGAAATGGAATATAAAAAGGCCAAACGTAAAGCCGAAATAGTCGATGAATCCAGCTCAAATATTGAACGCCTAAAACAGCAGGCTGATTTTCGATATCAAACTGAGGGCTTGGCCCAAGCTAAACAAAAATTAGCCCACCATAAAAAGGCTATGGTGATTAATGAAAAAGTATCTGTAGGCAAAATAAAAATTATGCAAAGTCGGGTCAATAGGATCCAACAAGAAATTGTCAAACTTAGCGTAAAAGCGCCTAAAGATGGTTTAGTCATGTACCAAGAAAATGGTAATGGTGAAAAAGCAGTTGTGGGTGAAACCGTCTACATGGGGCAAAGCTTAATGCAATTGCCATCACTGGATGCCGTTGCCTTAAAAGCTGAATTTTCCGAACCAGACAAAGCCAAACTTAAACAAGGCCAAGGGGTAAGAGTGATTTTTGAAGCCTATCCTGAAATGGCATATATGGGTACGATCACTAAGTTAGGGCATGCGTTTTATCCCAAATCAGCTAACAACCCTAAGGTGATATTTGATGCTCAAATTGAACTCGGTAAAACAAGGCCAGATGTCATGCGTCCAGGCATGAAAGCAAAAATTGAGGTTGTAGATCAATGAATAAATGGATTTTATTGAGTGCCTGCATATTATTTTTAGGCGCCTGCAGTGAGTCACCACAATCTACTGTGCCTTTATACCAAGTGGAGCCAAAAGGTTTTGCAGTGGTTATTCCGGCTGTGGGTGAATTAGAAGCAGCGCAAGCTGAAAGGATCAACACTCCAGGCCGTAGTCCCATGATTATTGATTGGCTGGCTGAGGAAAATAGCTGGGTAACCAAGGGCCAAGTTGTGGCTCGTTTTGATGCAGAGCAACTGCTACTTGATAGTCGTGAAGAAGAATTGGAAATGATGCTGCTAGATATGGACATGCGCAAACAAAATGCCCAAGAAAGCCAGCAACAAAACGAGTTGGATTCTGACAAGGTATTAGTAGGAAAAGAATTTAAATTTGTAGATGCTTTTGCCATTGATGATCTAAGGCTGTATTCCAAATTAGAAATTATCGACACTTTGTCAAACCGAGATTATCTTGGCGCTAAGGAAGAGTTTATTGAATGGAAAGAAAGCAGTATTGATGATAGAAATCAAAGTGCTTTAGCAGTGTTGGATATTCGTAAAGGAGGCCATCAGGCTAAATTTCAGCAGCACCAGTCAGCACTTTCTCAGTTAGAGGTCATAGCCCCTTACGATGGTATGTTGGTATACGAAAAAAACTGGCGAGGCGATAAGGCCAGTATTGGGCAAACTGTGTTTCCAGGAAGTACTATTGCCACAATCCCGAATTTAGAAAAGATGCAGGCTAAGTTATATGTGTTGGATAAAAATGCCATAGATTTAGAGGTAGGTCAGACAGTGAACCTAACCTTGGATGCTTACCCAGATGAAAAACTAGAGGGAGAGGTGCTGACTGTTTCAGGATTTTCTCGCACAGTTAAGCGCGGTAACCCCACTAAATATTTTGAGTTACTGGTTTCACTAGATGAACAATCTACCACTTTACAGCCCGGCGCAAAAGTGTCCGGCACGGTAAATGTCACAAATACCCAGACTAAAATAGTGATTCCATTACAAGCCATATTCAACGAAAAAAGCGAAAATTATGTGTATATAAAAGACGGCCGCAGTTTTACCCGACGCCCAGTCAAAACCGCAGACAAAAACCTTTATTTTGTTGAGATTGTTGAAGGCTTAAAGGCCGGTGACATTATCGCTTTAAGTGTCCCAGAAGACGCGTTGCGGAGTACTTATGAATAATAGCTTTTTGCCACTAGTGTTAGACGCACTGGCCGAGATGGCCGCACATAAATTGCGCACTATGTTAACACTGCTAGGAATGATTTTTGGTGTTGGCGCAGTGATCGCTATGCTTAATATTGGTGAAGGTGCTGAACGTCAGGCCTTAAAAATGATTGATTCCATGGGACTTCGAAACTTAATTATTGAAGCTAAACAGTTTGCTGATGATGAGCTTAACGAAATACGCCAAGAGTCCTTGGGATTAACCATGGCAGATGTTGATGCCGCTAGGCAAACCTTACCTTTTGTTGAAGATTACAGCGCCGAAAGGCACATAAAAACCCAATCAGTTTACAGCGACCTAGGCAGCGCCGATTTAAAAGTGGTAGGGGTCAGTGATAGCCATTTCAGATTATCTAATATGCAAGTGCAAACTGGGCGCCTGTTAACAGAGCAAGATGATAAAAATGTGTCCCAAGTCGCCGTCATTGGTGCCAATGCAGCCGAACAATTGTTTCAAGGCAACCAAGCTGTAGGGCAATACCTAAAAGTGAATCACTTATGGCTTGAGGTGGTAGGTGTTTTAAACAATCCATTTTTTGATAAAGATGAGTTTCAAGGAGTGAAGATAGGCGGTGACAGTGCGCGCATTTTTGTGCCTCTTAGCACCAGTATGAAAAAACTCAGTAGTCCGGCATTAGCCAGTGAATTGGATTTGGTTAAGCTAAAAATTTCTGAGGGAACCGATCCTATAGTAGCGGCAAAAGCGGTGTCACACTTGTTTAAGTTGCGCCATGGTGAAGCTGATGATTATCAGTTGGTTATTCCCGCGGCTTTGTTGGCGCAACAAAAACAAACTCAACAAATATTCAATATTGTTATGGCTTGTGTGGCGGGTATTTCTTTATTGGTCGGCGGCATAGGAATAATGAATATTATGTTAGCCAACGTACTTGAACGAACCAAAGAAATTGGCTTGCTTCGGGCGGTTGGTGCCACACAAAAAAATATCAAAATGCAGTTTATTGCCGAAAGTTTCACTATTTCTGTATTAGGTGGTTTGTTAGGGATTGCCTTTGGACTGATCCTATCCGAAGTTATAGGCTTTTATTCAGGTTGGGCGGTGAGTTGGTCAATCATGGCTATTGGTTTGTCGTTGACTATTTGTATGGCTGTGGGCATTGGTTTTGGTGTTTATCCGGCTATCAAAGCCTCACAACTTAATCCTATTGATGCTTTACACAGTGATTGAGCTAGCTGGCTAAAAAATGTACAGTTGGAGTGTAACTTAAGCCGCTAATTAGACTTCTTAGTGCTCATCATCAAAAGGAACACCGAATGATTAAGTTTTTACCATGGTTATTAATTGTGGCCAGCATATTTATATTACCCCAGTCTTTTGCCGAAGAAACTCGACTATTGCGACAACCTAGTATTAGCGATAGCCATATCGCATTTGTGCATGCAGCTGATATTTGGATAACCGATTTATCGGGGCAAAATAGTAAAAGGTTGACCAGCACTGCAGCAGTAGAAAGCCACCCCCACTTTTCTCCCGATGGTCAAAGTATCGCGTTTTCATCTAATCGCTCTGGAACTGATTCAGTTTACGTTATGCCCACTAATGGTGGCCAGCCTAAGAGATTATCATGGCATGCCGCTGGTGGCAGTGTACGAGGTTGGACACCTGATGGGCAAAAGGTCTTGTTTGTTTCCGGTCGTGATACTGCCCCCAGGCCTATTAACCGTTTGTGGACTATATCAACCAAAGGCGGTTCAGCCGAGTTAGTGCTCGACCAATGGGCATATAATGGTGCCTATTCAGCTGATGGCAATCAAATGGTTATTGACCGTATGTCGCGTTGGGATGGTGAATGGCGTAACTATAGAGGTGGCCAAAATACTCCTCTAGTGGTGGTTGATCTAGACAGTCTTAAAGAAACTATGATCGACAGCGACTCAACCATAGATATTGAACCTGTTTGGGTGGGCGATACAGTTTATTTCTTATCAGACAGAGATTGGGTTTCGAATGTCTGGTCATATTCTGTAAAACGAAAAAGACTCAAACAAATCACCGAATTTAAAAACGCTGATATCAAACAATTAGGCACTAATGGCAAACAGTTAATATTGGAACAAAACGGTGATTTGTTTACCTTTGATTTAGCCACTGAACAACTGCAAAAATTATCCATAACCCTAATCGGCGATTTCCCTTGGGCTGAAACCAAATGGCAAGATGTGGGGAAAAAGGCAAACTCTGCTTCGTTATCACCTACAGGAAAACGAGCGCTCATGGCCTCTCGTGGTGAAATATTCACGGTTCCAGTGGAACATGGCAGTGTACGAAATCTCACGCAATCTTCTGATGCTGCAGACAGAGCGCCCATTTGGTCACCTGATGGAGAGCACATTGCTTGGTTTTCTGATAAAGGTGAACAAGGTTATCAGCTGATGTTGCAGTCTCAAGATGGTTTGTCAGAGCTACAATCTATAGCAATTGGAGAGTCAAAAATGGCCTGGGAACCAATATGGTCTCCTGATGGTAAGTATATTGCGTTTGTAGACGATGATGTGCGTATTCGTTTAATAGAATTAGCCACTAAAAACATCAAAACCCTTGATGTCGGCGGCAACAATATGGAACGAGGTAGAAACGATTTAGCTTGGTCTCCTGATTCCAATCAATTGGCTTATGTAAAAACGGCTGATAACAACTTTCAGCAAATCAAAATCTATTCAGTAGACAGCCAAAAAACGCATTTTTTAACCAATAAATTTGCTAATTCTTTGTCACCTGCATGGGATCAAAATAGTAAATATTTGTATTTCTTGGCCAGCACCGATTATGGCTTAAATAGTGGTTGGGCAAATACCAGTTCAATGGCAGCTGATGCAGAGTACGCACCTTATGTTGTGAGCTTGTTAGCAGATGAAACCTCGCCTTTTGCTCCGCGCAGTGATGAGGAAAACAATGAAGAAAATGAAGCCCCAAAAGACAAACCTAAAAAAGACGATGAAAAATCAGCCGACGACAGCGCTTCGGCAAAAGGTGAGACTGAAGACAAAAAATCAGAAAAAGAATCGGTAGAATTAATTAAAATAGACTTCGATAATATTGAAAGGCGTATTTTACCGCTCCCCATGCCAGTAGGAAATTATGTTTTTACTATGACAGCGCCAGAAGGAACGGTGTTTTTTGCCAAAAAACAAGGCGAAGAAGGAGAGCTTGAGTTGCTAAAGTTCGACCTAAAAACACGAGAAGCTAAAACCTTTATAGAAGGCATTGAATCAGTAAGTATTTCTGCAAACCATAAAAAATTACTGATAAAACAAGGCCCTAAATGGTTTGTGGTGGACGCAGATAAACCTACAGCTAAACCAGACAAACCCTTTGATATTAAGTTGATGATGAGCCTCGACCGTCAAAAAGAATGGCGTCAGATGTTTGTAGAAGCATGGCGTTATCAGCGAGATTATTTTTACGATAAAAATATGCACGGCCGTGATTGGAATGAAGTATTTAGCCGATACGAACCTTTAGTCAAACATATCAAACACCGCGCTGATCTAACTTATTTGTTGGATATGGTGAACGGTGAATTGTCGGTAGGTCACAGTTTTGTGTTTGGCGGCGATTTTCCCAAAACAGCAAAGGCTAGCGCGGGTTTATTAGGTGCAGATTTAATCCCTAAAGAAGGGCGTTGGCAGCTTAGTCGAATATTTACAGCTGAAAGTTGGAATCCCAAACTAAAAGGCCCTTTGGATCAGCCGGGTTTAAAAGTGGCCGAAGGGCAATATTTGGTTGGTGTAAATGGTCAAGAGTTAACCAGTGCAGATAATCCTTATGAATTTTTAGACGGTACAGTGGATCAGCAAACAGTATTACATATTAACGATAAACCTAACTTCAGCGAAGCTTGGCAAATAACAGTTAAACCAATTGCTAAAGAAAGTTCCTTAAGGCAACGTGCTTGGGTTGAAGATAATCGTAGATTGGTCGACAAGTTATCTGATGGCAAATTGGCCTATATATGGGTACCTAATACCGCTGAACCTGGCTTTGTTTCATTTAATCGCTATTTCTTTGCCCAACAAGACAAGTTAGGAGCGTTAATTGATGAACGTTTCAACGGTGGTGGTTATTTAGATGACTACATGGTGGATTTGATGAGTCGAAAACTCCGCTCAGCTCTCACCAATGAAGTGCCTAACGGCAAACCGCTGTTGTTACCATTAGGGATAAAAGGACCTAAAGTGTTACTGATTAATGAGTTAGCTGGCTCGGGGGGAGATTATTTTCCATGGGCGTTTCGTCAACAAAAAGTGGGTAAGCTAATTGGTGCACGCACTTGGGGTGGTTTAGTCAAATCATCCGTGCATTACGCCTTAGTAGACGGCGGAGCACTGACTGCGCCAGATAATGCGGTGTTTGACCCAATGAATAACAAATGGGTAGCGGAAAATATTGGTGTTGCCCCTGATATTGAGGTCTATCAAGATGCTAAATCTCTGGCTAAAGGTGAGGATCCACAATTACTCAGAGGTGTGCAGGAATTGATTAAACAATTGAAAAAGATTAAAACTAAACCTATAACGCCACCTAAGTTTCCTACACCTGCGATCCAAGGTTAAACTTCTGTGTGGCTTGCAGCGTAAATAAAATAATCAGGCAGACTCAGAACATCGATTCAGCCTACTCATAAGTAAAGCGGAGAGAGTGATGAGTCAGAGTATAAAGATTAACGATAAAAGTTATCCTATCGATGTAGATGGTGATATGCCTTTGTTATGGTTTTTGCGGGATAAACTAGAATTAACCGGGACCAAGTTTGGTTGTGGTATGGGCTTATGCGGTGCTTGTACTGTGCATATCGATGGGCAGGCAACACGTTCCTGTGTAATGCCAGTGTCGGCTGTGGCTGGTAAAACCATTACCACAATTGAAGGGCTCTCTGAAAATGGTGATCATCCGCTGCAAAAAGCCTGGTTAGCCAATAAAGTACCCCAATGTGGTTACTGTCAGGCAGGGCAAATTATGAACGCCGCCAGTTTTTTAGCCACCAACAAAAAACCTAGTAGTTACGATATCGACAATGCTATGCAAGGTAACATTTGCCGCTGTGGTACCTATCAACGTATCAAACAAGCCGTTTCTGATGCCGCTGAAGAAATGTATAAGGAGGCCTAAGATGAGCGTTTCTAAACAAAATACTGTATCAAATGAAAGTCGTCGTAAATTCCTTAAACAATCTGGTTTAGCAACAGGTGGTTTAGTATTGGGTATTAGTTTGCCGCAAACCACTATAGCCGGTTTTAAAATGGGCGAAGACAGCACCTTTAATCCCAATGCCTTTATCCATATTGCCGATAACGGCGATACCTTAATCTACTGTGGCCGCTGTGAAATGGGCCAAGGTATTAGCACTGCCTTACCTGCAGCTGTAGCCGACGAACTCGAAGCCGATTGGACAAGGGTTAACATTAAACAGGGGGAAGGTAACGAAGAAAAATACGGCTCTCAAGCCACAGGCGGCTCGGCCAGTATTCGTACTATGTATATTCCCATGCGTGAAGCAGGGGCAGCGGCCAAAGTCATGTTAGTGGCAGCCGCCGCCAAAGTCTGGGGTGTGCCAGCACAAGATTGTATGGCTGATAACCACTTTGTCATCAACAAAAATAATCAACAAAAACTCGGTTATGGCGAGTTAGCCAGCCTTGCTGCAAATGAGCAAGTGCCAGCGAGTGTTACCCTCAAAGAAAAGAAAGATTACAAATATATCGGTAAAGATATCGCTAGGCACAATCAAGGTGACATAGTGGTGGGCAAATTAACCTACGGCGTGGATACCAAAATGCCAGGGTTAAAATATGCGGCTATCACCCATTGCCCCGTTATGGGCGGCAAGCTAAAAAGTGTCGATAAAACTGCCGCCAAACAAGTCAAAGGTGTGATTGATGTCATCGAAATTCCAAGATTTGAAGTGCCTTTTGGATCACTAGGTGGCGTAGCAGTAGTAGCAGACAACACTTGGACGGCTCAACAGGCTCTTAAAAAGTTAAAGATTGAATGGGACTTAGGCGAACATCAAAGTTACGACACTAAGGCCTATAAAGCCCAGCTAGTCAAAAATGTAGAAAGCCCGGCTCAGCTTGCTGCCGAGCGCGGAGATATCACTAAAGCCTTTGCAGAAGCCGAACACGTGGTGAAAGCTACCTACACAGGTGGGCATTTGTCACACTCACCTATGGAGCCCAATGCTTCAGTGGTTTGGGTACAAAAAGACAGCTGTGAAGTGTGGGCTGCCACACAAAGTCCTGCCGATATTCAAAAAGTGTTAGGGCAATACCTAAAACGTGAACCAAAAGATATATTCGTCAATGTGACTATGGCGGGTGGTGCGTTTGGACGTAAGTTTAAATGTGACTATGTTCACGAAGCCGCGGTATTGTCACAGGCTGTTAATGCACCGGTACAACTTACCTGGTCTCGTGAAGAAGATATGCGCACCGGTTATTACCACTCAATTAATGCCCAGCATATTGAAGCGGCTGTGGATAAAGACGGCAATGTGACAGGCTGGTTACACCGCGCAGCTTTTCCGGCTATAGCGTCATTGTTTGACCCATCACTTGATAGAGCTCCGGCCAATAATTTAGGTGATGTAGATAATCATCCTTTTGGTATAGCTAACTATCGCAGTGAAACAGGTGAAGCTAAAGCCCATACCCGAATTGGTTGGTACCGAGCGGTTTACGCCATATTTTATGGTTTTGCCTTTGGTAGTGCTGCCGATGAATTGGCACACAAAACCAAAAAAGACACGGTTAGCCTGTTAAACAGCATTTATGACAACAACAAAAATGCCGAGCAAGCCGAACAAGTCGCACGCTCAAAAGGTGCATTGGCTATGGCCGCAAAAATGTCCAACTGGGCTAACCGCGACAAATTACCTAAAAATCAAGGTTTAGGTATAGCGGTGCATTATAGTTTTAATACTTATGTAGCCATGGCTGTTCGAGTAGAAGTTAATGGCGAAGACATCAAAGTGCTAGAAGTAGATGCGATTGTAGACTGTGGCCAAGTGCTGAATACTGATAGTGCAACCGCACAAATGGAAGGCGCAGTGGTAATGGGTATGTCGCTATCATTGCGCACCGAAGTGGTGTTTAGAGACGGCGCTGTGGTGAATTCAAACTTCCATAATTACCCAGTGCTACGTATCAATGAAATGCCCCAAGTTAATGTGCATTTCATGGAAAATGACTACAAACCTACAGGTTTAGGTGAACCTGGCCTAGGGCCATTTGCACCAGCATTAGCTAATGCCGTATTCGCAGCATCAGGTAAACGTTATCGAGATTTGCCCTTTAAACCTATGTCGATGTAAGAGTTTATTAAAATATGCCGCTGCTTAAAAGCAGCGGCTTTTTTTTTGTCTGTAATTCTATTATGGAACAAAAAAATCATAATATTCATTGTGTTATGTATTATTTATTTGTTATAAACTTTGGCTGGCAGAAACAAAGACTGGCATAAAAAGCTTGTATAACAACAATAATAATAAGTTGAATTAAAATAATGGATCAACAACAAGCGAGTTTTACCACTCATGAAGATCAGCCCTTTACCGAAATATTAAACAGCTGGATAGTGGACAATGATTTAGACAGTGCGAATCAATTGCGCAGTATCATCTATTACCATCTGAAAGGCATAGTCAAAAAACAAATATCCACTAAAGCCCAGAAGGGCGCATCGCAGAACCTTATCGACCAACTACCTAACACAACATCTTTGTTACATGATGTTTTGGCCAGTCTTACACCACCCAGTGAGATATTCGATAATAGAGAGCAATTTTATTTATCTCTAGCATCGTATGTCAGGTGGATGTTACTGGATGACCTAAAAGCTAAATCGGCCAGAAAAAGAACTCAAGAGCATGAATTTCTAACCGATTTTTTAGTTCAGATAGACGACCCAGAACCTTATTTTTTGTTTGATGGGGCGTTAAGTAAACTGCAAGAGCTTTCCCCTCGGTCGTATAATGTGGCATTACTACATTATTTTCTTGGCTATGACATTGATGATATAAAAACCGAGTTAGGTATCAATAAGTCCACTGTGTACAACGAACTATCTACTGCTAAGGCATATCTGCGTACTCAATGCCTTTCTTAATGATTTTGTAGTTTTGTACAAGGACTTTAATCCGTGAAATTTGATAATTCCCTCTTATTATTCCAACATTTACTTCGTCTCGATGAAGATAATATGTTGGAAAATTTACCTGCGTTTATTCAAGTGGATGACAAGTTATATAGTGAAACCTCTTCGCTAATTGATGCTCACTACAAAAACCAAGAAAACACCCAATTTAAAGCATTAATTGGTTGGCAAGCTGATTCGTTGGTTGAAAATAATCGTATTTTTAATCTTGAAGGAACTCAGGTTGGTTTATACAAACTCACTAGAAAATTAGGCCATGGAGGCATGGGAGCTGTCTATTTAGGTGAACGAAATGATGGTCAACTAGAGCATAAAGTTGCAATAAAATTTGTTTATCCGTCTATTGCCGCTTTGGCGGGCGAAAACTTTCTGCAAAAAGAAGCGCAGCATTTAGCAAATTTAGATCATACCAATATAGCTAAGCTTCACACCATTGATGCAACCGAAAACGGCATGCCCTACATGGTAATGGAATACGTTGATGGACTACCAATTGACAGTTTTTGTGACCAAAACAATTTAGATTTGAAAGCCCGCTTAAAACTCATTCAAAAAGTGTGTAATGCCGTTCATGAAGCTCACCAAAATATGGTTATTCATGCTGATATTAAACCCTCCAATATTTTAGTGGATAAACAAGGCGAGCCTAAGTTAATGGACTTTGGTATTGCAAGATACCAAAGTCATTCTTCTGAACCTGCAGATGATCTCCCATCAGCCCAGTCTTTTCTTGCGGCAAGTCGGGGATATGCAAGTCCTGAACAAATAAATGGCGAGTCAATCACTACATCAAGCGACGTTTATTCATTAGGTAAAGTGTTACGCATATGTGTTAGTCATACTGAGAAAAATAGTGAGATTGATGCAATTATTAAATGTGCATGCAGTACTTCACCTAATGAACGATTTGATACTGCGCATTCGCTATCGGTATCTATTAGCGATTTTCTAAGCATACGGCCTCTATTGTGGTATCGAAGCGATCCTATTTACAAATACAGAAAGTGGCTTAAAAGAGCTCCGGTTTCAGCAATATCATCTGTTTTTCTACCTACTTTACTTTTATTTATTGGTATCACTCTTAGTCTACAAAACAACCAATTAATTGCCGCTAATCAAAAGAGTCAAAACATACTCAAATTTTACGAAAATATATTAAGCGCAACATCACCTAGCTTAGCCAAGAGTGAAAACTTAAGTGCAGCAGATTTGCTGAAATATGGTACTGAATTAATAGGCAAAGAGCACATCAACGACCCTATTACCAAAACACATCTATTAATAACCTTAGCGAACAGTTTACTAAATTTGGGGCTCATAATAGACGCGGAAAACGTAATCTCCGATTTAGACAACATCACTATAGAGGGGCAATTAATAAAAGCGAAGATTGCATTTATGTTAGGCAGACATGAGCAAGCTATTGCCTTAATACAAAGTGAAGATAACAATTTAATGCATCAACTTGATGCCTTATTGATTTTAGCAAAAATAAGCGCTCATCAAGCCAATCAAACATTAACCCAACAGTGGTTATCACAAGCAAAATTATTAGGTGGCACTTCAGAACAACAATTTGAACGCTTAAAAGTGGCGCTTGAAATTGCTATTAAATCTGGCTCTGATGAAGTAAGGAGTTTGTTGAGTGAGTTAAAAGCGTTAGACAATTCAGATATCACTCAAGTTTGGTATAAGGCATTCTTAGCCCAGCAATACATCACTGAAGCGCAATTAGAAGAAGCTAATATTGAAATGCACGATGCAATTGTTATGGCTGAAAAAATTTACCACAACACTCAGCCAGATTTAGCTTCTTTATATGGCCTAGCTTTCAATGTGACCGTCAATAATGATGATCAACGTCCGGCAGAAAGTTTCTTAAATAAACAAGAAGAAATCTACCGCCAATTACTTCCTAATTATCAGAACGAGCTACTCAATTTATACTTGCAACAATTCAATTTGTATTTTGCAGCTCATGAGTTCGCACTTGCAAGAACCTACAATACTTTTGGGGTACAGCTCTGTGGCGAATTAAAATCTAATGTTTGTGAGTTGTTTTTAGAACAAGAAATTGAAATGGCTTTTCGCCTTAGTGACTATAAAAGTGTTATTGAAGCAGTTGAGCAACGGGAAACAATAGAAGATGAAAATGCAACTTTTAATATACTTTCCTTAACGGCTAAGAGTTATTTAGCACTTAATGATGACAAGTTTGAAAATGCCTTAAGCAAGCTGACTAATTTTAAAAAGAATAGCCAGGAGAACGTTGAATACGTCAACATTTTAGTGATTTCAGGTCGAGCTCAGCAGGCTGTATCAGAATTTGAGGCGTCAACTGCACGACATTTTCTAGATGAAGAATTATTGGCTTACACTAACGCGTATTTTTCAATTGGTGATAAAGAAAAAGCCTCTGAATTATTAAACTCTATTGATCAAAGTAAACTGAGCATTGAACAGCAACACACTGTGTTCGAACTCGCCCATGATAATTCGTCAACTTATAGCAGCAAAAAACAAAATTTACCTACCAGTTACCAAGCGGATATCAATTGTTCAAATCAAGAAGAGTGCATGCCGTAACATCACCTTCTGCCGGGGATAATTTAACAATTGGGAAAAAACACTCTATTACATGGCAAGCGAATAAAATGCCTGGTGAAAAAGTCGCAATATTTATAAATGGAAAAAATAATTTCGATACAAAAGGTTTTAGTACATGGCAGCAAATTCAAAACATCAATTGGAAATTAGCATCTCAAGATAACGCTAACGTTGGAGAGCTAAAAATCGATCCATATCATTTTATGGCCAATGGTAGACATTCTTTTAAAGTACTTATAGTCACTGACTTAGGTTACTGGGCAATAAGCGACGGCTTTTTCTCTATTGCTTCTGGGGTCAGTATTAATAATGGTCTTGAACACTATATCAAACAGTCCCTTTTAGTCGACAGTATGATTATTCCCAAGGAGTATCAGGTATATCGAATTGGAGAAATAGATACAATTGAGTGGAATAAGGATTTACTTGGGGGTAAGCAAGTTTCTATTTATGTTCTGCATGATGACGCCAGTAATATTGGTAATAAGTTATATGCAGACAGTGAAGTTATTATTAAAAGGCGTTGGTACAACATCGTTATAAACGCCCCAAATACTGGGGGGTATTTGCTGGACCCTTCACAATTCAACGGCCAAGGTAATGCCTACAAAATACTTATCATTGCCGATAATGGAAAATGGTCAGTATCAAACGAAAGGTTTACTGTGGTTAATCCACATTAGATCTGTAAAGGTTAGTATTACAGCTATTTGTTGAGTGTTTGTTGTTACACAAAATTAGTCATTGATTGTTATGATTTTGAATAAATTGGCTGGGCGTATTGTTAGTTGTTCTTTTAAACACCGACGAAAAATTTTTATGCTCAGTAAAGGCAAGTCTTTGAGATACTTTTGAAGGTTTTAGTCCCATTCTTAACAAATACTTCGCCTGTCCCATTCTGTATATCGCTAAATATTGACGGGGGCTAAGAGCGGTATGTTCTTGGCACCAACGCCTTAAGGTAGCTGAGTTAACAGCAAAAGCTTGGGCAATATCTCTTATCTGAACATCGGTTTGAATCAACGCAGGCCGGACATGTTTACCTTCTATAAGTGAATCAATCACCTGGTCTAGTTGTTGCGTGAACTGCTTAGCAGTAAAACGTTTGGGTTTTGCCATGATACAAATTCTGATATCTGATAAATGAACAGTGGCTTTATTCTGCTAATTCCCTGATAAAAAACTATCCACGAAAATCTCGCTAATTTTTCCAAAAAATAAATTATTTTTTTAATGCGCGATTCAGGGAAGGAGTTTGTAAGGTGCAAGTGTTTATATACCTAGCAATTTTAGCTAGTGTAAATTCTTAGTAACCGATTATTCGAGTGATTAAAAAATCACGCTTATATTTGTGCGCTTGAATAAAATGGAATGAACTAAACATGAACCTCGCCCAACGTTGTTTTCTTTTATCCCTTGTCAGTCTGCTTTTATCTAGTTGCGGAGGGGGAGTCAGCGGAACCAGTGAAACGCCGAAGACACCTGTTAACCCAGAGCCAAGCACTACCTACTTTAGTGTTTCAACTCAAGTTTCTAGTGGCGGCAGTATTTCACCTACTTCGATTGAAGTTGAGAAAGATAAAACAACGTCATTTACCATCTCGCCAGATGATAACTATGTTGTCGATAGTGTTATAGGTTGTAATGGTTCATTAAGTGGCACTACTTATACAACAGGCGCATTATCGTCAGCGTGTTCAATTACGGCTAATTTTGTGTATGTTAATCAGGCGCCGATAGTGAATGCGGGTGATGATCAAAGCGTCGATGAACAAACAGCTGTGACATTGTCTGGCTCGGCTACTGATAGCGATGGCTCTATTGTTAGCTATCAGTGGAGTCAAACTAGCGGCACTAACGTCGTCTTAAATAATACTGAAAATCCTATTGCTACTTTTACAGCCCCCGCCTTGACCGAAGCGACGATCCTCAATTTTGAATTAACAATAACCGATAACGCAGGGGCAAAGGTTACTGATAGCGTGACGGTGACGGTAACGCCGGTTATAGGCGGAGTTGCTCAATTGGGTTTGATTTCTGGGGGCTCTGTTAGACTGCTTGATGCAGAAAGCTTCGAATTAATAGCTGAAACAACGACGTCATCTAACCTAGATAACTACGGGTATTTTAGTTTTAGTGGCTTATCTATAGATGACAATGATTTTTACGTGTTGGAGGTGAGTAACGGTGTTGATACCGACCCTGACGACGACGGCGTTATTGTTGAAGACGAAAAGGTTAATAACCAAGGAAGTTTTTATACCATTTTGACCGGTGAGCAGCTAAAACTTGATGTTAGCCGAGTTACCCTGCTTACAGAAATGCTCTATACAATAGCGTTTGACGACAGCTTAAATAGTGATTTTTCTAACTTATCTAGCCGATTAAACGAGCTATCTGAAACATGGCTAAGTGACTTAAATCAAGATGGCAGTGTTGACTATATTGATGCCTTAGCCTTTAACCCATTGCAGGATCAAAACAGGATCACATTAAATTATCAACAGCTTTTAGACTCGTATGTAACCGCGATTTATGAAAACAAACCGAAATCTGAACGCCTTAAGCGGCTTAACTTTGTTTTTGACAATGAAATAGTTGTTAATGGAGGTAATTACCAGATTATTCCTTTTGAATTAGAGGTAAGTACCAATCAACTACCTTCTGGTATCACTACTGAGTGGTTTATCGATGGAGAAGCAAGCGACTTATCCCAAGGCCTGCAGATACAAAAAAGTGGCATTAATGAACTAACCGCAAAGCTATTTTATCAAGGTGAGATTGTTGGTGAAATAAAAGACAAACTTTATGCAGTTGAAACTCAGTTAGCGATAGAACAAGAAACGAGTCAAGATGTGGATACTGTGATCGATTTGTCGCCAGTATTTAATAGCGGTAGTGTAGTCATTCCGTCTGGAGCGACAACGGGCAATCTCAAGGTACAGGTAAATAAGGTTGAGTCAGGAATAGTCCCCGTTGAACAGGTTGCTGTTAGCATGCCTTTAGTTTTGGGACCCGCAGGTACAGTTTTTAACAAGCCTGTTACCATATCAATGCCTTATCAAAGCGATAATTCAGTCGAAAAATTAAGAATAGCTCGCTACTCCGCAGATGGAGAGAAAGATTACCTTCTACCGATCTACATAGACACCAATAAATCACTGGTTTATTTTGAAACAGATCATTTTACTACCTTTGTCGTTGAAAAATACGATGATTGTTACCGACAATCCTGTAAAAAATTAGCGTTACATCTTCAAAAAATAAAAGAGCTAATGGCGAATCATTATAAGGGGGATGCAGGCGTTTCAATGTGGGATGATGAACGTTGGGAAAGAGTGTTAAATCAAAAATTGTATTCACAGTCAGAAAACACTATTTATGATCATTTTCTTGGGATTAATCAAACAATAACACTGTCTCAAGTGCTCGCAGGCACATTCATAGATGCGGAACACCCAAATGGCATCAACAATGATGCAAAATATCTTACCGCCTACAACTATCTATATCCAAATGATCAGGTTATAAAACAAGCTCAAGAGCGCTGGAATGATGTTAAAAAGGGTTTGAACGCCATAAAATTTATCCCAGGAGCGGCTTTGGGAACAGCTGCAAAATTAGTAAGCGGAAAATTTCTTGCTGCAGCCCTAACAGCCATAGGTTTGCCAACTAGCAAGTCGGAAGTCATCGAATATGGAGTAGGCAAGCTTTTGCCAGTCTATAACCCAGTAGAAATAGGTGATGCGCTAGTAAAAGCGGCAAACGATATTGCCTTAAATAAACAAATGGAACTTTACTTTTCTCTAAGGGAAGGTTTGGGTATTGCTGACGGGCAAAGGGCGGAATACAGTCACTTTGAGAATGCTGGCTATATATCTGACGATGGTTGGCTATCATCGTCGTACAGCTCGATACCTGATATCAATGCCAAAGATTTTTTCAATAATATTGAAGACATGTATCAATATAGCAATCGCTACAAAAAAGCCCATCAAGAAGCCAAAAACTACACTCCATACAATCAGTATTGTACAGAACAGGATTGTGCAGAAATTGAAAACCTAACACCAGAAGCTGCGTTTGCTGCAATGGTGATAACAGCGTACGAGCAAGACGAGCTTGATGAAAACCCCTACTTTTTTGTTGAATCTTATCAAATTAATGACAGAGAGCTTAATGTAGGGAAAATTGATGATCGTTTTGACCCTCCCATTTTGATCGAAGGGGCTTCGGGGGAAAAGCTGACATTAAATTTAAATTTCGAAGTGGTTGGTAATGAGGAATTTCTTAGCCAATTTGCTCCTAGCTTCAGCATATCTAGCCATGATTATAGTATTTGGGATTTACAAAGCGATGATTTACATGGCTTGGAATATCAAGTACTCAATGTAATTAATAATGGTGGTGGTAAGGCCACTATAGAGTTCGAATTAACTCTGCCTCCTAAACTTGGTAGCTTCCAATATTACAGTGTCTTTAATTATGAAGGTAAGCTGTCTACCGCAATGACGGTGAATGTTCAGTCACCCGAAACAAATTATTATCCGCCCTTGGCACCTAATGAACTAGTGATCGAACCTGGTGATGGCTATGTTGGCCTACAATGGGATTGTCTGCAAGAAGACGTGCTAGCCTATACTATTTACTATAGAACCACAGGTTTCTCTAACAGAACTAACGTTAATGCGTTGAGTAATGAGTGCGGCGCAAAGCAAAAAGTTATTCTCGGTCTGAGTAATGGTACAGAGTATTACTTTAGTGTTTCCGCAACTAATGCAAAAGGTGAAGGTGATCCATCAGTAGAGATTACAGCAACCCCCCAGCCTAACCCTCCCAAAGGCCTAAGTGCAACGGTCGGTGACGGTGAAGTCCTTTTAAGTTGGAATGCTCTGCCAAATGCTACGAGCTATAACCTATATTACGCAAAGGAAAGTTTCGGTCTAGTTACTACCCTTGAATACGCAACTAAAATTCAATCTATCAGCGAAACATCCTATACCATTAATAATTTAACCAACGGTTATCGTTACTATTTTGTTGTGTCCGCAAACAACACTATGGCAGAGAGCGCTATAGGTGATGAAGTAAGCATTGTACCAAAACCAGATGGAGTAAAACCACAAAAGCCGTCAGGACTGACGGCAACAATGGGAATAACAGATGCTATAATTCAGTGGGATGAAGACTCTAATGCAAGTGGTTATTCGCTTTTTTATTCAACACAGAGTTTTGGTGATGATCCCACGTCCACGATTAATTCAGCAACTGGCCTTACTTTAGGTAGTGTTTCACAGACCACGATAACTGAGCTTAATCCAGATGGGACGATGGATTATATAGCAAGCTCAAATAATATTTCACAGGTCACGGTAACTCAGCTTAACCCAGGTACTCAGTATTATTTTGCTCTTGGGGCTTCTAACCGTGTCGGGAGTAGTACTTTTTCTAATGAAATTGCTGGCACTACAGTAACTGAGCTTGCGATACCAGCCACCCTTACAGGCATATCTGTTGTTCCAGGAGAAAGTTTTATTAATTTAAGCTGGGATGCAGCTCCTAGTGCTACCAGTTATACACTTTACTACAGCACTACCGGTGGTTTGTTGGATAACGTTGTAACAGTAACTAATATAACAGCCACAAACTATCAGATGACTAACTTAGACAGTGACACAACCTATTATATGTCGCTTACAGCAAGTAATGCTGTCGGAGAAAGTACAGGCAGTTACGAGGTTTCAACAACCATCAAAGAAGCTGAAAATGCGCAAGTAACATTTTCATCTTTGTATCCACTAAATGCTGTGGCGAGCACCTCTTCAGTTTTGTTCACAATTACAGGAGAAAACCTACCTTCAACTTTAGTTGCAGCTCTAGAGGACAGTGATAGCTGTTCAGATGTTGATTGGGTTAATAACACCACGGCCACCATTACTTGCGGTATCCCTGATACAAATAAACAGCAGCTAGTTTTTTCTATAAAAAATAAGCCAGAAGTAGAAGGCGGCAGTGTTATTTCTGGTGCAGAGTCGTTAATGATCAATGTATCAGCCAATAATGGCAACAGCTTCATTCAACCATGCAGAGATTGCGGTTATTCCGGAGCCTTTGATAGAGATTGGCATGGCGATAATACAACCCACTTAGCCAAAGACTACCCAGCTTTTGTTGGCGATAATGTGCTAGCAATGGCCAGAGGGCAAGTGGTTAAAGTGCTAACAAACGCAGCCGGTTTTGGTGGTGCAACGCCATCGTTACCAGGTGGGGCTATTGTTGTGATGCATACCAAGGCTAATGGCGATAATTTTCACGCACTTTATGGCCATGTTAACGCAACGGACGGTCTAGCAGCAGAAGACATCGTTTTGGCCGGAGAGATACTTGGTACTGTAGGGCATTATTTCGTAGGCACTGAAAATGGCCAAGAAGATTGGCCGCATTTACATTTTGGTATTTGGGATGCTGAATCAGACTTCCCAACAGTTAACTTAGGATATGGTACAGACAGAAGTTTTGTTAATCCTGTGCCTTTTTTGATCAATAACCAACCAGAGATGCTAACCGAGCTTTATAGTGTTTCGCCAACAAGTGCGATTGCTGGAAAAAGCACTAGCTTTACCGTTTCTGGTTCAAGTATTCCAAACAGTATCGCAATGTCGCTGGCGGGCTCACAAATGTGCTCTAGTGTTTATGATGTGACGACAACTGGTGCAACAGTTGATTGCACGCCAAACACCACTGGTTTACAACACTTCTATGTGAAAAATAAGTCGGGCGGCGTGTTTTTACGAGGGAGTGAAAACATGCAAATTGATGTTCAAGTAGTGCCACAAAATAATGTGGTACTAGGTATTACGTTTGCTGACCAACACTTTGCTACTTGTGTACAAGAGCATGTTAACGCGCAAGCTAGCGCAACACTTGCTGATTTAACGTCACTAATTTGTAGTAACCGCAACATTACAGATGTGGGTGAACTAAGTTATATGACGGGATTGACTGACCTTGATTTGAGCAACAACCCAATCGTTGAAGTCAATTTAGATGCAAACCAATCACTAGGCGCGGCTAATTTACTCAAGACTAACTTGTCACAAGCCAGCTTAGAATATTTAGATACAGTAACTTGGATTACCAACTTAAGTTATTTTAAAAGTCCCCATACTGACAACAAAGATGCATTTATAACAACTTGGTTTATTCAAGCAGGACAAACGATTACGCTATCGACAAATAGCAACTATCTATACAACTACAGCGTAGATTGGGGAGATGGTAACTATAATAGCAACCAATCCGCAAACACGAGCCATAGTTACGAACAATCAGGGGTTATATCACTAAAACTGACAGGAGAATTCCCTCAATTTCAGTACTTATGTGGTAATGAAGAAACCCAAAATGCTTTATTAAGTATTGACCAATGGGGAAATAATAAATGGAAGAGTTTAGAAAACTTATTCTCATTTTGTAAGAATTTAGTGCTCGAAGCAACTGATACACCAATATTAAGTGATGTTAGTAATATGACTTACATGTTTTCAAATGCGGAAAGTTTTAATGGTGATTTATCTAATTGGGACGTAAGTAATATAACAAATATGTATGGCATGTTTGAACGAGCTACAAGTTTTAATGGTGATATATCACAATGGGATGTAAGCAATGTTACTGATATGGGCAGTATGTTTCATTTCGCAAGCGCTTTTAATGGTGACTTATCTAATTGGAATGTTAGTAATGTTGAAAGAATGATTACCATGTTTGCTAGGGCATATAGTTTTAGTGGCGACTTATCTAACTGGGATGTCAGTAATGTTTGGGACATGCGTTATATGTTTCATGACGCACAAAATTTTAATAGTGACTTATCAAGGTGGGATGTAAGTAATGTTATTTATATATCTAAGATGTTTCTTTCAGCAATAAACTTTAATAGCGAACTATCAAATTGGAACGTGTCAAAGGTAGTAGATATGCAGCAAATGTTTCACGGCGTATCAAAATTTGATAGCGACTTATCCAACTGGAATGTTAGCAATGTAACCAACATGAGCAAAATGTTCTATGGTGCTTCAAGTTTCAATAGTGATCTTTCTGGCTGGGACATTAGTAACGTAACCGATGTAAGCGATATGTTTCATCGTGCTTCTAGCTTTAATAGTGACTTAGTAAATTGGGACGTAAGCAACATAACAAATATGTATTCGATGTTTTATGCGGCTTCCAGCTTTAGCGGTGACATATCGTTATGGGACGTAGGTAATGTGAAAGACATGAGCTTTATGTTTTCTCTTGCATCAGTTTTTAATTCAAATATTTCTAATTGGGACACAAGCCAAGTAACGAAAATGTTTGGAATGTTTGCTGGTGCATCTAACTTCAATGGCGATATTTCCAATTGGGACGTTAGTAACATTACGACTATGCAAGGTATGTTTAGCAATGCTAGTAACTTCAAAGCTAATATTTCAAGATGGGACGTTTCTAAGGTCGCTAATATGTCCCAGATGTTCTATGAAGCTGCTGAATTCGATATTGATATATCTCAATGGGATGTTAGTAATGTTGTTGACCATTCTGACTTTTCATTAAGAGCAGGCGCACTAATAGAACCTATTTGGCCTTAAACGTTACTATGTAAAATATCAAATAAAATGGATTGAATGAAAGACCAACAGCCTTTGCAGCATCAGGTAAACGTTATCGAGATTTGCGGTTTAAATCAATGTCGATTAGTGTCAAATTTTGACTGATTGAAATGCCGCTAGATTTAGCGGCATTTTTTTGGACGTTGATAAAAATTGTTAGTCTTTTTTATCAAAACCAAACGCCAGCGGCAGTAATTCGGTAAATTTAACCGTTTTGATGTCGCCACTTTTAGTTGCCATATGCACCTCTGTTTCCGCGTTAGCGAATTCCGCTATTTTTTGACGACAACCACCGCAAGGAGGGCAGAAGTTATTGTTGGGACTGACGATTAAGATTTGTTTAATCTGTTTACTACCAGCAGCAATCATAGCTGAAATAGCACCTGCTTCGGCGCATTGACCTAGTGGGTAGGCGGCATTTTCAACATTACAACAAGCATGGTGCTGAGCGTTTTCATCAAGAATGGCTGCGCCCACATGAAAATTTGAATAAGGTGCATGGGCATTTTTTTGTGCTTTTGTGGCCAGCGCCAAAAGCATTTTGTGTTCGGCTGTTAGGTTAAGTGTCATAAAAATCAGACTTCAAATTTAACTCGGCCGCGTAGTTTGCTTTATTTTGGGCGCCAGATTCAAGTTTAATTCACATTTTACTAGCACTGATGCTAGGGCAACTTTACTTTCAGGGGGAAATAAGCGACTCTACGGCACATAACTTCTCGTGTTTCTTTTGACTATATTAAAGGGTTGTAGTGAAACCTAGAGTCAAAGTTAGAGTCATAGACATAATCTATTTTCAGGTAAAACTTCTCTACTTATATGCATAAACATCTCAGCATCATCATTTTACTTAGCGCATTTTTATCGGGTTGTGCCAACAACAGTGGCTCAACCCAGGGCAATCAACAAATGGGGAATTTGTTATTAGCCGAACCCGCGCCTATGAATCAGCGTTCACAATTAGCCATTGCTCGTTACAGCCATATTTTAGCTAACACCGATCTAGAAGATGAACAAAGAGCACAACTGTTGCATCAGCGTGGCACTTTATACGACAGTGTGGGTTTGTCTGGATTAGCACAGTACGATTTTAATTTGGCGATCCAATTAAAACCTGATTTAGCTGAGGCTTATAATTCTATGGGGGTACATTACACCCAGCAAATGGATTTTATCCAAGCTTACGAAGCCTTTGATGCCAGCTTAGACATTAACCCCGATATGGAATTTGCTTTTTTAAACCGAGGCATTGCTTTGTATTATGGTGGTCGTCCCGATTTGGCAGTGCGTGATTTTGACACTTTTTATAACCGTAATGCGTCAGATCCTTATCGCGCCCTATGGAGTTATCTGGCTTCCAGCGAAATAGATAAACCTCAGGCGATGATCGAGCTAGCGAAACTGCGAAAAAATTTAGATGAAAGCAACTGGGCAACGCAGTTGGTGGATTTATATCTTGAAAAAACCACTGAAAGTGAATTATTAGGCGCCTTGATCCGAGGTGTTACCAGCCAACAACAATTGACCGATAGATTATGTGAAGCCTACTTCTATTTAGGTAAGTACCATTCTGCCCGAGGCAACAGAGGCATTGCGTCAAACTACTTTAAGCTTGCTTTGAGTACTAATGTATTTGAGTATGTTGAACACCGCTACGCTCGCTTAGAACTTAACTTATTGCGTGATGAGGCTAATAAAAACCTCACAGATGAGCTACAAACCCAATAAAGATGACACTGTTTACCAAATGGGGAATAGCCTTAGCTTGTGTGCTGATCCCTGCTTGGTTGATGGTTGCGCACTTCACTAAGGATCCTGGCGCTACGCCTGAAGATCTACCTTTTTCAAATCAAGTCTCAAATCAACTGCCAATTAAAGTTGCTGAACAACAACTTGCCCATGGTATAGCTCTGTGGCGCAATAAAAAGTATCACCAAGCAGAGCAGGAATTTTCAACCCTGGCGGCAGAAAACCTGAATGAAGAACTACAATCTTTAATTCGCTTGTATCAGTATCACGCCACTGCCTTCAATAAAAATCATAACGCTGACTTTATGCCGCAGCTGTCTTCTTTACCTAATAACTGTAAACAAAAAATATTGTTTGTGACGCCAGATATAGAATCACTACCACAGGCTGAATATTTTAGAGCGCGTTTTGCACAAGACCCACGGCTGAGCTCCTTAGCTATTTGTATCTATGATGTAACTTGGTTTGACCCAGTTGATCTTAGCTGCAAGGAAAATTGGCAACAAAGTGGTCGCTTAGGCTGCCAACTAACCTCACTAGCCGAAAAACTAAAAAACCTACCTTTTACCCATTTAGTGATGTTTGCCAACAAAGGCAAAGCCAATGTTCACAACGGTATTATGTTTCTCGATCGCAAGGACACCTACGACGTGTTTATTCACGAATTAGCCCACTTTTCAGGCTTTATAGATGAATACCCACTTACTAAGGAACTCGCGAAACGTGTATGTGCAGGCGTCGATGCGCCCAATATGGTGTTTAAGCAAGCAGAACAATCGAAAGTGGATAGACATTATTGGCAGTCAATAGGTCTGCAAAATAGCACTGACTTATATGCCGCTCGAACCTGCAATAACCATACTTCCCAAGCGTATAAAGCATCAAAACAACTCACCTTTATGGAATATCACGATACTGCCTTTATTCCAGCTAGTTATTTAAGCGCTTGGCAAAAACAGCTGCAAACAACACCCAATCAACCATCGGCGCATATCAATTTTGCGCAGTTGTATGAACAGTCCAATAACCTATCAGAAAGTCAATTTTGGCGAGCTAAGTATCAACAGTACATAACAACCTCTGCAAATCGAGTCAGTAATCTTTAACCTGAACTTGGTTAAAGAGGTGCAACTTCCCCTAAAGTAACTTTAATAAAAGTAATATGTTAGATCCTTTCATTTGATTTGTTAGGTCATTTAACACATCTAGTGCTGATGTTGTTGTGCTTATAAAGACGTTTTTCGAAGGAGTATGCCGATTTTGGGTGCGCATTCGACGAAGATGAGTAAAGTGATGGCTGCGTTGTATGGTCTGACTTAACCAAAATACAGGTTAACTCGCTAATATGTCATTTGAAAAACAAAATGGTATACTACTCGAACCATTTTTATTCCCCGTTAGTATTACATACAGACTATGTCGCAGCTATTTCCCGTAAAAACCATTGAGTACTCTTTTCCAGCCAAGCCCGTTGCGTTAAGTAACGCGCAACAGCAACAATATGTGCGGCAAATCAAAACACTGCTTAAACAAAAAAATGCCGTGTTAGTAGCCCACTATTACACTGATCCTGAAATCCAAGCCTTAGCCGAAGAAACTGGTGGTTGTATTTCAGACTCACTCGAAATGGCTCGTTTTGGTCGCGACTGTGAGGCCGACACTTTGATTGTGGCGGGTGTCAAATTTATGGGGGAAACCGCTAAAATTCTCAGCCCAGAAAAAACCGTATTAATGCCTACCTTAGAAGCTACCTGTTCATTGGATATTGGTTGTCCTGAAGATCAATTTTCAGCTTTTTGTGATGCTCACCCTGATCACACAGTAGTAGTGTATGCCAATACTTCTGCGGCAGTAAAAGCTCGTGCTGATTGGGTGGTAACCTCAAGTATTGCCGTAGAAATTGTGGAACATTTAGACTCACTAGGTGAAAAAATCATCTGGGCTCCCGATCGCCATTTAGGTGCCTATATTGCCAAACAGACTGGCGCTGATATGTTGATGTGGCAAGGTGAATGTATTGTACACGACGAGTTTTCAGCGAAAGCCTTGTTAGATATGAAACGCCTCTATCCTGACGCTGCGGTTTTAGTACATCCAGAATCGCCCGCTAGTGTGGTTGCTTTGGCTGATGCCGTTGGCTCAACCACTCAGTTGATCAACGCAGCCAAAATTTTACCCAATAGCCATTTTATCGTGGCCACAGACCGCGGTATTTTTTACAAAATGCAGCAAGCTGCACCGGGTAAAATATTGTTAGAAGCCCCTACTGGTGGCAACGGCGCAACCTGTAAAAGCTGCGCCCACTGCCCATGGATGGCTATGAATGGCTTACAAGCGATTCAACAATCACTTACAGATTCCAGCGGTCACGAAATTTTTGTGGACGAAGCCTTGCGGCAACGAGCATTAATACCCTTAAATCGCATGCTCGATTTTTCAGCCGAATTAAAAATGAAAGTGACGGGTAACGCTTAGTTCGATTGTTTTGGGTTATTCAACAAGATAAAAGCCAGCTTAGCTGGCTTTTTCATTTATAGCCCTCATACCACTGTAGTACTTTAATATTAGGAGTGAGTGTAATGCCAGATTTAAGCCGTTACAAAGGCATAGTGTTTGATATGGACGGAACCCTGATTGATTCAATGGGCGCACACGGCCTAGCTTGGCAACAAACTTGCGAAAAATATGCTTATCCTTTTGATGGGGAATACATACATGACCTTGGCGGCGTGCCCACCAGAGAAATTGTAAAACTACTCAATGAAAAATATGGTCTAAGCCATGATCTAGATGAAGTCACAGAAACAAAACGTTTAGCCTTTCTCGCCCTTAACGATAACCCAAATATTATTGAGGATACTTTCGAAGTGATGCAAGCGTACCAGGGCAAACTTAAAATGGGCGTAGGCACGGGTTCAGAGCGTAATAACGCCATTCGAATGCTCACAAATACCGGCTTGCTAGAGCATCTTGAAACCGTTGTTACCGCATCAGATGTAACTCACGGTAAACCCCACGGTGAAACCTTTAAAACAGCCGCCACAAATATGGGCTTACAAGCAAATGAATGCGTGGTCTTTGAAGACACTGAAATAGGCCGTCTAGCAGCCAAAAACGCCGGAATGGACTGCATCATGGTCATCAACGGTAAGATAGTTTTGCCACAATAGTCAGGTTAAATGTTACACGTTTAGTGTTTTTTGTATGTTATTAATGGGAATTTGAGTAATAAATCACCGCATCACCTCTTTGGATGCAGTTATTACTTGCGCAGCCAAGCGCTTTTCCCTAACATACGCGCCTCTTTTGTAGGAGTAGCTTTAACTTCTCCTACAAAAAGCAGAATTTGGAGAGCTGGCTGAGTGGCTTAAGGCGCACGCCTGGAAAGTGTGTTTAGGGTTAAACCTAACGAGAGTTCGAATCTCTCGCTCTCCGCCAAATACAAAAGAACCCGCATCAAGCGGGTTTTTTTGTATTTGATGGTTTGAGACGGGATGAGTATCCACACGGTTCACCTGCTTCAAGGCCATAGCATTTTTATATCTAGTGGCAAACCTAATTAGGTTCTATCAGTTGATAGGCTACTTTTAAATCCTTAAGCAAGGCGGTATTAGAGGACAAAAATTGGTTCAACTGTTTAATGATAATAGGGTGCTTTCGGGTCGATAAGTGAAACGTCACAGGGTCCGAAGGCAGACTCATATCATGAATAAGGACACCTTTTAGACCTTGTTGGTGCAACAAATAATTCGCCACATTGTATTCCACATCAGCGCCATCTACTCTCTCCATGAGTACCAACTTCAGTGCAGTAAGCGCATCTGGTACTTCCAACAATTGGATGCGGTTCTTTGCTACTAATTCAGCATACATGACAGAAGTAAAACCATGAGGAACGGCCACTGTTTCAAAATCGGTTAGGCCTTTGCTCTTGCGGGTGGCAAGCACCATAGTATTACCGTAGGAAGTGATAAAACTGTCGCTAAATATTTTACCGGTTTGGTCTCGCTCTTTACTCTGCCAGCTCGGGTTATCCGGGTAAGAGAAGTCAATTCGGCCTTCCAGTGACTCCCGATGTAAGCGTTTTATTGGAAAGGCTTTGTACTCAAAGCTGTGTCCTGAATCTTTGGCAAAAGCGTGCATTACCGCCCAAACATAACCTTTATCGGTTTGATTGCTGACAAATTTATAGTGGGGGTAATAGTTGATATTTTCGCTACCAACTACAAAGTGACCAGCCCGAGCCAAGGGAATAAAGGCAAGTAACATCAGCAATCCTAGGATCACACTTCTACTTCCCATGCAGGTCGTTTTTTTAAAAGCCGTTGATTTACTCAGTGCTTTCACTATAACTCATCTGTTGGTGCTAATTAAATTATCCTAACAGGGGTAACAGACGAAGAAAACTTATATTGATTAAGAGGGTGACATAAAGGGACGAAGTACTAAATGTCAGGAATATTTAGCCCCCCTGGCGTTTGCACATGGACCACCGAGTAGCAACTTGTCGAGAACAAATTCATTTGCTTCAAAAACGGGTTTTACTAACAGCAACATCAGTTGTAGTTATATGAGCAAAAGGATTTACATTGTCTGTTTTTAGTACTGCCTTGGCATTACCATTTCTTTCAAACCAAACTTAAATGCTATTATCTTTGTTACGCCTGATAAGGATTAAAAAGGAATGACGTTGTGAAAGAACAAGAAAAAATCGCTCTTTTTATTGACGCTGACAATGCACCCGCTGCAAAAATAGGAACTATTCTGTCGGAGCTAGCACGTTACGGTGTGGTAAACATCCGTAAAGCTTATGGCAATTGGAAAAGCCCCAACATAAAACCTTGGGAAGACGTGTTACATGAATACGCTATTCAACCCATCCAACAGTTCGATTTAACCAAAGGTAAAAATGCCACTGACATAGCGCTAGTGATTGACGCTATGGATATTCTCTACACTAAAAATGTAGATTCAATATGCTTAGTGTCTTCTGACTGTGATTTTACACCTTTAGTAACCAGAGCCTTAGCCGATGGCAAATTTGTCATAGGTTTTGGTGAACGCAAAGCTCCGTCTGCCTTTGTGAATAGTTGCTCCAAGTTCCTCTATCTTGATGAAGAACAGCCCGATGAAAAACCTGTTTTGCACCAGAAGCCAAATATCAAAAGTGATTCAAAATTAATAAATATGTTGCGCCAGGCTATTGAAGCATCAGAAGACGATTGTGGTTGGGCTAATTTAGGCACTATTGGTCAGCATATTTCCAATCATGCATCGTTTGATCAACGGAACTATGGCTTTAAGAAGTTAAGCGATTTGTTTGCGGCCATAGATCTATTTGAAATTAAGACGAAAAATGGCAGCGGTACTTATATTCGAGATAAACGTAAGGCTAAATGAGTTTAGTCATACCCAATAGTTTAGTCCGCTAAAGTTTTAAATAGCGGACTAAAAAATGCAGCAACCCACTTGTTTTACATTTTATTACCTTAGGTGTCGTTGCAATTTTAATGATTGGTTCTATAAATCGTTCTACATTAAAACCTAAGCCGATGCGGCCTTATGTTTGTTATGCACAAACACCAACAATCCCAAGCCTACCAACACCACAACTGCCCCAATAGGGCGTCCTAAATCAGCAGGTAAATTAAAGCCAATAGCAGCGGTCATAATGTAGGATACAGTGACACCTGTGGTCAGCACCGCAGGGATACTGGCAACCCAATGAAAAGTGCCACGGTCGAATAAATACTTAGTGGCAAGCCATAAAACACTGGTCGATAACAGCATGTTAGAAAACGCGAAATATCGCCAAATCACAGTAAAATCAAGTTTGGTCATGAAATAGGCTATGGTTAAAATAGGCACCGCAAGTAACAAGCGATTACGAATGCTTTGGGGAATGCTAAATGCGTCGACAATAGTCAAACGTAGTGAGCGAAACGCAGTATCACCAGATGTAATCGGAAATACTGCCACAGCAACAATCGCCATAATACCGCCGAACACGCCCAAGTAGCTGTTTGCAATATGATTAACAACCAAACCTGGACCACCCGTGTCCAACATCGCTTTAAGGCCTGCGTATCCCTCAGGAAAAGCTGCAATACCGGCTAATGCCCAAACACAAGCAACCACACCTTCACAAACCATAGCACCGTAATAAACCGGGCGAACGTATTTTTCGTTGGTCAAGCAGCGGGCAATAATAGGTGCCTGGGTGGAATGAAAACCACTAATAGCACCACAAGTAATAGTAATAAACAATAACGGCCAAGTCGGTAATCCATCGGGATTAGGCGCTAAAAAATCGTGGGCATGGTCGGCTTCAAAATAGGCAAAAAAATCACCTGCTATGGGTAGATGCGGCGCATCAATTAATAACGCTATGGCGATCATTGATGTCATCACTATCATCAGCAAGCCAAAAATAGGGTAAAACCTAGTGATGATTTTATCGATAGGTAACAAGGTAGCTAAAAAGTAGTAACCCAAGATCACCAGCACCCAAAAGGTATTGTTTGCCAAAAAGGTATCTTGAAATGCATCTAGATTACTTAATAAACCTGCTGGACTCATGATAAAAACCACGCCAACAAAAAACAGCAACATAGCGGTAAAGAGCAGCATCACACCTTTAAATACAATGTTGTAATAATGCCCTGCTATTTCAGGCAAACTTTTACCGTCTTCTTTAATGCTCATCACACCTGAGAAATAATCGTGAACAGCACCGCCAAGTACATTACCTAACACTATCCAAACCAATGCAACTGGCCCGTAGAGCGCGCCGAGTATCGGGCCAAAAATGGGTCCTACACCGGCAATATTTAGAAATTGAATTAAAAAAGCACGAACAGGATGAATAGGTACGTAGTCTACACCCTCGCTAAAACGACTTTGTGGGGTAGCAATAGTGGGGTCGATCCCAGCTTGTTTTTCAACAAATGGGCTATAAAACTTATAACCAAGGATCAATATGGTGATACAGATAAAAAAGATGAGCATTGCTTAGTATATCTCTCGTTATAGGACGCGTGATAAGCGTAAAAGTTACACTCACCCATTCATTCACGGCTTAGCTTAATGACTTAAAAGAAGGTCAAAATCAGGGCAGAATAATAACAAAATTGAACTCAACAAAATATCAATAAAAACAACGATTAAAATTAGCTAACAAAAGAATTTGAACCACTGAGAACACAGAGGTCACAGAGGTAAAGCAAAGAAAGTTTATGTGTAAGAAGTAGAGCTTAATCGTCAATGGTAGTTAATCTTAACAATCATTTTGTTTTTCTTTGTGTAGCGAAGCGCTCTGTGAACTCAGTGGTGAATTGTTTTTTATTTGGGATCTTGGACAAATCTGCAGTTCTGACCCCAGATACTCCGATGGGAGTTCATGTGGTTGTGTATTCAAACCACAGATATTGGTAATTCAGATACTGCCCATCCGATTACGGTCACGGCTCCTGCGTACATTAAAATACCTGCATAATTTGCCATAACCGCAAGTAGAATAAATGGCAGTACTAAACTCCATGCAAGCAGTTTTCTGCCATAAGAGGATAAAACAAATTTGTTGTTAGTCGTGTTGTCTGTTTTATTAGAAAGCTGCTTACGCCTAGGATCAGTATGAGCCAATAGAAAAACTATGACTAAACTAAAAACAATAAAAGGCAGAGTCATAATAAGGTGGTTCATTTGGCTGTCTCCTGGGCAGCAAAGGATGTGCTTGTTTGTTTGGTATTTTGTCCATCAAATTGCATTGATTTATACAAAGCGAAAAAGCACCAGGCAGAGCAGATCAACAAGGTTATTTCAATAAACATCACCGCCACCATATTATGTTGTAATGCCTGTAACCAGCCGGTGCCAGAAGTGCTAAATCGCAGCATAGGTAATATCAGGCAAAATAGTCCATTAGCTGCTAGTAATATCTTTTTTAATAGCTGAATATTTTTAATTGATAAACTTAATATGCTGATTAAGGCGGCTGGAATTACAAAGGATAATTGGGTCCAAACACTTTGGTTTGTTGCCATCGAGCCGCTAATAAAAAAGCCCACAGCACTGGCTAAAGAACAAAGGGGGAGACCAAAAAATCCCCATACACACATGCGGCTAAACCACTGCCAACTGCTTTGATTTTTTTGGTTTCGGTGGGCATAAAGTTGCAATCCGGTGATAGTGACATAGCAGGCGGCTACCCCTAAACTTATCCAAATGATTTTTGACCATAAACCTGCAAAAGTGCCGAAATGAATGGGATAAATCAGCGACAATATACTACTTCCCAACGACGGCACACTGCCTACTATTGGTTTATATTCAACAAAATCGCCATTTGTGCCATCGTAAACTAATTGTTCGTATCCAACCTTGCCTTCATTTGGCATAAAAAAGGTCAGTACACTGGCAGACTCGGTGCCTATATGTGAAATGGATAAAAATGAGGGCACGGCCGATTGTCGTTGAACTGCATCTTGTACCATGGCATTTAAATTCGCTGATGCCATTGGTGCTTCGCTTTTATCTTGTTGCTCACCGACCATGGCGTACATTAATGCTTCTTGGTCGCCACCAAATGCCACAATACCCATTGCCGGTATACCAAATGCAGTAGAAAAACTAAAAAAGCTGCCAGTAAATGCCAGTAAAATAGCAAAGGGAATACTCCAGGTGCCAGCTACTGTGTGAGAGTCTCGTTTCAGCGACTGTCCATCACGCTGTTTACGAATAGAAAACATATCGCTAAATAGATGACGATGCATCATAAACCCAGATACCGAAGCAATCAGCATGGCTAGCCCCAATATCCCTGTAAGGATTAGTCCCCAAGGGGAAGGGATGTGCAGCTCAGTATGAATAGATACCAAAAAACGGCTTAGGGCATAGGTATCATCCTGAGCGTATAAGTCGCTGCCAAAACCGGTTTTTTCAGTGACAATTTCGCCTTGTGAGTTTAAAGCGTATTGCACCCCGTATTCGTCCATATCTCCAGAAGGGTTTTGTTTATGAGTGTGAAAATAATAGATAATTTGTTGACGATCATTTTCATAAACAGAAATTTCATCTAGGTATTCTTTAGGGGTTTGTGCTGACAAACGTTTAACCGTTTTGTCTATGTCACTAGAAAGCATTAAGTGTTGCGGATAATTACTGTTTGACCACTCGCCTATTTCTTCGGCCACCACTGCTACTGTGCCGGTGAATATCACAGCGTAAAGTAACATACCCAAAACTATGCCAGACCAAGAATGTAGGCTAAGTAAAGCTTTAGCTTTCGAACGAAGGGTAGGGGTTTGTTCATTCATAAAGATTAACCTAAAAATTTAAAAGTAAGGATGGCACTATTGACAACAAATAACGCCACAAGTAACCATTGGGCTTTGTGCATATTTGTTGCTAGGTAAGTGTAAAAAAATAAAACCGCCCAAATTAACGGAAACATAAACAGTGGCATCATTATGTTATTTACATTGCCTACACCCGGTGGAAACCAAACCGCCATCGCCAGCATAACAAGTAGCGATACCAGCAAGGTTGCTGGCCCACTTAGCCAAAAGCGTTTGTTTTTAAGAAATAAGAACGATGTTTTACTCATTGATTGCTTCCGATTTTGGTATCTAAACTAGCCTTAGAATGGCGGTGTTATGCCAGAGTATGAGAGACCTATTTAGATAATAAATCTCTCTTCAGGCTGATGTTTAAAAGTCCCAACGTACCGTTAGGTTATAGTCAGTAGGCGACCCATTAAACGCTTGCTCAGTTCGCACAGAGCTGAGGTATTTTTCACCTGTAATATTCTCTAGGTTCAGACTGAGGGATAGGTTGTCGTCAAAACTGTACTGAATATATCCACCGATTAGCCCGTAGCTATCTTGGGTGATACGTCCATAACCGGTTTCGTAATACATGTCACTTTGCCACTGAACAGACATACCTGCATGCAGCTTTTCGTTCCATACAGGAGAATAATCAGCCAGTAACTTTAAGGTTTTGCGAGGAATAAAGGTACGGGCCTCGTCGCCATTCTCATCATCCATGGTTAAAGCGGTAAAACCACCTTGTATAGACCATTCTTCTGAGACCTTGCCGGATACTTCTAATTCAAAACCGTTGGAATCAACCGTTACGCCACGATATATAGAGAAATCAAAGTCATCGGTATAGTCTTCGTCGTCAATGCCGTCGCCATCACCGTATTTGATAAATTCATAGAGGTTTTCTTGTTCGGTTCTAAATACCGCAAAACTAACTAACAAGTTATCATCGAAGCGTTTTTTGACACCCATTTCATAACCACGACCTTCGGCTGAACCTAAGGGTTGCAGGTCTTCGTTAAGGTAATATTGAGGTTGATAAATGTCGCTGTAGCTAGCGTAAATATTCAGGCCTTCTGTTGCTTCCCAAGTAAAGCCAATGTATGGGCTAGCGCCATTTTCTGAGGTTGAAGTGGATACATCCCATGATTCCCCTTCGTTATCATAATCAACAAAACTTGCGCCTAACACTAAGTCTAAGTTGTCTGTCACGGCTAGTTGCATCGAACCATAAAAACGATTCAAAGTGACGTCTGTGTAACCCTCTTTTTTGGGAGCTGCCCAACTAGGCCTTGCCACCTCGGTTCCTGTCCAGCCTGGTAATGCAGGCATTACATCAAATCCACTCAATGCAGCAGAATCAAGATCCAGGGTTTCAGAATCAGCCAGGCTCACCCCTAGATTGAACGAATGTTCTAATCCCCATGCTTGAAATGTACCTTGTAAGCTATTGTCCCAAATGAGTATGTCGTCTTCGGCATAATATTTACCTGGGTAACCTAACATGCCTAAACCTGTATCTTGCTCAAACCCAGTTTGTGTATAGGTATAAAATAGCTCCGAATCGTCTTCGTAGTCTGTGTAGGTGAGCTTACTGGTGAAGTTGAGGTTATCGTTGATGTACCAACTTAATTCCGCAAAAGCAGTTTGATTAAGGGTATCCCAATAAGTCCAATCCATAGCGGTAGAACTAGAATCAGCAAAATCGGTTTGTGTTCCATTTGAATAAATCAATGGCACAGCGCCCCAAGTCACGCCGTCACTCTTATTGTTTTGATAGGTGTAACCAAAAGAGAGGGTAACATCATCATTTATCTGACCATCAACCACACCGTAAAATACTGTGCGGTTATTTTCGTAAAGGTCTAGCCAGCTATTTTTATCTTGGTGCACAACCACTGCGCGGGCAGCCCAACTTCCAGATTCAGTTAAAGGAGTAGACACATCCACCACAGCACGTTTGTTTGACCAACGGCCTAAACTTACCTCTACGCTTGCTTGCTGATCATTACTAGGGCGCTTTCTGACGAAGTTAACTGTGCCAGATGGGTTACCTAACCCAGTGATTAGCCCGTTAGAGCCGCGAATAAACTCAATTTTTTCATAAATAGCGGTATCAAGATCGCCTACAAATATATCGCCAAAAGGCACACCTGACCCATCTACATGCATACTGGTTATATCAAAACCACGGGCATTGTAATAAGTCCGATCAGTTTCGGTTTGGTCAATATTGATACCTGTTATCTTTTTAAACAGGCTATTAACGTCACTGAGGTTGTATTTATTAATGGTATCGCTTTCGATGATTGACAAAGATTGAGGGGTATCGAAGCTATCAAGCCCCAGTCCGGTAGCGCCTGAACTAATGCGTTGCACACGGCTTTCAACAATACGAATAACTTCAATATCAGTTTCGTTAGTGGTATTTGTTTCTTCGTTGGTTAACTCTGCTGCTTGTGCATGCATGCTCAAAGCCAACATCAAAGGTGATAATGCAAAAGTATGACTTTTATTCATGGCGCTCTCTGTCGGTAAGTGTGTTTAATCATTTAATTTGCGCATTATAAATATTTCAAACAGTATTGCAAATGATAACTATTATCAATTGCATTCATGGTGTTGGCTTGCAGTGAAATTTAGAGTGTTTTTTATCCGAAAATTGTTCGGATGGATGTTTTAGTGAATTAGAGTAAAAACAAAAAGATCTTTGAACCACGGAGAACACAGGGAGCACAGAGAAAAAGCATAGAAAGTTTATGTTTAAGGAGTAGGATTAAGTCGTTATTGGCAGTTAATCTTAACAATCATTTTGTTTTACCCTGTGAAGCGCAGCGCTCTGAGAACTCTGTGGTGAATCGCTTTTTATTTTGGATTTTTTAAAATAGCTGCTCTGAATCTTCAGAAATAGAGTTGTTCAATGTGTCTGCATCTTGGAAAACTACTGCAACCCATAAACTCATTGCCAAGGTTCGCTCCTTTTTTAGCGATCCGTTTCACCATAGGTGAAGCACACTTTGGGCATGTGGTGGTATTTTTTTGACTGAGGGAGCTAGCTAGGTCTTCGCATTACCTAGCTCTCGAATACATTACCTATAACACTAAGTTGTCAGTCTTTGGGCTTGCTTCAATGCATTAGAAAAGATGGCATCTTGGCTCCGAACTGGGATATTAACCGGCATACGTTGCTGAAGTTTATCAATGGCAAGTGGAAGGCTTACTGCAAATTCATGCATAATATCTGTCATTCGATGTGTGTCAAAACCAACTGTTTTAGCTGTGGCAATAAAATGTCGAGGAAATATCATATCGATTTTTCTCTTTTTGCCCTTGGTCGCAGTTAATTCCATAGCTAGACTAAGTTCACGGATATTCAAACCTTTGCCGCCCAATATGGGGTATGCCGATAATATGTCGTAAAACGGCGTCATACGATATGCTCCCCCTGCGTCGAGGTAAATAGAAAAGTTTTTCCCATGGCCATCTGTTGCACCAATTAGCCATTGGAACACCTGAAACCGCATAAAAGCATCCCGATCCACTAACGCATTTTTTGAGCCCATTAGTAGTTTCATGATTTCAGTTATACTGGGACCGCCGTCAGATTCATATTTAGTAGCAGGTGGTATACCGTGAGCCTGACACATGTCTTCTTGAGGTAATGTAATCAGCCCATTTTTATCGGTAGTCTAACGCCGGACAAAACGCTCAACCGCTAAGGCTTTAACATCACCTACCTTGATGATTTCAATATTAGGGACTGAAAAGCCAGGCTCTCTGGCAAGTTCAATACATAACCATTCATTTTCTACGCTATCAGATAAATCTAGTGTAGCGGTAGGGCCTTTTATTTCACCAATCGGTAGCTTAATAATGCGGCTAGTAGCAGTCAGCCCTTTTGGCACACACCACGAATCTTTAACTTTAAGTAGCGCTGCTTTTTCCCGTGCACCGGTAACTGAAATACGAAAATCGGCTTGTTCTTGTATCATACCTAGTGGCGGATCCGCTTTATAACCTTGCAATAAGGTTATCAATTGCTCATCGGCGAGTGTGGCATACGACAATGTACTGTTATTTGATGGTACGGATGTTTGCGTGATAGATTCAGGTAATAGGGTAATAGGGTAATAGAGTAATAGCACCAATGCTGTCTTTACCTATTTCACTGAGAAGGTCAAAAGGCTGTGCCGAAACAAGCTTGAATCGTTTCACTATTCGTTCACGGACCAGCTGAGAGTCAGGTAACAAGTTATCGAAATAGTTATATACCTGTGCAGAAGTGATTTTGCTTTTCAGCAGCGGCAGTGACAACGATAATGGGCGCGCTTTAGGATGCGTTAACCAATCAGTAGCATAGTGAAGTTGATTCGCGCCATTAGCACTTTTTAGTAATTCGCCAACGTATTCATCATTCATGTAAATTGATAACTTTGCCTTCTACCAGTTCTCTGTGACCTTTTTATTTTCGGCATCGCTTAAAGGAGATTGAGATCCATTGTCTTGTGCTTGAATTAGCATACTGACATGTAACGCTTGAATTATCTTGAACAAGGTTTGAAGTTGACAACGATCTGGCTCGTTTTCAAAATTTGAGATGGTAGCCTGCTTAACACCAACACGTTACGCAATTTCTGCTTGCGTCCAATTGTTATTGGTTCGAATCAACTTGAGCTGATTTGCCAATTGTCGAGGGCCGTAAATCATGAGTGTATTCCCACTTAATTATCCTCTTGAGAGGATAGTTACATAAATATCCCCTGCAGAGTATAATTAAGCTTATCCCCCTCAAGGGATAAAGTTTGCAGGTTATTATGCGCTTACGTTTACCGTCATCCTTGGCATTTTTGTCTCAAATCCTTTCGAGTCAGTTACTTTTTCTTCTGAAATTTCAAACAAAGAAAAACTGATTTCATTATTTCCTATGATGGGTGATGAGATGGACACTCCCTAATACGGCGTCAATGCGCCAAAATAGTAGTGTAACCCAACTATTTACATAGGAAGTGTCCAAGATGAAGCTTAGAACAATCAGTGTCGATTTAGCAAAGAATGTATTTCAAGCATGTGGTGTAAATGAGCATATAAAGGCGCAGTTTAATAAAAAGTTAAAGCGCAGTGAGTTACTGGATTTCATGGGGCAACAAGAGCCCACGATGGTGGTGATGGAGGCTTGTTATTCATCACATTACTGGGGACGTGAAATGGCGAAATTAGGCCATGACGTGAAGCTTATTCCTGCTCAGCATGTGACGCCTTTTGTACGTGGTAATAAGAATGACCATAATGATGCTTTTGCTATAGCCGAAGCCAGTCAACGTCCGTATATCCGTTTTGTGCCTGTGAAAACAGAGTTCCAGCAGGAGATATTATGCTTGCATCGTATTCGTGAACGACTTATTAAAAACAAAACGGCTTTGAGCAACCAGTCTAGGGGATTGTTAAGTGAGTTTGGCGTGGTGTTTCCTTGCGGTCAAAAGGCATTGCTAGGTGGATTGAACAGTGTGATAAATAACGCTGAATATAGTCATCGATTACAAAATATGGTGATAGATATGTTGATTGAATATGAAACCACACTTAAGCGCCTAAAAGGAATTGAGCAACAACTGGGAATATTTGTTGAAGGAAGTGAAAGCGGTAAGATATTGCTTAGCATTCCTTGTATTGGCCTCATCAACGCCTCAGCCCTTTTAGCCAGCATAGATAAAGGCCAGGCGTTTAATAACCCCAAAGAGTTTGCAGTATGGTTAGGGCTAACGCCCAAACAACATGCCTCAGGTAATATCAGTAAGATGGGCGGCATAACCAAACGTGGAGACCGTTACTTACGCAAACAATTAGTACACGGTGCCAGGTCAGTTGTGAGTCGAGCGGCTAAAAATACAGACGCTTTATCATTATGGGCAACGAAGCTTCGCGTCACTAAGCCGTTTAATAAGGTGGCAGTTGCCATGGCGCATCGTCTTGCTCGTTTAATTTGGATATTGCTCACGCGCCAAGAGAGCTACAGTGCAACGCCAACAGGCGTGAGTACATAATATGAAACAGTTTACGTTATCCCGGTTTTGCTCAATTCCGTACGAGACAAAGGCGTCAAGCCTGTGTGGGTGTTGTGGAAGGCAGTACTCGGGGTAACACCTATTTAACCTAACCTGCTTAGTCAGAATATGATGAAGAAAACGGTCTACCCTACCTCATCAAAGCCAGACTATGACAAGGATTATTAATCCGTGTGGGTGTATTTTAAAGGCGATAAGGTACGGAGTTCATCAGAGGCCTGAAATGATAAAACCATTTCAATTAAGAGCCTGAATATATGTCAGAACTAAGCTACTTTAAGACTATTTCATTTACATTGACGAGTAGGAACATAGAAAAAGACAAAGAATTTGTGCTGTAAACAGCACAGAAAGATAAGTTGTGCGTTGACTTCGGGGGAGTGTCCATATATGTCTCATTAGTGGTTTTTCGAAAAATTACGATGGGTGTTCTTGTAATTGCTTTTCTTGTAATTGTTTTAAATCAAGATAACCTGAAAATTAGTGAAGTGGCCTATGCGATTGGTTTTGACCGTTTGCCTTACTTCTTCTAAGGTATTTAAAAAGTACTATGGCCTATCAGCCTCAGATTGGAGTTAGCAAGAAAAAAGTAAATTTAAACGTAGAGATTTGTACTGCAAAATAGCTGATGTCGACGCTAAATACCGATTGTCGCCAATTAAAATAGGTGTTTTTATCTAATTAGTTTTAGTCCCTAGTAATGCAGTGTCATGCAAAAAATCGGGGGCGGCCCTCCTAAATTCTAACTTTATTTTGAACAGTTGTTCTTTATTACGATAAATGGCATATTCAATTGGGTCGATTTTACACCCTAAGTTTATAGCTCTAATATTAATACAAGTGAAAGTCATATTTCCAACTATTATTTACCTACACCATATTGGTTGTTTTAACTCATAAGCTGAGAAACCATGAAAAACAGAGTGCTGCTAGTTGATGATGAAATTAATATTTTAAATTCATATCGCCGAAATTTACGTGGATTATTGGATTTTGACGTGGCTGATAGTGGCCAAAAGGCTTTGCAACTTATGGCTAAGCATACATATTCTGCATTAGTCACCGATATGCAAATGCCAGAAATGAATGGGATTGAATTTTTAAAACAAGCCAGAAAACTGTCACCAGATACAGTTAGATTAATGTTAACTGGCAATGCAGACCAGCAGACTGCTATAGATGCAGTCAACCTTGGATATATTTTCCGTTTTTTAAACAAACCATGCGCCCCCGATTTATTGATTAAAGCCGTAGAGGATGCTTATCGTCAATACAACCTGATCATCGCCGAAAAGGTTCTCTTAAATAGAACATTAAAAGGGGTCATCAATGTATTAAATGAAGTGCTCACACTGGTCAATCCAGACGCAATGGAACACGAGTTCCGTTTACGCAGCCATATGTTAAATTTGGCGCGTGAATTAGGTTTGAAAAAGTCATGGAGTTTTGAACCTATGATTCAACTGTCACAGCTTGGTTGTATTATTTTTCCGGAACATACCATCCTTAATATGCAACAAGGTCAGACTATTTCTGAAGAGGAAAGGCAGTTATTTGCCCAACATCCGTGTTTAGCGGCAGATTTGATTAGCAAAATACCCCGCATGGAAAACATTGCTCGTACTGTTCTATATCAGGAAAAATGTTACAACGGTAATGGTATTCCACTGGATGATGTTAAAGGCAACGATATTCCCTTTGGTGCAAGAATGCTTAAAGTTGTTCTGGATTACATGCGAAGTGTCAGGAAAGACGAATCTCCCGATACGTCATTCGCCAAACTCGAGCAGCACAAACAGTTTTATGATCCAAAAATTCTTGCCGCCTTCAAGAAAACCTTATCTATTGAAGTGAAAGAGCAACAGGTTGGGATCCGAGATTTGAAACCCTGTATGGCCCTGAGGCAGGATATTCGTACTACTAGGGGACAACTTGTCGCCCGTAAAGGCCAGCAGATTACCGAGTCACTTCAGCAAATCATCCACCACTGCTTACAGAATAAAGCCCTAGCTGACGATCTTAAAGTTGCGATCAGCGAAGAAGAGATAAATGAATAGAGATATTCTCATTGTCGATGATGAAATTGCCGTTTTATATGGATTACAACGAGCCATGCACAATATATGTCCAATTGACATTGCTCAGGGAGCAGAAGCAGCCCTGAAAAAAGTGAATGCAGGTAAACGATATGCAGTCATCATTACTGATTTAATGATGCCTGGTATGAATGGTCTGGAGTTATTAAATGAGTTGGAATTAATTGATCCCCACTCAATAAAAATAATGCTGACCAGTAGCGATAGTCAACAAATTACTATAGATGCGATAAATCAGGGAAAAATATACAAATTCTTGCGTAAACCCTGTGACAATCAGTTGTTGCAAGAGGTTATCAATGCGGCACTATTACAATTTCACAAATACAGCCAGATTGAAGACAAAATGGCGCTTCAAGAGGGGGAAGTTAAAGAGCTAACCTCTAGATTACATTTTCAATATTTTCACGATGCTCTCACAGGTTTGTCCAACCGAACGACCTTTATTGAACAGCTATCAGATATTTTGACATCTACCGATAAACTCGAGTATTCGCTTTGCTACATTGATATCGACTTTTTTCATCTGATTAACGATGCTGTGGGTAATACAGGAGGAGATGAATTATTACGCCAAATTAGTCATCTTTTATCTAGCTCAATCCCCAGAGGTAATTTGGTAGCACGATTTAATGGCGACATATTTTGCCTGCTACTAAAAAAAGATAAACATCATTCACTTGAAGATCTCGTCAATAAAATCCATATAATCGTTAATCAACATGTATTCAAATGGCATGATAAAACCATCGATGTGTCTGCCAGTTTTGGCGTTATTCCCATTGAGACTCAATATCAGGATGCCCACATTAGCCTACATTATGCTGAAAATGCCTGTCAGATAGCCAAACAAGATGGCCGACAACAAGTGCATTTTGGTAGTTCACAAGACAAACAACTTTCTGAAAAGTTAAACGAAATACATTGGGTTAATAAACTAAATGATTCTATTAACACTGGTTTTTTATGTCTGTATCAACAAAGTATTCAGCCAGTAGTTGCAGATGAAACTCAATGTTTGCATTATGAAGTATTGCTCAGGCTTATCGATGACAATAACAATGTGATTTTACCCAGTGAATTTTTAACCGCCGCAGAACATTACCAAATGTCGCCCAAAGTTGATAAATGGGTGGTGCAAAACTATGCAAAATGGTTAGCAGGTCATCCTGAACATATGGCGTCATTATCAATGGCATCAATCAATCTTTCTGGGCATTCCATCAATGACAAAAGCATGATTGATTTTATTGATCAGGTGTTTACTGATTTTGCGATTCCTAAACACAAGATATGCTTAGAAATTACTGAAACTGCGGCTATAGGTGGCTTTGCAGGCGCAATTGAATTTATGAACGGACTTAAGAGTAAAGGTTTTAAATTTGCACTGGACGACTTTGGCACCGGTTTATCTTCTTATGCTTATTTGAAATCTCTTCCCGTAGACATACTCAAGATAGACGGCGTGTTTATTCGTAATATACATCTGGACCAGATAGACAGAGCAATGGCACAGTCTATTTGTGATGTAGGACACACTATGGGTTTAAAAATAGTGGCTGAATTTGTCGAAAATCAACAAATTATGACCATACTTAAATCAATGGGAATCGATTTCGCACAAGGTTTTTATATTGCCAAACCGCAACCACTATCAATGTTTTAATGCATAACTTAATTGCGCAGGATAAAACTGCAGGATTTAAAGTGAAGCACTTCTTTTATGGAGTTACTAAGTATGGAATTCTGGCGTTTTAAAACCATTAACCTAGACAATCACTTCTTACTCGAAGGAGAATACAATTTCTTTTTGGTTGGATTATCGGTACTGATATCAAGCTTCGCAGCCTATGCTTTACTAGTCATACTGGAGCGAATATGGCATACGCAGGCCAAATACACCATCCAGTTATGGAGAATATTCGGTAGCGTAGTATTTGGGTTAGGTGTGTGGGCTATGCATTTCACCGGGATGCTGGCGTTTATGTTACCGCTAAACGAAATGGCCTATCACATCCCAGTCACTATTTTGTCTGTTGCTCCCCCGATGTTGGGGGCATTTATTGCTTCAGGCATTCTAGCCAAACAACAGTTTACCTTTTTGAATATGCAGCTAAGTGCTCTATCTCTCGCATTGGGCATTGGCTCTATGCATTTTTTAGGAATGGAAGCCATGTTGGTCAACGCCATAATGACATATGACTTAGGCTTATTTATTGCCTCTATTGGCAGTGCCCATTTATTCGCCATTATTGCAATATACTTGATTGTCTATATTCACAATGCTAAAACGCACAAATTAACCCATAAACTAATAAGTGCATTTATTATGGGTTTATCCATTGCCAGTATGCATTATGTTGCTATGGCTGCGGTTAATTTTTATGCCGACAATAACACCTTACTCAGCTCTCAACATATGAATAATATGGTGTTTTTTGGTCTGATGATAACCACAGTGGTATTTTTTATTGTGGCTACCACCATTTTAGGCTCTATTGTTGATCACCGCATGCAAGCCACAGAGTTATTATTACAGGCCAGCGTGACCCGAGAGAAAGATATCGTTGAACATTTAGCTGATGGCCTAATCATCCTTGACCAAGATGGTAATATTGACAGTATCAATCCCATGGGCATAAAAATGTTTGGATATGAAAATCAATCACTAGATGGTTGTCAGATAAAACAATTAATGCCAGCACTTGATTTCCAACATCTGTCTAGACAGGGGAAAGATATACAAAATCTAGGGCAAAATTTTGTAGTGGAAGGGATCAAGAGCAACAAACAACCCTTTCCCATTGAAGTCAATTTCTCAGCGATGTCGATGCAAGTAAAAGATAAAAATCTATTTAATTGCGTTATCAGAGACGTTAGCCAACGTGTAATGCTAGAAGGGCAATTACGGCAGGCGCAAAAGCTAGAATCCATTGGGCAACTGGCGGCGGGCATTGCACACGAAATTAATACCCCCACTCAATATGTATCTGATAACACCTCTTTTTTGAAAAATGCCTCACAAACCTGCCTAGAAATTGTCTCGGCAACACAAGAACTTCTTAATAGTAATAACGACACAGAACAACAACAATACATCGAGAAATTGCGGTCACTGATTGATAATGGAGATATTGACTTTATTCGCGAAGAAATGCCGTTGGCGATTGAACAGTCACTTGAAGGTTTACAACGTATTACCAAAATCGTCGGCGCAATGAAATCTTTTTCCCATTCTAGTGACGACACTATGCAGCAGGTGGATATTAATGAAGCAATTGAATCTACAATCATAGTGGCGCGCAGCGAATGGCGTTATGTAGCCGAACTTGATACCAAGTTTGATAAATCGTTACCTCTAGTAACCTGTCTCAGAGATGGATTAAATCAAGTTATTCTGAATTTTATTGTTAATGCAGCCCATGCTATCGAAGCCAGATATGGCAAAAGTGAAATCCATACCGGTTTGATAACTATTGTTACTGAGCAGGAACAAGACAATATTGTTATTACGATAACTGATAATGGTACTGGTATGAGTGAGGAAATTCAGAAACGTATATTCGATCCTTTTTTCACCACTAAAGGTGTTGGAAAAGGTACTGGGCAAGGTTTAAGTCTAGCCTACAGCGTTATTGTTGAAACCCACAAAGGGAAAATTTTAATCGACAGTACAGAAAATGTTGGTACTACCTTTAAAATCATCTTGCCTATAAATAGGCAAGCAGCAAATTCAACTTCAGGAACCTGACATGAAAGTGATGTTTGTAGATGATGAACCTATGGTTCTTAAAGGAATAAAACGGGCGCTTTTTAATACTGGCTGGAAGATAATTTTAGCAGATAGCGGCCAACAGGCGCTGGACATTCTAAGTGATACTAGCGTAGATTTTGTGATATCTGATATGCAAATGCCTGGCATGAATGGGGCTGCGTTACTTGAAAAAGTCAGTGAGTTGTACCCAAGTACAGTACGGATAATTTTGTCTGGTCAAGCCGATACAGATATGGCCGCTAAAGCCAGTTTTGTTGCCCACCAATGGTTTTCGAAACCCTGTTCGCCAGACGAAATAAAAAAAGTGGTGCAGCGAATAGAAAAAATTCAACTTACCCTGCCGAATCAAAAAATAAAAGAAATTGTAGGCAGAATCAAAGTGTTACCTTCTGCACCTAAACTTTTTTTCCGCATCAAACAATTATTTAATGCAGATGCTGAAATGGATTTGGTAGCCAATGTTATTGGTGAAGATCCCGCGTTGTCGGCAAAAATACTACAAATATCCAATAGCTCATTTTTTATGCTCAATACCAAAGTTCAAAGAATAGAAGATGCCATTACTAGGCTTGGAGCCGATGTTGTATCTTGTGTGGTAGCCATTGCTGAAATATATTCAAATACCATTAAAATATCAGGTTACTCTATCGAAAAAGAGCAACAACACAGTATGTGTACCGCATTGCTAGGTGTGTCGTTGGCGCCCCCCGAAGTTCGTGAAGAAACGATGTTAGTGGGGTTATTGCACGATATTGGTATGTATATCCTTTTTATACTTGCCCCAGACTCGGTTGATACATATCTACAAAAACGTATCCAATACGAAGACAATACGGCCCTAGAACATGAGCTATTTGGTGCTGACCATACTCAATTAGCAGGTTATTTACTGCACTTGTGGAATTTTCCATATCATCTAATAGACAGTATTTTGCTTCACTATCAACCTTTAAAACTGATGGAACATAAATTTGGCGCCGCTGCCGCTATATACGTAGCTAATTTACTTATGAGTAAACAGCCATTAAATGAAGATTTTGTCGCACATTTTCAATTGTTAGAGAAACTCCCTGATTGGGAGAAACGAGCCGAAAAATTAGCTCAGAATCAGGAATAATTAACTGTTGTAGCATACTGAGTCTTAACACCAATACGAGGCAAACTCTTTTGCCGAAGCACTTACGACGAAAAGCCTTACCCACCAACACCTTAAAATCACTCCAAGAAGTGTCTCGAAGGGTTTCGATACTGCTTTGTTTCTTAATCAGTTGTTTGCGTTTTTGGTGGTTAAAAATTGATAAAATGGCAGGGAACAGGAATATACCACCAAACCACTCAGCTACGTTTTGCGCAGCATCCACAAACGATGATATGAATAGATTGCTAATTTCCAAATTAGGAAGCACAAACCTAAGCGTTACATACACACAGATACCTGCAATAACACTTACCCACCAAGGCAAATAGGAAAACTCTTTTAGAAGTGAAGGGTTGTTGCGACTCATGAGCAATCCGTGATGTTAAATATACCCGCAAGTCACAGTTGTTCAATGTGACGTTTGATAACTGGTTATTGGATTTTATATTTTGGTAGGTTATGTAATTCTAGGGTATTTCTTTTATCCTAAAAGTTGTTACGATGGGTGTTTTCGTAATTTTAGCAGGGAGAAGGTGTTGATATATTTTAATTGTTCTGCTTTGCTCATAACAAAAGCACAACTATGAGTAAAAGCAAAAAGCTTTATCGCAATGGCACTACTTACTATTTGTCCGTTACTGCCAACTAGTATAGATAATTAATTACCATTACAAGTATGTATAGGTACAGATTCAGTCGCTGTGAAGCTTGTTTTTTAATTGCTGTAAATGTGCAAACAGTAGATTAATTATAATGTGAAATTCATTACGAATACGACTTGATATATGTAGCCAATAAAGGCTAATCAGATAGTAATAACTCCCCTTTTTCAGGAACCATCTCGACTGTGTCCGTATCCTTCCGTACAAAAACTTACACTCTTTTTATTTTATGCTTTATTTTTATGAGTATTAAATCATCTTCTGCTATTGCCGTAGATTTTATTAATGCAGGTCCACCTTTCATTAATATTGAAAAATTATCGGGTCAAGAACTCAACAACGTTAATGGCATGATCCGTGATTCACAAGGATTTATTTGGTTAGTCAATAACTCAGGTTTGTTACGTTTTGATGGTAATGAATTTAAGCTATTTCCTGGGTTGGAACAATTTACTCCAGCCAAGGTTGACGATGTGGTTGAAGGCCAAGATGGACGAATATGGATCGCTACCTATGATAAAGGCTTAGCCTTATTTGATACTAATTCAGCAAAACTAAGCTTTTTTGATTTAGCCGCTAAATTTGATATTGGTGGTGATTCACCTCAGATCAATACGCTATTTTACCAACATCAGTATCTCTACTTAGCGAGTAAAAACAATGTAATTAAAATTGATGAACAAAACTTGACCGTGGTCGAGCGATATACATTTCCTCTAGAGGACGACGCAACTATTGTGAGATTACTTGTAACATCTAATGGTGATATTTGGTGCTCCGCTAATCCAGGCAAAGGTGTCATTCGTTTAAATCAACAGGGTTTTACTCACTTTGAGCATCAACCTCATAATATAACATCGATTAGTAGTTCATTTGTGCTGAGTATTTATGAAGATAGTCAAAAAAGAATTTGGTTTGGTGGTATCGCTGGACTTGATGTGTTTTTACCCGAATCCAATAGTTTTTTACATTTTAAGCCGTTAGACGTCTCTAATGATGTCAATAGAAACAAAGGTGCTTTAGCTAACTTTGTGCTTACTATTGATGAAGACAATGAAGGCGCTTTATGGTTAGGACTAGTTAATAATGGTGTTGTAAAGTTTTTGCCTGAGAGTAAGACTTTCGAACATTATCCCCACATCAATGGTATTTCTTCCACTGTATCTACTGACAGTATGTTTGACGGTGTTTCAATAGATAATCAACAAACTGTATGGGTTTCTACAAGTCAGGGGTTAGGCAAGCTCCCGCAAAATAATCGTAAAGTTAAGCAGTTAGTGAACGTTGACAAAGACACCTGTATAGCAGGTGCTTTGCATGACAATCGCCAAGGATTATTATTTGCATGTAATAAGTCACTTTATCGTCGTGAACAACAACAAGTAAATTTAGTGCATGATTTTAACGAAAAAATCATATCCATTTATCAGGATAAAAAACAAAACATCTGGCTTGGAACTGTTGGTGGTGGAGTCTACCGCTATAACGTTACTGAAGGGACTTCGAAACATTATGGCTTTACCAGTGACGTTAATGAACATATGGGGGTTAATTATGTTCATCACCTGCGTACTGATAGTAATGATGATTTATATGGATTAACGGCAAAGCACACCAGCAAAAAGGGTACAGGAATTATCCGCTATGACCGAACCCAAGATAAGTTTTTAACTTTTTCTACTGAACTTGAAATCGGCGGTTGGGTTGATATAGATAAGAGTAAGTTGCTGTTGATAGCCTCATATTCATCTGAATCAGAAAAACTTTATTGGTTTTATAAGAAAAATCAAAACATAGAGAAAATGCCAATAAATACGGGGCACGTGTTGGCAAGTATTAAATGGCGCGAACAACTATGGGTTAGCACTGAAAAGTTAGGATTAATTGTTATTGATGTAAATAGTGGGAAATGGCATAAGCTGGGCAATAAAACGAATGAAAAAATTACTGGCTTTTATCTAGACTCATCCGCTGAATATTTGTATCTAACGGCCAATAATCAGCTTTATAAATTGAATTCACAGACTGAAAAGCATATTGAAATCAGCTGTATTACTTGTTCCTTAACACTTGACTCTGCAACTATTGACGACCCACAAATTGGACAACTTACCAAAGGAAATGCACTGTTAACTCATAACAATAATTTCTTTATCAGCAATGAAAACATATTACTTTATTTCCCTATAAATGAATTAGTGCCCCTACAAGCGAAGAGCCAATTGTTACTAACCAATTACAAAGTTGAAGGGAAATCCATTTTACCAGAGCCAAACAATGAAGATGCGTTATTAAAGCAAAATATTGAAAACACCAAAAGTATTGTTATTCCGCCTGAAACTACTTTCTTTTCCCTTCGTTTTGCTCAGGTTGGCGCGGGTCAACCTGAACGCATTAAATACGCTTATAAAATGCAAGGTTTAAATAAAGACTGGGTTTATGCTAGCGCAAATCACGCTCAGGCTGACTATTCATTATTACCAGCAGGGCAGTATGTTTTTAAAGTGAAATCATCCAGTAATACCGGGCAATGGGAAGATGAAACTGTACCATTGTCATTAGATATTACTGTTCTACCCCCATGGTGGAAAACATGGTGGGCGTATAGCCTTTACTTAGGTTGTTTTCTTTATCTTTTTGGGTTGTTTTATCGGACTAAAATGGCTGAAAAAGAACGCCAAGCAAGTATGGAATTGGTCAATGCTAAAGAACAACTGTTCGCTAATATATCCCATGAATTTAGAACACCATTAACCTTAATTTTGGGGCCGGTAAAAGCTATAGCCTTAAGCAGTGATGATCGGCAAACCCAACATAATGTCAAACTAATTGAGCGAAATGCTTTACGTTTATTGTCTATGGTTGAGCAGCTCCTAAAGTTAGCTCAACTGAAAAACTCTGAACCGTCTTCCAATACAACACAGCAAGTCGCTATTGTTTGCCATTTTGTCATGCAAACCTTTGATGTTATTGCCCGCGAAAAGCAAATCACGCTGAAACTTGAAAATATTATTGACGACTCATGGTGGGTTTCAGTAAACCCAAATGCGCTAGAAACAATTCTTTATAATTTAATAAGTAACGGGATTAAATTTACTGATGTTGGAGGTCACATTTCATTAGAGGTTTCTTCGCAAGGTCAACGGATCGAGTTTAAAGTTACTGATAGTGGTTGTGGTATTGCTAAATCTGATCAAAAGAAAATATTTGAGCGCTTTACACGCCTTGAAAATAGTAATGGAGTCCAAGGTACAGGTATCGGATTGGCTTTAACCAAAGAACTAATAGATCACCTTGGGGGAACCATTACTGTAGAAAGTGAAATAGGTAAAGGAGCTTGCTTCAAATTTACTTTACCGAGAGTTAAGCCAAGTAAATTAGCGAGGACTTTATCTAAGCAACCTACACCGCAAAAGTTACCACATAAACCAGCATATACTGCAGAACAATTAGGAGCTGCGTGTCTTTCTGAGGCTAAAGGCAAAGACAGTATTCAACTCGAAAATAACCCAAACCTAGAGGTATATTATTTCGATAATGATAATAATCTTCTGACCAAACCAAGCGTATTAATTGTTGATGACAACTCAGATATGAGAGAATTTATTAAGTCAGGTTTGACTAACAGTTATGTAATATTAGAAGCTGAAAATGGTCAACAGGCCTTAGATTCAGCCTTAAAAAACAGCCCCGATTTAATTATTTCCGATGTAATGATGCCCGTTATGGATGGTTTTGAATTATTAAAGTCGATACGTAATGAAGTGGCAGTAAGTCATATTCCCATCATCCTGCTAACAGCTAAAGTTGATCAACAAAGTAAACTAAAGGGATTATCCGATTTAGCTGATGACTATATTACAAAACCTTTTGATGGCAGAGAGCTGTTGATGCGTGTTCAGCGATTATTAGAGATTAGGGTCATTCTACAAAAACGCTTTGCTGATATTAATTTACTTACTGCTGCAAAAAACTCTACTCTCGATTTATCTGAAAATACAGAAGCATCAAATGCAGATGTGTCAGATAACTTGTCTGCTGTAGAGCAACGATTTTTGCAACGTTTTACCGGATTTATTGAACAAGGGTATACCAATCCCGAATTAACGTTACCTATGATATCAACTCAATTGGCAATGAGTGATAGGCAGCTACAGCGAAAACTTAAAGCGATCTCTGGCTATAGTTTTAATGAAATATTAAGAGAATATCGCTTATCTCAAGGTAGACAATTATTAAATAGTGGCGAGCAAATTGCTGTGATAGCAGATAAAGTCGGGTTTACTTCGAGTAGTTATTTTGTTCGTTGCTTCAAAGCTAAATATGGAAAGCCGCCAAACGATTATCGTAAGGCTAACTAATTATTACATTCATAGGTATAAGCATTTTTTCATTTTTCCCCATTCAATTTTTTTGAGATTAAAAATTGACCATCCAATCATAAAAATACCATTTTGACGTCTCTGTACTATTAACTGTCGCATTTTTAATATCGCTAACATATTGTTTTAATTATAGTTATTTTAACATCCTTTATAGTTAATAATTATGGAGGCATACAGTGAAATTATTAGAAAGCGAAAATATCTCTGATTAAATAGAGCTTATAATATTTATTAAAAAGTTATAAAAAAGGAATGTAGTAAAAAATGGCAAAAACCAACTTAGCAATTTTCGGTCTATTTTTGACTAGTGTCCTCAGTGCTTGTGGTGGCAGTAGTGATAGTAAAAAAAATGTAGAGCTTCAAAATCAGCCTCCGAACGCATTAATCAATCTAGAACAAGTGTCTATCGATTTAAATAATTCGGTAACCATTAGCGGCACATCAAGTCATGATCCTGACGGTGATGTATTATCTTATAAATGGAGTATAAAAACAGCAGGGGGGGATGATTATACTTTAGTCGATAGTACTGCAGAAACATTTACTTTTACACCTGATGACTTTGGCGTTTATGACGTTTCTCTCATTGTTAGTGATGCTAAATCGAGTAGTAAAGTTGTTACATCGACTCTAACTGTTAATCCTAATGCACAAAGTTACCCTGTTGCTATTATCAGCGATGGTTTAAATACTAAAATAGGTAAAATTAATTGGTTTAGTGCACAGCGCAGCATCGCGGCTGATGGTCAGTTATTAACTTATTCCTGGGAAATAAAATCTAAACCCACAACGAGTAGCAGCGCAATTGTCGATGACAGTAAAATAAAAGCCTATTTAATCGCAGATGCCGTCGGTAGTTATGAAATATCACTGACAGTGACTAATATGGATAATAAATTAACTGCTAGTAAAGTGTTAAACATTGAAGTTGATGATGTTTTAGTAAACAGTGAACCAGTTGCTATTATCAGCCAACCTTTTACAACCTACGGTACTAATCAACTCGTTAAATTTAATGCTTCTGCTAGTTACGATAGCGATGGTGATGACTTAGATTATCAATGGACACTTACCACTCCCACAGAAGTTCAGAATGTTTCTTTGATCGGTGAAAACACAGAGTTTGTTGAGTTTAATGTGGATGGCCTAGGGGAATATCAAATAGGATTGACGGTTTCAGACCGTCTACTCAACAACGAAACGAGTCAAACATTCACCGTAACCAATCAAAATTTAGCGCCTATTGCCAACGCAGGAGCCGATCAAATTGTTGCTATGGGTACACCCTTGATCCTTGATGGGGCGGGTAGTTCTGATGTAGATGGAAACGCAAGTGATTTAACATATCAATGGAGCTTAGTAAGTAGACCATTAACAAGTAGTTATGATGAGCTATCTAGTCCAAAGTTTGCAAGTGAAAGCCAGTTCTCGTTTGCCGCAGACGTTATCGGCGAATATGTAATAGCTTTGCAAGTTTTTGACGGGGTTGATTACTCCACTGTCGATCACATTTACATTGAGGTTACAGATAATCAACGACCTGTTGCAATATTAGGTAATGATATTATTGTTAATGCTAGTACTAACTTGGCAATTAACAGTACTGAAAGTTATGATCCTGAAAACGCTGCTTTAACCTATTTGTGGCAATTGATTAAAACTCCTGAGGGTTCAACTGCGGAACTCTTGTCGGTAACAAACTTATCAATGGCTACATTATCCGTCGACATCGCAGGCACTTACACAATACAACTGACCGTAAATGATGGTATTCAAGATTCCTTGCCAGAGACCTTAAATATTGTTTATACGCCGGAAGAACTTTTTGAGTTAACAGTTTCAGGGCAGTTGGTTGATGAAGCAGGCTTACCTCTCGCCATCTCCGCGGTTGGTGGTATCTTGCAGAAAAAATCTGTTAGTGACGAAAATGGTCAATTTGAGGTGCTTCTTAAGAGTAGAAATAAAGATGCGGCATTAAAAGTACTGACATTTTCAGATGAAACTATTTTATCAACTATTTTAAGAATACCTGAGACAGATGATATACAGGTAGATTTAGGCGAAGTTAAATTACCTCTTTTACAACGAAAAGATATCTCTTTAGCTGCCTGTGAAGGTTATAGCGGCACAGAAAAAGTTAAGGTGTATTTTTATTTGGCGACAGATGGTTATGAAAACATGAAGTTTATTAAACCAGTAGTTGCAGAGTTAGCCATAGGCCAAGCAGCACAAGCCATAAAGTTACCTGCTAAAGGACTTATTAATATGCGCCTTGCGACCTCAATATCAAGTAAGATTTATGTAGATAGCGGTGAAGCCTTCTTCACCCATCAATATCAAACTGACGATACTCAAAGTGACCCTTTGTTGCTCACCATTTGTAATTAGTCTTAGTAATCTAATAACTACATAAATCACATTGTTACTGTCAATGGTACGCCATGGGCAGTAACAATGTTTCAAACAAAATTTTTTAATGTTTATTTGCTTATCTTTTTTGTGTATTAAACGCAGCTCTCTAGCCGTTCGTAAAAACCTTTGAGGTAGAGGTAAATATCACCACTACTGTTCGGCTTATCTTGAACAAAGAGCCTAATAGTGTAGCGGCAGTAAATACACCTAAAAGAAGTATCTGTGAATTACAGAATCAGAATTACAGAGGCATCCATCTTAGATTCTAATTGGAAGTGCACCACCTAGTTCATTAGTGGTTATTTGGGATTATTAAAAAAACTGCTCTGAGTCTTCAATAATATCAATTCATTTTTGGTGTAAGTAAAAAGTACCAATTGCGTCTGTTTTAATCTCGAATTTACGAAGAAACAAATTACGAAGACACCCACTGTAACCCCTTTTTTTGTCTGCTATATACTTACAATTAAGTGCGCGATTACAGTAAATTATCTTCTCATGAGCGGGGTTATAGTTTGAGTACGTTTATGATATTTAGTCTTAACTATCATTCTGCTTCTTTCTGTTCAGCGAAGCGCTCTGTGAACTCAGTGGTGAATTGCTTTTTATCTTTTAAAAAATTTATATCCAAGTAATTAATATGGCTTTCCCGTCCGTCATTCCGGTGTGCTTTTAGGCCGGAATCCATTAAGCATTAAGAGCAGTGGCAAGTGACAAGATAAAAGCAAAAGAATTTGAACCACTGAGAACACAGAGAGCACAGAGGTAAAGCAAAGAAGTTTATGTGTAAGAAGTAGTACTTAATTGTTAAGGGTATTTAGTCTTAACAATCATTTCGTTTTTCTCTGTGCAGCGAAGCGCTCTGTGAACTCTGTGGTGAATTGCTTTATTGATGATTTTTTAAAATTAGCAGTTCTAAATCTTCAGAAACTAGAGTGGTTCAATATGCCTGCATCTTGGAAAACCACTGCAACCCAAAAACTCATTACCAAGGTTCGCGCCTTTTTTAGCGATGCGTTTCACCATAGGCGAAGCACATTTTGGGCATGTGGTTGTAGGCGTTGGTTTAACAACTGGCTTATCGATTGGTTTAACTGCAGTTTGCAAAGGCTTAGTGGTTTGCACGTCAGCAATTAATTCAAGCAATTGATCGCCGTTAATCAGCTCAATAGGCAACCCTTGTGCAAATTTAATGGCATCATTGGTAAAATGCCCCGAACTGACAACATGAACACGTTCGGCGTTCGATGCGGTCAGCACACCAAACATTTCACGCACAATGGACACACCCACTTTAGATCTGCGCCACTGTTTACATTGCACTATATGTAATTTGCCATCTTTACGCAGAGTAAGGTCGATACCACCATCAGCACCACCCACCATGTTTTCTTGTACCGCAAAGCCCTTACGACGAAAAGCCTCACCAACCAGCACCTCAAAATCACTCCAAGAGGTTTCTCTCAGGGGTTCGATACTGCTTTGTTTCTTAATCAGTTGTTTGCGTTTTTGGTGGTTAAAAATTGATAAAATGGCAGGGAACAGGAATATACCACCAAACCACTCAGCCACCTTTTGCGCAGCAGCCGCAAAGGATGATATGAATAGATTGCTAAATTCCATATTAGGAATAACAAATTTAAGACCTACATACACACAGATGCCCACAATGACACTTACCCACCAAGGTAAATAAGAAAGTTCTTTTAGAAGTGAAGGGTTTTTGCGACTCATGATCAATCCGTGATTTTTAAATTGGAGTTTAAATATACCCGCAAGTCAAAGTTGATCAATGTGGCGTTTGATAACTGGTTATTAGATTTTATATTTGGGTGAGCCGTTTGTAGGTGAGTCATTTGATTGAATTGTGTTGCGTGTTTTGTATTTTATTACGATGGGTGTCTTCGTAATTTGGTGTCTTCGTAATTTGGGGGGCATAATAAGTTTTAATCAGTTAGTTCAATAAGTTAGGTGTTAATACGTTACTCTTGTCAAAGAATATCTATTTGCTGAATTTTTCACCAAATAGCGTTCTTAGTTAAATGGCATAGGATGATCTGTCCGCTTTATAAATAACTTCACTTGACCTTTATAACCTGATTTAACAAGGAAGCATGCAATGAAAAAATTTATATCCTTTTTTGGCCCCGCTATATTATTTATGGCAATAGCGACTGGGTCTGCTCATGGCGGTGATGGATTGGCTGCAACTTACGGCGGTTATAGCAATAACCCTACCAATAACAAAATGTACTTTTTTGATAACAACAGGTATGTCCGTTGGCTTTCTGCAAATAGCAAAATGGATAAGGGATATCCTGCCAGTATTGTAAATAACTGGCCTGGAGTGCCAGGAAACTTGGATGCGAGTCTTTACGCAGGCTATAGTAGCGGTGCGTTCAACAACAAGATCTATTTATTCAAAAATAAACAATATTGGCGCTGGAATCTTGAAACTAGGAAACTTGATAGTGGATATCCGAAATTAATTCAGAATGGCTGGCCTGGATTGCCGGACAACATTGATGCTGCTGTATATGGTGGCTATAGTGCTAGTTCTCGGAATAATAAGCTGTATTTTTTCAAAGGTGCCTATTATTACCGTTGGGATATTGAAAAAGATGTTCTCGATGCTGGCTATCCTAAGCTAATCAGCGCTAACTGGCCGGGCCTTCCAAATGGTTTAGATATGGCTGTTTATGCAGGAGTCAGTACACAAGACCGCGACAATAAACTCTATTTTTTCAAAGGAAACCGATATTGGCGTTGGAATGTAGAGGCGGGTCGGGTAGACGCTAATTACCCTCTTTCAGTAACTCAACAATGGCCAGGATTGCGCTAAGGTAGATTTGCTTAAGTTGGTTGGTGTTCCTTAGAATCTTAAGTATCAGCTAGCTGAAAATAAAGAATATTTGAACCACTGAGAACACAGAGGAAAAGCAAAGAAAGTTTATGTTTAAGAAGTAGAGTTTAATCGTTAATGATGTGGCTTAATAAATCTTAACAATCATTTCGCTTTTCTCTGTGTAGCGAAGCGCTCTGTGAACTCAGTGGTGAATTGCTTTTGATTTAGGTTTTGGACAAATCAGCGGCTAGTGACAAGATAAAAACAAAAAGATTTGAACCACTGAGAACACAGAGGTAAAGCAAAGAAAGTTTATGTGTAAGAAGAAGTACTCAATTGTTAAGGGTATTTAGTCTTAACAATCATTTCGCCCTTCTCTGTGCAGCGAAGCGCTCTGTGAA
>NZ_BAEO01000055.1 GCF_000314995.1 Paraglaciecola arctica BSs20135 | reverse complement strand
AATTGCAGCTGTTAATGTTGTTTTACCATGGTCAACGTGGCCGATAGTACCGACGTTTACATGCGGTTTAGTACGTTCAAACTTTGCTTTTGCCATTTTACTGGTTTCCTAAGTTAAAAATCCGACCTCAATTTTGAGTAGCGGATCAGACCTTCATTAAAATTTAAGTTCGCGCGTTTGTAATGGCTTTAGAGACATTATTAGGCGCTTCTGAGTATTTAAAAAATTCCATTGAATATGACGCTCGCCCTTGAGTTGCACTGCGCAAATCAGTAGCGTAACCGAACATTTCCGATAACGGTACTTTAGCATGTATTATTTTAATACCTGCCACACCATCATCCATGCCTTCAATCATACCCCGACGCCTGTTAAGGTCGCCGACTACGTCACCCATCCAGTCTTCTGGAGTGGTAACTTCAACTTTCATAGTTGGCTCAAGTAATACAGGATTTGCTTCTGCAGCCCCTTTCCTGAACCCCATCGACCCAGCGATTTTAAACGCCATTTCTGAAGAGTCAACATCATGATATGAACCATCAAACAAGGTGACTTTTACATCAAGCACCGGGTATCCAGCTACCACACCATTTTGCATCTGTTCTTCGATACCTTTATCAACTGAAGGGATGAATTCTTTTGGAACTGCACCTCCTACAATCTTGTTGATAAATTCGTACCCAGCGCCTTCTTCATTAGGTTCGATGGTTAACCAAACATGACCAAACTGACCTTTGCCGCCTGTCTGGCGAACAAATTTACCTTCAACATCAACTTTATTGCGGATGGTTTCACGATAGGCAACCTGAGGTTTACCTACATTACACTCAACATTAAACTCACGCTTCATACGGTCAACAATGATATCAAGATGTAATTCACCCATACCAGAGATAATTGTTTGACCTGATTCTTCGTCAGTATGTACCTTAAAAGATGGGTCTTCTGCTGCTAGTTTACCTAGGGCGGCACCCATTTTCACTTGGTCTGGTTGAGAGCGAGGTTCTACTGCTATAGAAATAACCGGTTCAGGAAATTCCATTCGCTCTAGGGTAATGATGTGGTTAGGATCACATAATGTGTCACCCGTGGTTACATCTTTTAGCCCAATTGCGGCAGCAATATCACCAGCACGTACTTCTTTAAGCTCTTCTCTATCCTTGGCGTGCATTTGAACAATTCGTCCAAAGCGTTCACGTTTTGCTTTTACTGGGTTGTAAAAAGCATCGCCTGAATTTACTACACCGGAATAACAACGGAAAAAAGTTAAAGTTCCAACAAAGGGGTCAGTGGCAATTTTAAATGCCAAAGCAGCAAAGGGCGCAGCATCATCTGCTGGGCGTTCCGCTACTGTTTCTTCTTTGTCGTCTAGTACACCTGTGATTGCAGGTACATCCATAGGAGCCGGAAGATACTCGATTACTGAATCAAGCACCGCCTGCACACCCTTATTTTTGAATGCAGAGCCACAAGTAGCTAATACTATTTCATTCGCCAGTGTGCGTTTGCGTAAACCAAATTTAATCTCAGCTTCGGTAAGCTCAATGCCTTCCAAATATTTATCCATCAACTCATCGGTTGCTTCAGCTGCTGCTTCAATGAGTTCAGTACGCAATTCTAGCGCTCTGTCCATTAAGTCAGCTGGGATAATTTCGTAGGTAAAGGTCATTCCTTGATCAGAATCATTCCAATTAATGGCTTTCATCTTGATAAGGTCAACAACACCCTTGAAGGTTTCTTCAGCACCGATGTTTAAATGAATAGGAACACAATTGGCACCTAAACGAGTTTCTATTTGTTTAACAACGCGTTCAAAGTCTGCACCAGCTCTGTCCATCTTGTTGACAAATACTATACGTGGAACGTGGTATTTATCAGCTTGACGCCAAACTGTTTCAGACTGAGGTTCTACACCTGACGAACCGCAAAATACAACTACAGCACCATCGAGCACACGCAAAGAACGTTCTACTTCAATAGTGAAGTCAACGTGCCCTGGGGTGTCAATGATATTAATCCGATGTTGATCGAATTGTTTGTCCATACCCGACCAAAAACAGGTCGTCGCTGCCGAAGTAATAGTAATGCCGCGTTCTTGCTCTTGTTCCATCCAGTCCATAATAGCTGCGCCATCATGCACTTCACCGATCTTGTGAGACAAGCCAGTGTAGAAAAGAACGCGCTCAGTGGTCGTGGTTTTACCCGCGTCCACATGGGCGACAATACCAATATTCCGATAACGCTCAAGGGGCGTTTTACGAGCCATAACTTTCTCTTATTACCAACGGTAGTGAGCGAAAGCTTTGTTTGCTTCGGCCATACGGTGAACGTCTTCACGTTTCTTAACCGCAGAACCTTTGTTTTCAGCAGCGTCGAGCATTTCAGCTGCAAGGCGTTGAGCCATTGATTTTTCACCACGTTTACGAGCAGCGTCAACTAACCAACGCATACCTAGGGCATTTCGACGAACAGGACGAACTTCTACTGGAACTTGATAAGTAGAACCACCAACACGACGAGATTTAACCTCAACCGTAGGGCGAATGTTGTCGAGTGCGACTTCAAATATCTCTAGGTGCGTTTTGTCAGCTTTAGCAGCAACAATTTCTAGTGCACCGTAAACGATCTTTTCAGCAGTCGATTTTTTGCCGTCTAACATGACGACATTCATAAATTTTGCAAGTAACTCTGATCCGAACTTAGGATCTGGTAGGATTTTACGTTGACCTACGACTCTTCTTCTTGGCATTTCAAATTCTCCGTAGAATTTTCAGGGTATTCCCAAAACTCAATTAATACTTTAGTTTGGCCTTACTAACGGAGAACCGTTAAGACTTAGGCCTTTTTGCGCCGTATTTAGAACGGCCGGCTCTGCGATCACTTACGCCAGCACAATCTAATGTACCGCGAACAGTGTGATAACGAACACCTGGTAAATCTTTGACACGACCACCACGAATAAGAACAACACTATGCTCTTGTAAGTTATGACCTTCACCGCCAATGTATGAAGAAACTTCAAAACCATTGGTCAGACGAACACGACATACTTTACGTAGTGCAGAGTTCGGTTTTTTTGGTGTGGTTGTATATACACGAGTACATACTCCACGGCGTTGTGGGCAGGCTTGCAAAGCCGCGACGTTGCTCTTCGTCGCAGGTTGTTTGCGTGGCTTGCGCACTAACTGGTTAACTGTTGCCATTAACTAGCTCCTGATTAAAATTACGACTGGTTACCCTTTTTTTAAGGGCGTAAAACGCGAAAAATCCGCGAGCCCTGATCCATTGACTATAAAGTCATCGAATTTCGGGTCGCGGAAGTCTAATGATCAATGAGTGACCTGTCAAGTAAGACTACTGCTAAACTGCATTTTATATGAGTTCTATCACAATGCTTAGTCAGTAATCTTTAATATCCAGATCACTTTCTGACCTTATTTTTTACTCGTCGGCAGGAGTATCACTTACTTCAGCATTAAGTGCTTCGGTGAGTGCTAATTCTGCTTCAGATGCTGAAACGGAAGGTTCTTCCCGTTCTTGCATCTCTGCTAGTTTTCTAGCAGTACGTTTTTGGTGATGCGTAAAGCCGGTACCGGCTGGTATCAAGCGTCCAACAATAACGTTTTCTTTCAAGCCACGTAACTCATCTTCTTTACCTTGCACTGCTGCTTCGGTAAGAACACGAGTCGTTTCTTGGAAAGATGCCGCTGAGATAAATGACTCAGTAGACAACGATGCTTTAGTGATACCTAATAACTGTGGTGCGTACTCAGCAGGGATTTTGCCCTGTCTTTCCAATTCACGGTTAGCGATTTTCACGTTAGACACTTCAACTTGCTCACCTTCTAAGAACTTACTGTCACCAGCATAAGTGATCATACACTTACGCAACATCTGACGAATAACAACTTCGATGTGCTTATCGTTAATTTTTACCCCTTGTAGGCGGTAAACTTCTTGTACTTCATTAACGATATAATTAGAAACTGCACTGATACCACGTAGACGTAAAATATCATGTGGAGATTCAGCACCGTCGGCAATAACTTCACCTTTTTCAACGTTTTCACCTTCAAACACGTTGAGGTTACGCCATTTAGGGATCATCTCTTCGTAATGATCACCTGTTTTAGGCGTAATAGTTAAACGTTTCTTACCTTTAGTTTCTTTACCATAACCAATCATACCTGATACTTCAGCTAGGATGGCAGGCTCTTTAGGTTTACGAGCTTCAAACAAATCAGCTACTCGTGGAAGACCACCGGTAATATCACGAGTTTTCGAGCTTTCTTGTGGAATACGCGCTAGTACATCACCAGGCTTAGATTCCATACCATCAGTTGCTTCGATGGTAGTAAAACTTGGTAGACGAATTTCTTGTAGACCAAATTCTTCGCTTTCAAGGATAAGCTTAGGTTCTTTCGCATTCGCCTTAGACAAGTCATTAACAACGATACGAGTAAGACCAGTTAAGTCATCTTGCTGCATCTCAGTGTTACTGTCATCAACGTCAGAGAAGCTAATTTTAGCAGCACGTTCAGTCACGATTGGATGTGAATGTGGGTCCCAGTTGGCGACAACTTCACCAGAGGTAACTTTAGCACCATCATCTACTGTTAATATTGCACCGTAAGGCACTTTATAACGTTCTTTCTCACGACCTTGATCATCAATAATAGTGATCTCAGTTGAACGAGAAACAATGACCACTTTATCGTCAGAGTTACGCACAAATTTAGCGTTATGTAATTTCAAGGTACCAGCAGTTTTCAACTGTACGTTGTTTTCTGCTGATGCTCTTGATGCCGCACCACCGATGTGGAACGTACGCATGGTAAGCTGTGTACCAGGTTCACCGATTGACTGTGCGGCGATAACACCGACAGCTTCACCATGACCAACCATATGTCCACGAGCCAAATCACGGCCGTAACATCTAGCACAGACACCAAAGTCGTTTTCACAAGTGATTACAGAACGTACTTGAATTTGGTCAACTGAGTTAACTTCAAGCAAGTCTACTAAAGCTTCGTCTAGCAGAACGTTACGCTCAACTAAAATTTCTTTAGTACCTGGTTTAAATACGTCTTCAGCAACTGTACGACCTAGAACACGTTCGCGAAGTGGTTCAACAACATCTCCACCTTCGATTAGAGGTGTCATTTTAACACCTTCAAACGTACCACAGTCATCGTTGTTGATGATCAAATCCTGCGCAACATCAACCAGACGACGGGTTAAGTAACCCGAGTTAGCAGTTTTAAGTGCCGTATCCGCCAAACCTTTACGTGCCCCGTGAGTAGAGATGAAGTACTGAAGTACGTTCAAACCTTCACGGAAGTTAGCAGTAATAGGTGTTTCGATGATTGAACCATCTGGTTTCGCCATCAGACCACGCATACCAGCTAGCTGACGGATTTGCGCGGGGCTACCACGAGCACCGGACTCGGCCATCATAAATACTGAGTTGAAAGACTTCTGCTCTTCCATTTCACCATCACGATTTTTAACTGTCTCAATCGACAAGTTATCCATCATGGCTTTGGCAACTTTTTCGTTGGCGTTCGACCAGATATCGATAACTTTGTTGTAACGTTCACCCGCGGTTACAAGACCAGATTGGAATTGTTCCTGGATTTCACGTACTTCAGCTTCCGCATCTTCGATGATATCTTTCTTAGCGTCAGGAATAACCATGTCATCTATACCAACAGATGCACCAGCGATCATCGCATAGTGGAAACCGGTATACATGATTTGGTCAGCTGCGATTACAGTATCTTTCAAACCTAAGGTACGGTAACAAGCATTCAACAATTTAGAGATTTGCTTTTTGCCCATCGCTTTGTTGATGATTTCAAAAGGCAAACCTACAGGTAACGCCAATGAGAAAATTGCGCGACCAACAGTAGTATCAGTTAAAGTCACTGTTTCTACTTTATTGCCCTCTTCATCAACAGAATGTTCTGTGATACGTACCTTAACGCGAGCATGTAATTCTACTGTATCAGTACGGTAAGCTTTTTCAGCTTCGTGTGGGCTGGTGAATACCATGCCTTCACCTTTACCATTAACGCGATCACGCGTCATATAGTACAAGCCCATTACCACATCCTGCGAAGGTACGATAATTGGCTCACCATTGGCTGGTGAAAGGATGTTGTTGGTAGACATCATCAATGCGCGAGATTCAAGCTGAGCTTCAATCGTCAACGGAATGTGCACCGCCATTTGGTCACCATCGAAATCGGCGTTGTATGCAGCACACACCAATGGGTGTAACTGAATAGCTTTACCTTCGATTAGGATTGGTTCAAATGCTTGGATACCCAATCTGTGAAGCGTAGGTGCACGGTTAAGTAATACCGGATGTTCACGGATCACTTCGTCTAATACATCCCATACTTCTGGATCTTCACGCTCTACTAATTTTTTAGCGGCTTTGATGGTGGTAGCAAGACCACGACCTTCTAATTTTCCGTAGATAAACGGCTTGAATAACTCAAGTGCCATTTTCTTAGGTAAACCACATTGGTGTAAGCGCAAAGTAGGGCCAACAACAATAACCGAACGACCTGAATAATCGACTCGTTTACCTAGCAAGTTCTGACGGAAACGACCTTGTTTACCTTTGATCATATCGGCCAAAGATTTAAGAGGACGTTTATTAGAACCTGTTATTGCACGACCACGACGACCGTTATCTAACAAGGCATCAACTGCTTCTTGCAACATACGTTTTTCGTTACGCACAATAATGTCTGGTGCAGCAAGATCTAGAAGACGCTTTAAACGGTTGTTACGGTTGATAACACGACGATATAAATCGTTCAAATCAGAGGTAGCAAAACGACCACCGTCTAGTGGAACCAAAGGACGTAAGTCAGGTGGTAACACTGGTAGTATAGTTAAAATCATCCACTCAGGTTTGTTACCTGATAATTGGAAAGACTCTAATAATTTCAAACGCTTAGTGATTTTCTTACGCTTAGTTTCAGAGTTAATTGAAGGTAACTCTTCACGCATAGAGACAACATCAGCATCAACATCTAGTGCTTTAAGCAATTCATAAACTGCTTCAGCACCCATCTTAGCTTCAAATTCATCACCATGCTCTTCAAGTGCATCCAAATATTCTTCTTCTGTTAGAAGTTGGCTGCGCTCAAGCGTAGTCATACCAGGTTCTGATACCACGTATGATTCAAAATAAAGTACACGTTCAATATCACGTAAGGTCATGTCTAACATTAAACCAATACGAGACGGTAATGATTTTAAGAACCAAATATGTGCAACTGGGCTAGCCAAGTCAATATGACCCATACGCTCACGACGTACTTTAGTTAAGGTAACTTCTACCCCACATTTTTCACAAATTACACCACGGTGCTTAAGGCGCTTGTATTTACCACACAAACATTCGTAATCTTTTACAGGACCAAAAATACGTGCGCAGAACAAACCGTCACGTTCAGGTTTAAACGTACGGTAGTTAATTGTTTCTGGTTTCTTAACTTCACCAAATGACCAAGAACGGATCATATCCGGCGAGGCTAGACCAATTCGTATATTATCGAATTCTTCGGTCTTATGTTGTTGCTTAAGAAACTTTAATAAATCTTTCACATTTCTCTCCCAGCGGAGTCAATTGCAAAGGTGTAACACTTGCACTGACAAGTGCTACACCATCCTGTCTATACGATCAGCAAGAGCAGCTTATTGCTCTTCTAGTTCGATGTTGATACCTAGTGAACGAATTTCTTTCAACAATACGTTGAAGGATTCCGGCATACCAGGTTCCATACGATGATCACCATCCACAATGTTTTTATACATTTTGGTACGGCCATTCACGTCATCAGACTTAACGGTTAACATTTCTTGCAAGGTGTAGGCGGCACCATAAGCTTCAAGTGCCCATACTTCCATCTCTCCGAAACGCTGACCACCGAACTGCGCTTTACCGCCCAACGGTTGCTGTGTAACCAAGCTGTATGAACCAGTAGAACGAGCATGCATTTTATCGTCTACTAAATGGTTCAGTTTCAACATGTACATATAACCCACAGTCACAGGACGCTCAAACGCGCGACCGGTACGACCGTCGAACAAAGTAATTTGTCCGCTTTCTGGGATATCTGCCAAGGTCAACATATGCTTGATTTCAGCTTCAGTTGCACCGTCGAATACTGGTGTTGCCATTGGCACACCCTTACGAAGGTTACCGGCTAAACGTGTTACTTCATCATCGCTGAAGGTACTTAAATCGACTGCCTGATGAGATTTACCCGCGCTGTACACTTCTTGTAAGAAGCTGCGCAATTTGGCCATCTCTTCGTGCTCTTTGAGCATGCGGTCAATTTTCACACCGATACCGCTAGCAGCCATACCTAAGTGAGTTTCAAGTACCTGACCGATGTTCATACGCGAAGGTACGCCCAGAGGGTTCAGTACGATATCAACAGGTGTGCCGTTTTCATCGTAAGGCATGTCTTCAACAGGTTTGATAGTCGAGATAACACCTTTGTTACCATGACGACCCGCCATTTTATCACCAGGCTGTATGTGACGCTTAACTGCAAGGTAAACCTTAACAATTTTAAGCACACCAGGTGCTAGGTCATCACCTTGAGTGATTTTACGACGTTTAACTTCAAACTTAGTATCAAAGTCAGCTTTGATTTCGACATGCTGATCAGCAATTTGATCTAGATCAGTTTGTGCATATTCATCATCAAGTGTTAAGTCAAACCACTTATCACGAGGCATACTGTCAAGTCTTGCTTGATCAACACCAGCCTTAAGCAACAAATTACCTGCACGAGCAAAAATGCCGTCAGCTAAAATATTGAATTCGTCAGATAAGTCTTTTTTCACTTCGCGTAATTGCATATCTTCAATTTCACGAGCGCGTTTATCTTTCTCAACACCATCACGAGTGAAAACCTGAACGTCGATTACTGTTCCATGTACGCTGTTTGGCACACGTAACGAAGTATCTTTAACGTCAGACGCTTTTTCACCGAAAATAGCTCGTAATAGTTTCTCTTCTGGCGTCAGCTGAGTTTCACCTTTAGGTGTCACTTTACCTACCAGAATATCGCCGCCTTTAACTTCAGCACCGATATACACCACACCAGATTCATCCAGTTTACCTAGAGCAGATTCACCAACATTAGGGATATCAGCACTAATCTCTTCTGGACCAAGCTTAGTATCACGAGCGATACAGCTTAATTCTTGAATGTGGATTGAAGTGAATCTGTCTTCCATAGCTACGCGCTCTGAAATCAAGATTGAATCTTCGAAGTTGTAACCGTTCCAAGGCATGAATGCGATACGCATGTTTTGGCCTAACGCCAATTCACCCATATCGGTAGACGGGCCATCGGCCAATACATCACCTGCAACAACCGGCTCGCCAACATTACAAGTAGGCTTTTGGTTAATACAAGTATTCTGGTTAGAACGGACATATTTGGTTAAGTTGTAGATATCAATTCCTGCTTCACCAGCAGTCATTTCAGACTCATTAACCTTAATTACAATACGACTTGCGTCTACGTAATCAACTGAACCGCCACGTTTAGCGATGATGGTCACACCAGAATCTACAGCAACTGTTTTTTCCATACCTGTTCCAACTAACGGCTTTTCAGCTATTAATGTAGGAACGGCTTGACGTTGCATGTTGGCACCCATTAGTGCACGGTTAGCATCATCATGTTCTAGGAAGGGGATAATGCTTGCAGCAACAGAAACGATCTGTTGTGGTGACACATCCATATAAGTGATATCAGTCACTGACATTAACGTGGTTTCACCACGGAAACGACAAGGAATTAAGTCTTCAGTCAACTTACCTTTTGCATCTAGTACTACGTTTGCCTGTGCAATCGCATATTGACCTTCTTCTATCGCAGATAGATAGTCAATTTCGTCAGTTACAACACCGTCTACAATCTTACGATATGGGGTTTCTAAGAAACCAAAATCGTTAGTACGGGCGAAACTAGCTAGCGAGTTGATCAAACCAATGTTTGGACCTTCAGGCGTTTCTATTGGACAAACACGACCATAGTGAGTCGGATGTACGTCACGTACTTCAAAACCAGCACGTTCACGAGTCAAACCACCGGGACCTAAGGCAGAAATACGACGTTTATGCGTCACTTCAGACAATGGATTGTTCTGATCCATAAACTGAGATAATTGGCTTGAACCGAAGAACTCTTTAACCGCAGCAGAGATAGGTTTGGCATTGATTAAGTCTTGAGGCATGATTGCATCAAGGTCACCTAAGCTCAAACGTTCTTTAACGGCTCGTTCTACACGTACTAGACCGACACGGAATTGGTTTTCGGCCATTTCGCCAACAGAACGAATACGTCTGTTACCCAAGTGATCGATGTCATCAACTTCGTCTTTACCATCACGGATAGTGATGAGCTGTTTCATTACAGCTACGATATCGGCTTTATCTAAAACGCCTTTGCCAGTTGAAATATCACGACCTAAACGGCGATTGAACTTCATACGTCCAACAGCAGATAAATCATAACGATCTTCTGAGAAGAACAAATTATTGAACAAAGTATCAGCTGCATCTTTAGTAGGTGGCTCACCAGGACGCATCATGCGATAGATTTCAACTAAAGCTTCAAGCTTATTAGTTGAACCATCGATACGTAAGGTATCTGAAATATAAGCACCATGATCAAGCTCGTTGATGTAAAGCGTATCAAATGCTGTGATACCTGCTTCAGTGATCTCAACAATATTTTCTAAAGTTAACAGGTCATTAGCAGTAACAATGACTTCGCCTGTTTCTTTATTGATGTAGTCTCGAGCAAATACACGACCAACTAAATATTCAGCTGGTACTTCAAGCTCTGTTATTTTTGCTTTTTCTAGCGCTCGAGTATGACGTGCAGAAATACGACGACCCGCTTCTACAATTACTTTGCCTTTATTGTCTAGAATATCGAACTGCGCAGTTTCACCACGAAGGCGGTCTGGCACGATATCTGACAAATACTTATCACCGTCGATACGTACTTGGTTTGTTTCAAAAAACAACTCAAGAATTTCTTCAGTAGGCATTTCTAATGCACGTAACATAATAGTTGCCGGTAACTTACGGCGTCTATCTATACGTACAAACAAATTATCTTTAGGGTCAAATTCAAAGTCTAACCACGAACCACGGTAAGGAATAACGCGAGCGTTATATAACACTTTACCTGATGAGTGAGTTTTCCCTTTGTCGTGATCGAAGAACACGCCTGGTGAACGGTGTAATTGCGACACTATGACACGCTCAGTCCCATTGATAACGAATGTACCGTTATCAGTCATGAGTGGAATTTCACCCATGTAGACTTCTTGCTCTTTAATGTCTTTTACTGTGCCTGGTGCTGCTTCTCTATCGAACAACACTAAACGCAATTTCACACGTAATGGTGCAGAATATGTAACACCACGGATTTGACATTCTTTCACATCAAATACTGGAGCACCTAAACGGTAACTTACATATTGCAACTCAGCGTTACCGGAGTAACTTTTTATTGGGAAAACTGATCGAAATGCTGCTTCCAGTCCATGTTGACCATCTACATCTAGGTCAATAAACTTCTTAAAAGAATCTAACTGGATTGAAAGTAGATACGGTATTTCCAATACCTGTGGACGTTTGCCAAAATCCTTACGGATACGTTTCTTTTCGCTATAAGAGTAAACCATGGGTTCCTCAGCCTGCCGATTTTTGACCCAACCTGCCTAACTAGATGTCTATAAAGACATAAAGCTAAACAAACTTCCGCTACCCTTTAAGTTTACAGAAAAACTTTTACCAAAGTCATTAAGAGGCTTACTTAACTTATTGGTTTTATTTAGCTTTATCTGCAATTTGCACTTCTTCATTAGGACTAATATCAAAGGATGAAAATAGTAAATCCTACAGCGCAAAAAGGCTGGTGACTAAAAAGTCACCAGCCTATGCCATTTCAGGCTAATATTCTGTGGTTAGACAGATTATTATTTAAGCTCAACTTCAGCGCCAGCTTCTTCAAGCGTCTTCTTAAGTTCTTCAGCTTCTGCTTTAGCTACGCCTTCTTTTACAGGTGTTGGAGCAGCTTCAACTAATGTTTTAGCTTCTTTCAATCCAAGACCAGTAGCAGTACGTACAGCTTTGATTACAGATACTTTGTTAGCGCCGAAAGATGTCATAACAACATCAAATTCAGATTGCTCTTCAACAGCTTCTGCAGCTGCAGCTGGACCAGCAACAGCAACAGCTGCTGCAGCAGAAACGTTGAATTTTTCTTCAGCCGCTTCAATTAGTTCAACTAGTTCCATTACTGGCATTTCAGCAATAGCGTTTAATATATCATCTTTAGTTAGAGCCATTTCTCTAAACTCCTGGGTTTAATGTTAAAAATTTATAATGCCAAAGTCGAAAATTATTTTTCGTCTTTGATCGCCGCCAATACGCGCACAAACTTGCCAGGAACTTCGTTGATAGTACGAACGAATTTCTCGACAGGTGCTTTGAAGGTAGCAAGTAATCTTGCCAACGCTTCGTCGCGGGTAGGAAGTGAAGCCACTGCATCCAATTTATCTGGACCCAATAAACCACTACCAATAGAAAGTGCAGTTACATTTAACTTACTGTTAGTTTTTGCATAGTCTTTAAAAAGACGAGCAGCACTACCAGGTGCATCTATGGAAAAACCATAAATTAACGGACCAGTTAAAGCACTGTCCATATCAGAAAACTTACTATCAGCTAAAGCGAGTTTTGCAAGGGTGTTACGAACTACTCGTAAGTAAACACCTTGTTCACGGGCTTTAACACGAAGGTCAGTTAATTCTGCTACTTCCATGCCACGGTATTCAGCGACGGCAACAGATAGAGCTCGAGACGCAACATCGTTTATCTCTGCTACGATCTCTTTTTTTGCTGCTAAGCCTAATGCCACTGAGTTCACCTCTTAAAGTCTGAAACATCATTTCTTTTAGAAATATCCGTTTCAGGATTCACAGATTGATATCATTACTTAAGGGTTAACTTGAGTAAATCCACCGCTCTACGGTGTTCGTTAATCCCAGAGAGTCTGAGTCGAAACCACCGTCTGCGCAGGCTTGCGTTTTAAGTAAGTTGTTTGCGACACGTGACTATAAAATCACTATCTAGGCGAATGCTCTCTTACTTCATTCGCCAACTTACGCCTGCGGTCTTGGACGGGAGTCTGTCGTTTAGCTGATTTTTCGAAAAGCTAAACTCAGACTCCAACCCACAACCGTTACAGAGAAACAGACAACTAAATGCCTGTCAAACCAACTAATTTAAGCGTCTAAACTAGCTTGGTCTACAGAAACACCCGCACCCATTGTTGTGCTAAGGCTGATTTTCTTAATGAAAGTACCTTTAGCTGAAGAAGGCTTAGCTTTGTTAAGCGCTTCTAGCAATGCTGCCAAGTTTTCTTGAATTTGCTTTGATTCAAAAGCGATTTTACCAATGCTTGCATGGATAATACCGTTTTTGTCGTTACGATAACGAACCTGACCCGCTTTAGCATTTTTAACTGCTGTAGCAACGTCTGGTGTAACCGTACCAGTTTTAGGGTTAGGCATAAGACCACGTGGGCCTAAGATTTGACCTAACTGACCAACAACGCGCATTGCATCTGGAGAAGCAACAACAACGTCAAAGTTCATTTCGCCTTTTTTCACTAACTCGGCTAAGTCTTCCATGCCAACAATGTCAGCACCGGCTTCTTTAGCGGCTTCAGCGTTTGCACCTTGAGTAAATACTGCAACGCGTACGTCTTTACCTGTACCATTTGGTAATACAGTTGCGCCACGAACGTTTTGATCAGATTTACGTGCATCGATACCAAGGTTAACGGCAACGTCAACACTTTCTGCGAACTTAGCAGTGGCCAATTCTTTTAACAAAGCAACCGCTTCGCTAAATGCATATTCTTTTGTCACGTCAACTTTTTCTTTAACTAAGCGAGCGCGTTTTGATAATTTAGCCATGTCTTACCCCTCAACCACTAAGCCCATGCTGCGTGCAGAGCCAGCGATGGTGTTTACTGCTGCATCTATACTTGCTGCAGTCAAATCAGGTTCTTTAGTTTTAGCAATTTCTTCCAATTGCGCGCGCGTCACTTTACCCACTTTTTCAGTGTTAGGACGGCCAGAACCACTTTTAATACCAGCAGCTTTCATAAGTAAGAAAGCAGCAGGAGGCGTTTTGGTTATGAAGGTAAAAGAACGATCTTCGTAAACAGTAATTTCTACTGGTACTGGAGCGCCTTTTTCTAGAGCTTCTGTTTTTGCGTTAAACGCTTTACAGAATTCCATGATGTTCACACCATGTTGACCTAGTGCAGGACCAACTGGTGGACTAGGGTTTGCAGCACCTGCCGCAACTTGTAGCTTAATTAAGCCAGTGACTTTCTTCGCCATGATAATACTCTCTAATTTGGGTGTAACGCCTTGTAAACACTGAGTATGCTTACTCTGTCGGCTTCCCGTTCAACAAAATAGGGTCGCGAATTATAGATGAATCTTTAGGCGGGCACAAGCCTTAATGTTTGACAATTTAACTTTTTGTGCTTAGTGGGAAGGTAAATTACAAAAAGGATGCTGAGCGCATCCTTTTCTAAGTGATATCGGTATGGCCTACTTAGCCTTTTTCTACCTGACCAAACTCTAGCTCTACTGGTGTTGAACGACCAAATATAAGTACAGATACTTTTAAGCGGCTTTTTTCGTAATCGACTTCTTCGACCACACCATTGAAATCCGCAAATGGACCATCGGTAACACGTACCACTTCGCCTGGTTCGAATAATGTTTTTGGTTTTGGTTTATCAACACCTTCTTGAAGACGGTTTAAAATAGCATCGGCTTCTCTTGTAGTAATAGGCGCAGGACGGTCAGAGGTACCACCAATAAAACCTAAAACACGAGGTACACTTTTCACTAAATGCCAAGAATCTTCATTCATATCCATTTGCACAAGTACGTAACCAGGGAAAAACTTACGTTCACTTTTTCTTTGTTGTCCTGCACGCATTTCAACCACTTCTTCGGTAGGTACTAAAATCTCACCAAAGAAGTCTTCCATTTCGTGCATTTTAATATGCTCTAACAAGGTTTTTTGAACACGGCCTTCATAACCAGAGAAAGCTTGAACCACATACCATTTTTTATCTGACATAGTCTAAATTCCTAACCCAGTTATAAATGAGACAATCTCAACGATGATTCCGTCTAGGCCCCACAAAAGAAGTGCCATAACAACAGTGGCGGCCAATACAATCATAGTGGTAGTCGTTGTTTCTTGACGAGTGGGCCACACAACTTTGCGTACTTCAATGCGAGCTTCTTTTGCAAACGTAATAAAAGTGCTGCCTTTGACTGTGGTTGAAGCAATAAACCCGGCAATACCCACGGCCGCAACAGCAATAAGGGCAATATACAGAACCGAAAGCTCTGGGAAAAAGTGGTTAACAGCAACTACGCCACCTAACAAACCAAATATAACCAACCATCTCAACATATCTAATGGGTTGGAATTGTTTTCTGTATTTTCGCTCATGCTAAACCCTAACTCTCTTACTCGTTACGTAGTCACCTAATATGGGGACACTTTTTGCCAAAAATATGGCAGGGGTGGAGGGATTACCTCAGTTACGTCCTGTAACTGACCGCAAGCGGCGCTAACGCGGTTCAAATCGTTCCAGACAAATTAGTATTTCAGGCTTCCTGCCTTACACCCCTTCGGGGCCATGCTCCGCATGTTCTAATTTATTCCAGAAAAATTAGTCAAACCGTGGGCGTTCTCACCCTCTACCTTCAATACCTATTCTACTTTAAGCCCAGAGATCAACTCTAGACTTCTGCCTAATTTTGGCAGGGGTGGAGGGATTACCTCAGTTGCGTCCATGCAACTGACCGCAAGCGGCGCTGTCGCGGTTCAAATCGTTCCCGACGATTTGTCGACCGTGGGCGTTCTCACCCCTCTACCTTCAATACCTATGTTACTTTATCACCAGAGATCAACTCTGGTCTTCTACCTATTTGTGGCAGGGGTGGAGGGATTCGAACCCCCAACCATCGGTTTTGGAGACCGCTGTTCTACCAATTGGAACTACACCCCTAAAACTTAGTGTCGTTGTTGGACATAATAATTACTATCCAACCGCGCAAATTTTAGTTACATCAACCTTGTTGAATCATCGATTTTTCGGGAAAAATTCTGAATCACTATCAAGAAGGGAGGCGTATTATACTTATTGGTGAAGGGGATTCAAGGAGAAAGATAGTTACATTGACTAGTTGTTGTCAAACAAGCATCAGTAAATCCAACTAAAGCTCTTCCAAAACAGAAGCTACAGGCTAAGTTATATTATTTATTAATTATCCAAACGGTTAATCGACAAGTACAATATCCGTTCAATTAATTATGCCACTAGACTTCCATCATCAATATAATCGAATTTGTTAACGCCTTATTTTGGCAGGCCCCTTGGGCGCAAACCCTAGGGTTTATTGCCCTTGTGGTAGGGGTAAGTGGATTTTTTCAAAAAGACGACCAAAAACTTCGCTATTACCTCACAGTATTTACTCTGTTTATGGCGCTACACTTTTTTATGCTTGAACAATGGGCAGGCGCCTTAATGGCATTGCTTGGTAGCGCCAGAAATTATATTTCTAGTCATACAGATAATAAGTGGGTCATGATCTCGTTTTTTATTGGAGCTTGGCTTTTAGCTATACCCAACACTAATCAATGGGTGCACTTATTACCGGTGATAGGAACCACATTCGGTACTTGGGCGTTGTTTCGTGAGAAAGGCATTCGTATGCGCTTATTCATGTCTATTGGAACGGTTTGTTGGTTCACTCATAATTTTTTTGTAGGCTCGATTGGTGGCGTTATCATTGAAACTATATTTTTAGCCATCAATAGTCGTACCATGCTTAAGTTATTAAAAGATGGGGCTGTTCAAAGTACAGAACATTGATAAACTCCATTTCATTGATAAAACCACACCTAATTAAAACCCTATTCGGAGTACACATTTTGAACAAAAGTTTGATAACTAATGGATTAGCCTTAGCTTTAGTAATCATTGGTTTTTTATTAGATAACAATATAGTAAAAATGGTTGGCCTATTTGCTTTGTCTGGTGCCATCACCAATTGGTTAGCGATACATATGTTATTTGAAAAAGTACCTGGACTATATGGATCTGGAGTCATACCCGAGCGTTTTGAAGATTTTAAAGCCGGCATTCATCATTTAGTGATGGAGCAATTTTTTAGTAGCGACAACATTCAACGTTTTCTTGCAGATAATAATCAACCTTTAGAAGTAAACTTTAGCCCTATTATTAAAAAAGTAGATTTGGCCCCTACATTCGATTCCTTAGTGACTGTTATTCAGGAGTCTTCATTTGGCCAAATGTTAGGCATGTTTGGAGGTATTGAAGCACTAGAGCCAATGCGCCAACCATTTGTCGATAAAATGCAAGAGGCTATACTCAACATCACTCAACAGCCAGCTTTCGCAGTATTATTGCAAGATGAGCTCAAACAACCCGAGATGCAAGACGACCTACACAAAAAAATCACCCTGATAGTTGAACAGCGTTTAGATGAACTAACCCCAAAAATGGTCAAAGACATCATTCAAAAAATGATTAAAGAACACTTAGGTTGGTTGGTCGTTTGGGGTGGTGTGTTTGGAGGACTCATTGGTTTATTGGCTGCCTTTATTAATATCTAAAAAGGACTAGGGCTGAGCAAGGTTATTCTGTCTAATGAATGAGGATGATTAAAAGTGATGTCTAGGGCATGTAACATCAATCTTGGTGCCATGCCTAAGGTTTTGTCAGTACCATACAAGTCGCAGCCTAAAATGGGATGACCAATTGCCTGACTATGGATACGTAATTGATGTGTTCTGCCGGTTAAAGGCTTAAAAATGACGCTAGTGCGCTCTGGCTCTTGCCATCTTTGGGTAACTTGATAGTGACTCTGAGCTGATTTGCCATCTTGATGACAAATTTTAAGTCGCGGAAAAAGTAATTTGTCCTTGGCTATGGGTAAATCAATTAGCCCCTCATTGTCCTTCACTTTTCCAGCTAAAATACTGACGTATCGTTTTATTACGCTTCGTGCTTGAAATTGTTTAGTCAGATTTGCATTAACCTCTTTGTTTTTAGCTAATACCATTATTCCAGATGTGCCAAGATCTAAACGATGGGTCAACCTGATATCAGGATATTGCTGAGCGAGCCGATAATGTACGGAATCTTTATTTAAGGGATTTTTACCTGATAAACTCAATAATCCGCTAGGTTTGTTGATAACAAGCAAATATTCATCTTCAAACAATATTTCAATTTTTTCGAGGCAAACTGGAGCTACAAAATTATCTATTAGCATAGTATTCAACTTTGACTCATACCATGAGGTTCTGATAAACAAAAATAGCTAAGCCTGTGGCAATCCAAGTCATCACTAAACCAATAATAATATCTAACACTACCCAAGTTTTACTGTTCTCAAAAAGCGGTATAAGTTTCTTGGAGGCGTAACCTAAGCCAAAAAACCACACAAATGATGCCACCACTGAGCCGAATAAAAACCAACGTTTCTCCAGATGGTCTAATGTACCGCCTATGCCTCCAATGATAACTAAAGTATCCAAATATACATGTGGATTAAGAAGTGTTATCGCCAAGGTAGTTAACATTAATTTTGCCAGTGACTGTTCGTTCTTGGTTCCCTGCTCTACATGTAAATGGCTATTTCCTTTGTAAGCTCTAAAAAATGAGTTACCACCATACCAATACAAAAATATTGCGCCTAGTGAGGCTAAGGAATTAAGAAAAAATGGCGATCTTTGTAAAATTGAACCTACGCCTAATATGCCAAGGGTAATTAACACCGCATCAATAACAAAACATAGTGCACAGGCATATAGGACTTTTTGTCCCAGCAAACCTTGTCTTAAAATAAAGGCATTTTGAGCACCTATGGCGATAATCAAACCGCCAGATACCAACACACCTTGAACAAAGGTGCTAATCACCAGCCAACTCTCTGTATATTAAATATTATACCTAACAAAATCATCGGCCTATTTCTTTGCCTTATCCATCGAACGCTGCAACGCCGCACTAATTTCATCTTTCATAAATGCATACTTTTGATTAACAGTGTGGTGTGTCTGAGTTTTAAATAGTTCTATGACTTTAAGGTGTTCAATGTCAGGACTTATAACCTGAGATTCACCAAGTACGTAGATCCCGTATTGAAAGCGCTTAAGGACTAAAAGCTCAGAAATAATTGATAAATTGTTAATCGTATAAAAAGATCGGCTCAATGGTTTAGAATAAAAAGCCTGCACACTTTTATAAATAGTATCAGTAGAAACAATACCTTTAGTATCATCAAATAAAATTTCTTTATTACATTGAATATCAGGTAAGCAGAGCAATACAATAACCGCGGTAACCATAGAAGGCTCTATTTTAATTAGCGTATCGTAACCATCCAAAGTGACATCGCTGTATGCGATGTCACCATCAACTTCTTCAGACTCCACAGCTTTAAGATTACGGTGTGCGGGCAACATAACCAATTCTATTTGGATGCCTAAATCCAAATATGCTCGCCGTATTATGGGAACAAGTTCATTTACGATCACAGGATGGTCAACATAAGAAAATGTCATATATGTAGGTTTATCCTGAGCCTTTACATGGTGATGTAAAAATAGATTAACGGATACAACGCAGCATAATAGGCATGCAGTTAAATCAATTTTCAAAAAAACCTCCGATCTTAAATATATTGTTTATTCCAAACCAATAAATCCGCCAGTTTGATGCTCCCATAATTTGGCATATATCCCACGCTTATGTATTAATTCTGCATGGGTGCCCGACTCAACTATCTTGCCCTCATCAAGCACAAGCAATCTATCCATTTGCGCAATTGTCGACAACCTATGTGCAATTGCCAGTACCGTTTTGTTTTCCATAACTTTATTTAGACAATGTTGGATAGCCGCTTCTACTTCAGAGTCTAATGCCGATGTGGCTTCATCTAAAATCAGAATCGGCGCATCTTTTAACATTACACGAGCTATAGCAATCCGCTGCCGTTGGCCACCCGATAGTTTCACCCCGCGCTCACCTACATGAGCATCGTAGCCAGTTCTCCCCTGCATATCAGACAAGGTTTGCACAAACTCATGGGATTCAGCCTGCTTAGCAGCTTTAAGCATATCCTCTTCACTAGCATCTAAACGTCCATACAAAATATTATCGCGCACTGATCGATGCAACAACGAAGTGTCTTGAGTCACCATACTTATATTGGCGCGCAGACTTTCTTGCTGAACCTGACTAATATCTTGTCCGTCTATGGTGATACTGCCACTTTGAATATCATAAAAACGCAGCAGTAAATTAACTAAAGTAGACTTGCCAGCTCCTGAACGCCCGACTAGCCCCACTTTTTCTCCTGGTTTGATTTTGATATCAAGATCTTTGAACACTGTGATGGGAATGTCATTCGCCCCAGCATAACCAAAGTTTACTTTGTTGAAATGAATCGCCCCACCCTTCATTTCTAAAGCTTTTGCATTGGGCTGGTCTTGCACATCAACAGGCAAAGACAAACTATTAATACCGTCTTGCACAGTACCTATGTTTTCAAACAGCGAAGACACCTCCCACATTACCCATTGCGACATACCATTAAGACGTAAACACAAGCTCACCGTAATCGCGATTTCACCTGGCGTAACCAATTCCAGCATCCACAAATATATCGCCAGCGCAGTAATACTAAATACCAGTAAAGCGTTGCTAAACCACACGCAGGCATACAACACGGTCACCAAGCGCATCTGCGGATAGACACTTTTTAGAAAACCAAACATGCCTTCTTTGGCGTATTCTGCCTCACGGCTAGTATGTGCAAACAGCTTTACTGTGGTGATATTGGTGTAACTGTCTACTATGCGACCAGTCATCATCGAACGTGCATCGGCTTGACGTTGCGAGACACGTTTCAATTTGGGGATAAGGGTACGCAAAATGACTAAGTAAACTAAAAACCAAATAATAAGCGGCGCACTTAAACGCCAATCGGCGGCAATAACCAAATACAAAATACTGATAAAGTACACACTGACATACACTAAAATATCCAGGGTTTTCATCACAGTTTCACGCACTGACAATGCTGTTTGCATCACTTTGGTTGCAATACGCCCTGCAAACTCATTTTGGAAAAAACCTAAACTTTGACCAATCATATATCTGTGGGCTTGCCAGCGAATTTGCATCGGGAAATTGCCCATCAAACCTTGATGAGACAACAAAGCTTGGGTAATCACTAATACGGGTAAAATTACCAATACCAGCAGGCCCATCCACACAAGGCTGCTTAGCTCTTGCTGTAAAAATGTGTCTCTGTCACTTTCAGCTAACCAATCAACCAGTTGACCAAGGAAACCAAATAACGACACTTCAAGGGCGGCAATAGAGGCAGCTAAAATGGAGACACAAAAAATAACCGGCCACATACCTTGGGTATAGTAGCGACAAAACGCAAAAATAGTATTCGGTGGCTGCGTAGGGTGAGCAGTCGGAAACGGATTAGTTAACCGTTCAAAAAATGAAAACATTGTAGGTAATTTATTTGGTAATTAATCGCAGTATCATAACTTATGTAAACTAATACAGTTGCTAATCTTTTTGGTTAATTTGCATTACTAACATTTTACATAACTTGAGGCCTAGCGCTGGATCTTAGCCACCCGACCATAACTCAGAGAGCGCCAGATCCATTCGACTGGACCGTATATGTAGCATCTTAACCAAATAACGGAACCCACTATCTGTAAACTCCAAATTGCCAACATAATCAGCAGTAACTCTAACCGATTCACTTGCCCATATAACCCCAAGCCAAAGCCATAAAAAACAAAGCCTGCAATCACAGTTTGCGCGACATAATTAGTCAACGCCATTTTACCTACTGCAGCTAAACTATTTTGCAACCACCTGAGTGTTTTTGTGCGGCACCACAAAGTGATTGCTCCAACATAACCAGTCACAATAAACAAAGTCGCAAAATGATTAGGGATCCTTCCTAAAAACAGGCTGTAGTTTGCCTCAAAATCATAGTGATGAAATGTAACTAAACCCAAAATGGCTAGCGGTATACCAATGGCAAAGCCCAATAAGCACATATTCAAGTAAAAGATGCTAGGTTTCAGGTCGCCGATAACGCCTTTTTGAAAAGCCGCCATACCTATTAGCATCATACCAATAGACCTCCCAAAAAAATCAACTAACTGACCCAAGCCATGAAATGCATACCCGTCATTATCAGTATATTGTTGCTCACTTCCTTCTATTCTATAGTTAAGCTGATTCATGTAATCACCTTGAAACAACCGAATATCTTGAGTTAGGACATGCAATGGTGGTGACCAATAATTCTGCAACCAAATCGTGCTCGATTGATCTAAATGCAAAACAAGCCAACCCATAACTAAGTTGTAAGCCACTGGCGTTAAAAACAAAAATAGTCCAGCAAAAAATAAAATAGCAGGCTTAAAGTCTTTCAAAAAATAAAGAACTAACGCACATAACCCATAAATTAATAACACATCACCTTCCCACAACAATAAGCCGTGAAGAAAGCCAATTATGATCAGCCAAAAGTTACGGGAAAAATGTAATTTTATTTCGCTAATGCTCGCCTTTTTGCTGCTTTGTAATATTAGCAAGGTGCTAGCACCAAAAAGTAACGAAAAAATCCCCATAAATTTTTGATCTGCCATGACATACATCAAACTAAAAATAGGCATGTTCAATGGAGCATCTGCCATCACAACAGTTGGGTTGTAATAAGCGATATTTGGCATAGAGAAGCTAATAATATTCATACCCAGCAAACCTAGTAACGCAAATCCTCGCAAAACATCTATGGATTGAATACGTGTTTTTTTTACATTAGCCGTCATGATATTGCTCTGAACTAGGATTAGCACTCAAGAATAACAATTCATATTGTACGAAGTTGTTTAAAAATACCGCTGAAATGTAAATCAGTGTATTGCTGAACAGCATTTTCTAATACCAATCCGTATAATACAGTTGGTATTTGTTCCTTAGCTTAATTCCTTACAAGAATTGACTTAGTCACTAAAACCTAATTCTTTCAATTTCGATTCTATTTTTTTCGAATGTTGCGCCTCCCACTCAATTAAATTCATCTCAGCGTCCTTTTCGGTACGGGTCTTGGCTAAAGCATAAACCTCATTGAGTCTATCTTTTGGGATAACCGCAATTCCATCTTCATCGGCAATAATGTAGTCGCCCCCATGAACTGTCACACCACCACATTGGATAGCTTGGTTAAAAGGATAAATTTGTTTCTTACCAGCAGGCTTAGGCATCATACCTCTAGCGTACACTGGAAATTTACAATCACGTATTTCTCCTAAATCTCTGACCAAACCATCAATCACCATAGCCACAATGCCACGCTTTTGGGCAACCGCACAAACATTGCCACCAGCACTCGCAAAATCAGGATCTGCCTGTACCACTATTACGTCACCGGGCTTAGCGCGATAAATGGCAGCATGTAAGCTCAAATGATCACCCACACCACATTTCACGGTAAATGCTGGGCCTGCAATTCTAGGCATAGGTGACCAAAGCTGGCGAATAACGGGGTCGATAAACTGCTGTCGTGACAAACCTTCTGCATATTCACAGCTAGACACAGCTAATAACTCACTGACAGTAGGCAGATTAGTTTTAGGCATTAGTTACCTCCCATAAACTTAGACAACAACAAAAATACCCAATAAAAACAAATACCCACCTGCACCAAGAAAAACCCAAAGCGCACTTGCACCGCCAGCACATTAGTGGAAATCAAATGTGTAATGGATTGAGCTAGACGGGCAGCTAGCAATAACAAAGCTAAACCGTTGGTAATAACAGCTGAATTAGTAGCCAAGGCCAACAACATTAAGCCACCAATAAAAGCAAAACTCTCTACACAATTGCCTTGAGCACGGGCTAATCTTTCACCAAAAGGTGGAGAGTTGGAACCATCAGCTTTAAAACCATTTACCGCCTGTTCCTTTTTTGCCACCAGTAAAGTGCGATATACCGCAATCCAAACCAATAACACTAAAATCCAAGTGATATAACCTAACAGTCCAATAATAGTGTCGTTCATAAAATATTACTCCGCCAAATAAGTGGCTATTACTCTATAACAAACAGGAAGTTATACCAATATCGATTATTCTTGTCTCAAAGCTTTAATGGGATTAGCTCTAGCTACCTTGGCAGCGTTACCTCCTACTGTTGCCCATGCGACCAATAGTAAACTGCCACCTACCACTAAACATATCGGCCCTAACCACAAGATATCTATCCGATAAGAAAATGATTCAAGCCAGATCAACATCGCATAAATAGAGATTGGCCAAGCAATCAAGTTAGCTATTATGACTGGTTTTGAGAATTGCCAAATCAATAGAGCGACAATATCCTTAACACTGGCCCCCATCACTTTTCGAATACCAATTTCTCTGGTTCTACGTTCAGTGGTGAAAGATGCCAACCCATATAGGCCCAAACAAGCAATGACTATGGCCAATAACGAGAAAACCGAGAACATTTTTAATTGTATGGACTCTTCTGCATACTGGGCTTTCATCATCTCATCTAAAAACTGCAATTCGATTGGTTGCATTGGCACGGTTTGCTTCCAGATCGATTCCACTTTTTCCATCAGAGCTGCAACGTTATTGGTACTAAAGGTTAAACTGGCTACGCGAAGGCGATTAGTATTCATGGTGTACGCCGTTGGCCGCACACCAAATTTTATTGATCGAAAATAAATGTCAGGTACTATGCCGATAATTGTCAGTGCCTGCCCTTTATAATTGCCTGACTCCAGTGTTTTTCCTATTGCTTGCTGGGGTGAAGTAAAGCCAAATTTACGCAACGCCGACTCATTTAGGATGACAGATGCGCTCAATTGTCCATTCTGCCCATCGCTATCTTGTTTAATTTCATCGCTACCAAAATCCTCACTAAATAGTCGTCCGGCGAGAGGTTTAACTTTGTAAGCTTCAAAAAAGCCATACCCCATATCATGATAATTAAGTAATACTTGTGGGTTCTCTCCTACAACATGTTCTCCATCAAGCAAAGTAAATTGATTGTTATTTTCATTATCTTGGGTGGGTGACTCGGAAGAATAAACAACTGAGGATATCTCTGGTAATTTGAGCAATTCATGTCTGAGTCTTTGCCTATTATCCCCAGCACCTCTGATATTAAGCACTAACTTATCTTCACTCACATAACCCACATCCACTGATTGTGCATATTGAGTTTGTGCATAAATCACTGCCGTACACACAACTAAAGTGATTGAAGTAGCAAATTGCACTACCACTAAAATCAGCCTTAAGCTCGAAGATGTCTTTGACTCAGCTCCTTTACTGGAACGTAACAAATGACCAGGCTGAAAACCGGATAGAAATATCGCTGGATAAGAGCCAGCACCTAAGCCAATCAACAAGCCCAAACCTAATAATGCAAAAACCAATTTTAAGTCACTAAACAAGCTCAATTCTAGCTGTCTACCTAAAGCTTGATTGTATAAGGGTAGTAACAACTCGACCAAGGCTAAGGCTAAGATCAACGAGATCAACACTATAACAATTGCCTCTCCCAAAAACTGCACGGCCACTTGCCCGCGGCTCGCCCCTAGTACCTTACGCATCGCTACTTCTCTGGCGCGGTGGCTAACCCGAGCGGTAGACAAATTCATAAAATTAATACATGCAATCAACAAGATTAACGCAGCAACAATACTGAAGGTGATAATCAATGTTTTGTCACCCATAGGGCTTAAATCGCCCATATTACCTGCATCTTCTCGTGCTCTAAGATGTAAGTCTTCCAAGTACATCAATTTATGCCGCATGTTGTCACTGATTTTTGCATCTGCTGCTAGTTCACCAAAGTTTTCCTCAAACATCTGCACAAAAGGGCTTTCGTTATCGATCCAGTATGTAAGCCGTTGCTGAAACTGTTCGAGACTAATACCGGGCCGCATTTTAAAATAGGTATACACATTCACACTGGTCCAAGTGTTTAAGCCTGAGTTATTTTCTACAATAACTGGGTCTATATAGACAATCATGTCTAAATCCAAATGGCTGGCATCTGGCAAATTTTCGATTACACCTGAAACAGCAACAGTGCTGGGTTCTGGACCAACACAACACACAGTCATGACTTCGCCTATTACATCAGTTTTGCCAAAATATTTAATGGCAGTTTCTTCAGTTATAACCAAGTCATTAGGCTTTTTAAATGAACTTTCCTTAGATCCATGTACAAAGGACAAATCAAAAATATTGAAGAAGCTACCGTCCACAAAGGTCACTTGCTCTGCCAAAGCTGAGTCGTCCTTGCGAACAGAGGCTCCAAAACGAATTAATCGAACGCCATCTTCTACTTCATTTTTAGCGTAATCACGCACCGCCTCCATCATGTTTCCTGCCGAACGTACGGTCAAAAACGGAGGGTTATCTGGATTATAATATGCTGAATGCATACGCACTATTCGGTCACTGTCAGTTAACCATTTATCAAACCCAGTCTCTTCACGAACAAATAACATGATCAAAATGCAGCTCATCAATCCAAGTGCTAGGCCTGATATGTTGATCAAAGAAAATATGCCATTTTTGATAATGTTACGCCAAGCGGTTATCAGGTAATTTTTAAACATAATTTATTGCTCCTTTCTACGCGGGGTTAAGCTGCGCGTACACTTTGAGTTACCACGGCACCATCAAATAGATTAATGGTTCGATTCGCGTAGTCAGCATGTGCAGGGCTATGTGTCACCATTACTATGGTTGATCCTTGTTGGTTCAAAGAGCGCAGCATCTCCATGACTTCTTGTCCATGAGCACTGTCAAGATTTCCGGTAGGCTCATCTGCCAAGATAAGCCCTTGATTACCCACCACAGCTCTGGCAACGGCAACCCGTTGTTGCTGACCACCAGATAGTTGACTTGGCATATGTTTACCACGGTGTGCAACACCTACCATGTCCATCACAGCCAACACTTTCTCTTTACGCTCGGCTGCAGGTATATTGTGGTACAACAAAGCCAGCTCAATATTTTCAGCAACAGTTAATTCTTCTATCAAGTTAAAATTTTGGAAAATAAAACCAATATGATGTTTGCGAACGGCTGAGAGTTGTTTTTCTGAATAACTGGAAATATCTTCGTCATTAAAAATATACTGACCTGAACTAGGAGAATCCAACATGCCGATTAAATTCAGCAAGGTCGATTTACCGCAACCCGAGGGGCCCATAATGGCCACAAACTCGCCTTTTTGAATTTCAATATTGACGTTATTTAAGGCAACCGTTTCTACTTCATCGGTGCGATACATTCTGCATAAATTATGTAGTTTCAACATCTGTATTTCCTTTGATTTGTTTCATTATTTTAATAAATATTTGACTAATTAAGCTTGAGTAGCGCCATATCTTGGTAACTTGTATAAGGGCTGGTCACAACCTTCTCACCCACGTCTAAACCTTCAATCACTTCAATAAAGCGGCTGTTGCGCCTTCCCAGTCTGACTGTTCGTCTAATCGCTTGATTGCCATCTTGAGTCACAACAAAAATCCAGTTACCACCTGTGTCTTGATAAAATGCACCGTTAGGTATCAGCAATGCTTCGCTAGCATCCCCTAAGGTGAGTTTGGTTTGTATAGTCTGTCCGCGGCGGATATCAGCGGGCTGCGCCTGAGTAAATTTGAAATCGACTTCGAACTGACCGTTTTGTACTTGTGGGTAAATTTTCGAGACAACCATAGCGTAATTGTCGTAGCTTGCCTGTTGTCCAATATCGACTCTTCCTAAATAAAACTCATCAATAAAAGCAGTGACTTTATAATCATTAGGTGTGTCGATTTGCCCAAGACGTTCACCCCTGCCAATGCTCTGCCCTACCTCGACATTGAATCCCGACAAGGTGCCGTCAACAGGTGCCTTAACGTTCATGTTGTCTAGGTTTTTCCTTGAGATGGCCAAGTTACCTTCAAGCCTTTTGGTGGTGTCTTTTAAGAACACTAATTGTTCTTCCTGCATTCGCGCATCAGATTGTTGGCTTTCCAAGGTCAAAGCCAAGCGACTTTTATACCAATCTAGAGTGTCATGAGTATCATCAAAAGCTGACTGACTCACCGCGCCGGTTTTGACTAATGCTTGCTCTCGGGAAACTTGTCTGCTCAATAGTTTTATTTGGTACCTGATATCGACCAAATTACGTTTATGTTCGAGGCGGTTTTGTTCAAGACTAAGTTCAATAGAACGCATATTATTTAGCTGCTCGGCCACGCTTGCTTCATTGCCTAACACACTTAATTGCAAGGAAGCATTTGACAACTCAACGATTAAATCACCCGCCTTAAGGCTGGCACCATCTTCCACCAGAATACGTTCCACTCTGCCGCCTTCGACAGCATCCAAATACACTGTTTTTGCTGGTGTCACTCTGCCTCGAATGGGAATGAAATCTTCAAAAATACCAGACTTCACTGTGGATATAGCTATACGATCCGTTGTAACACTCAGCGCTTTACCACTGGGTCCAGTAAACAACCAATACCCTAACAGTGCCAACAAACTCAGGCCGACAAGCAATAGAGCTATACGTTTTAATGGATTACGCTGGGGCACAATTTTTCGATCCATTGCAGCGCCTGCAGCCGCACTATTACTTGCAGCCGCACCACTAGGAGTTGGAACTCCTTGAGGGGCGTTAACGCTTTTAAAATCATTACCTAGTGGTTTTATTTGTTTCAATGTGACGTCCTAGACGATAGTAGTGATTGCTAATTTGTTTCTATTGGTAGTGTTATTACAAGTATTGTTCCAAAATTTAACCCATTGTTTTAATTTGCTTTTTTATTATTGAAGCGATATTTGGACTTAGAAAGTGTACGGATTCGAACAGTAGGTGTACGATAATGAACATTAACAATGTGTTTCCCACAGAGATAACCCTATGGTGATAGAAGGAAAAATACTGATCGTTGATGATGATCAGGACATATTGACCGCTGGAAAATTATTACTAAAAAGACATTTTAGTCAGGTGATGATATGTAACTCACCAGCAAACATTCCAAAACTCATGTCTGAAAATAGTTTTGATGCCGTTTTGCTTGATATGAATTTCAGCCCTGGTGAAAGTTCTGGCGCCCAAGGCTACAATTGGTTGAAGAAAATTCTGGAAATAGCCCCCCAAACTGTGGTGGTATTAATCACGGCTCACGGCGGTATTGATGTCGCAGTTGAAGCCATGAAACTAGGGGCTACCGACTTTGTCGCCAAACCTTGGCAAAACGAAAAACTGGTCGCCACCTTAACTGCTGCCGTGTTGTTGGGGAAAACACGTAATGAAGCCACTGAATTGCGTCATACCAATCAGCTACTCGCTCAAAATACCAATAACACTCAACAACAACCTCTACTAGCCAAGTCTTCAGTAATGCAACAAGTTCACTCCTTAATAGAAAGAAGCGCACCTACTGATGCAAACGTATTAATTTTGGGAGAAAACGGAACTGGAAAAGAGCTAGTAGCCAGAGAGTTACATCGCCAAAGTTTGCGCGCTGATCACGTTTTTATGTCGGTTGATTTAGGCGCTATGTCAGAAACTTTATTCGAAAGTGAATTATTTGGTCACAAAAAAGGCTCATTCACTGGTGCAAATGAAGATCGTGTTGGGCGTTTGCAAGCGGCTAACGGTGGAACATTATTTTTAGACGAAATAGGCAATTTGCCTTTGCACTTACAAGCCAAATTACTGACAATTTTGGAACAAAGAATAGTCACCCCCCTTGGCACTAACAAAGCCATTGCTTTTGATGTCAGGGTTATCGCCGCCACCAATATTCCTAAACAAGATTTAAACGATGGATCTCGATTTCGGCAAGACTTGTTATTTCGCTTAAACACAGTGGAAATCACCTTACCGCCATTGCGTGACAGAATAGCCGATATTAAACCTATCGCTAACCACTACATTGCCTTCTATTCAAGAAAATATAAAAAACCAGAAAAAACCATCAGTGCAGATGCACTGCACATTATCAAACATTATGCATGGCCCGGTAATGTGCGCGCCTTGCGGCATGCCATTGAAAGAGCCATCATTCTGTCTGAATCAGAACAATTATCTGTCGATGATTTTCAATTGAGTCACCTAGTCCAAACAAGCACTACAAGCGAACCGGCAGTTCAAATAGCAAAGGAAACAGCCGAATTGAATCTCGATAAGATCGAAAAATTGACCATAGAGACAGCGTTAAAGCAATACCGCTACAATATTAGCCATACTGCCAAAGCCTTGGGTCTTACTCGCGCAGCTCTATATCGCAGGATGGAAAAACATGGGCTTTAAAAAATTCTCATTATTTATCGCAATACGCACTATTTTTGTGATGCTTAACTTGCTGTTACTAAGTGTGTTAATAAGCGCAGAGGGTTATCATGCAACCATCCTAATAGTGTTTGTTTTACTGGTATTACAGAGCCTCTCTTTAGTGCGCTTTGTGTCAAAAACCAACGCTGAATTGGTGCGTTTTTTAGATGCTGCACGTTACGCCGATTATTCACAACGTTTTGATTTGTCCTCATTAGGATCAGGCTTTGGTGAGCTAGGTAGCGCTTTTACCGACATACTTGAGCGTTTTCAAAGGGCACGTTCTGCCCAAGAAGAGCAACAGCGACACCTCAAAGCTATAGTTGAACATGCACCAGTTCCACTACTTAGCATTAGTAGTGATGGCTTACTTACACTCTGGAATAACGCCGCTCGAAAATTATTTGGTGCTAACCATGTAACCAAACTGAGTGACCTGGCCCCTTTCGGTGAAGAGTTTGCCAAACATCTTGCAACAGTCAAACCAGGTGAAAGGCGTTTGGTCAATTTTACTATTGACGGCATGGAGTATCAGTTAAGTATTTCAGCCACACAAATACTGCTACCAAAGAATCAAGAAATTCTGGTGAGCATGCAAGATATTCAAAGCGAATTAGATATTGCACAACTTCAGGCATGGCAAGATTTAGTTAAAGTACTGACCCATGAAATAATGAACAGCATCACCCCAGTTGCCTCATTAGCCAAAACAACAGTAGACCTAGTAGCAGATTGCAAACACAAAGCCGATTCCTTCTCAGAGCTAAGGGAAGACCTACAAGATATTTCAGAAGCAGTGGAAACAGTTGCCAGGCGCAGTGATGGTCTAATCAAGTTTGTTAGCAGTTACCGCCAGTTAACAAGGTTACCTACCCTCAATAAAAATAAGTTAAAAGTCGCAAGCTTATTTCAACAAAGTTGCACCTTAGCGACTCAACAATGGGATAAAAAAGGCATACAACTGCAGATCAATATAGAACCATCTGAACTTGAAATCTCTATAGATAAAGACATGTTAGAACAAGTCCTACTGAACCTATTGCAAAACGCCGAGCATGCCATTGAAAACTGCCCTACACCTGAAGTCAGCTTAAACGCATTCCTCAATAAAAGAGGCCACGTAGTTATCGAAGTTAGCGACAACGGCAAAGGTATTCCTGATGAAATAGGCAACAAAATCTTCGTACCTTTCTACACCACCAAACAACAAGGCTCAGGCGTAGGTTTAGCATTAACAAGGCAAATCATGTTGGCCCATGGTGGTGCGATTAAATATGAAATAAAGGAAACCGGTGGCACGGTTTTTCGGATGACCTTTTGAGTGAGTGTTTAGTTCGAAATGACTAATAGATTGGAAGTATGGAGAATATAGTTACTCAACTCATACTAAAAGATAGTCCTAAATTTAGGATTAAAAAGGGGTGCTTCTGCGGGGGGAGCGACTTGCAAAATAGAATTAACCCACTCGACTGTTATTTATTGTTGTAGATCAAATCCCTTCCTGCTTACAATGGCTAATATACACTTCGGTTAAATGTTCAGGAAACCCAGATGAAAATTGAAAATATTTTGGTCATTGCAGATCAACAAGACAAGCAACAAAGCGCTTTGGCACATGCAAAGTCATTGGTTAAGCGCACTGGAGCAAAACTTCATATTGTGGCCTTTAATTATGAACATTTAGCTACGCTAGCCACCAATTTAAACGAAGAGCAAAAGCTTGATATTCAAAATAAAATTCTCTCTAAAGGTGAAAGCTGGCTAAAAAGGGAAATAGCTGAATGTAAACTTGAAGAAAAATCAACAAGTGAAGTTATATGGGAAAAAGATATTGTTGCATGGGTTAAAAAGCATAGTGCTTCTCATGACTACGATTTAATTATTAAGACAGGTCACCGCAGCGAAGGACCTTTCTATGTTCCTACAGATTGGCATTTGCTCCGTAATAACCTTGTGCCAACATTACTTGTGGCAGAAAAAAAATGGCGTAAAAAACAATCGGTAATGGTGTCACTTGATCTTGGTACACACGTAAAATCAAAACAAGCGCTCAATCAAAAATTGCTTGATGCAGGGATCACCTTTGCCACAAATGCAAATATGCCTTTGCATATTTGTTACAGTTTACCTATATCAACAGTACTCAAAGATTTGGGAATAATAGACAAAAAAGCCTTAGTGAATGACGCTAAATCGCGATACCTGCCAATCATCGAAGGTATGTTGGGAGAATACGACTTGCCATTGGAAAATATTCATTTTAAGGCCGGACCAGCCTCTAAAGTGATACCAAGTGTTGCCTCTAAACACGCTGCAGGATTGGTCATTATGGGTAGCATCGGACGTAAAGGCTTAAAAGCCAAACTAATGGGTAACACAGCCGAAAGTGTATTAGCATTATTAAAGACGGATATCTTGGTGATCCAACCCTAAATCATTTAGATTAAAAATAATTAAGGCCAGAACATCGTTACTTAACGTTTAACTTTGATCAGGCCTTGGTAACCTGAGCTCGTTCACCACTTGACTGATACCGGCCCACCAGCGTTGGTTTACTCTAGATTGATTAAACAATACTTTTTCACCCATAATAGGTGTGGCAATTTCAATATTGTGACTGGTTGCCGCTTTTGATAAACGAGCGAAAGGTTCATACCAAGGGTGTAGTGCCAAATCGAAAGTGCCATTGTGAATAGGCATTAAAACCCGGCCATTTAAATCAAGGTGGGCTTGAACACTTTGCTCTGGCAGCATATGAATGTCGGCCCAGTCTTTGTCGTAGGCCCCAGTTTCCATCATAGTCAGATCAAATGGGCCATAACGCTCACCTATTAATTTAAATCCATCAAAGTAGCCACTGTCACCGCTGAAAAATAGGCTGTGTTGCGATGTTTTAATCACCCAAGACGCCCACAAGGTTTCGTTACCGTCAAATACTCCACGACCAGAAAAATGCTGGGCCGGTGTCGCCACAAATTTGATTTCATCTATAGTTATCTCCTGCCACCAGTCGAGGACATGGATTTTTTCCTTAGGCACGCCCCAGTCCAGCAGATGTTTATCTACACCTAAAGGTACAATAAAATACTCAACCCTATCCTTTAGTAATTGAATTGTGCTTTTATCTAAGTGATCGTAATGATCATGAGAGATAACAACACCTTTAATGGTTTTTATTCCCTCTAATTCCAATGGAACAGCATGAAAACGTTTTGGTCCCATCCATTGCACAGGTGACGCGCGCTCTGAAAATACTGGGTCAGTTAGCCAAATTTGATTGTTGAGTTTAAGCAACATGCTGGAATGCCCTAAACGATAAACTGCATCTTTTGAATGCTCATCTAACGCCTTTATATCTATCTGACTTAACGGCATTTTAATAGGCACAGGATCAATCCGCTTTTCAAAAATAAAACGTTTGATAATGCCGCCTAGTTTTGACATATCCTGCTTTACTTGTGGATCCGCATTTACATAAGCCCCATCGTCAAGATGACTACTCTCTAATCGCACATTAGCCAATGCGTTATCCATTTTTGCCCCTCCCGCTATCGATTTATTTATTGTCATTACCAAAATGGTTAGCAGTAACCACTTAGCCCACCAATAATCTTTGTTGCTCATTTAATATTGCTCAATCTCAAAACATGTAAACTACACTGTACAGTTTACATTTAAAATTGAAAAAGTAAACTCATGAGTGTAAGGTGTTTACAGAAGCCTAAAAAAAGTGCAAAAATGCAAGACAAACAGACCTTAAGCGAACGCAAAAAATCAGACATAGTGGCTGCGGCAATACAAGAATTTGATAGCCATGGGTTTCAAAAAACCAGTATGGATCAGATAGCGAAAACAGCCAATGTGTCAAAACGAACTGTATATAATCACTTCTCAAGTAAAGACGCATTGTTTACAGAGATCACGACAATCATGTGGGAACAAGCGTTAACCGCAACCGCTTACACATATCAAAAAGCACTTTCTATAGAAGAACAGTTAACTGCTATTGCCGAGCAAGAAATGGCATTACTGAAATCAACCACCTTTATCAGTGTGTCTCGTTTAATCATTGCCGAATGCCTTCACAATGAAAATACTAAACAACAAACCTTGGCTCACATTGCAGACACAGAAAGTGGCCTCAACATATGGTTGAAAAAGGCAACAGAAGATGGGCGTTTAGTGATTGCGGATATTGACATTGCTGCCACACAATTTACCGGCCTACTCAAGTCTTTCGCCTATTGGCCACAAATAATTGGCTTTGGTGAATTTCCAGAGCAATCTAAATATCAGCAAATTATTGATTCTGCGGTGGCTATGTTTTTGGGGCAGTATCTAACAAAAGCTTAAATACGTTTATCCCAGAATTCTGTTCTCCATTATATTCTACTGAAAAAAAGAAATGAGAAATCTTGTAGTTTAGTCCTCATGCCCGCCAAGAATCATTAGCTACCCAGTTAGATATCCATTCTGGTATATCACCGGAAGGCATAGGTCGAGCAATACCAAACCCCTGCGCCAACTCACAACCTAGTTGTAACAGTGCGACTCCATGAGCGATGGTTTCTACACCCTCAGCTATTACGTCACGCCGAAATGCGTTAGCGAGCCCAATTACACCTTCAACAATTGCACAATCGTCTGCATCCTCTAACATGTCGCGTACGAAGCTCTGGTCGATTTTAATCAATTGTGCTGGCAGGCGCCTGAGGTGGGTAAGTGATGAATACCCAGTACCGAAGTCATCTAAGGCAAAGCGTACACCTAAATCATGGCATGCATTCATAGTTGCAGACACTTTGCTGATGTCATGTAACGCACTGGTTTCCAGTATTTCTAATTCTAAACAGAATGGGTTTACTTCAGGATGGGTAGCCAACAATGCTGCTATGCGAGTTGCAAAATTACCTTGTTGTATTTGATAACCGCTGATGTTGACACTGATGGGTAGATTAAACGCCATGCTTTGCCACTGACTTATTTGGGTCAATGCACTATGTATGACCCATTCGCCAATTTCCAGACTAATAGCTTGACCTTCAATTACCGGTAAAAATTCTAAAGGTGGTACTAAACCGCGCACTGGATGCTGCCAGCGGATTAAAGCTTCTACGCCTATTACTACGCCAGTGCGCATATTCACTTTCGGTTGATAGTGCAGCACAAACTCACGTCGCTCCAAAGCTAAGCGAATATCATCTATACTTTCTAATTGCGTTTTGCTCGCTTTCTCTTGAACGGTATCAAACAGACAATAACGGTTCTTACCTTCATGTTTGGCAACATACATAGCTTGGTCGGCGTGACGCATAAGTTGATCTGCGTCTGAACCGTCTTGTGGGTAAAGCGTCACACCAATACTCGCTGAAACTTGTATTAGGTTACCACCCAAGGTAACAGGATCAGCAGCGGCCTTTAGTAGACGTTCTAATACAGGCTGACTATCCTCGAAGGTTTCTAAATCTACTATAACTGCAACAAATTCATCGCCGCCAATACGAGCGAGGGTATCACTTTCACGTAATGCCTCTTTCATGCGTTGTGACAAGGCAATGAGTAGCTCATCTCCCACATTGTGGCCGTAATTATCATTGACTTTTTTGAAGCCATCCAAGTCCATAAACGCAACCGCTAGTGACTGGTTGCGACGTTGACACTGCGCCATAGCATGGCTTAGGCGATCTGCCAGTAATACTCGGTTAGGCAGATTAGTCAGTAAGTCGTAGTGAGCGATATGTTCCAGTTGCCCCTGATACGCCTTCATCGTTGTAATATCAGTGTATAATGAAACGTAATGTTGAACCAAACCAGCTGCATTTCTTACGATGCTGATGGTGAGCATTGCGGGGAAAACATCGCCATTTTTACGACGGTTCCATAACTCGCCACTCCAGCGATCTTGTGTTTTTAGCGTAGTCCACATTTCATCATAAAATTCTGACGAATGACGACCAGATTGAAGTATTCTTGGGTATTTCCCCAGCACTTCCTCAGAAGTGTATCCAGTAATACGGCTGAAAGTATCGTTGACTTCAGTAATAGTGGCAGTGGCATCGGTTATCATGATGCCCTCATTGGAATGGCTAAAAACACTGGCGGCACGTTTTAGCTTTCGTAGCAGAAGTTCTCTCTCTTTGTTCGCAATGACTAGCTCATCTGCCCGTTTATATTTCTCTACATTGGCAATACCTAATTCATCCGCTCGCTTTTCTTTTTCTTCATTAGCAATGACAAGTTCATCCGCTCTCTTATCTTTCTCCTTGCTTTGAAATGCCAGCTTTTCGTTGGCAATGAATAACTCATCTGCTCGCTTAGCTTTTTCTTTATTGGCAATGCTTAATTCATCTGCCCGTTTATATTTTTCTTCATTGGCAATATCTAATTCATCTGCTCGCTTATCTTTCTCGTCTTCTGCAATGCCTAATTCATTTGCTCGCTTTTCTTTTCTTCATTTGCAACGACTAGTTCATCCGCTCGCTTTTCTTTCTCTTCATTAGCAATGACTAGTTCACCTGCTCGCTTATCTTTTTCTTCATTAGCAATGACTAGTTCATCTGCTCGCTTATCTTTTTCTTCATTAGCAATGACTAGTTCATCTGCTCGCATTTCTTTTTCTTTATTAGCAATGACAAGTTCATCTGCTCGCTTATCTTTTTCTTTTTTAGCAATGACTAATTCATCAGCCCTTTCGGTGATGTCCTCCATGACCAATAAAATAATGCGCTCTTTACCTTCAGCTTGTTTAACCTGGCGGGCATTCAACAACATGATCCGCCGACCAATGATGGCAAAATTTTGCTCAACCACATAGTCATCAAAACTGGTTTTTTGCCGTGCAACAGTTTGCAACAGTTCTCTCAATACGGGAATATCCCACTGTCTTTTATCTAGTTCAAAGATATAGTGCCCGATAGTATTTTCAGGCTTGGATTTAAAAAACGCATAAAAAGAACGGTTTACAGTGACTACCTTTAAATTCTGATCTAGCGTAATTAAGGGGTGCCGCACAGTGTTAATGATACTATCGACGTAGTCCAACATCTCTCTATTGGTTTTCGATTCGAGCATTCATTACCTCATTTTACAGTTTTATCATGCGTTGGTTATTGCTTAATGATTAAAAAAGTATCGTTGCTGTGACTAGCTGAAATCACTATCCATTACGTCAATAAATACGGTTTAGCTAGTCTAAAAATTATCTGGTCTTAAGCTAGAGTCGCAGCTTCTTAAAACTTGCTAACTTGTTAACTACAACATCTTCAGTAGTTCGAACGGTGTTTCGCCCTTCACGTTTTGCCTGGTAAAGTGCTTCATCCGCATGCTTAACTATATCCTCTAGCTTGTAGGCATTGGCTCTAAACGCAACACCGAAGCTTGCGGTCATGTTTAACACTTTATCATCTGACATAAAGTTATGACGTGATATAGCAACTCTTGCCCTTTCAGCAACTTCATAAGCCATTTGGAAGTCTGTGGATGGCAATAGGATCACAAATTCTTCTCCACCCCAACGACCCATTACGTCAACATCACGTAATTGAGATTTAATCACTTTTGCAAATTCGCAAAGGATTAAATCGCCAACTGCATGACCATGGGTATCATTGATAGTTTTGAAGAAATCAATATCGGCAATAATCGCTGATACATGTTGTTTTTCTTTGACGATCTGTTTGAAACGCCAAGCTAAATGGGCTCTATTTGGCAATTGAGTTAGGGGGTCATTTTGATGTTTGCTAGCAAACTCAGCTTGAATGTAAGGTATTGCTATCCGAGCAATTAATAGCCCAAGTAATAATACAAACGCGATGTAAAGTGTCTGTAGAATAAACACCTTTGTGGTTTCATTTTGTCTTACATTCAATGAATTGACTAAAAAAAACTTCCAATTAAGTACCTTTAAATCCGCTTTGGAAATGAGTAGATCATTGCCTGCAACGCTGACCAGCACATTATCATTAGGCTCCTGTCCAGACTGTTGGACAGATGTGAGCGCCTTAAACCAAGGCACTTGCTGTAGCTTTTTGATGCCTTTGCCGTCTGCCAGTAAACTTTGATCTGAAGAAAGCACAATATCATCATTGTGATCGACAAAAACAAAGTCGTAATCATACTTGTCTTTAATTTTTTCGAATGAAGTGATGAAACTATTTAGTCTTTTTCCGACACCAATAAAACCTAAAAAATCGCCTTGTTTATTATAAATTTTGATATCAAAATAAATATGAACATCTTTTCTATTACCAAGTGCAGCCACGATATTTTGTGATGCGTTTTTTGCTCGAAAATACCATTCTACTTTTGCAGCGTTTAGCGGTAATGATGAGCCATCTGAGTAGTATTGAGTGCGACTTGTTTCACTTGCTACAAAAAAATCCATTGCAAATTCTTCAGACATTTCCGCAAGCATATTAGTAATTTTTTCTTCATCAATCACGTTGTCGTTCATATGTAATTTCAAGGCCGATGCGCGTGCAACTGTCTCGGCAATAAAAAGCGGCTTTAAAATTTCCTCTGAAACGATATCAAAAGCAGGAGTTAGGCTGCGGATTTCCAACAGACTCTGATTTTCAACAGATTTAGACAGAGATATGATTGCACTCAACGCAACTGCAAACATCACAAAAATCAACATGAAATAAAATTTTGAATTTAAATACTTTTGCCAGAAACGCATCAAGGGCCACAGATAATTAGGGGACCTGAGAATATACAGTGGTCATTAAATAACCACCATTGGACTTTAGTATATAAAGCAGCTGTATTTGACGACTAATTCAGCATTTACTTCCTAATATGTTTGTTTAAGTAATTGGAATAAGTCAGAAACGGATTGCTGAATAGTTTGATTTGCAGTATCAACTTTTAAGACTTCGTTTTCCCAAACCTGATATTCACGCTCTTGAACCTGTTTCCATGTTGGCAAAGTTAAGTTTGGGATACTAGTTTTACGAGTCTCTACTCTAACTTGATGCTCAGATTCATCTGAGCAAATCACTTCTATATTTACGAATTGAATACCTAAATCCGTAGCGATTTGCTGCCATGCAGTTCTTGATTCGGTGATTGAATTACATGAATCACCAATGACTGATAAACCTATTTTTAAATTATCTTTCGCAAGCCTAAATGCCAGTTGATAACCTTCATCATAAATATCAGTCAGGTAAAAGTCTCTTAGCCCTTGTTCGATTGTATCAACCCGCAAATAAGTAGCACCTATATGTTTCGCCAGTGTAGTTGCTAAGGTGCTTTTACCGACTCCAGGAAGGCCTGAAAAAATATAAAGAACGGGGGAGTTATCCATAATATTCTACCCAATAACTAAAAGCGGGCAGCACACTGATTAATAAAGTTATACTTATACCGAATTTACTAGGCAAGATAAGCCAGCTTTTGGCGGGATTGGAAGGTTTATAGAAAATACTGACCTTACCGTTGGGGAATGTCTCAACCTTGGAAAGTTGCTTTTTGAGTACAAATTGGGCGTTATGGCTAGCAACAATAACCCAAGGCGAAATACGTTTTCCTTGGTAGGTTTTACCTTCTATTTGATAGCTATAAAGTGCAGCAGCACGGTAATCTTGATCAGCTAATATAATAGCCGCACCAAACTTATCTAAACCAATATGTAATAATTCACCTTTAGTACTTGGCCAACGACGAATAAGTAGTTGAAATAACGCTGAATAGTTACATACCAAAAAAACGTAAACCGCCGCCCAAAACCAAATGCCTTGCTTTTCTCCTTGTACCGCTAATTCCCACGTTTGTAGAATATAATCAAATATTTGCATCTGTCTCCTAGCTATTAGGCTGAATATTAAGAGCTTTAAAAGAGCATTAAACCACAGAGAACACAGAGCGCTTCGCTTCACAGAGGAATAAATTGTTAAGACTAGAAATTCTTTACCTCTGTGTTCTCTGTGCCCTCTGTGGTTAGAATTCCTTTCGCTTTTATCATTTCGCTCTTAGCATACAATCTTATCTAGCTTAATTTCCTGGCCTTAAACTTACGCCCTTTTAATTTACCTTCGTTAACTTGTTTAAGAGCGCGCTTAATGCTGCGGGTTTTGACTGCCACATAAGAATGAGTCGCTGTCACGTTTATCTTTCCTATATCATCACCGGCAATATCTGCGTCTTTGGTTAACGCACCTAAAATATCACCAGGGCGAATTTTGCTTTTTTTGCCGCCGTCTATGCATATGGTTGAATATTCAGGTTGGATTAAACGATTAGCGTGAAAACGCAGCGCTTGAATGCCTGTCCATTTAATTTTCGCTTTTTGATAATCTTCAATGGCATTGGCCCGTGGCATTTCTTTTTTTGTACACAAGGTCAGCGCCAAACCTTTAGCATCAGCACGACCCGTTCGGCCGATACGGTGAATATGTACTTCAGGATCTGGGGTGATTTGATAACTAATGACAGCATTCACTTCTTTGATATCCAGCCCTCGAGAAGCAACGTCAGTGGCAACCAACACAGATACACTACGATTAGAAAAACGGGTTAATACTTCAGTTCTGTCGCGCTGTTCTAAATCACCATGTAAAGCTAATACAGACACGCCCAATTTAGTGAGTTCGTCTGCGACTTCCTGACAGGCAATTTTGGTATTACAAAATACTATGGCTGATTCGGCCTGGTAGTGACTTAACATCGCTGCCACCGCTTTAATACGATGGGGCTCTTCTACTTCAAAAAACAGCTGTTCAATACTAGTGGTTTCGTGGGTGGCTTCAACACTAACTTCAAGAGGATTGCGCTGCACATCTCTACTTATCTGCGCAATAGAATCAGGGTAAGTGGCAGAAAACAACAAGGTTTGTCTGTCTAGTGGCACAGCGTCAATCACTTTGGCCATTTCTACTTCAAACCCCATATCTAACATACGATCGGCTTCGTCGAGTACTAAGGTATTCACTTCGCTTAAGTCTAGGCGACCGCGAAACAAATGGTCCATGATGCGACCAGGCGTACCCACAATAATATGTGCGCCATGTTCTAAAGAGCCAATTTGTGGACCTAAAGGTGTGCCACCACACAAAGTTAATACTTTAATATTATGAATACCACGGCCTAACTTACGGATTTCTAGCGCCACTTGTTCCGCCAGTTCACGGGTAGGACACATAACCAATGCTTGAACTCGAAATCGCTTCACTTTGAGGTTATGTAATAAACCTAAACCAAAAGCCGCGGTTTTTCCGCTACCGGTTTTGGCTTTGCCGACTACATCTTTGCCGGCAATAATGGCTGGCAAGCTCATAGCTTGGATGTCGGTCATTTCTGTGAAACCCATGGATTCCAAGTTTTCAAGCAAGGCGTTTTTTAAACCCAGTGAAGCAAATTCTTTATTCAAAACATTCTCTATTTGTTAGGCCGGTCAATCAGCTTTAAAGGCTACTATGACGGTCTTTTTCGATACTTTCGTCGAGCACTTGCAATAATTCTGCTCGTGCTTTTAATTTTGTTTGGTGATGGGCTTTCATATCTAATTTTGTCATAGCATGTGCAATTGCTTGAACCGTAGGTACAAATTCTGCTTCGCTAACGACCTTATCTAAAAATCCAGCGGTGACCGCTTCTTTCGGAGAGACCATTTCAGCTAAAATCACTGAACGGTTAAAAAATACAGGTGCCAATCGACCGCGGGCTAATTCTACACCACCATGGTGCATAGTCATACCTATTGCGACTTCATTTAAACCAATTTTAAATGCACCATCAACACCAATGCGATAATCCGCTGCCAGCAACAAAAAGGCTCCTTTCGCTATAGCATGGCCGCTACACGCCACCAAAACAGGATAAGGAAACGACAACATGCGCCTTGTGAGTGTTGTACCTTTTTCGACTAAAGCCATAGCCGAACTCATGCTCTCTTTCATGACTTTTAAATCATAACCACCAGAAAACATGCCTGCTTGTCCTGTTAGTACTACAACTGCTTGCGCTTGTTCTGCCTGGTCGAGTGCTTGATTAAGTTCGTCTATCACTTGATGTGAAATGGCGTTCACTTTGCCATTTTGCATTGTAATAGTGGCTACTTGGTTTTCAATTTGACAGCTAACGAGTTCGCTCATATTGATTCTCTTAATAAAATAATGAAGGTGTTATTTATCTTTCATAAACAGGGGCAAGGGCAAGTTATAAATATGCATGGCAAACTATCAATCAAACTTACTCGATTGAAAGGTTAGAAAGAATTATCGGATCTATACTGGATTCCACTATGCGGCTCAATTCACCGGAGCTTTTTATTTTGGCTACAGCTTGATTAATTAAAGTCATTTTTGTTTGCCATTTTTGACTAAACGCAAAAGATAACTTCGCCTCCTCGATAGGAAACTCAGAGCGCCACACTTTACGTTTAATACCTAGTTTATTTATCATCCACGCAGCTCTAAGCTCATTCATATAAAGCACATCACAACGGCCTTTTTGAAATAACTTAACCAATGATACTTGACTAGACACCCTTAAACCTTGAGCTACACCGCTGTCGAAATAGGGAATTAGATTAGGATATGCATAATCTTGACGGATACAGACAGTTTTATCTTGCAACCAACCTCTGGGACCATCGCCTTCATTAAAAGGTGAAAAACTATACAAAAATTCCCGATGTAATAGAACCGGATCTGAAAACAACAGCGAATCTTCGGCCCCCACCCAATTGGGAGATAACCATGTCATATCAGCTCGACCTTCTATCACTGATTTTTCTAAGTCTTTTCGTGGTGTAGGTAAATAAGTTAATTCAAGCTCTAATTCGCGACTTAAAGCTTGCGCTAGTTTAGGTAAAACCCCCACATATCCAGAATTATCATCGCTATAAATATAGGGGGGTTCTTGAATATAGATAACGGCCAAGCGAAGCTTTTTATTTAAAGGACCCATTTCATTTGCCCAAACAGGCTTAATAACTGCCGCCACCCAGCAGAAAACAATTAATATAGTCAAGCTTCGCAAATGTAATAAATACAAATTTATATCACCATAAAAGAGTGTGTTGAAAATTGCGCAGTGATTACCTTACGCTATTTTCCAATCAACTGTTTGCCCTGCAAAAAATGGCACAATGGCTTCACCATTAGGCAAAGTAACAGAATCTGGTACAGTCCAACTCTGTTTAACCAAGGTCAAATTACTCGAGTTACGAGGCAGACCATAAAAATCAGCGCCGTGGAAACTAGCAAACCCTTCTAATTTGTCCAAAACACCTAGTTCATCAAAAACCTGAGTATAAAGTTCCAAAGCACTCCACGCACTATAACAGCCAGCACAACCACAAGCATTTTCTTTGGCATGTTTAGCATGAGGTGCTGAGTCTGTACCTAAGAAAAATTGTTTTGAACCACTGGCTACCACTTTACGCAAAGCTTGTTGGTGTGTACTGCGCTTTAATACCGGTAAACAATAGTTGTGTGGTTTAACTCCACCTACCAGCAAATCATTACGGTTTAACAATAAATGTTGCGGGGTAATAGTGGCTGCGACATTATTAGCACTACTTAGAACAAAGTCAGCTGCTTCACTAGTTGTAATATGCTCAAACACCACTTTTAATTCAGGAAATGCCTGTACAATTTTAGCCATATATTGATCAATAAATATCTTTTCCCGATCAAAAATATCCACATGACTTTCTGTGACTTCACCGTGCACTAATAACAACAAACCTTGCTTTTGCATTTCTTCGAACACTGGGTACAAGGCTTCAATACCACTTACCGCTTGTGCCGAATTAGTCGTCGCGCCGGCAGGATATAACTTGGCCGCCACCACACCAGCTTGCTTAGCATCAATGATATCTTGGGTAGATGTTTGATTCGTTAAATACAAGGTCATCAAAGGCTGAAAATTGCTGCCTTGCGGTCGGGCCGCTAAAATTCGCCCTTTGTACTCATTGGCTAACTTAGCATTTACCACAGGAGGCACTAGATTAGGCATTACAATCGCCCTAGCAAAACACCTAGCAGTAGCAGGTACGGTTTCGCCAAGCATATCGCCGTCTCTAAAATGTAAATGCCAATCGTCTGGTGTAGTGATAGTAATCTGTTGCATCTTTGTCCTGCTGGAATATTCAATAAAAAACCAATTAAACTAGGTGCCTATTATGCCTCAAATTAGCATTCAAAAACTAAGACTCTAGAAACATTTATTTTTATGCCAACAAAATACGCCCCTTCGAACAAGAAGTTGCTGAATTTTTTAATAAATTAACGCACTATTACCGACCTAAATTATTCATCTATTTTGTGGAATTGTTTTATGCCTGCAGCCATCAGCCTGCTAAATGTTATCCCTGATGATAAAAAGAACTTTTTTACAAAAATCATCGTCAAATTATTAGACCGAGTTCTTGCTATCAACAAGTTAGATGGTCTGTATCGCGAAAACAACCTACACGGTTTAGACAAAACAAGCTTCGCGAAAAGCCTATTAGAAGGGCTCAATATTCAATTGTTAGGCCTTGAAGAGTTACAAGCTAAAATCCCTAAAACGGGCCCACTGGTAATCGCCAGTAATCATCCTTTTGGTGGTATCGAAGGGGTGTTTTTAGCCTGGGCCATTGAACAAGTACGCCCCGATATCAAAGTGATGGCCAACCAAGGGTTAAAGATATTTCCCGAGCTTGAAGACTATTTTATTTATACCAACCCACTATCAGAAAAAGATCCGAGAAATGCACCATCCATCCGTACTTGTCTTAAACATGTGAAAACCGGTGGAGCCTTACTTCTTTTTCCCGCTGGACGTGTCAGCTATTTTCATAAAGACACGCGGCGCATTGCTGACCATAGTTGGAATAGATTGATTGCCAGCATCGCCAACCGCACAAACGCGCACTATTTACCTATATTTGTGAGTGGCTTAAATAGCTCCTTGTTTTATCGTTTAGGGCGGATTTATTTTCGATTCCGGATCTTGATGTTACCCCGTGAACTGGTCAACAAACGCAACGCTAAGATAACTGTGACTGCAGGTGAAGCAATCGCCATTAAACACTATGCAAAGGGCATAGATACAGGCAAACAAACTGAATTGTTTAGAGCACAGAGTTATTTGCTTGATCCTGCTTGGCAAAAAGCTTGGCCTGCTGATCCTGTTGCTCAATTACAACCACTCGCAATTGAAACCAGTGGTAGCCTGATATTACAAGAAGTACAGCAACTTCCTAGTGAGCAACACTTATTCGATCACAAAGATCTGTCGGTGTACTTTGGTTATCAAAATCAAATGCCAAATACAGTGAATGAAATCGCCCGTTTACGGGAAATGGTTTTTCGTGAACATAACGAAGGCAGTGGTGAAGCACTAGATACCGATCACTTCGACGCCACCTACACTCACCTATTTGTTATAAAAACCCACACAGGGCAAATAATCGGCGCATACCGCATGGGACAAACCGACAAATTATTAGCCGACGGTAATTTAGAAAACCTGTATTTACAGCGCATGTTTGATTTTAGCCCTGACTTTGTGAATCGCAAACAACCCTGCTTAGAAATGGGACGTTCATTTTTAATCCCTGAATACCAACGTAGCTTCCAAGGTTTGTTTTTGTTGTGGCGTGGGATTGGCGCCTTTGTTTGCCAATACCCTCAATATCGGACCTTGTATGGCACAGTCTCTATTAGCAAATTATATGATGTACGCAGTGCAGCTATTATCCAACAAGCTATGGTGACGCCCACTGACAAAGTGGCACCAATAGCTCCGTTTGAACATCAGTTACACCCTGAATTACAGGATTTTGCTAAACAACATGGGCTAAAAAAGCATGTGAATGCCTTACTTAAAGGTATTGAAGCAGATGGTAAAGACGTGCCCATCCTGCTCAAACACTACAACAAACTAGGCGCGATTTTTCATTGTTTGGGCATAGATAAAAATTTTAACGATACACCTGGATTATTGCTCAGTGTGGATTTGCCTAATGCACCAGAGAAATTATTGAAGTTATATATGGGTGAGGGTTGGCAGGCATACAAAAACTAGCTTTGAGCTTTGAGCTTTGAGCTTTGAGCTTTGAGCTTCGCAAAAATTTATGTTTAACTTCAAACTGTCTACTGTTTACGGTGTGTTTCTTATAGCTAGTAGCTCGCGACTCGAAGCTATTAGCTGCTTGTCCCTACACTTTGTTACAAAGCCAGCATCTTGTTACGTAAAGCTGGTTAAAACCACCACATAATGCATGGGTATTCAATTAACTAGGAAATAAACATGCATTATTCCCCCATAAAAAAACTCTCACTTGTTGCGATATTGTCAGTCTCGTTTTCATCATTTGTTTATTCTGCAGATATTGCACGCACATTGCGCACTAATGCGGATCCAAAAACTGAGCCTGAAAATTTCTTTGAAATAGGCCTTGGTGCAGGTGTTGGAATGGGTTCATCTTTGACTGACGAGGATGGTAAAGGCGCAGGGTTAAGTGTTAACTTAAGTGGCAGTTACAATTGGAATGGTTTTTTCATTGATGTTTTTAATGAGGCATCCGAGGACGTCGTTATAGGTTACAACGCATATAATCACAATAATTGGTCATTTGATATAGTACTAGGTGCGACGGGCAATGGCATTACTAACGACACCGATGATCGTTTCGATGGTCTGAACAAAAGAGAAGGGAGTTTTTATCTCGGTGGCCGTGCTACTGGTTACTACGGCAAAAATATCATTCAACTTTCCCTTAAACATGATGTATCAGGCAGAAGCCAGGCAACCATTGCATCTGCCTTAATAGGGCGTAATTGGCAATACCAAAATTGGAATTTTCATGGCCTAGTAGGTCTGAGTTTAGCTGATAAAAAGCTTGAAGATTATTTCCTGGGTGTGAGCGAAGAAGAAGCCAATAGAACAAACTTTGCAGCGTACGACGGTAAAGCGTCTGTACACTTTAATTCATCAGTGGGTGCCACATACCTTATTTCAGAAAGTTGGGAGTTTCGAGCAACTGCTTATGCAGGCTCTGACTTTGGAAGAAATGACAGCCCATTATTTAGCAAAAAAAGAGACTTTTATACTGGCATTGGTGCAAGCATTACCTATAAGTTTTAAATAATTCAACAAACAATTATGTTGAGCGTAGAAAATAGGTAACTGGCTATTTACTTCAGTGACGATCTCAGTGAACACTACCTTATTGGGATAGATATAAGACCTGACTTCACCTTATAGTTCAGGTTTTACCTTGCTCAGAATGTTGTTGTAATGGGCTGAACTAGAATAAACTTTGATACAGGTGCGGCGTCTTAATACGCCTTTTATATTTAGTTATGACAATATTTTGGGGTGTTAAAATTAAGGAAGTAAACAGATTGTATATAGATATCAAGACACTCTCTCTGGTTGCGCTCCTTACAATCGTATTTTCATCATTCGCTTATTCATCAGATATTGCTCGCACATTGCGCACCAATGCGAGTCAAGAAAGCGAGCCTGAAAATTTCTTCGAAATAGGCCTTGGTGCAGGTGTTTGGGTGGGTTCATCTTTGACTGACGAGGATGGCAAAGGTGTTGGTATAAGCCTAAATGCGTCAGGCAGTTACAATTGGAATGGATTCTTCATAGATTTTTTCGGAGAGACTTCCGAGGAAGTTGTCGTAGGTTACAATGCATATGAACACAACAACTGGTCATTTGATGTGGTATTAGGTGGTACCGGTAATGGCATTACCCAAGACAACGACAAGGAGGGGCTTTTCGAGGGGCTTAACAAAAGAGAAGGTAGTATGCCGCTCGGTGTTCGCGCAACGGGTAACTACGGCGAAAATATCATTCAACTTTCACTCAAACAGGATATATCTGGAAGAAGCCAAGCAACCATTGCGTCTGCCTTAATAGGACGCAATTGGCAATACCGAAATTGGAACTTTCATGGTCTAGCAGAGCTAAATTTCGCAACTGCAAAGCTCGAAGATTATTTCTTCGGGGTAAGCGAAGAAGAAGCCAATAGAACAAACTTTAGCGCCTACGAAGGTAAAGCCTCAGTTAAATTCAATTCGTCCATAGGTGTCACTTATCCAATAAGTGAACACTGGATTTATCGCGCGACAGTCTCTGCAGGTTTAGGGTCAAATAATAGTCCTTTGTTTGCGAAAAGCAGAAATTTTTATATCGGTATTAGTACCAGCATTAGTTACGTTTTTTAAATGAGTAGCAGATTAATGATACTAACTAAAAAACATAAACAACGCATGCCGACTTTATTATGCTATTTCTCACTATTATTAGTGGTTTTTACATGGGCAACCTATTCTCGTTCTGCAGAATTCAACCAAAACAGTAATGAGTTGCTTGTTACACCTGAACGCTGCGTTGCATTGCGGCAAGGACAAACCTGCTATCAAGAAGTAGTTTTTAGTTGGCGCCAATCACAAAAAGGAAACTATTGCCTAATTAACCTTTTAACGAAGCATATTTTAAAATGCTGGCAAAATACCGAACAAGGAACATTTAATTTGGATTTCCAGTCAACGCAAAGTACTGACTTTGTGTTACGCGCTGAAAAACAGGAGATTGATCTGTCTAAAACACAAATTACAGTTTCTTGGGTATTCAAATCCTCTAAGCGCCCTAAATCGAGTTGGAAGTTATTTTGATTAACGAAAAAATGCAACAACACATAATGCTGGTGGAAGATGATATGTCGCTGGCCGAATGGTTTAGCGACTATTTAACCGAGCATGGTTATCTAGTGACCTTAGTTAACAGAGGAGATGCTGCCGTAGAATTAATTAGAGAGGATCAACCTGACTTAGTGGTGTTAGACATTATGTTACCCGTAAAAGACGGGTTTGATGTATGCCGAGAGGTGCGCGGTTTTTATCAGGGTCCTATTCTGATGATGACGGCCCGAGACCAAGAGATGGATGAAGTCTTAGGTTTAGAGCTTGGGGCAGATGATTATGTCACTAAACCTATTAAGCCTAGGGCCATGTTGTCGAGAGTCAAAGCCCTGCTAAGACGCGTAAACAACCAAAAACAATCGACGCCAGAAAGCGAAGACAGCCTTCAATTTGGGCAGTTTCAGCTAGACGCTCACTCCCGCACTACTTTGCTAGATGGCCGAAAAGTCGCTATTTCAACTAACGAATTTGACGTGCTTTGGTACTTGGCTCAATCAGCTGGGCAAGTGGTGAATCGTAATGAGTTAGTCAAAGCTATACGGGGCATAGATTACGACGGTTTTGACCGAAGCATGGATATCATAGTATCTAGGCTACGTAAAAAGTTAGGCGATGATGCCAACAATCCTTACAGGATCAAAACAATTTGGGGTCAAGGTTATTTGTTTGTAATAGACGCGTGGGAATAGCTTTGATGGATTTACTTTGATGAGTGCACATAGACCAATAGCAACTTGGCAGACAGCATTATGAAGAAGCTAGTCCTTTCTTTAGTTTTTGTTATGTTCACAGCCATTATATTTTTAGGTTGGTCTCTTGATACCTTATTTAATAATTATCAGGAGCAACAAACGACCGATGAATTTAGTGCCTATCGAAAAATTGTTGCCTCGTTAGCCACCACTTTAGATTCAATAGATGATACCCAAGCTTTTGTAAGCACTTGGCAACAGACCAATCAGCAACAACTAAACCTTATCCCACTGGCAGAATTTCCTCTGCCAGAAGAATTAAAGCAGGACTTCAGTCAAGGCATGTCTTTGGTGTTGGAGTCAGCCGAGCGCATCACAGTGAATCACATCATGGCATCAAAGCAACAGGTGTTAGTGTTGGCGATTGCACCTCAAGGCTCACAACAAGATAATCTAAGTTTACAAATGCTTCTCACTACAGTGTTTTATTTAGGTATTTTATTATTTGTGGGGATCTGGCTTTATCCACTAATTAAACGGTTACGGTTATTAAATAGGGCCGCAAAAAACTTTGGTTCTGGTGACTTTGGTTGGCGTATTCCAGTATCAGGCACTTCCTATGTGGCTGATATTGAAAACGAATTTAATCGAATGGCGCAAAAAATCGAAACGCTGATACAAGATAACAAGTTATTAGGCAATGCCGTATCCCACGATTTACGTACACCTTTAGCCAGATTACGTTTTGGTATCGAAGCCTTAAGCGAAACTAGCAAACCGGAAAAACAACACAAATACATCCAACATCTTAGTCAAGATATCGCCGAGATGGAACGGCTAGTCGAAGTGTTACTCAATTATGCTCGACTTGAGCAAAGCATGATAAAAGTCGACAAAGTCCCAGTAGACTTCAATCAGTTAATGGATCAATGTGTATATGGCATAGATGGTGTTGACGGCAAACAAATCAAATGGCAACCAATGGGTGAAATCACTATTGTTGGCGAGCAAAATTTTCTAGCTATGTTAATCAACAACTTGCTCAGCAATGCCCAACAATATGCATCACAATTTATTCAAGTGCGTATTTTAAAAGGACCACATTACATAGAGTTAGTAGTAGAAGACGATGGCCCAGGCATTCCAAAAGACAAACGACTGGCGTTATTACAACCTTTTACCCGAGGTCACAATAACAGTCAAAAACCTGGATTTGGCATGGGGTTAGCGATAGTGACAAGGATTGCGGCATGGCATGATGCCCAGATTAATATTGCAGAGTCTGCATTGGGAGGGGCAAAAGTATCAGTGCGATTTAAATAACCCGAATTAAGGTTAAATACTGATACTGCCCCTTCAAGCTAATGGGAGTACTAACGCAATACAATTAATGGAACGTCACAATGTTCCAACATTTTAATGGTATTACTGCCCACAAAAAACTGCCGCAACTTGGAATGAGCAAACGCCCCCATTACCATTAGCCCCACATTATTAGCGGTTTTATACTCCATCAAGGATTGGTGAATATCCCCTTCTACAAATGAAACACTTACCTCAAACCCTTCTTTTTCCATGCAATTTTTAGCCGCATCCAGTTTGTCTTTTAGATTGCTCTCATTATTCTTTACAGAAACCAAATGACAATGCAGTCCATGTAACAGGCCACCATCGATGACCTTTTGCAACGCTTTATCAGCAGTGGTCCTACCGTCATAGGCCACCATGAAAGAAGTAGGTTGTTTAAATTCTGCAGGCACAATAAGTACTGGTTGAATCGCTTTACGCAGTAAGGTTTCAATGTGTGAACCTAGAACATTGAAATTACCGTCATGATCTTCGCCACTTCGACCAATCACAATTAGGCGTGTTTTGTCATGTAGCTCTACAGTGGCATCAACAATATCACCATGTCGATGCATCACTTCTACAGTTTTGACTCCTGAACTTTCTGCTTTGTTGGCGACTGTAGTAAGCAATTCTTTGCCAAGTTGCAAAGCAACTTTGCCTCGTTGTTCGTCCAGCTTAGTCATTTCTTTAAGTAATGCTGAGCGAGCTCCAAGCCCAATAGCACCAGAAAAATCATCCGCACCATGTTGCTGTTCTTTTTCCAAGGTATGCAAAAAACACAAAGGTTTATCAAGTTTTTTTGAAGCCCAGATTGCCGCGTCAGTAACGGCGGCCGTGATTGCCGAACCATCCACACAGGTTATTATTTTTTTCATTGTTTTTCCTTAGTGTCCGCCTAACAATTTTTCGACTTCTTTAGGATCATTGTGCACCCCGAATTTGTCGACCACTGTTTCTGTCGCAGCATTCATACCGATAATACTCACGGTTGCGCCTTCTCGTCTAAATTTAATCACAACTTTATCTAAAGACGACACAGCTGTGATATCCCAAAAGTGTGCATGAGTAAGGTCAATCACCACGTTTTCAGCTGCTTCCTTAAAATCAAAAGCCTTGATAAATTGCTCAGAAGAAGCAAAAAATATCTGCCCAATGACTTTATAGACCCTGGTGTTTTCTGACGTTGAAAAATCAGACTTAACTACCATGAAACGCCCAATTTTATTAGCAAAGAACAAAGTAGCGAGCAGCACACCTATCAGTACTCCCAGAGCTAGATTGTGTGTTGCAACCACCACAACAACAGTCGCTACCATTACGATACTTGAGGAGACAGGGTTTTTACGTAAGTCAGTAATTGAAGACCAAGAAAACGTACCTATGGACACCATTATCATTACGGCTACTAGTGCTGCCATTGGAATTAGGCGCAACCACTCATCTAGGAAAACCACCATAACCAACAAAAATGCCCCTGCGACAAAAGTAGAAAGTCGACCACGGCCACCGGATTTTACATTGATAATCGACTGCCCGATCATAGCGCACCCCGCCATGCCACCAAGCAAACCGGCACCAATATTAGCGATACCTTGACCTTTACACTCTTTATTACGATCACTAGATGTATCGGTCAACTCATCGACTATAGTGGCGGTCATCATGGATTCAAGTAAACCTACAACGGCAAGGCCAATGGAATAAGGAAGGATAATAGTTAATGTTTCTAAATTAAGCGGCACATCAGGCCATAAAAATATCGGTAGGGTATCGGGTAATTCGCCCATATCACCCACAGTGCGAATGTCTAATCCCATAAACACAGCGACAATAGTTAACGACACTATACATACCAGTGGTGATGGTACGGCTTTACCTATAACCGGTAAGTACGGAAACAAATAAATAATACCCAGTCCAGCCGCCGTCATCGCATAAACATGCCATGTAACATCAGTCAGTTCCGGTAATTGCGCCATAAATATTAGAATTGCAAGGGCATTAACGAAGCCAGTTACCACTGAGCGCGATACAAAACGCATCAATTCACCTAATTTGAGATAACCTGCAAATATTTGCAGAACCCCAGTTAAGAGCGTTGCAGCTAGTAAGTATTCCAACCCATGATCTTTGACTAAAGTCACCATCAAAAGTGCCATAGCACCGGTGGCCGCAGAAATCATTCCAGGACGTCCGCCTACAAATGCGATGATAACCGCAATACAAAATGACGCGTACAACCCAACCTTTGGATCAACACCAGCAATTATAGAAAAAGCAATAGCTTCGGGGATAAGGGCTAACGCCACTACAATCCCAGCAAGCACATCGCCACGAATATTAGAGAGCCAATCTCTCTTAATGTGTTCAAGCATGTAACAACCTAATAATGTTTATCATCCCAAATTGGGAATTTTTTCTGATTTTTATAATTACGAGAGGATCTCGCGATGAACGCGAAAAACTATACCTTAGCAGGCATAGTAAAAAGGGGATATAGCTTAGGGCGGCGTATGTATCAAAGTTACATTCCAAGGCAATTTATATAGGTAGATCTTATACAACCTGCAATTTTTTTACAATGAATTACAGGATTGATTACTTTAAGTTCGAGTGAGCATACAACAGGTTTTTTGTAACTAACCAAAGCCCAAACAAACTTGGGCTTAGCAATCAGCGGTTAAGGTTAAGTAATAGTCGTTTAGCCTTCCGATGAATTTGTAGCTGTTAGCCCTGATCTAATCCGTCAAGTATCGAGCAATTGGAATTTTCATCATCATTACAATTATCGGCCAATTCTTGTAGTGATGTTTTCATTTGTTTCAGCTCGCTAATTTTACTATCGATTTCATATAAGTGTTGTTCTGCAAGTCTTTTAACTTCACGACTAGCTCTATTCGGGTTTTGCCATAAATCAGATAAAGCACTTATTTGATTCAATGAAAACCCGAGTCTTTTGGCTTGTTTAATCACACCCAATAATTTCAATTGCTGGCTGTTATACAAACGATATTGGGCGTCAGAACGGATCGCCTTGGGGATAAGCCCCGTGACTTCATAATGTCGAATCATTTTTGCCGAGAGCCCGGTTATATTAGCCGCCTCTCCGATAGTGACTAGCTTATTCATTATTACTTAGCTTTTTAGGATGCCAACGCTGTAATAGTAAGGCATTGCTAACCACAAAAAGACTACTACATGCCATCGCCGCACCAGCAATCACAGGATTAAGATAACCGAATGCCGCCAAGGGAATACCAACAGTATTAAAAATAAAGGCCCAAAACAGATTCTGCTTTATTTTTCGATAAGTTAACTTCGCCATCACTAACGTCGATGCAACCAAGTTTGGTTCACCACGCATTAAGGTGATGGCTGATGCGCTAACAGCCACTTCTGTTCCGGTTGCCATAGCAATACCCAAGTTAGACTGCGCCAAAGCGGGTGCATCATTGATACCATCACCCACCATTGCCACATAAAATCCTTGTTGTTGATATTTTTTTACAAAAGCCGCTTTATCGGCAGGCAACACTTCCGCGTGATATTCATCTAACTGCAAAATATTAGCGACAGCTTTGGCACTGGCTTGACTATCACCGGTTAACATTGCGACTTTGATCCCTTGCAACTTCAACTGTTTAACTGCCGTTTGTGAATGAGGTTTAAGCATATCGGTAAAACAAAATAGCCCCAGTAATTCTGGCTTTTCACCGCCTTGTCTGGCTAACCAGGAGACTGACGCCCCCCGCACTTCAATTATGTTTTTTGGCAACTCAATTCCCAATCCGGTCATCATCTGCTGACTTCCTAGAAATAGCATTGAATCATGCAACTTTGCTTTTACCCCCAATCCGGCAACTACCTGAAATTCTTCAACCTCTAGAGGAGAAATATTCATTTCACTGGCTTTGTTTAAAATTGCCTGCGCTAAGGGGTGTTCACTATGTTGTTGCACCGAAACCGCTAGCTGCAGCAACTCTTGTTCAGACCCAGTCAATGCCGTCATTTGACTTAACGCTGGTTTGCCTTCAGTCAAAGTCCCGGTTTTATCAAACACTACCATATTAATGGCAGTCGCTTGTTCCAGCGCACTGGCATCTTTAATCAAGATCCCAAAACGGGCGGCAGTGCCAGTACCGGCCATAATAGCAGCAGGTGTGGCCAAACCGAGGGCACAAGGACAGGCAATAACCAGTACAGCAACGGCGTTTAGAATGGCTTGTTGCCAATTACCCGTCGTCATCCCCCAAGCTATTAAGGTTATAGTCGCAAGGAACAGAACTACTGGTACAAACACCGCACTAACTTTATCCACTAATGCTTGCACTGGAGCCTTGGCGCCCTGAGCTTCTTCAACCAGTCGAATAATTTTCGCAAGGGTAGACTCTGCGCCTACACTACTGGCGTTAATCTCTAAAACCCCATCCAAGTTAAGCGACCCACCGGTCACCTTATCCCCTGTTGTTTTACTTACCGGCAGGCTTTCACCACTGATCAGCGCCTCATCCAGATGACTTTGTCCTGCAGTAACCAAACCATCAACAGGTACCCGCTCACCCGGTTTTACTTGCACCCGTTCACCGCTTTGAACTGATGCAGCCGCAACCTGTTGCCAATTACTCAAACGCCATACTATTGCCGTTGTCGGGCGCAAATTCTCCAACGCTCTTAATGCATCGGTGGTGCGCCGTTTGGCTTTGTGCTCTAGGTATTTACCAACAAGAACCAAACTCAAAACTACACTACTACTTTCGAAATATAAGTGCGCAACACTCTGATTTTGAGCACTGAGCCACCATAAATAAACGGATAATCCATAAGCAGCACTTGTTCCTATCGCAACCAACAAATCCATATTACCAGTTCGGGCCTTCAACGCTCCCCAAGCAGCACGATAAAACCGTGCGCCAAAATAAAACTGTACCGGTGTTGCCAACAACCATTGAACTAGCGCAGGCAACATCCACTCTTTACCAAACAGCATGCCAACCATGGGAAAAACCAGAGGCAATGAAAGTAAACTGGCCGCTACGGCCGGAAACCAATCTGCCGAATAAAACTTAGTGGTAACCTCGCGATTAGGCGACTCGTTACTAACAGCCAAAAGTTCGTATCCGGCATTACTCAAAGTACTAGCCACGTCAGCCTCAAGCAAATCGTTAATCAATATTAGCGAGACTTGTTCTGTCGCAAGATTGACATTGGCTTTAAGCACCTGAGGCAACTTCAGCAAAGCTTTCTCCACACGCCCTGCGCAGGAAGCACATGTCATTCCCGAAACTCCATAGCTGGCGTTAGTTGTTGGAACTTGGTAACCCGCGTCTGTAACCGCCATGACTAAATCTTGAAGATTAGCGGTGCCCTTAACAGTTGCCGTTTCAACTGCCAGATTCACACTGACATTTTCAACACCGCTGACTTGAGCTAGTTTTTTTTCAACCCTACCAACACAAGAGGAACAGGTCATACCGGCAATTTTTAACTGTATAGTGCGACTCATACACACCTCCATTTAGGCTCTCATTATTTAATATGAGGCATGGTAAAGCTTACCATCATGGTAAGGTCAAGCATTACTTTCTTAATTTGGCTTAGTACTAGGAAAGGCTATAAATTTTTGCACTCAAAAGAAGTAAAAATAGATTTGCGGTCACAAACTGCGGTTATACCAATCCGTACAATTAAAAATGACTCTATTTACAGGCAACTTGTCATTTGTTGTAGCCACGTTATATTGCCATTCATAATCACTTATGCTTTAAATAACTGCACCTAAAACACCATTTTCCCTATAATGCAGCTCTAAATTGAAATCGGTAACCTAAGAACTTAATTACACTAGTCATTAGGATTGAAAAAATGCATCACAAAGTCAAAATCACAATATTCCACAGAATTTCACGAACACTAGTGCTATTTATTATTTGGCTAACTATTTGTGCTGATATTAACGCCCAATCAATAGAAAAATTAGAAACGACTCTGTCATCCTTATCAGCTGAACAACAAATTAGTCTGTTAAATGATCAAAAACAACTTGCTCAAAAAGCATCCGTTGAAGAACAAGCTCGTTATTGGTATTTATTAGGAACCGCCTACGACCAGAATGATCAAATTCAGCAAGCTATTGACGCCTATAGTACCGCAATCAATATATCAGAAGCGCAGCAATTACCTTTAACCGACACCTTGCCCAGAAGCTACGTTGAGCGCTCATATATGAAATATATTCAGACTTATGATCCCAAGGTGTATTGCGAGGACCGATTTAAGGCACTGGCATTATCACGGCAATTAGCTGAGCCTGAACTACTAGTAAAAGTATTGATCCAGGCCGCTTTTTGTTTTGGCAATGAACCTGAAAAATTGCCACAAGGACTAGCCTTGTTAGTTGAGGCCATTGAAGTGGCCGATAACAATGAGTTTGAGGAAAGTCCTTATGGCATGATACATAATGCCTCTGGTAATCTGTATCAACAAAATCAATTATTTGATAAAGCCTACGAGTACATACAAAAAGCCTACGATGCATGGGCCAAAATAGACGATTACTCTGACATGTTTAATATGCAACATACGCTGTTGGCACTGGCTATTGAAATGAAAAATTTTGCTGCTGCACAACAACATCTAGATAAAATGTTTGCACTGGCAAAAGCGCAACCTCAATTTAACGATTTTACATTTTTTAGCCACTACAACGCTGGCATCCTTGCCTATTTTCAACAACAACTGCCTTTATCTATTACCGAGTTTGAAAAGGCAATTGCACTTCGCAATACAACTAAAGAACAACACTTTGTGGTGCAGTCCTTGAACAATTTAGTCATTGCCTATTTCAAACAAGGCTTAGATACACTGGCACAATCTACATTAACCCAACTACTAATAGACTCACCAAATAAAACCAAATGGCCATTGGCCTTGCAAGGTATAGAACAGTTTTATGCTGGAAATCACAATACTGCTATGCAATTAATGGCCTCGGCAATCAGCGCCGAAACAGACAAAAGGCGCTCCTTCATTGAACAATATCAACGCGCTGCCAAAACATTGCTTAATGACAGTATCACTGAATTAGATAACAAAGTACTCCAACAAGTCTTAGAAATTAATCGCCTACAACTGGCTGAAGAACAAAGCCAAAAACAACTCGCTCAAACAATTATTTTTATAAGTGTTGTGGTTGTGTTCGCCCTAATTGGTTTTTTGATACACCTACTTAAAACCCGACGACTTTTTAAACATCGTGCACAAATTGATTATCTGACACAAATAGCTAACCGTAGAACTATTTTTGAGCTGGGATATATCATGCTCGAAGATGCCCAATCGAACAAAAAGCCACTTTCATTATTAATGCTCGATGTCGATAATTTCAAACTCGTTAACGATACTCTTGGTCATGAATTAGGCGACAAAGCACTTAAATTAGTCAGCCAGCGATCACTTAATTGTTTGCGCCAACTTGATAAAATTGGCCGAATTGGCGGTGAAGAATTTATGGTATTACTGCCCGGCACCGGCGCAACTTTAGCCCATGAAATTGCAGAAAGGATCCGTATCGAAATTGAAAGTGCACCACTGTATAACAACGAGAAACCTCATATATTAACAGTGAGTATAGGCACAGCTACGGTTTTAGAAGATGACACTCTTGAAAGTACTATGGCACGAGCAGATAAAGCGCTGTTTACGGCTAAAAAGGAAGGTAGAAATCGGGTGATAATGGCGAGTTAATGTGGCTTTAATGCTTATAAAACTTACAATTTTAAAGCCACACTCTTTGCATCGTTAGTTTCATTATTCAGAATGGCTTGCAACCAGTCTCGCGCTTCATCAATTGTTTGAAAAAAGCATAATTTACTTACGCAGCCCTATAACTTGTTGCTGGTATTCTTGACCATCTCTAAATTTTCAGGCCCTGCACCTTTTATAATAAGTACCTGACCTTCAACTGATAAGTGCAATTTACCCTGTGCTGGATATCTACTTAATACCTCCCTGTATTTGCGGTATTTCTTGTATTCACACGCTTTGGTTAAACATTTATAAAGCTCGTTGAGAGAAAAGATAATGTTGCAACTAAGGACTATACCTTTTTAACAAACTCCGATTTCAATTTCATGGCGCCTATACCATCAATTTTACAATCGATATCATGATCACCATCCACCAAACGAATATTTTTCACTTTTGTTCCGACTTTGACAACCAAAGAAGACCCTTTTACTTTGAGATCTTTAATGACAGTAATAGTATCGCCGTCAGCAAGTAGATTACCGTTTGAATCTTTTATTACTTTTTGGTCTTCGTCGACTTCACCAGATTGTGGCCATTCATGAGCACATTCTGGACAAACAAACATATCCCTGTCTTCATAGGTAAAAGCTGAATCACACTGGGGACAATGGGGTAAATCACTCATGAAAAAAATCCTTACTACAAAAATTTATTGAAAATAATTGCGACAATTATCCGCGCTTTGCAACACAATTACCAGCCTCTAAGTCCTCCCACCTGCAATAGACAAACTCAGAAAACTAATAGGAGTAAATATTTGCTAGTCTGAATTAGTTAACATGGTTTGCGTTTATGATTTTGCATCCTGGTTCAATTCAAAACCATAAATTCAAAATGGAGTTGGATAAAACCAAGCTAAATGCAGATCTAAGTAGGGATTAATTAAGCTTGTTGGCGCATGAAAGTCGCGGTACTTGGTGCAATACCAAAATTACTTTCTATCTTGCTGCCTAATAAAGAATTGATCACCGCAAGTAATGAAAAATGATGAATTGCATGACTAGAAACAAATACCAATTCGCGGGCTAAAGTAGATTGGGTTTGACTATTTTGGGTTTTATTAACTGAGGTTTCGCAGGCTACGGTTAAGGGCATATTGGCATCTAGATAACTGACTTCTTGTAACCATTGCTCAATTTTTTGCCACTCAAGCAGTGCAGTTTGAGGACAGGACTCAAGGCTAGAATAACGATTTCGTTTATTATAATTAACCAAACCTTGGTTTATTCCATCTTGTAATGCCAAATAGTGATCCAATATATGCCGCATATGTGTGCCAGCGCTGCTAACAAAATGGGGTTTGAGCACAAGCTGATAATTTTCAGCGGTTAAATCCTGCAAAAACTCTTTGGCCTGTTGAACCGTTTCTAATTGGCCTTCAAGTGCAATGGCATTATTGAGCATGTGTTACCTGTTTTTTTATTGATTTGATTTCACTTCATGCTCCTAGTGACCATGGGAAATCCGAATATATTTCATATTACACAAGTAAAAATATGTTTGTATCACAAATGATTCACATTGATTACCTACCCTAAATAATAACTGTAGATAACAAGCATTACTAATCATTCGACATTAGGCTATATAATTTGCGCTGCATTTTGTTTGTATTGTTTAGGGGTTTGTCCAAAGTGTTTCTTAAACACCGCGTATAAATATTGAATCGAGGGATAACCACAGGAACTCGCTATTTCAGCTAATTCAGTGTCTGTCTCAGTTAACATTTTGCAGGCTTTATTTAACTTCTCATTGTGGATTTCAGTATGAATACTATGACCACATTCTTGCACAAAACGCTGTTCGAGATTTGACCGCGAGATGCCAACATAGTCAATCACCTGTTCGACTTTAATACCTCTGCAGGCATGTTGACGGACATAATGCATAGCCTGGATCACATAAGTGTCTTGTAGTGCTTTAAAATCCGTTGACTGACGTTGAACTATACCAATTGGCGGTACAAGCACCCGTGCTAATGATTTTTTTTTGGCTTTCTGCTCAGATGATTTTTCCGCCGCCTGCCGATTTAATAGCCGATGCAATAACTTTGCAGCCTGAAACCCCATATCAAAGCAACCTTGGCTGACCGAACTTAAACTCACCCGACTTAAGTTACGGGCAATGTCGTCGTCATCAATGCCTACAATTGATACTTGGTCGGGCACCAAACGATGGGTTTTATCACAGGCTTGCAATAAATGTCTGGCTCTTGCATCAGTGACCGCAATGACACCAACAGGTAATGGTAAACTTTCAATCCAGTCAGCGAGTCTATTCATGCTGTAGTGCCAAGTATCAGGTTGTGTTTTATGGCCGCGATACACAGAACAACTAAACCCGTCCTTCTCACATAAAGCAACAATTGCTCTTTCTCGTTCCAAAGCCCAACGGTGTTCTTTATCAGGTGGAAAACCATAAAAAGCAAAACGTTGTAACCCTTTTTGTTTAAGGTGTTGATAGGCACAATTTACGACTGCCTCATTGTCAGTGGCCACATAAGGTACATCAGGGTAATCGTCGGCGGATTGATATGAGCCACCTACTCCGATTACAGGAATAGCTAAGTCAGTTAGTGCTGCTTGCATATCCGGATCGTCAAAATCAGCAATAATCCCATCGACTTCCCAATTATCGAGATTATTCAGACGTGCCAAACAATCTTCTTCTAGGTACACATCCCAATCCACTTTTGTTGATTGTAGATAGTGACCAATCCCTTCTATTACTTGACGATCGTAAACCTTATTAGCATTAAACAATAAGCTAATACTATATTGCCTGTTCTCTTGACCACTCACCCTGCTGTATAATCTGAACTCGGATTAAATAGCTACTCCTCAAATTAACCTAGGTATCCTTGTAGTTTTCTTTGTTACAATCATAATATTAATTCAATAGCTAAAAGAGAATTTGATGAAAAAAGCATTAAGCATTTGTGTTTTATTACTACTGCTGATTGCTGGCGGTGCGTATTATATGTTGAGCGGAGCGGGTGATTTTATTCGTACCCAAATAGAACAACAAGGGAGTACATATCTTGGCACAACTGTGTCGGTCTTCAACGTAGACTTGGCTCTGACTGAAGGGCGAATGACCATTAAAGATCTGGACATAGATAACCCTAAAGGCTTCAGCGATGAAGACGCATTCAGTGTCGATTCAATCACTCTAGATTTAGGCGAAGTGTACAAAGAACCTTATGTAGTTCAGACAATCAGTATCAATGCACCAGAAATTCTCTATGAAGTAGACGCCAGTGGTCAGGGTAACTTAATGGCGCTGAAGAAAAACTTAACAGCCAATCTACCCAAAAGTGAAACAACGTCAAAAGATTCCGCTAATCCTTTGATTATTGTTGAAAACGTTACAGTAAGTAAGGTTCGACTCAAGCTCAATTTTGAAAAACTGTCTACTGGCGACTTTAAAATAGAAACAAAAGCATATGAAGTTACCTTACCCACTTTCAATGCTGGTCCTATTGGCCAACCTAATGGTATGCCAGCAGATCAAGTAGGCGCTGCTGTGATTAATGCCATGTTAGATAACGTGATTGCTGCAGCTAAGTCTGAAGCCAAAAAACGCTTGGCAGAAGAAGCCAAGAAAAAAGTTAATGAAGAACTAGATGAACAAAAGGATAAGCTGTTAGAGAAAACCAAAGATAAACTCAAAGGTTTGTTTAATTAAAATAGAAGTCATTCATAACAGCAGGTTTAGCCCATAAACCTGCTGACATTTTGCACAAAAGATAATACATCACCTCCTTTACAACGAGATAAACGAAGTCAGGTTTTAGTGTTGTCAGATAGAGGCGCAAAAATAAAGATGCAAGACGGCAAGTCTTAAGCCAAGTTCAGCTTATGTAATTATTGCCAAATGATTATTCACCTAGCAGCACGTCGAATCCACCATATATTAAACGTTTACCATCAAAGGGCATTGGATTATTTTCTGGAGCCATTCTTGGATCTTCCATAATTGCTTCCCACCCAGCATCACGAACTTCTTTCGACGGCCATACAACAGTAGAAAAAACCACTGTTTCACTTTCGCTGCATTTTACCGCCATTGGAAAAGAAGACACTTCACCATCAGGGATGTTATCTCCCCATGCTTCAGTAATCTTTAAAGCGCCATGATCCTTAAACACCACGCCTGAAAGTTTCGCATGCTCAAGGTATTTTTCTTTGTTTTCTGTTGGAACCGCGGCCACAAAGGCATCAAGGTAAGACATATCACTCTCCTAGTATTCACTTCGCTGATTAAGGTTTATTAAGTGCTCTCGAACAACTAACAAAAGGATATAGCTATATATCAGCGCACCAATAAGCACCTAAAATATTACCAAATATCATACACCAGCAAAGTAAAAACGAAACCATATTTGGAGCAGGATATTGAGCATTAGAGTTTTTGGGAAATTCCAATACTCAGGCGAATGATTACATAAGCTTCGTCTAACCTTTTTAAGCAACTATATATTGACTTAGATCAGCAAACCTTTTAAAGTTTCAATAATTACTGAAACTTCAGAAGGTTTGTACTATGAAAATGACACCTATGATTGAAACCTTCGTTATGCACTTTGGTGAAATGGGCAGTCGCTGGGGGTTTAACCGTACGGTTGGGCAAATGTATGCCTTGTTGGTGATCACCAAAGATCCAATTAGCGCCAATCAAATTGCCGAAGCTTTAAGTATTTCTCGCGGCAATGTGAGTATGGGTTTAAAAGAGTTGCAGTCTTGGCAATTGATCCAACTTCATCATAAACCTGCAGATAGAAAAGATTATTTTCAGACCAATGGCAGTATTTGGGATATGGCCAATCGAGTGTTCGAAGAGCGTCGTAAACGAGAAATGGATCCTACCTTGTCTTTACTCAGAGATATTTTACTTGATACTCCCGCTAATCCAGAAGAACAACACGCCCAAGAAAAACTCCAAGAAGTGCATGACTTACTTGAAGGCATCACTAAGTGGTCGAGCGAGTTGCAGCGTTTGAGCCCAGAAAAACTCGATACCTTGATGAAGTTAGGTTCGGGTGTGGGCAAAGTTTTGGATATGAAAGATAAATTACTGAAACGAAGTAACGAATAATACCTGCGGTAGTCCTCAAACTATCAACTAATCAAATTTTTTCACATTATAAATGAGGTGTCCCATGGATGACGTCTTCCTGTTGTCTCGCTTACAATTTGCGATAAACATGAGTTTCCATATTTTATTCCCCAGCATCACTATCGCACTAGGCTGGTTCTTATTTTACTTTAAATTACGCTTTAATCTAAGTGGCCATCCCGTCTGGATGCGAGTATATCGCTTTTGGGTCAAAGTGTTTGCCCTTACATTTGCCCTAGGTGTGGTAAGTGGTATCACCATGTCATTTCAATTTGGTACCAATTGGCCTGGCTACATGGAAACTGTGGGCAATATTGCAGGACCACTTTTAGGCTACGAAGTTTTAACCGCATTCTTTTTAGAAGCGACCTTTCTGGGCGTGATGTTATTTGGTATGCACCGAGTGCCTAGTTGGTTACATACTTTAGCGACTTTATTGGTAGCAGTGGGAACAACTCTTTCTGCTTTTTGGATTATTGCACTTAATTCTTGGATGCAAACCCCAACGGGTTTTGAAATGCGTGATGGTGTAGCTCATGCGTTGGATTGGTGGGACATCATTTTCAACCCATCTTTTCCTTACCGTTTAAGCCATGTTTTATTGGCGTCAGCGCTAAACGCAGCGTTTTTAATAGCGGGCATATCCGCCTATCGTATTATCCGCGGGGATAATAAAAAAGCCCCAAAATTAGCCTTAAAAACAGCCATGTTTGTTGCTGCTTTACTTGTGCCTTTACAAATATTTGTTGGTGACTTACATGGTTTAAACACCCTTGAACACCAACCACAAAAAGTTGCTGCAATGGAAGGCATTTGGGAAACCCAAAAAGCAGTACCTATGTTGTTGTTTGCAATACCAGATGAAAAGACTCGCACTAATCATTTTGAATTGGCCATTCCTAATCTTACTAGCATCATATTAACCCACGATCCAGAAGGAGAAGTACAAGGTTTAAATGACTTTATTGGCGAACACCCCCCTGTTAAACCAGTATTTTATGGGTTTCGTATCATGGTAGGTATAGGCATGTTAATGCTTGTCATCGCTTGGCTCACCAGTTTCAAATTAATCCGCAACAAACAACTAAGTAAGGGCATGTTATATAGCCTGATTGCCATGAGTTTTTCTGGGTGGATAGCCATCCTTGCGGGTTGGTATGTTACAGAAATTGGCCGTCAACCTTATTTGGTTTCGGGCCTGTTAAAAACCTCAGAGGCTGTCACCGACATTGCTCCTGAAAATGTGATGTTTAGCTTTATTTTGTATCTATCAGTCTATGTTTCTTTATTAATTGCTTATTTGCACACACTATTTTTAATGGCACGAAAAGCGGTCGAAATAGAGGATATTCAACCTGAAGAAAGACTTCACCAAAAAGGTTTCCACACAGCAAACACAACCGAAGGAGCCACATTATGATCGCTGACGCTAACTTACCGGCTATTTTCGCAGCTTTGATGGCATTGTCTGTCATAGTTTATGCGATTTTAGACGGCTACGATCTGGGGGTAGGTATATTGTTACCTCTTAACAATGATCAACAAGCAGACCAAATGATTGCTTCTATAGGCCCCTTTTGGGATGCCAATGAAACATGGTTGGTAATGGCTGTAGGTTTATTATTGATAGCCTTTCCAACCGCGCACAATGTCATTCTAAAAGCCTTGTATATCCCATCAGCCATAATGTTAGTAGGGTTGATACTTAGGGGGGTCGCATTCGATTTTAGAGCCAAAGTGGCACAGGTTAATAAACACCGCTGGAACCAAATTTTCAAACTCGGCTCCTGTATTGCATCCTCCAGTCAGGGGTATATGTTAGGTAGCTTTGTGATGGGGTTTGAAGCATCTTTTATGGCTTATGCATTCGCCGCATTAAGTGCGCTAGGTGTCACTTGTGCATATGCATTAATTGGCAGTACTTGGTTAATATTAAAGACCTCTGATGACTTGCAATTACGCGCCATAAATTGGGCCAAAATAACCGGAAAAATCAGTTTTATTGGAATATTAGCAGTATGTATTGTGAATCCGCTTATCAATCAATTTGTATTTGAACGCTGGACCACCGCACCTTTCGCCTATTTTATGGCTATTGTGCCATTTGTTTGTTTTACCTTATTTTTAATTGGTCATTTAGTATTAAAACAATTACCCCTAAAAGATGACAGTGGTTGCTGGTTACCCTTTCTAATAACAGTAGTGGTTTATGTATTTTGTTTTTGTGGTCTTGCCTTTAGCTTTTACCCATATGTAGTACCCGGCGAGTTAACCATTTGGCAGGCGGCAAGTGCTCCTGAATCACTACGTTTTATTTTATATGGAGCGTTAATCGTTATCCCCTGTATTTTGGCTTACACAATATTCTCGTATCGGGTATTTTGGGGAAAAGTGCAAGATTTAAAGTATTACTGAGCATACCAATCAACACACAATCATTTTAAGTTGGGCATAGGTATTAAACTCTTGCCCACCTTTACTCTTGGACAGGTTAATATTGACTTACTTTATGTAAGAAACGCTATGTTGTTTCTGTAGACGATTGGCTATATGATATCGTTCTAATATTGTCGCCTTTTATATACATTTAAAGGCGATGAAGCCAGACACAGTAAGGGTTTTGGGTATTCATATATGCTCAGTTAATCGTACTTAAGTCGCGAAAGCACTGGTACGGATCTTTATGAGGAGGCTGGAAATGGACTCCTACCGTGATTTTTATCGATATGAAAGTTTTCATAACTAGATATATTTTTGCTATCGATATATACGCGTATTCTTGTAAAATGATCAATAATTAGGCGATGATGTATGCAGTTGCACTCCCACTTATACCTTTGGTATCCGGTAACTTCTGCCCATCCGAGGAAGTCACTCTGCATCCAAGCAGCTTTAAAATCTTTTAAAAAATTAATTCCCAAATACGCAGTACGAGTCTTATTTAATATTATTCTAGCGTTTTACTTTACCACTGCAAATTCCCAAGAAAATCCCCCACAAACTCAAATTGAAGTTGCGAATTTATCAGCGACAGAGCTTTTAAGGAAAGCCAAATCTCTGCAACATAGTGATCAATCATTAAGCACCCAGTTGGCGAATGACTCACTTCGATTATCTAAAATTAATAAAAATCAGCCCGTGAGTGCTCAAGCACACACCTTGTTAGGCGAGTTGGCACAACAAGCAAAGGATCTTGATCAAGCATTGCAGCACTTTTTACAAGCAATCTTTATCTACAAAAATATGAATGATATGCAGAATCAAATAATGTCTTCAATTGTTTATGCCGAGACATTTTTTGCTGCAAATCGCTATGTTGAAGGAGATAAAATACTAGATGAGTTATTACCTATAACTCATCAATATGGCGAAGAATTGCCTATCGCTCTGGTCTTAATTACTAAAGGCAATGGTTACTATCAACAAAAACACTATGACGATGCCATTGCGCAATACACTCCTGCCCTAAAGTATCTTTCTGATAAGGATGAAGTGACACAGAAACACCGAGCAGATACCTATAAAATAATTGCACAGTCATACAAACGCTTAAAAAATAGAGAGCAGACAGCTTCTTTTTATACAAAAGCATTAGCTATCTATACTGCCTTGCAAGACCCCAAATTAATGGCGCGCACTTTAAATACTCTTGCTGAGGCGGAGCGCTATTTAGGGAATTACCTAATAGCCCTTGATTATTCTATTCATGGTTTAAAATTACACGAACGACTCGACGACCCCATAGGATATGTTAAAGCGTTAATGGGTGCAGGCATAATTTTTCGCCATATAGGTAGCTATGAAAAATCCCTTGAGCATATTCACAAGGCACATCTGTTCTACAAGAAAATGAATGACGTCAGTGGTATCGCAAAAACGTCAAATGAATTGGGGTTTATATATACTCAATTAGACCAGGTTGACCAAGCGAAATCGTTTTACCAAATTACGATTGACCAGCCAGAAAAAAAGATAGAACCACAGACCCTTGCGACGGCATTAAGAGAAATGGCCGTCATTGATTTAGGATCCGGTGATTATGAGTCGGCCAAGGTGATGGCACAAAAGGCTCACAAAATTTATCAAAACGACAACGATAAATCAAAGGCTTCTATTTCGGCGCGGATCATAGGAAACATCTATCGCGCCCAACAAGATGATACCAATGCGATAGCCTATTACAGAGAGTCACTGTCTCTTGCTACCGAGATAGGCAGTGAGATATACCAAATAAAAGCACAAACGCCTCTAGCAGGTATCCTCATTGGTGAACATACTGAAGAAGCCATTGATTTGCTAAAAAAAGCGTTAGAACTAGCGATCCAAATCGACTCAAAAACTCAGAAATTGTACGTTTATCGTGAGCTTCGCAAGGCAGAAAAGTCACGGGGAAATATTGCTGAATCACTGCACTATGCTGAAGAAGAAATTGCTTTAACTAAAATAATTCAAGAAGAAAGAGAGGACAATGAGCTTGTTTTAGTAAAAGCCAAGTTATATTCACATAAAAAAGAAATGGAGTTGAAATCATTAAAGGAAATAACAAAGCTCGATCAAATTGAGTTAATCAAGAAAAAGAGCGAAATCGAAATTGCAGAGCAAGAAAGGAAAATTTCTGAACTAGAACTCACAAAAAACAAATATGCCAGTATTGCGCTGTCGTCGTTGCTAGCGATATGTTTGTTAGCGGTGATATTGTTATCTCGACGGTTTGTTCACTCACGAAAACATAATAAAGAACTCGGCTATTTGGCGGCTCGCGATCCACTCACAAACTGTTATAACCGTCGAATTTTGTTTGACCTTATGAATCGAGATTTTGCAGATTTAGAACTGCTTGGCGAATATTGCATTATTCTGGCTGATATTGACCAGTTTAAAGCAGTCAATGACAACTACGGCCACACAACAGGTGACTCTGTACTTCGTGCCGTAGCAGATATTTTGCAAGATAGTATTCGTCAAAATGACATTGTTGCGCGTTTTGGTGGTGAAGAATTTTGCGTTGTTTTACCTGGAGCCTCACAAGATCAGGCTATGCGTATCGCCGAGACTATACGTCGAAAAATCGAAACCAGCCACTTTGACGATGTTACTGTTACCTGTAGCTTTGGTGTAACGTCCATTCAATTTAATGCCAAAACCCCCCAAGAGTTAATTGACCAAGCCGATTTAGCGCTCTACAAATCAAAAAGCAACGGCCGTAACCAAGTTACCCTTTGGGATCAATCACTTGAAAGACAATAGATAACCTGAAATTGGCTCAGATACACCGCCTTTCTTAACAAATTCCCCCTGTTGATATGCACTATTGCCACGAAATTATTTTTATCCCTTATGTTGCAGATTTAGTTGCTAAATCACAGCTACAAAGTAGAGTACTTTTAGGATCATCGTTACGTCATGGTCTATCTAGTGGTTCAAGGTATAAAGTAAAAGCCACTACTAATAACATTTAATAAGGAGCCATAATGAAACTCACTAATAGACAATTAACCACATACTTATTTTCTGTTTTGATAAGCCTATTTTTTTCGCTGCAAACAGTTGCGGAGCCCATCGAATACTTTACGTCGCAGCGAAATATTGACAACCATTACCCATTTTCGAATGCGGTTCGGGTCGGCGATTTATTATTTTTATCCGGTGAGTTAGGCACCCTACCCAACTCAAGTAAACTGATTGGTGGCGGCATCAAAAATGAAACTAAACAAATCATGGAGAATATAAAAGCTAGTTTAGCTAAACATAATTTAACCATGAACGATTTAGTAAAATGCACTGCTATGTTAGCAGACATCAAAGATTGGCCTATTTTTAATGAAGTCTATAAAGGCTATTTCTCTAATCACTTTCCTGCTCGTAGTGCTTTCGCTACTAACGGTTTAGGCCTAAATGCACGACTTGAGTTGGAATGTATTGCCGCGTTTAGTAGCCAATAATGACTGACCAAACATATTTCATTCTATAAGGGTGTCTATTTAAATATTCCTATTAAATTATGATTAAAGGGCATTACCCCTAGCTTTTTCACTAGCTTTAGATAGATGATAAGGTTCAAGGAATTCATCATCTTAGGTAGTAGCATATTATGGAAAATATTATTGCTTGGTTCTTCAGAGTCACTAACATTCGATTGATAATTGTTATGTGTGTGATCTATTTAATATTTCCACTGTATCTGTTACCTAACATCATCAATACAGGTAGTATTGGCCCGCTGGACTTGCTATTTTGGTACAATCACGACACGCTTTATCAGACGTTGACCAGTTATGGCGAAACTATTCGTGGCAGATATATAATTGGATTATTGACTGCCGATCTAGCCTATCCCATTTATTACGGCACTTTATTAGCTTTGATTATTGCTTTGGTAATAAAAAAACTAGCTATCCCATTCTCTAGAAAAATCATTTTTATCCCTTATGTCGCAGTACTTTTTGACTTAACTGAAAACTCCCTTTTAATGTTTTTACTCAGTACTTATCCTAATATACACTTAAAAACTGCAGATTTAGCGGGCTATGTCACAGCTACAAAGTGGAGTGTTTTGGGGGGCATTGCTACGCTCATGGTCTATATAGTGGGTTACGGTATAAGTCGCAGAAAAAATAAAGCCACAACTAATAACTAATTAAGGAGCCAAAATGAAACTCACTAATGCACGATTAACCACATGCTTCATTTCTGTTTTGATCAGTATCTCTTTTTCGCAACAAACAATAGCGGAGCCCATCGAATACTTTTCGTCACAACGAAATATTGACAATCATTACCCATTTTCAAATGCGGTTCGGGTCGGCGATTTATTATTTTTATCCGGAGAAATTGGCACCCAACCTAATTCCAGTAAACTGATTGAAGGCGGCATCAAAAATGAAACTAAACAAACCATGGAGAATATCAAGGCAAGTTTAGCAAAACATAATTTAACCATGAACGATTTAGTAAAATGCACAGTAATGTTGGCAGACATAAAAGATTGGCCCGCCTTTAATCAAGTATATAAAGATTATTTCCCAAAACATTTTCCCGCTCGCAGTGCTTTTGCTACAAATGGTTTAGCTTTAAACGCTCGTGTTGAAGTGGAATGTATTGGGGCGTTTAGCAGTCAATGACTGCTGGCCATATTTAACTACAATTCGCCAATAATGTTGTGTGCATTAGATAAAAACGTGTTTTTATTAGCATTTAAAATGTCATAAAGCTGTCATTTCTCCATCACATTACTGTCACCGTACTTTCATATGCTATTTGCAATCTAAACAGCAAAATAGCATATAGAGGAAAAAGTGTGATTCAAGTAATCAAATGTTCTAAGTATTCAGCCCTTGCTTTGGTAATAAGTTTATCGCTAACCGGATGTTTTTTAGAAGGTGACGATGGCGAACCAGGTTCGGTTGGAACTCAAGGTGAAACAGGTACCGCTGGAACAAATGGTAGTGACGGCAGTGATGGTCAAGACGCCAATGCTAGTATCAGTCTGAGTTTGGTTGGACGGATTCAACTCAATCCTAGCGATCCTGAAGGTGCGGCGGAAATAGTGCAATTCCACTCAGCCTCTAAAACTATCTACGCAATTAATAGTGCAGCTGATGAGCCTACCATTGAAATCATTGATGCCTCATCTTTGACCTCAGAAGTTTTAACTAATCCTTTATCGAGTGAGAATCTAACTTCCATAGCACTTGTGCTGCCCACTGAGCAAAGCGGCGTTGTTTTAGCCGGCCCTACTAGCGTAGCAGTAGCTGGAGACTGGATGGCTGTAGCCGTACCTGCTGCAGATAAAGCAACAAATGGTTTGGTATTGTTCTACAACGGCCTAGATACCTCCTCGCCAACTTTTGTAAAAGCGGTAGAAGTAGGTAACTTGCCCGATATGGTAACTTTCACACCAGATGCCAGCAAAGTATTAACGGCTAATGAAGGTGAGCCAAGTGGTGATTACAATATTGACCCTGAAGGTTCGATATCAGTCATCACAATGGTAGATGGAATACCCAGCGACACAGCAATCAATGTCAGTTTTTCTGACTATAACGGCAAACAAGCTGAACTTGAAACTCAGGGCATGCACTTCCCTAATCCATCAGGTCGCACTATTAATGGCACTTTGATCAACACAACAGTGGCCCAAGATTTAGAGCCTGAATACATCACTACTACTAATGAAGTTGCCTACGTAACACTCCAAGAAAATAATGGCTTAGCTATTGTTGATTTAACTGACAACAGTGTGAAAGTCATTGGCCTTGGTTTTAAAGATTGGAGCGACTATCAATTAGATGGTATGGAAGATGGCACTGTCAGTTTTGGCCAATATGACGATCTCTACGGTATGTACATGCCTGACACTATTGCGTCATATCAGTGGAAGGACGCTAACTTTTTATTGACCGCAAACGAAGGTGATGCAAGGGAATACTTTTTCGATACGTTAAATGCTGACGGCGATCAAGATGAAGACTTATGCACTGCTGCCGGCGGCCAAGACTTTGACGAAGATGATGGATGTTTGTCTTATACCGAAGAAACGCAAGCACGCCGTCTTGACTATGCCGCTGGCTCGAACCTAGACACCATAGCAGGTGATGATCCAAAAGACTTTGACTTCACTGCCTACCCACTAGGGCGCTTAACAGTGACCAATGAATTGGGTGACAGTGACAATGATGGTGAATACGAGGCGCTTTATGCCTACGGAGCCCGTTCATTCACTATCTGGGACAATAATGGTTTAGTAGTATTTGATTCGGGTGATGACTTTGAACGTATTACAGCTTCAATACATGGTAATGCATTCAACAACAACAACGATGAAAATGAAGGCGACTCGCGTTCAGCCAATAAAGGCCCAGAGCCTGAAGCACTAACTGTTGGAAAAGTGGGCGATAAAACCTATGCATTTATTGGTATGGAACGTTTGGGTGGGATCTTTGTTTATGATGTCACTAACCCTTATGACGCTAAGTTTGTTGATTATGTGATCAATCGTGATCTTACCGAAGGTGGTGACATAATAGGTGACAGCGCCCCTGAAGGCATGGCGTTTGTTGACGCAAACAACAGTCCAACAGGCGCAGCTTTGCTTATAATTGGTAATGAAGTCAGCGGTACAGTATCGGTATGGCAGATTGCCGAAAACTAAGAGCTAAATCTAGACCTTAAAACTAATAAAAACGGCGCTATTTCTGTAAATAACGCCGTTTTTTTTCTGCTTATCACAAACTTTAAAATACGCTGCGCTTAGAGTGCGTATTTGTCTTTCATCAAATACGCATAAGCAGTATTAAAAGCCACTTCTTGAAACATTTTTAAGCCAGTGTCGGGCATAGGCACAAGCACTGGGTTGCGCTTTAATGATTCTTTAATCACAGTAGGAGTCAGCACTATCACCTCAACGTTTTCCAGCAACTCTAACGCTGCTTCCAATTTAAAACCTACTGCACCACCAGCAAATTTACCTTTCATGGGGCGTTGACGAATTACAATTTGGTCTATTTTGTAGTCTTGTATTAACTGCGCAAAGGTTTTTTGAAAATAACGTAACTCTTTGGCCTTTGCGTCTTTAGGCAGTGACAGTTTGCGGGTACGACAATCTGGAATTTGAAACACCTCATCTGCCAAAGATAACAAACACACATTGGCATCATTGCCACTTAATTCAACACCTATTACTCGCATAACACATTACTCTTAAATTTAATTGTGTGGATTATAACGTAGATCCTAAAAATCAGTGATACCTAACCATCAATAAAACCATCTTGAGTGAATTGAATGCTTGTACCAAGATATACAATCTTCAAATAACTCGTTCGCAGGTAAAAAATGCTCACTCTTTATGGTTTTGACGTCAGTAACTACTTCAATATGATCAAACTAGCCTTGGATATTAAGGGTGTAGAATATAAAACGGTCACCCTTTATCCCAATCAGACACCCGAATACCTCAGCAAAAGCCCAATGGGAAAAGTACCGGCTTTAGAGACAGAGCAAGGTATTTTGACTGAAACCAATGTCATCCTTGAATATCTAGACGAAGCCTATCCAGACACACCCTTGTATCCTGGCAATGCATTTGAAAAAGCTAAGATTAAAGAGTTGGTTAAAATGGCAGAGTTGTATTTGGAGCTACCCGCAAGGCGTTGCCACTCTGAAGCTTTTTTTGGACAAAAAGTAGACGATCTTACTAAGAAAGAAGTTAAACGTGCTTTATGTAAGGGTATCGAAGGTATGGCTCGTTGCGCCCAATTCAGTCCTTATTTGACAGGTGAGCAACTAACAGCAGCAGACATTGTATTTCTGTATAGTGCAGACTTAGCTGCTGCAGTGGCAGGAAAGTTATTTGCTATTGACTTACTTGAGATGGCACCGGGTGCTAAACAGCTTATGGCTACATTAAATCAGCGCCAAGACGTGATAAAAATTGCCGAAGACAGGAAACTAGCAAATGTAGAATTCAAAAAATATCTCTCTAGTTTTAGTTAAATAACCTGAATTCGGGTTAAATATTAAAATTAGCGATCCATTTATATGCTATTGGAGTAAAATGTAGGTACAGCATCGTAATATTTTTTATGGAAGAAAAAATGAGCCTAACCGAAATAGCAGAATTTAGTTGCCCCTATTGCATGGTCACAAATGACCTCGAAATTGATGAAGACAACGATTTGAATCAGCAACAAATCGTTGATTGTCGAATTTGTTGTTCCCCAATTGAGGTGGTAGTGACAAATGGTATCCACGATAGGTTTAATATAATCGCCACTACTGATAGTGAGTAATAGTCAAAATCGTATTTATGAACCTGATATCTCGCCACTATATTAAATGGATTATATTAGGGCTTTTAAACGTGCATATGTGTGGCTTTACTCAACAGTTGAGCTTCGCTAAGTCCAAACAAAATAAAGAGCTGAGTTTCAATTACACTTGGTCTGATCATCAAGATCAAACAAGAGACATAACCTTCACATTGCCGTTGCGCCAAGTAAATACCCAAAATCACAAAAAATTCATTCCCGACTTAGCCCAACAATATGTTTATATTGAATTACACAAAGCCGCACGTAAGATCGATCCACGAGAAGCCCGAGTACAGATCCAGCATCGAGGTCAAGATATTCTTATTCAAGTCACCAGCAGATCTGACAAGCTATTTGCTAAATGGCAGAGATCGATGGATCAAAGTAAGAAAAAAGCCCTAGACCAATACCTTCAAGATAATTACTACAGTCACTTTCAAACTTATTTAGGACAACAAGCAATAAAACCAGATCACTTACGCTATATAGAAGAAAACACCGCATCTCTAAAACCTATAGCCCAAGCCGTGTATGACAAACTGCCTACCAATAGTGAAACCCGTAACTATGTAAATTTAGTGCTAAGTTGGGTACAAAGTATTCCCTATAATGAATTAAAAAATCGCTTAACCTCTAATGGCGCAGGCTACTTACCGCCATTATCCGTAGTGGCTAATAACCAAGGGGACTGTGATAGCAAAACGGTATTAATGGCAAGCTTAATACGTTCGTTATTACCTGAAGTGAAAATGATCATGGTATACCTACCTAACCATGCATTATTAGGCATAGCTCTACCCTTTAGAACCAACGAACAAACCTTAGATATAGAGGGTGCAGACTATTTATTAATGGAGCCGACAGGCCCCGCCAAAATCCCCTTGGGCGAGATTGCTAACCGCAGTGCCCGGGATATTGCGGGTAATATGTTTAGTATTGAAGAAGTGCCTTAACAATATTCACTAAACATAAGCACCAAGAAGAAAAAAATGTCTCTTTTATTGCCTTTGAACAATAAAGTTATCAACATTTTTATTCATTATCATCAGTCAAAATCTTCTCAGGATTAACTGACAGAAATTTGGTAAGCCATTAACCAACTTCTGTTAGAGTTTGAGCCAGCATTTCATCTAAAGAATTTTCGATTAAAATAGTAATAGCATCTAGAGGAGGCTCTAAGGTTTGTAATTGGCTATCCAATAAGGTTTCTGGCATAAAATGTGATTCTCTATGACTTAAGCGAGAATGTAATACAGCCTTATCTCCTTTTAAATAAATAAACTTAACCACATCATTGGTTGTTGAAGATAATATATCCCGGTAGATTTGTTTCAAGGATGAGCAAGCTAATATTGCCCCACCTAATGTTTCCCAGTGTTTAATTTTATCCGCCAATAATGTCAACCATGGCTTACGATCTTCATCAGTTAATGGGATCCCATTCTCCATTTTTTTAATGTTTTTTGGAAAATGATAATCATCCGCGTCATAAAAAGGTAAGGTTAACGTTTCACCAAGCAGCTTGCCTAGCGTCGATTTACCACAACCACTTACGCCCATTACGATATAAATCATATAAATTCTCTGATTACTCTTTTGTTGTTATTCACAACCATAAAACTAAAGCAATAGCGCGTCTTAGTTCACGACTAGATTCAGTCACCAATACAACTTTGTTGCTTAAAAAAACAAATGATAAAATTATTTTTAAGACAATTAATCTAAGCAGTTTTGATAATTCTCTAGGACGGAAGGAATCAGTCGCTAATGCTTTATTGATAGTGTCAAAAAAGTATTCTGCATTAGCTTCGTTTAATTCAACATCAAAACCAAAGACTTCACAAAAACATAATCCATCCATCCACGAGAAGGCGTTCCATAAAATAAATGATAATGACGTGCAAATACCATCCACACTTTTAAGTAATCAGTTTCACTAACACTTCCATCAAATGCTCGAATTCCAAGGCTCTCTAATGTAATTCCTTGGCTATATAACATCCGAAAAACATAATGATCGGGAATAATTAAAGCTCAGTCGCATTGTTAAAACAGTTATTCTCAGCAAACCAACGAGGATCAGTTTGGCCATGAGGACTAATAATCGGTAAATCTTTAATGCTGCTATATAATGAACGACTTATCGGTCGCTCTGTTTTATCACTACTAAACAAACGGTCAGGATGTAAAATAAAACGGTTATCGGTGCGACTCATTCTTTGTGGCTCATAATGTTCTCATTAAATAATTCTTAAACTGTCCGTATTTTCATTTCAATTTATGTTGATTAAGCGTCAATCTTAAAAACACCGCTCTTAATGACATTAGCAATATCAACATATGCATCTTGGATATTGGTTATAAAGTTGTCATTATTTTTTAAGGTATCGGGTAGCAGTCCACTAGCCTCTAAAAAAACTTTAATATTTTCATTTTCTTGAAACTCACTCATTGCAGCAAATAACTCTTTTGCTTTTGGATCATGTAAAGCGTGTTTATTAACAAAACTAAAACCTATGAAATGTATCCAAGCAGCTACAACAACAGATAAGGATTTAAACCTTCTATTTGCTAAAACATTGTTTTGAATTGGCGCTAAAGTACGAACCGGAATTTTAATTGAGCCATCACAGGCTATCTGACTCAGTAAATGCTTAATTTTGGGATTTTCAAAACGCGCGATAATGGCACGGGAGTAGTCGTGTAAATCAAGGCCTTTGGGTGCTTCAATTGTGGGAATAATTTCATTATCAATAAGGCCCACTAAAAATGATTTAATATTTTTATCCCAGATAGCCTGATAAACAGTTTCATAACCCACCAATAAACCAATATAGGCAAGTGCCGAATGTAATCCATTTAAAATTCTAAGTTTGGCATTTTCAAAAGACTCAACATTATCGGTAAAGATAACGCCTACTTTCTCCCATTCTGGACGTTCAATATGAGGGCACTCCTCAATAACCCACTGAGTAAACAACTCTCTTTGAACCGGCGCGCTATCCACAAGACCAAGCTTGATATCAATAAGGTCAATAGTCGCTTGTTCGGTTTTAGGGGTAATACTATCGACCATAGTATTCGGAAATTGCACTTCTTTATCTATCCACTGCGCTAACTCTTTACTGATATGGCTGGCAAATTGGATCACCGCAGACTTTAGTTTTCGGCCATTGTCAGGCAAGTTGTCGCAAGCAATAACATTAAAAGGTTTAATAGAGTTTTTGAAACGTATATTAAGGGCAGCGACTAACAAACCTATGGCAGTACTTGGATTTTCGGGTGATGCTAAGTCATTGATTATTGAAGGTAGGGCTTCGTCCAAAACACCTTCAGTATTTAAACAATAACCTTTCTCCGTTACCGTTAGTGAAACAATTTTAGTGGTTTCTGCAGCCATTCGTTCCAAAACAACTGAAGCTTCATTTTTTACCACTAGCACTTCTTTAATTGCCCCTACTACCTGAAAGCTGTCTTCTACATCTAAAACCGCCATGGTATACAGACAATCTTGACTGTTTAACTGCGCTTGTAATGCTTCATTACGAAAACTAACTGCACATATGCCCCAGTTACCTCCCCCTTGTAGGTTTAATAGCTGCTCGGTATACATGGCTTGATGAGAACGATGGAATGCCCCTAAACCTAAATGAACAATGCCAATGTTAATATCGTCACGTTTATAGGAGGGATAAATAACATCTGTAGTATCGTTAACACAATCGACTGATTGCAAAAACATTTGATTTAATTGCTTTGATTTTACTCTCATAAACGGCCATTACTTCGTAATTACTATAAAGACAAGAATTTGCCTAATGAATAAATTGATTTTACAACTAGAGCAATCATAGAGTCAAATGGCCTTACCAATTTGATTGGTTATATTCAAAATCAATAGAATTAAAGCTTATTCAAGTTAAAGAGGGCATGAAAAGCTAAACATTCAGTCGATCAAGCTATTCTGGCTTGACCAAAATTTGTTGAAATAAAAACATTAGAGCAGCTGTTGTAGATATGCATTGAATGAATACACTAGGCCGACTTACTTCTAGTTATTTGCCATTTACCACTATCTAAAGTTGCTACGTTGGCAACGCAGGACATCATGACGGTTTTAAAACTCTAACAATAGAATATTAATATTGCTCATACCTCATCCACTATCATGATAGTCACGCGCTGAACTTACCTAATATCTGAACCTTATGGTTATAATTGTTCTTCAGCAAATTCTGCCAACCTACTACGTACTACACCGTCTAAGTTTATCGTGGCACTGCCAGAAAAATTCTTAAACTTCTCAACTATATAGGTTAAACCCGAAGTGACTGCCGATAAGTAATTACTATCTATTTGTGCCAAATTACCACTACAAATTAACTTAGTTCCTTCACCGCAGCGGGTAATGATGGTTTTTAATTGAGAAGCCGTTAGATTTTGTGACTCATCTAAAATAACTATGGCATTTTGAATACTACGACCACGCATAAAATTCACTGATTTAAACTGAATATTGGCTTTTTCCATGATGTAACTCATAGAGCCTTTTACGTTTTCATCATTTTTATGCAGCACTTCTAAACTGTCTGTAATAGCGGCAAGCCAAGGAGCCATTTTTTCTTCTTCGGTGCCGGGTAAAAAACCAATGGATTCGGCGATTTCTGGGGTGCTTCTAGTGACTATGATTTTGTCATACATATTTCTCTCTACGACCATTTCAAGCGCCGCCGCTAAAGCCAATAGAGTCTTACCACTGCCAGCAGGACCAGTCAGTATCACTAAATCAATATGTGGATCGAGAAGGGCATGTAAGCCCATTGCTTGACCAATATTTTTGGGTGTAATCCCCCACGCTCTTCGCCCCATCAGTCGTTCATAACCTAAATCTAAAACTTCCAAATGATCGGCTGTAACAGTCTCCACTAAACCTGCAAAACTCTGACTGTCATCCAGTAAAAATTCATTCACGTAAGCTTCTGGCAATACCTTACGTTCAATGCTATGAATAGTATCTCTGCCCTCAGTACGGCTATCTACCGATTTAACTTCATCCCAAAAATTGCCAGAAAACTGATGATAACCTTTAGATAGATATTTGATATCTGTGATCAACTGATCGGTACGATAATCTTCAACATGAGCCAATCCTGCGCCCTTCGCCTTCAAACGCATATTGATGTCTTTGGTTACCAATACTACTTGCTTAGACTGTAGCGATTTTTGTAAATACAGCGCGCTATTAATAATACGGTTGTCGTTTTCGTTACTTGTGAAAACTTGCTGGGACTCGGGCATACCATGATCAACAAAAATCGATAAACTACCTGTTGGAGCTGACTCCCCAGCTCCCTTACCTAACATTGATACACCCTGCATCAACTCTTCAGGTGTAGCATCGTGAAGTAAGTCTTCCATAGCGCGAATAGATACGCGAGCGTCTCGGGCGACATCTTTTTTGCTGTCTTTTATATAATCTAGTTCTTCAAGAACTGTCATGGGGACAACAACGTCATTTTCTTTAAAGGATAAAAAGGCTAGGGGTTCATGTAGGAGTATATTGGTATCTAAAACGTAAATTTTTGAACTTACTGCTTTTTCTTTTGGCATCCGTCTCTCCTGTAGAACTTAGATAAAGTACCTGCCAGTTAAGTCATGATTTTTCTCAGCCCGAGGTTTGAAAAGTAAACACTTGTGCTAAAAACATACTTAACTACAGGTTTCACGGGTCAACAACCCGTTTCCACAATAAAACACTTTCTCCAGACAATCATCTACTTTTAAACAGTGTTATACCCAAACCATCTCAAAATGCGCGTTTCAGAACGACTGGGGCGCTTCAATTCGAGGCGCGTCAATGACTGAATGTCGGCCACCTTCTGAATTGGCGTAACGAAGAAGTGGAGTGCCCCAGTCGTTCCCTTCGGGCGGGTTTTAAAGCGATTTATGCTGCGTTGGCCATTTTTGACTTAGACCACTAGGTCTGCAAATGGCCGCCTAACCTAAACCGCTTTAAACTCCCGCTGAATCCGTCATTTTGAGGTGGATTGGGTATAAATATTAAATTTTTGCTACAATGCGCGCCCGCCGCAATGCGGGTATTAATAACAGCAATTCTATAGGTGAGGACAAGACCATGGCTAAGCAACAATATTTTGCCCTAGGGCAACGTTGGCTCAGTGATACAGAGACTGATTTAGGCCTAGGTACCATTGTACTAATTGAATCGCGAACAGTCACAGTGCTGTTTCCAGCGACAGGCGAAAGCCGTGTGTATGCAGCCCAGACGGCCCCTTTAACCCGAATAGAATTTGCGATTGGCGATAGTGTAAAAAGTCACGAAGGCTGGGAGTTACTGGTTGATCAAGTTCAGCAAAAAGATAATCAACTAACCTATATTGGACACCGAATTGATAACAACCTAGCTGTTACCCTAAAAGAAACCTTTATCGATCATCATTTTCAACTTAATCAACCAGAACAACGATTATTAAATGGCCAGTTCGACGACCCTAAATGGTTTGACTTACGTGAACAATGCCTTACCCATCAATTCGACCACAGTACCTCATCGTTACTTGGTTTTGTTGGTGCAAGAGTTGATCTTATTCCCCACCAATTACACATTGCCTCTGAGGTCGGTGGACGCCATGCCCCTAGAGTATTATTAGCAGACGAAGTAGGCCTAGGTAAAACCATAGAAGCTGCGTTAATTATCCACCAGCAATTACTCACGGCCAGAGCCCAACGAGTACTGATAGTGGTACCTTCTAGTTTGGTACACCAATGGCTAGTTGAAATGTTACGTAGAGTTAATTTAGCATTTTCAGTGTTCGATGAAGAACGTTGTGAAGCCATGTCTGAAGATGCAAGTAACCCATTTGAAGCAGAACAACTGATCATATGTAGCCTGGATTTTTTAACCCATAACAGTCGTTACTATCAACAAGCACTTGAGGCAGAGTGGGACTTAATGGTGGTAGATGAGGCCCATCATTTAATTTGGTCACAAGGCCAGCCTTCTCAGCAATATCAAGTGATAGAAGGGTTAGCCAATGTCACTAAAGGGGTATTACTACTTACCGCCACCCCCGACCAACTCGGCCATGAAAGCCACTTTGCTCGACTCAGATTACTCGACCCTGCTCGTTTTCATGACTATCACAGCTTTGTAGCTGAGGAAAAACAGTATAGTCAATTGGCGACGGCTATTGGGCCCTTGCTGAGTGGTAAGAAACTTAGTGATGACAATATTCAGGCTATCAGCCAATTTGCTGAACCTGAGATGTTAAAAGACATCAATTTATCAACGCCAGAAACTAAGACCAAAATTCTGCACACTTTATTAGATCAGCACGGAACGGGAAGATTGTTATTTAGAAACAGTCGCGCTGGGGTAAGTGGTTTTCCAACTAGAAAATTATTTGGCTATTCATTAATTCAGCCTATCGAATATTCCTTATTACTGTCAGAAGATCCGCACAACCTACAGTTACAGTTAACCCCAGAAAGGCACCCAGACGTGATTAATACATGGGTGAATTTCGATCCTAGGGTTGACTGGTTTATCTCTCAGTTAAAATTATTAAAGGGCGAAAAAGTCCTAACAATTTGTGCCAATGCCAGTACCGCATTGCAATTATCAGAGGCGTTACGAGTCAAAGCTGGCACACGTTCAACTGTATTTCATGAAGGCATGGGTATTGTAGAACGCGACAGAGCAGCCAATTATTTCGCTCAGTCTGAAGACGGCGCTCAAGTGCTAATTTGTAGTGAAATAGGCAGTGAAGGGCGTAACTTCCAATTTGCCCACCACCTTATTTTATTTGATTTACCTTTAGTGCCTGATCTTCTGGAGCAACGTATCGGGCGTCTTGATCGCATCGGCCAAAAACACGATGTCTGTATTCATGTGCCCTATTTTGATATGAGTGCGCAACAGGTGTTACTTGATTGGTATCATCAAGGGTTGGGCGCATTTGAACATACCTGTCCCACTGGTATGACTGTCTATGAAGAAACCCAAGAACTGTTACATGCCTGTATTCAAGAACCTAAAGATATTCATAAGTCAGAGCAACTAATTAATCAAACCGCTAGCCTACATCGCGAACTCAAGTTAAAACTTGAGCAGGGTAGAGATAAATTGCTAGAACTCAATTCATCTGGTCAAGGTCGAATCGATGCCTTTTTAGAACAAATTTTACAGGCAGAGCAGTCTCCTAAGCTGGAGTTATTTATGACTCGATTATTTGATGCCATTGGTTTGTTGCAAGAAGACGAAGGCGAGAGTTGCTATATATTGCGACCTACCGAAACCATGATTAGCCCTCTCCCTGGTCTGGACGAAGAAGGCATGACCATTACCTATGAACGCACAACGGCAACACTATTGGAGCATGTTACTTTCCTAAGTTGGGATCACCCTATGATCCATCATGCTATGGATATGTTGACCACAGACGTGATTGGCAAAAGTTCTATCGCTTTTTGTAAAGATAAAAGCAAACCCGCTGGCGCCTATTGGCTAGAATGCCTATTTGTTCTTTCGGCAAAAGCGGCACATGGCTTACAACTGTCACGATTTTTACCGCCAACACCCATTAAGATTTGTATTGATGCCAACTTACAATTGATAAACAAACAATTTATTCAATTAGAGTCAGTATTACCTAAAATGGGCAACCAGTTAATCAGTGCGTTAAAAACTCAGGTGGAAAAATGTTTAGATAATGCACAACAACAAGCCGAGCAAGAATCACAATTGGTAAAAACTAGACGAATAAGCCAGATGCAGGAATTGTTAGGTGATGAATTGGCAAGATTACAAAGCTTACAAAAAGTGAACCCTGCGATCCGTGATGAAGAAATTGAACATGTCGCCAATCAAATTAGTAGTCTTGAAAATATCATGGGTGAAGCGAAGTTAAATCTAGAAGCAGTCAGGTTGATAGTGAACAATCCCAAATAGGCACTGACATATGGCCAATAGACTCAATTTACATAGGGTGTTCTTAAGCTTCGCCATCCAGTTACCGAACAAACTTTACGATTTGAGTCTCAGGTGCCTTTTTGAATTACCCATTATTGACGAAACAATAAAACAATAAAACAATAAAACAATAAAACAATAAAGGGTGCAAAATTAAAGAACTACTGAATACTATCCGATACCCTATTTGAGATACTTATTCAGAGTCATTATCGTTATTAAATTTCTACTTGTTTTTATTCTCGCAGCTCTGTGCTCCCACAGTTTTGCGGCCCCTGATAGTCAATTGTTAAGACAATTGGATATTAAGCGTGGGTTATTTGCTGATAGTTACCAAAGTTTTGACATTAACGATCAAGCAATTATTTATGTATTACAAGAAAACACCACGGCTATTACTCGAGGGTTTGCAGTGATGGTTGCAGATAGCGGTATTCCCATACTAAGCCAAGAAGGTTTCGCTGCTTTAGCCACAGAACTTAACAAAATTGGTTGGGTCACCATCTTGCTGCCAGCTCCAGACGCTGGTTTTAATCCTATTAATGATGAAGTCGAAGAAGTCGAAGAAGTCGAAGAAACCGCAGCAACAGAGGATGCAGCAACTTCAGATGAAACGGAAATAAACACTTCAGGGGGTACGCCAGTAACCAACCCAATTGAGTTAATAACAGAGTTAGATATCAGTAAGTCCGCAGCTACCATCATAAATACCCAGGCATTTATAAAACACGAACAACAACTAACTTCACTTTTACAAGCTGCAATCGAAAAATCTCAAGAGTACCCTGGATTTTTTATGGTTATCAGCCAAGGTACAAGTGCCGCTTGGTTAAGTAAAATTTATGCTGAGAAAACCTTAGATGCCCCTGACGCTTTTGTTGTAATCAGTCCCTATTGGCCAGATAGAAAGCACAATAGGCACCTGCCAGAATGGATTGCTAACACCCCAATGCCAGTACTGGACCTGTATAGTGGACGGGATAACGGATGGGCAAGAGAGACAGTTGCTCGCCGTGAAATAGCAGCAATAAAATCATTAAAACTACAATACCGGCAACGAAAATTACTCGGGTTTAATATGCCTCAGCAACATAGTGCCTATCTTAGCAAGGAAATTTATGGCTGGATCAGTCATATGGGGTGGTAAATTAACCTGAGTTATGGATGTATTGTAAAGAGAGTATAAATTTATCTTCATTTTCGGGAAAAAAATAAATTCTGCTATACTGTGAATAATTCTCATATTCAAAGAATGGTTTTTTATTCGTGTCTAATGTTAGCAATTTTGTGCAGAGAAAATCCAAACAACTGGCATTTTTTGTTCGAGGCTTCTTGCAACATAAAATTCCTTACTCAGAATTAGATTTGTTTTTTTGGGATACCCTAGAAGAATGGTCACAAATCAAAAAAGGCAAACACCTACCTTACGAAAAAACCGAACAAGTGTTTTGGCACTTATTACATCAATTGCAATACTGGCCTCAACGCTCACTAATTGAAGATCCATACCTAAGGGGTGAACTAGAGACCTGCCTAGATTGTCTGGAAAGTGAAGGCAATTATCCAATGCCATTGGACTGCATTGGGATCAGACCTTAGCTCGTTCTTTCAATACGACCAGGTTCTTCCGGCTTACTATTCCAAGGGGCTATTTTTAGCAACATCAACATACCCGGCAAAGCGCAGAAAAAACAAATGATAAAAAACTGTGTGTAGCCAAATGACTCAATTATGAAACCTGTAGTCGCGCTCACAAAAGTACGTGGGATCACCGCAATACTAGAAAATAAAGCAAACTGAGTAGCTGTGAAATTTTTATTAGTCGATTTTGCCATATAGGCTATTAGTGCAACTGAACCTAGTCCAACGCCTAAATATTCAAAACCGCTCGCAATTGCTAAAACGAGATGGTTGTATCCAACAATGGATAACAGCACATAACCTAATATGGATATCAATTGAAATACCCCAAAAATCCATAAACTTCGGTTAATGCCTAACTTAATCATAGCTAGGCCACCCAAAATTGTTCCTACGGTGGCGCCAATTGTCTTGGATATTTTTGCTATTGAACCTATTTCTACGGTCGAAAAACCCATATCCATAAAAAATGGGGTTTCCAATGCTGTCGCCATGCTGTCTCCAAGCTTATATAAAATAAGAAACAGCAACATCCAAACTGCTTGTTGCCAACCATCACGCTGAAAAAACTCTTTGAAAGGCTCGATGACAGCAATACGCAATGTTTGAGGTTCATCACCGGGTTTGGATGACTCTTTAATCAAAAGTGTTGTAATTAAGCCCACCAGCATAAAAACAGCAATACTCAAATGCGCCACTGACCAAGGGAAAAAACCTGCCAAAATCATTGCCAACGACCCGGGTACAAATGATGACAACCGGTATGCTTGGGCATAGAAAGCATTCCCAGCACCTAATTCATCATCTGGCAAAATTTCTCTTCGGTAGGCATCTATTACAATATCTTGGCTTGCACTGAAAAAAGAAATAGCCGAAACAATCAAAATAATGTGAGTGAGTTCTGTAGCTGGATCAAATAAAGACAATGCACTCATTAGAGTGATTAACATAATTTGTGTGACAAACATCCAACCACGACGTCGTCCAAAAAATGGTAAAACAAAACGGTCCATAACAGGAGACCACAAAAACTTCCATGTGTAAGGAAACAAAACCAGATTGATTAAGCCTATTGTTGAAAGGTCAATATCTGCAGATCGCAACCATGCAGGTACAAATTGAATGAGTAAATAAAGAGGCAATCCAGAAGAAAATCCAGTCGTAATACATATTAGCATCCGTTTGTTGAGGATGGCTTCTTTGAAAGTTTTATTGGTCATTAATAGGTGGAGCTTTTGTTATTATTATTAAAAGGTGCAGACAATCACTAAGTTTATTCAGAAAGTATAACTCGATTTCTACTTGAATTTTTTGCTTGGTACAAAGCTTTGTCAGCGCTATCCAACCATTGGATGTTATCTGTAAAGTTATGCTTAAATCCAGCAATGCCAATACTGATTGTAATTGAAATATTTACTTCATCATAAACCACAGTGCATTTCTCAACTAACCGGCGAATACGCTCTGCGACAAACTCTACGTCAGCAGCAGGTGTATCGGGCAATATTATGGCAAACTCATCACCTCCATAACGACCAGCAATATCGGTTTCTCGCGTTGCTTTTTTGATGATACTACCGACGATTTTAAGCACTTCATCACCTGCAGGGTGCCCATGAGTATCATTCACTTTTTTGAAATGGTCGATATCCAACATAATCAGTGCCGAAGGGTTTTTACTACGGTGATTTCTTTTGTACTCCATAATAAACTGTTCTTCCCAGAAACGTCTGTTGTAAAGTCCCGTCAAGCCGTCTACTCGGTTAATATTCTCTAACTGGGCGTTAAGTGATTGCATTGCCAATTTGCTTAATGCTTCGTCTGTCACATCATATATTACTATACATACCTGCTCCACTTGCCCCGTCAAAGACGCCAATGGAAAGATAGTAATATTTTGGTACATATAATTGGCTTGAGAAGTGATGGGACGATTACAATCAAAATGAAACAGATACGGACGTTGTTCCCAAATAATAAAAACAGGGCTCTTCAAAGAAAATGCCGGAGCTGCTTTACGCATAAACCACTCATTATCTATTTCTGGAAAAAACTCAAATAAATTTTTGTCTTGGATCATTCCCGGAACAATGCTGCTGTGGTTTTCCATAAACTGGTTCCACACCTTCACATTAAATTCTTTATCCAGAACAACAATTCCCACCTCAATCGAACCAAGGAGGTCATGTTTCCAGTGCATTTCTGCCAAACTGCTGTCAACTGCCATAAAATTAGACCTTAAGAATTAGATGTAACAAGTTTATCGAATACCAAATCGATAGATTTGTTAGGAAATAACAACAATAAATCAAAATTTATGTTCTGACTCTTAATCGAATAGGCGATTTCGATTGCTAACATATCTTCTTTTCTATGGGTGGTCGTTTTGAGGATATCATCCAAATCACAGTGCCTACCCAAAATAATCGGGTGGTTATGACTAAATACTGAGTGCAACTGTTCCGAAAGAGCTCGTAAACATGCACCAATTAAAATATTTGATACATCCATCAGCGCTTCTAACTCTAAAGAAGCGCTACTTTTTTCATCTGTATATTTAAGAAGTTTAACCATATTGCCAAAATTAGAATCGTTGAAAATAACTAGCGCTTCTCCATTGATACCTGCACTTATAAAACCTTGAGAGACTGCAGAAACACTCTCATTGCGCTGAATATCAGCTATGGCCATATGTAATTCAGTATTGGTGATCAAATTGACATTTGGGATAGGTAAATTGATAAACTCACCTAACAACTTAGCTAGACTTTCGCCCGCTTGGCCCATGGCCACATTGGCCATTTCACGGTAAGCATCTAACTTTTCTAAATGAGAATTTTTTGCAGGCAGTATCACTTTTTCAGCACGTTTAGTGGCTGAAGCTTTCCCTGAATATAAGCCAAACTGATTAAGAACCTCTATCAATTTAGCGTTATCGGTCGGCTTGCGAATAAATTCAAGTGCCCCAAGCGCTAACATCCGAGCGCGCGCTTCAGGTTGAACATCACCAGACACTACAATAACCATGGTGGGTAAATCTTCATCCTTGATTACCTGCATGGTCTGATAACCGTCCATAACGGGCATATTCAAATCAAGAAACAGCACGTCCGCTTTACCTGCGCGGATCATTTCCAAGGCTTCCAGTCCATGTTCAGCAAAGCTTATTTCAACATCCCATGCATCTGGAATAGTTCTTTGCATTTGATTACGAGCAAAACGCGAATCATCACAAATAAGTACAGCGGTAGTCATATGGACATTATCACCTAGTTCAGAGCTGTTAAGCTAACTAATTAAATGGCCACAGGTGCTTTGATGTGGTCATGTGCTTGATAGTCCTTTAATTCGAAATCCTTGATATCAAAAGCAAAGATATCTTTAACATTAGGATTGATTATCATTTTCGGCAAGGGATAGGGTTGACGTTTTAACTGTAAATTTGCTTGTTCTAGGTGATTTACATATAAATGTGCATCGCCCAAGGTATGAATAAAATCACCTAATTGTAAACCACAGACTTGCGCTAACATCATAGTTAACAATGCATAACTAGCAATATTAAAAGGAACACCCAAAAAGATATCGCCGCTTCGCTGGTATAGCTGACAAGATAACTTCCCTTCTAATACATAAAACTGAAACATAGTATGACAAGGTGGTAATGCCTGCCTGCCTTGTAGGGCGTTTTCTTTTGGTGAAAATGTTGTATCAGGCAGTACAGATGGATTCCAAGCACTGACAATTAAACGTCTTGAATCCGGGTTGTTTTTAATTTGCTCAACTAATTCACTAATTTGATCTATAACTTGTCCATCTGCGCCTTCCCAACTACGCCATTGCTGACCATAAACTGGACCTAACTCACCATCGTCTGTGGCCCACCCGTCCCAGATTTTTACATTATTTTCGGTTAAGTAGGCGATATTAGTTTCACCTTTTAAAAACCATAACAGTTCGTGAATAATGGAGCGCATGTGACATTTTTTAGTGGTGACTAATGGAAACCCTGCGTTTAAGTCAAAACGCATCTGATAGCCAAACACACTGAGAGTGCCTGTACCAGTGCGATCTTCTTTTTTGACACCTGTGTCTAATACATGGCGCATTAGCTGTAAATACTGTTGCATGCTTCTTAATCTCTTAATACTTTAAAGTTTAATTTTTATATACCGGCGCGTACTAAACCGCCCAAGCCAACGGACTCAAGATACAGGTTTATTTCTTCTCGTACATCTTGAGGATTATTTAAGGTTAATACCTTGGCCAACAATTGCTCCGCACTGCCCCGATGAATATTGCGAACAATCCACTTCACTTTGAGTAGATTATGATTGTTCATGCTAAGTTTTCTATATCCCATTGCAAGCAGTAAAACTACGCCACCGGGCTCTCCAGCTAGCTCACCACAGACAGTGACAGGTACTTGCAACAAGTCGGAATGTTTAGCAATAGTATGTAATGCACTTAGTACCGCAGGATGATAACTATCGTATAAATCAGCCACACGTGCATTGTTGCGGTCTACCGCTAATAAATATTGGGTCAAATCGTTACTGCCCACAGAGAAAAAATCTACGATTTTAGATAACTGCGGTAATTGATATAAAACGGCAGGCACTTCTAGCATCACCCCAATTTTGGGCATATGTAGGACTTCACCCTGCTCTTGGGCCTCTTCTTCAACCTCATAAAACGCTTGGCGGATAAGACGCTTAGCCTCGCTCACTTCACTTACTGAGGTGATCATTGGCAACATAATACTCAAATTCTGCAAACCAATACTGGCTCGTAACATTGCTCGAATTTGCACTAATAAAATTTCAGGGTGATCTAAAGTTAAGCGAATTCCCCGCCAGCCAAGAAAAGGATTTTCTTCGGAAATAGGGAAGTAAGGTAAAGGTTTATCTCCCCCTACATCTAAAGTACGCATGGTAAAAGGCTTATTGGGTTCGGCCTCAAGTAAGCTTCGGTATAACTCTACTTGTTCATGTTCAGTAGGGAATCGTTCACGCATCATAAAGGGGATTTCGGTACGAAACAGACCTACGCCATCAGAATAAGGATTATCATTTTTTTCTGTTTCAAGTGACAAACCCGCATTAGTAAACAATCGAATTTCGCAGTTGTCGGTAGTGATTGCAGGCAATGTATCTTCAGCATGAATTCGCTCAGATAATAATTGCTCTTCAAGCACTAACTGGTCAAATTCACGTCTAATGGTACCATTTGGAGAAACAATCACATCACCAGTGTAGCCATCGAGTAGAATTTCTTTATCGTGCAACAAAGCGATTGGCACATTGCTCAGCCCCATGACTGCAGGCACACCCATAGCTCTTGCCATAATAGCCGCGTGGGAGTTGTTGGAACCACGCATCGAGACTATGCCTTTGAGTTGTTCACTAGGAAACTCGGCCAACATCACAGCAGTTACTTCTTCGGCAATGAGAATGGCTTGTTCTGGGATCTCTCGCTTTTCGTTTTTGTCAGTTGTAATCCCTAATATATTAGCCAACACCCTATTACCCATGTCTTCAACATCTACAGCACGTTCGCGCATGTAAGGGTCATTCATAGCTTGGAATTGACGAACATAGTTCTCTACAACCATTTTTAAAGAGGTAGGAGCATCCCATCCAGATTTAATCTCTTTTTCGACGTCTCGTCCTAAGCTGTTTGCATCGAGTAGGTGGTAATAAAGCTGAAAAATAGCGCGCACATCCTCAGGCACTTCACCTTGCATTCGCTCAGATAACACAGCCATGTCCGCCTGCGTTTGTTTCACTGCCTGGCGGTAATTTTGAATTTGTTCCTGCTGATTATCATTACGCTTAGGTACATGACTGTGAATTCTGACCATCATGTCTTGTAAATAACCAACGCCACTGGCTAACCCTGACGAGCCTGGCACGCCTTTTAGAGATTTTTGCCAGTCTTTAGGGATATTTTCTTGTAACAGATTAATCGAACCGCGCGCTTTAGCATTGGCAATTTCAACGGCCAATTGCATCGCAAGTGTTACCAAAAACGCCTCTTCGTCTTCACTAAAGCGTCTTTTTTGTTTTTGCTGCAGAGTTAATACGCCTAAGACCTTGCGCTGATGGATTATCGGCGCACCTAAAAAAGCGTGGTAATTGTCTTCCTGTACTTCGGGGTAATGCTTAAAGCGAGGATGTCTTTGAGCATCGCTAATATTGAGAGGCTCTTCACGTTGGCCAATTAGGCCAACCAAACCTTCAGAGAAACCAACAGAAACTTGGCCTACGGCAGCTTTTGCTAAACCTTCAGTCGCCACCAACATAAAATGTTGTTGATCGTAATCGGCTAAGTAAATACTGCATGAGTCGACTTTTAAAGCTTCTATTAACCTATTTGCCAAACAGCTTAACGCATCATCAAATACAGGGATTTGATTTACTTCCTGAACGATACGTTTGAGCATGGTTAGCATTAGACTTATTTATCTCTCATGTATATCTGGTTAATTAGGGTCTGTAGACCCTAAGCCTTTCTACGCCGTTTAGATTTTTGAAAGCCACCTTGATGTTGCACTACACTTTCTGGCATAGCTGTAGGTGAAAATTCCTTCATCACACGGCGATATACATCTCGTTTGAAAGACACCACATTACGCACCGGATACCAAAAACTTACCCAGCGCCAGTCGTCAAACTCTGGATGGCCTGATTGTAATAAATCCACATCCTCTTCTTTACAGACAAGTTGCAGTAAAAACCACTTCTGCTTTTGTCCAATACAAACAGGATTGCTTCCCTGCCTAACCAATCGCTTAGGCAGTTTGTAACGCAACCAATTTTTGGTGACACCCAGAATTTTTACATGTTCTGGCTTTAAACCTACTTCTTCATGGAGTTCGCGATACATTGTTTGTTCGGCAGTTTCACCTTCATCGATTCCGCCTTGCGGAAACTGCCAAGAATGTTGCCCATAACGTCTTGCCCAAAAAACCTGGCCTAACTCATTGCAAATCACTATACCAACATTGGCGCGGAATCCTTCGGCATCAATCACTTAGACTCCCGAGAACTCAATTCTTTTAATGTCATGCATTCTTCCATAAACTACCGTGTATTCAAAGGAATAAAAAAAGTATTCGAAAAGTAAAAGTGTGCAAATGAAAATATTTAAGATGCCAAAAGCCGAACCTAAAACTATCCAAGAGCTAATGCAAAGAGCGGCAGCGCTGGCAGGATTAACCCTAGGTGAAGTCGCAGAATTGGCTCATGTAAAAGTGCCCAAAAACTTCAAACGAGAAAAGGGTTGGACAGGGCAACTCATTGAATTTTGCCTTGGCGCCAGTGCAGGCTCTAAGACCCAACAAGATTTTGCCAAATTAGGGATTGAATTAAAGACCATTCCCATAGACGAACAAGGCAAACCTTTAGAAACAACCTACGTTTGTTTTGCCCCACTAACCAATATAGCTGGCATAGAGTGGCAAACTAGCAGCGTCAAAAATAAGATCCAACAAGTACTCTGGGTACCTATCGATGGCAGAAGAGAAGTAGCCCCACAAGATAGATGCATAGCGACGCCCTTCTTATGGTCGCCCGATATAGAACAAGATAATCAATTACGTAGCGACTGGGAAGAGTTGATGGAAATGATAGCCCTTGGTCAAATTGAAAATATTACTGCAAGGCATGGTCAATACCTACAATTACGCCCTAAGGCTGCCAATGGCAATGCGCTAACAGAAGCAGTGGGTAAAAATGGTCAGGTTATTAACACCAGACCAAGAGGATTTTATTTGAGAAAAGAGTTTACCGGAGAAATACTCCAGGCTTTTTTCAATAGCGATAAATCTGGGTATTAAACCCAAATTCATCGCTAAATAGTTAACTAATCTCAAACGTTAGCTAGGAGTTCTTAAAACCATCAATCTAATCTCGGTCATATCTTCCATAGCAAAGGTTATGCCTTCGCGACCTAGACCTGACTCTTTTACCCCGCCATAAGGCATGTTGTCGACTCGCCAACTGGGTACATCACCTATTACAACACCACCCACATCTAGTTCATCCCATGCTTTGTGTGCTTTATAGATATCCCTTGTGAAAACACCGGCTTGTAAGCCAAATTGACTGTTATTGACTTCTTTTAAGGCTGCATCAAAATCACTGAATGAGCTGATGATAGAAACAGGCCCAAAGGCTTCTTCGGTGTTAATGGCTGCTTCTTTAGGCACATTTTCAAGCAAAGCGGCTTGTAGCATATTACCTTTTCGCTCACCTCCACATAAGAGTGTGGCGCCTGCTGCTACTGCGTCTTGGACCCAACCTTCTAAGCGTGTTGCTTCTGATTCTGAAATCATCGGGCCAATAAAAGTGTCTTCATTAAGGGGATCGCCATGGACTAAATTGGCAACTTTATCTGTATAGCGCTGTTTAAAATCTTCATAAATAGACTCATGCACTATGACTCTTTGCACGCTGATACAACTTTGGCCAGACTGATAATAAGCACCGAATACAATTCGTTCGATGGCATCGTCTAGGTCTGAATCAGCATCAACTACGCAAGCAGCATTACCACCTAGCTCTAAGATCACCGGTTTTTTACCCGCTTTGGCTTTTAACTCCCAACCTACTTGTGGTGAGCCAGTGAAGCTAAGAAGCTTAAATCTTTCATCAGTTGTAAATAAATCCGCACCGTCACGACTACAAGGCAAAATTGAGAAAGCCCCTTTTGGCAAATCAGTCTCTGCTAAAATTTCACCTATAATAAGCGCACCTAGCGGCGTTCTACTAGCTGGCTTAAGAACAAAAGCGCAACCTGTTGCTATAGCTGGCGCCACCTTATGTGCGGCTAAATTTAACGGGAAATTAAAAGGTGAGATAAATGAACATGGACCAATAGGCACACGTTTGTACATGCCGGTATAACCTTTTGCACGAGGCGTAATCTCTAGATTTATGACTTCTCCATGCATACGCACCGATTCTTCAGCTGCAATTCTAAAGGTATCAATTAACCTGGTTACTTCACCACGAGAATCTTTGATTGGTTTGCCTGCTTCAATACATAAAGCATAGGCCAATTCATCAAAACGCTCTTCAAAACGTTTTACACAATGATTAAGAATATTCTGGCGTTCGTAAGGCGCCATTTTATTTAATAATGGCTGGCTGGCTTCTGCGGCTGCAATAGCCTTATCTATAACGTCTGCATCAGCAAGGGCAGTGTAAGTCGCCACTTCATTGGTGTATTTATTGGTTATCGCCAAATCTTGATTGGCAAATACGGCTTCACTAGCCAGATAATAAGGGTAAGCTTTTGCTAACATAAATTCTCCTGAGTAATATCTGGGTTAAATAGCTTCACTACGCTGGCGTAACGTGTGATTTAAGGTTTTATCATTTAAGGAATAATCCACTGGTACATCTATCAAATGCACACCAGGTTCTGCTAAACACTTTTGCACTTGTGGAAGTAGCTCATCGGCAGCGGCAATACGCCAGCCTTTACCACCATAACTTTCTACATATTTAACAAAATCTGGGTTGCCGTAATCTAAGCCATAGTTTTCGAATCCCATGTTAGCTTGTTTCCATTTGATCATGCCGTAAGCATCATCACGCAGAATGATCACCACTACATGCAGTTTGAGACGAACCGCGGTTTCCAATTCTTGGCTGTTCATCATAAATCCACCGTCACCGCATACTGAGATCACCGGCTTATCTGGATACACCATTTTAGCTGCCAAAGCCGAAGGTAAGCCTGCGCCCATGGTGGCCAAAGCATTGTCTAATAATAAGGTGTTAGGCAAGGCAGCGGGGTAATTTCGTGCAAACCAAATTTTATAAACACCATTGTCGAGCGTGACTATGCCATCATCTGGCATGGCTCTGCGAATATCTCTAACAAAACGCTCAGGTAAAATCGGGAATCGGTCATCATTTTCACTTTCAGCTTTATGCTCAATGTAAGCACTGTGGGCTTTAAGGAAAAAACTAAAATCCCAATTGGCTTTGGCGACAATTTGTTCTTTAATTTGCCAGATAGTATTCGCAATATCGCCAATCACTTCTAGTTGCGGGAAATACACGGGATCAACCGCTGCTGGCTCAAAGTTTATGTGAATAACCTGTCGCCCATCATTCTTCATAAAGAAAGGCGGTTTTTCTACCACATCATGACCAACATTGATGATTAAATCGGCGCTATCAATGACTCGATGCACAAAATCCCCCGATGATAGGGCTGTGTTGCCCATAAACAACTCATCACTTTCGTTAAGTACACCTTTACCCAATTGAGTAGTGACATAAGGAATGCCGGTTTTATCGACCAACTCTTTAAGCATTTTCGAGGTTAGTTTACGATTAGCAGCAGCACCAATAAGCAACAAGGGTGACTTAGCCGCTTCAATCATTTCGACAGCTCTTTTAATCGCTTTATATTCGGCAATAGGACGTCGACTTACGCTAGGTGACAATAAGTAAGCACTAGTGGTTTCAGCTGCAATGTCTTCAGGTAATTCGATGTGGGTGGCACCGGGGCGTTCATCATGGGCCAATCTAAAAGCTTCACGCACAGCTGAAGGAATACGGTCACCACTGACCAGTTGTGTTGTGTATTTGGTAATAGGACGCATCATATCTACAGCATCAATCACCTGAAAGCGCCCTTGTTTACTGGTTTTAACTGGCTTCTGCCCGGTTATCATTAACATTGGCATGGCACCTAATTGTGCATATGCTGCAGGAGTAACAAGATTCGTCGCCCCAGGGCCAAGTGTTGATAAACATACGCCGACTTTACCGGTTAATCGACCATAGGTGGCAGCCATAAATCCTGCGCCCTGTTCGTGACGGGTCAAAATAAGTCTGATGGGTGACGCTCGCAAAGATTCCAATAAGTCGAGGTTCTCTTCACCTGGAATACCAAAAATGTATTCCACACCCTCGGCTTCAAGGGCTTTTACAAATAAATCAGACGCTTTCATGTGCGCTCCTATAGGTTTGTAGGGATATTAACCAACAACTATCTAGCAGTTAGGGCTAACAAAAAGTAAGGTCATCGCCTTAATTTGTTTTTCTACTTATATAATCTGTTTGTTATTAGTGTAGGTAAAGTATAAAAAACCGATTAACTCAATCATTTTTATAAATAACTAATCCTCAGAAAACCAAGGCCGTTCAACTAAGCACTGCACTATATCCAATTGCAACTGGGTTGTTTGCGCTTGGTTCAACAATTCACAAACGGCATCTTTATTGTTTTGTTGTATAACTAAAGACCAGCCATTGACCAAGGTTTTTAGCTGGATGTGAATACTGTTTAAAGGTGGACAGGGGAAATGTTGATTAAATTTCGCTAAGTTTTCGACCAAAGCAATGAGTACTTGCTTGATATTATTTGCTACCCCCTCGCTATACTGACGTCTTATTTCAGATGACAACATTTGAAAATCCTGCAGCAAAGTTGTCAATAAACTGGCAACTACTGTAGCGTCAGCTTGTATGTTTTCTGGCTGTTTTTGTTGATATTGCAGGTATTTTTTAACTGGCAAACCGTCGAGCAAGTTATATCCACGTGCCGCTTTGCTATCTGTACCGATTGAGGTTGGCAATAAACCTACAAGGCGCTTAGCCAAATCAAATAACGCCGATGTATTGCCTTTTTTAAGTTCCAATTCAATTTCGCAAATGGGTACACTTTTATCGCCCGAGGTTACCTCTCCTAGATCCCACACCAACTCTACAATGTCGCCATTTGGGAATTCAAGTAAATAGACTTTGCGCGCAAAATGAGTCGTGAAAAGCGTTTCAATTTTACCCTGCAAATCATCAACATCAATGGTTTTTGGCCATGCCGACAGTGGAAATAGTCTAAGATCAGGGAGCTTAACATTTTGATTTTTTGCCTCATCGAGATACACGTTATATTCTGGGCGTTGATGTAATCCACCAATAGACTTTCCTGCAGTTTTTAAGGTTTGTTCGAACTTTTGGTTATTACCACGAATTCTCAAGCCTATATCGTGCTGTCGTAACCTTCTATCTGGGGTATCAAAATAATGATTAGTTAATATAAGCGCTTCTTTGGTTACGCTGGCATTGAGCTGTGGTAACAACTTTGTTTCAATAACCTCACCAGCATCTTCATTGGTAAGTAATTTAAGTTCAACTTCGTATTCCATAAAATTTTTTTCAGCTAATAAATGTATATTCCGCGTATTTGCCTTACCTTAGCCGTTCAAATCTGACTATTCAATAAAGAACTGTCGCAAAAGCGCACCAATCCAGCAACTCTATCGGCTTAAAAGTAAATAGTCCCTTGCCTTTCTTTTAGCCAAGCAATACCATTTACGGCATATTTTTAGGAGTAGATTTTTTTGATTATACGTAAGCGAATAGTTTTATTTTTATTATGCATAGCTAGCTGTTTTATAAGTGCACAGACGTTGGCCCAAGAACCCAATGATAGCGAAGGTGAAATTCGCTATATTTCTGATGATTTATTTACTTACCTACATGCTGGGCCCGGACGAAACTTCCGAATTTTAGGAACGGTTGTAGCCGGTACTCGAGTCACTTTGCTTCAAGAAGACACTGAGAAAAACTTTGTCGAAATAATTGATGATAAACAGCGTACAGGTTGGGTTGATGCAGAATTTATTAGTATCAGTAGCAGCGTTAGAGCTTTGGTTCCTGGTCTTCAACAACAAGTAGAAGAAACTGAACAAACAATCATCCAACAACGCCAAAGTAATGATTTACTTAACCAACAAATAGCTGATCTGACGTCTCAGAATACTAACTTAAAAAAGAAGCTAAGTGATGCTGAAAAAGAAAATGTAAAAATAACGCAAACCCTTGCCGATTATGACCAAACTGCACAAATGGAATGGTTCACTCGCGGCGGAATTGTTGCGGTTATTAGTTTGCTTTTAGGAATTATTCTTACCTACTTACCTAAGAAAAGACGAAGAAACGATAATTGGATGTAATCCGGCTACTAATTTGAGCCAAAGTGTTTATCTAAATCAACCTAAAAATTCACCGCCAATACCGATATTGGCGGAACAATAGTCGCTCTAAATTTGTCGGGCTTGGTTAATTGCTACCGAATAAACCAAGCCCGGCAAATTAAAGCTAAAACCAGATAGAAAGAAGCCTTAAAAAAGCTTTTTGGCAAATGACTAAACATGCCTTAGGTCGCCTAATTCAGGCAGCAAGACTGTCTTACTCTCACTAGGCGACAACACAAGGTTTTTGATACCACTAGCCCTCCCCACAAAACCGCTGCATAATAGGGTAATGGCGACGAATTGGAGACAAAAACTATGAAATGGCTAGTGGCAGTATTGTTCACTCTATTTTGTTTGCTCCAATATCGTTTATGGTTTGGTAAAAATAGCGTTCCTGACTTTATGATTTTAAAAAAAGAAGTCGCTTTACAAGTTACTCAAAACGCCAATTTAAGGCAGCGCAATAGTTTGTTAAAAGCGGATATCCATGATTTAAAAATTGGTTTGGAAGCGGCTGAAGAACGAGCTAGAAATGAATTAGGTCTAATAAAACAAGGCGAAACATTTTATCGTATTTTGCCCTCAGTCGATTAACCTCTATGCCCTCACTTCCCCAGTATTCTGTTGTTGTACCTGCCGCCGGGATTGGTAAACGTATGCAAGCAGATTGCCCTAAGCAATATCTGCAACTTGCCGGTAAAACTATCATTGAACATACCCTCACCAATTTACTTGAACATCACCAAGTTAAACGTGTGATTGTGGTGCTAAGTCCAAACGATACGTCCTTCGCTCAACTCCCCATTGCGCGTCATCCGAGCATTGAGCTTGTCATAGGTGGCCAAGAACGTTGTGATTCAGTTTTGGCAGGGCTGAATTATCTAGCTGATGATGAAAAATGGGTGTTGGTCCATGATGCCGCGCGCCCCTGTTTAAATAAAACAGATTTAACTGCCCTTTTGCAATTAGCAGAACAAGGAAGCGTTGGTGGGATATTAGCCACACCTGTTCGCGATACCATGAAGCGAGCGCTTGAAGTAAAGATAAATACACAACATATGGTCAAACAAACGGAATCTAGAGAAAATTTATGGCACGCATTAACACCGCAGTTTTTTAGACTTTCATTATTAAAAAAAGCGATAAATGCAGCAAATAGACAAAATACAAAGATCACTGATGAAGCCTCTGCTATGGAGCTTTTAGGCGAAAAGGTGATTTTAGTTGAGGGACGCGCCTCAAATATCAAAATCACGCAACCGGAAGATTTGTTGTTAGCAGAATTTTATCTGACTCAACAACAAGCTGAGTAATGAAAGGAAATTTGACTAAAATATGAGTATTCGAATTGGCCATGGCTATGATGTACACAAATTTGGCGGAGCTGGCCCTATTGTTATTGCCGGCGTATCAATAGACCATGATATGGGTTTGATTGCCCACTCTGATGGCGATGTGCTGTTACATGCATTATGTGACGCAATGTTAGGTGCTTTAGCGCTAGGGGATATTGGAAAACATTTTCCAGATACTGACCCCGCATTGGCTGGGGTAGATAGTCGCGACTTACTTCGCCACGTATACAAACTCATCACAGATAAGCAATATCAGCTTGGAAACTTAGACTTGACCATTGTTGCTCAAGCTCCAAAAATGGCCCCTCATATTGAGTTTATGCGCAAAAATATTGCTGCAGACTTATGCGCCGATATTAGTCAAATAAACGTTAAAGCCACAACGACTGAAAACTTAGGTTTTGCAGGTCGTAAAGAAGGTATTGCAGCTTATGCTGTGGTTTTATTGACTCAGCAAGTAGATGACTGCAAATGCAAATAGATCATTGGCTGTACCAATATCCGAAACTCAATATCTCGGGACAACTTAAATCCTCTGCTGAAGACTTCCAAGTCACAGAGATATTAGGTTATGAACCTCTGGGCGAGGGTGAACATATCTACTTGTGGGTACGTAAAACAGGATTAAATACTGCTTATTTAGCAGAACAAATTGCCAAGTTTACGAAATTACCATTAAGAGCCGTCACTTATGCAGGACGAAAAGACAAACACGCCCAAACCGAACAATGGTTTAGTGTGCATCTTCCTGGTAAAGGTGAATTTGACTGGACTCAATTCAATGAGCCAGGGGCTGAAGTACTAAAATCCATACGCCACAATAAAAAACTAAGAACAGGAGTACTAAAAGGTAATCGATTTAATATTACTCTTAGACAACTCAGTTCAACATCTGGCATTGATGAACGTCTTCAACGGATAAAACAAAGCGGTGTACCCAATTATTATGGCTCGCAGCGATTCGGAAACACCCAACATGATCCTCGAGGCGGAAATTTAGTTTTAGCTGACAAAATGATCAACGGCGAAACTATCCGTAACCGAAATAAGCGTTCAATGGCTATTTCTGCGCTGCGTTCATGGTTATTTAATGAAATGCTAAATAGTAGATTGAAAAATGATTGTCTAACTAAACCTTTGTGTGGTGATGTGATGCAACTTGCTGGTAGTCATAGTTTTTTCTGTGCACCTCAGATAGATAACAGTATTATTCAACGCCTAGCACAGCGGGATATATACCTGACTGTTCCGTTGTGGGGTAAAGGCCAATTAGCCAGTCAATCTGATGCATTGCAGTTCGAACACGGTTTATCTAAGCAACATCATGCTATTGCCCGAACACTCGAAGATTTAGGTTTGAAACAAGAAAGAAGGGCCATTAACTTATTTCCAAGTGAGCTTGAATGGTCTTTGGCGAATGATACATTAAACCTATGCTTCTCACTTCCCGCGGGCACCTTTGCTACTTCAGTACTGCGAGAATTACTAGATGTACAAGATAACAACCAAACCAAGACTTAAAATGTTAGAACATACAAAATCACACCTAATAATAAAAATATAGGCAAGCAATGAGATCAACATTACGCAAAGGTGAAAGCCTTGCTCAACTTTTACATAAAGAAGGCATCAGCAATACCCAAGTGCTGACCGCCATAGCTAAAACGCCTAGAGAGCTTTTTTTGCCTGATGCCCTAAAACACAAAGCTTATCAAAATACGGCTTTACCTATTGGTCAGGGTCAAACCATATCCCAGCCCTACATAGTTGCTCGTATGACTGAATTATTATTAGAGTCTGACAACCAAGCTCAAAGTGTATTGGAAATCGGCACAGGCTCAGGTTATCAAACAGCAGTACTGGCGCAATTATTCAAAAGTGTTTATTCAGTCGAGAGAATAAAAACTCTGCAATTTCAAGCCAAACGGCGCATGAATCAGTTGGACTTGCATAACGTTAAAATGAAACATGGTGATGGCTGGTTAGGTTGGAGCAGCAAAGGCCCATACGATGCAATCATAGTCACGGCCGCCGCTAGATCAATGCCTGAAGAGTTATTACAGCAACTAAATGATGGTGGCCGTTTAATTATCCCCGTTGGGGAAGAGAATCAGCAGTTACATTGCATTACCAAACGTGATGGTGAATTTGAATCAAAAATTATCGAAGCGGTCAGATTTGTGCCTTTGGTTGCCGGAGATATTATTTGAAAACAGTAAGGACAAAGTCCGGTTATGCAGGCGTCGCCGCTAGAGGTATTTTAATGGGCGCAGCAGATGCTGTACCTGGTGTCTCTGGGGGCACCATTGCCTTTATGACTGGCATATATGAAGAACTCATATTTTCACTTAAACAATGCGGCGTTAGTGCTGTGAAAATGTTGTTTCAAAAGGGAGTAAAGCCCACTTGGCAACATATCAACGGTGGATTTCTTCTGGCATTGTTCAGTGGTATTATCATGAGTATTTTAACCCTGTCACGAGTAGTCTTATACCTTCTGGATAACCATCCAATTTTGTTATGGTCATTCTTTTTTGGATTGATATTAGCTGCCGTTTGGTCTTTAGTTCGACATATCGACAAATGGGAAGTAGGCGTTATTGCTACGTTTTTAGTCGGCACTGGGACTGCGTTTTTTATTACGACCATAAGCCCTACTACTATCGAAACATCTCCTTTAATCGTATTTCTATCAGGCATGATTGCTATCTGTGCCATGATCTTACCAGGCATATCTGGCAGCTTTATATTGTTACTACTGGGTATGTATGCGCCTATGTTAACTGCGGTGAAAGAATTGCAATTATTGACCTTATGTTTATTTGCAGGCGGATGTGTGGCAGGCTTATTGAGTTTTTCACATGTACTAAGTTGGATGTTTAAGCATTACAAAACTATGACTTTAGCCTTGTTAGGCGGATTTATGTTGGGATCCTTAAACAAGGTTTGGCCTTGGAAACAGACTATTGAGTCAGTGATTGATCGCCATGGAAAAGAAATACCTCTAGTACAAAATAATGTATTGCCACACACCTTTGAAACACTTTATTCGCAACCAGCCTATATGTGGTACGCCATAATATTGATGATATTAGGCATGGTAATGGTTATTGCGCTAGAAAACATAGGCCACAAACCAACTGCTCATTAATGGATAAATCTAGACCCAAAACAGCCTGCGCTAAAAACACTTCAATATATATTGGAGTTTTATTTTGCTGTGTAATAAATATAAGTTGCTCAAACCGCAGTCAACCTGCCCCAGTCTCAGAGCTTTATCAAGGTAAAACTTTTAGAGATTATGAACAACAAGCCTATTCAGCAAAGACATATCAAGTCAAAGCTGGCGAGACCCTATATTCTATTGCTTGGTATTCAGGTAACGATTATAGAGACTTAGCAAGAATAAATAACATCGCCCCCCCTTATCAGATAAGACCTGGACAACTTTTGACTCTAGTCGAATTGCCAAAGTCAATACAACTTAAGTCTAACAATAGTACTGGTCAGACTTCAAAAGTAATTGTAAATCAAGCTGTTGACCCTTCTAAAAAGCAGGCGTATGGTGAAAGTGAACAAAATGTAAACAAGGATCCAATTGGATCTGCTACCGGTCAATTTCCTGATCGAGTTAAAAGTTGGCATTGGCCTACATCTGAAACGGTTTCACGTGGTTTTTCGGCCAAAGAACAAGGCAACAAAGGCTTAGATTTTTCAGGGAAACTTGGGATGCCAATTTTGGCAGCCGCCGATGGGAAAGTAGTATACACGGGCGATGCATTACGTGGGTTTGGAAAATTAGTCATTATCAAGCATTCCGACGCTTATTTAACGGCCTATGCACATAATGACAATATGTTAGTCAAAGAACAGCAGTGGGTAACGGCAGGCCAAAAAATTGCCACTATGGGTAGGAGTGGAACCGATAAGGTTCAGCTTCATTTTGAAGTAAGGTACAAAGGAAAATCCATTAATCCTTTGCGTTTTCTACCCAAGAGATAAGACTAATTGCTAATAACAATAAATAATAAAAAGAATAGATTAGGAGAAGTTGGAGAAACACTACCGTTAAGGAGTCATGATTATGAGTCAAGTAAAAACAGTTGTAGTGGAAGTTGATGCTTTCAGCGATATTGAAAATGCCGTAGAGCGAGAACTTGCCAAGGCCGAAAAAAAAGCCGAAGAACAGTTAGAAGATATTTTAGCCAATAAAGAAGATAAGCCAAAAAACCTCGATGCCACCCAATTGTATTTAGGCGAAATTGGATTTTCCCCTCTATTATCCGCCGAAGAAGAAGTATATTTTTCACGAAGAGCCTTAAAAGGTGATGAAGCATCACGTAAACGTATGATCGTGAGTAATCTTCGTCTCGTAGTCAAAATTGCCAGACGTTACAATAATCGCGGTTTAGCATTACTTGATTTGATCGAAGAGGGAAATTTAGGCCTTATTCGCGCTGTCGAGAAATTTGATCCTGAACGAGGTTTTAGATTTTCAACCTATGCTACTTGGTGGATCAGGCAAACCATAGAGCGGGCAATCATGAACCAAACCCGCACCATTCGATTACCTATTCATGTAGTCAAAGAATTAAATGTTTACCTACGCGCAGCCAGAGAACTGGCACAGAAACTTGACCATGAACCTACAGCTGAAGAAATTGCTGAGTCACTGGATAAGCCCGTTCATGACGTTACCAAGATGCTGCGACTAAACGAAAGAATTACCTCCGTTGACACGCCTATAGGTGGTGAAAACGACAAGGTTTTACTGGACGTCATAGCGGATGACAGAGGTCACGGTCCTGAAGAAAATCTACAAGATTCAGACATCAAACTCAATATTATCAAATGGCTAGAAGATCTTAATCCTAAGCAACGTGAAGTATTAGCAAGGCGCTTTGGGCTATTAGGTTATGAACCTTCAACCTTAGAAAATGTAGGTATAGAAATTGGGCTGACTCGAGAAAGAGTACGTCAAATACAAGTTGAAGCCTTACGTCGACTCAGAGATATGTTAGGTCACAAAGGTTTAGACTTGGAGGCTTTATTTAACAAACTGACTTAACCTAATTTGGGTTACTTAAATTATATACAAGTTCAAAATATCAAAAAGCCTCAAATGAGGCTTTTTTTAGTGACTAAATTAACTTATTAGAATGTTTTACAGTGCAGCTGTGGCCGCAGCATAATCTGGCTCTTCAGTAGTCTCAGCTACCTGTTCAGTGTAGATAACTGTACCTTTTTCATCTATCACGACAATGCTACGAGACAACAATCCAGCCAAAGGACCATCACTAAAACTCACACCATAGTCAGCACCAAAACTGCCTCTAAAACTAGAGCCAGTTGCTACATTTTTAATGCCTTCTGCACCACAAAATCTTGCTGCAGCAAAAGGTAAATCTGCAGAAACACACAACACTTTAGTATCACCCAAATCGCTAGCTTTTTGATTAAAAGTGCGGATTGAAGTGGCACATACTCCGGTATCAACAGAAGGGAAAATATTCAAGATCAGTTTTGAACCTGCGTAATCTGCCAAAGTAGTTTCTGATAAGTCAGTTTCTACTAAAGTAAAGTTAGGCGCTTTAGACCCTACTTTTGGTAAATCACCAACTGTATTAAACGCGTTACCTTGCAATGTTACTGTAGCCATTTTTGTATTCCTTAGATGTTTATTAAGAGCTTATTGTAGCTCAAAAAAAGCATTCATATAATCAGATAACATTCGCTTCATAGTATTCTACTGAGTATTATTAACTATCAGTTTTATTATTCAGAAGATTACACCTATGAACTCTACAGTAAGACTAATTCTTTCTGCTGTTATCTCCTTTATTTTTTATTTTGTTTGGTCCTATTGGGCCAACAGCATGGCGACAGAAGATCAGGCATTAGTACTAAGGTCTGCTTTTGTGCAGGGAACACTAAGTGCGACTATTACTATATTGTTTACTTTCATTTTAGAAAAGTCAGTGTCTAAATTTGGTGAAAGTTATTTATCATTAATATTTGTAGTGCCTATTATCTGTACAGTGCATTCCAAGACTTCGCAAAACATTGCTATTTTCAAAACCTTTAAAAATGCCTTAGATAATTCTGCCAAATACCTTAGTAACAATGCCATCCCTGGTAGCTTGTTGGCACCCTTGTTACCAATTGCCATTCAATCCAGCATTGCCATCAGTGTTAACTGGATTAATCATACACCTAACTTATGGTTGACCGTTGCACCTAGTATTTTAATGACTGCTATTTATGGTTATGTGTATACCTACACCCTGCTGTCGAAACCTAAACAGCCTGTTTTACAAGAGTAATAAAACGGTAAGCATAAGGATTTAATGGCTCTGCCTGATGAGCTTCACTAGCGATTTCTTGCCAATCATAGATTGCAGCATAATCAGGAAAATAGGTATCACCATCGACTTCTAATTCAATTTGAGTCAAATAAAGTCGATGGCAAAATCTTAAGAAATGCTGATAAATGGTGCCCCCACCTATTATCATCACTTCTGGATTTTCGAATTTTTCCTTTGTGCAATGTTCCGCAGCAACCTCAATTGCCTCTTCACAACTATGTACTACAGTTGCATCAGCCAATTTATAATTAACATCAGAACTAACAACTATATTTAACCTACCAGGCAAGGCTTTACCTATAGAAGCATAAGTTTTACGCCCCATGATAATGGGTTTACCTAAAGTGATTTTTTTAAAATGCTTTAGATCTGCTGGCAAATGCCATGGCATAGCATTATCTGCACCTATAACTCGGTTATTGGCCATCGCGGCTATCATTGAAATTTGCATCATATAGAAGTGAGTATTTTTAGAAAAGTAGTGAGTGAAGTATATAAGAATTAGACGAAGCCAGAAATACGTTTCTGGCTTCATGTTTATTTATTCAAGAATTGACTATCTCTTGGTGTAAACCACTTCTACGCCAGAGTCATCATCATCATCGAAGTCGTCGTCATCATAAGCATCTTCAATGGTATCTTTGTGATAAGTATCCCATTTGAACCCCGACTCTTCGTCTTTGATTTCAGGTTCAACTTCTTCTGGAAGTGTCTCAATAAAGTCCATAGCTTTCATACATAACTCATGTGTGCCAACTTTCTGGTATGCCGAGATTTGAAAATACTCTCCTTGCCATTCAAGGCCATCAGCAATCTGCTTACACAACTCGTTGACTTCTTCTTCAAGCATCAAATCGACTTTATTGAAGACTAACCAACGTGGCTTACCTGCCAGTTTCGGACTGTACTTTTCAAGTTCGGCAACAATAGCTTTAGCATTTTCAACAGGGTCTGAACCATCGGCTGGCATCAAGTCAACCAAATGCAATAACACACGGCAACGTTCTAGATGTTTTAAAAACTGGATCCCAAGGCCAGCGCCTTCAGCAGCACCTTCAATCAAACCGGGAATATCAGCGATAACAAAACTACGCATAGAATCCAGACGCACAACACCCAAGTTTGGTACTAATGTTGTAAAAGGATAATCAGCCACTTTAGGTTTGGCAGCAGAAACACTACGAATAAAGGTAGATTTACCCGCGTTAGGCATACCAAGCAAACCCACATCGGCAAGTAACATTAGTTCTAATCTTAGGTGTCTTACCTCACCCGGTGTACCGTCGGTTTTTTGTCGAGGAGCACGATTAGTACTGGTTTTAAAACGAGCATTACCTAGGCCATGATAACCGCCCTGCGCCACTTTCATACGCTGCAGATGTTTGGTCAAGTCGCCTAGGACTTCACCCGTTTCACTGTCGGTTGCCCGAGTACCAACGGGGACTTTAATTTCTAAATCAACTCCGCCTCTACCAGTACAATTAGCACTTTGGCCTTTTTTGCCATGCTCAGCACGATGAAAACGTTCAAAACGGTAATCGATCAAAGTATTTAAGTTTTCGTCTGCAACCAAATAGATACTACCGCCATCACCGCCATCACCGCCGTCTGGACCACCATCAGGCACGTATTTTTCGCGGCGAAAACCGACAACACCATTACCGCCATTACCTGCATCAACACGGATATCAGCTTCATCTACAAATTTCATTACTTAATAACACCTTGAATATGACTCAATTGAATCGAGTATAGTCTGTTCGTACTAGAAATTGCAGCGCAGACTATTTTTAAGACTTAAACAAAAAGCCCCGCATAAAGCGGGGCCTTTAAAAACTCTATGGGCTATTGCTTATTAAGCAACTATGCTCACAAATTTACGATTTTTAGGACCTTTAACTTCAAATTGTACTTTACCATCAGATAAAGCAAATAAAGTATGGTCTTTACCGATACCCATATTGTTACCAGCGTGGAATTTAGTACCACGTTGACGAACTATGATGTTTCCGGCTAAAACTGACTCACCACCGTAACGCTTAACACCTAGGCGTTTACTTTCTGAATCACGGCCGTTGTTAGTACTACCACCAGCTTTTTTATGTGCCATTTGTGTATACTCCTATTAAGCGCTAATACCAGTGATTTTCACTTCCGTGAACCACTGACGATGACCCATTTGGGTACGTGAATGTTTACGACGACGGAACTTAACGATTTTTACTTTCTCGCCACGTCCATGCGTTACAACTTCAGCTGTAACTTTGCTACCACTAACATAAGGGGTACCAATTTTAATATCATCACCATTACTTACCATTAAGACGTCATCGAATTCAATTGACTCACCTGGAGCCACTTCGATTTTTTCTAGGCGAAGGGTTTGACCTTCAGCCACACGGTGTTGTTTGCCACCACTTTGGAAAACCGCGTACATAATAAAACTCCGCACTGTGTCTCTTGACACTTATATTCAAAAACAGGCGGCGAATTGTACGTGAACAGATAAAACCAAGCAAGCTCATTTCTGAATTAATTTGGTTAAATATCAAACGCTTTACCCCAACCCAATATTTTTCGTGCTAGCAAGCCAAAGTGACACTGGATACCCCGTTAAATTTCTGTAAAATCCACCTCCTGAGCCACGGTTCACAAATGAATTTCATTTTAAAATGGGTAAAAACGGTAGTATGAAATTAGAAACGATTAATCAACTCGCACATAAAGATATGCTGGCGGTAAATGCGCTTATTCAAAAGCAAGTCGATTCAGAGGTATCGTTAATTAACCAACTAGGCTTTTATATAGTCAATAGTGGTGGCAAACGTTTAAGACCCCTTTTAACTGTGCTTGCTGCAAGAGCGCTGAATACTCAAACAGATCAGCATCATACCTTGGCTGCCATCATCGAGTTTATTCACACTGCCACCCTACTTCACGATGACGTTGTCGACGAATCTACCATGCGCCGTGGTAAAGAAACTGCGAATGCTGTGTTTGGTAATCAAGCCAGCGTATTGGTAGGTGACTTTCTCTACACACGCTCATTTCAAATGATGGTGAGTTTAAAACGTATGCGGGTGATGGAAATTTTATCTAATGCCACCAACGTAATAGCAGAAGGTGAAGTTCTGCAACTCATGAACTGTAACGACCCTGAAACTAGCGAAGAAAGTTATATGCAGGTGATTTACAGTAAAACGGCTCGTTTATTTGAAGCAGCTACTTTACTTGCAGCTGTATTAACCGAGCAGAATGAAGAAATTGAATTTGCCATGCAAGATTATGGAAAATACTTAGGTACAGCATTCCAGTTAGTAGATGACATCCTTGATTATGCTGCAGATCCAGAAGAAATGGGCAAAAATGTCGGTGATGATTTAGCCGAAGGCAAACCAACTCTGCCGCTGCTTTATGCAATGTGGAATGGCACTGAACAACAACAAGCCCTTATAAAAGAAGCCATTGAAACAGGCAATGGTCTACAACACTTCGCCGAGATCATGTCAGCAATGGATCAGACTGGTGCATTAACCTATACCAAAAAACTTGCACTTGATGCGTCTGAAAAAGCAATTAAAGCATTAGATATTGTGCCTAATTCAGACTATAAAACGGCACTAATAGGATTAGCCCGTATTGCCGTTGAGCGTGCTGCTTAAGGTATTAAAATTCGGGAGCTTATTAAAAACTGGGTTGCTACAACAATACAAAACTAAAACAATGATGTTCGAGATTGGCTAAGCTACTAAGGCTAAACCAAAATCGAACTTTTTTATTCCAATGTTATTTCTTATCCAATTTCACCCGTCCACTCACTGTAGATACATTCACCTTGGCGCTGCCACCGTTTAGAGAAAATTTTAACCAGCGATTCGGACCATACTTAGCTTTTTGTACTTTATCATCAGACAAATCATTGGTAATTTTTCCACCAGCATGACCTTCAATATCAAACCTTGCTGAAACATCACTTTGTAGATAAAGATATATCGAACCACCAACTGATGAAGCTTCAATTTCTCCATTTTTCTCAAGCTCAAGTTTCGCCTCTATCGAGCCGTTTACGGTTTCCATATTCAACTGATTGACCTTACCAAGCTTCAATTCAATATCGCCATTAACTGTCTCCACATTGATATCGCCACTTTCGCTGGTGACTTCAATATCGCCGTTCACCGACTCGTAGGAGTCTTCTTTGCCTTTTGAACTGCGGGAGTCAATAGTGCCGTTTACTGTGCTTATTTTTACATCGCCCTCTAAACTATCAGCAGAAATTCGACCATTTACCGACTCTAGACGGATACGCCCAGCCAACTCTTTAACATCAATAGCGCCGTTAACTGTTTCAACTCTTGCGCCACCACGCACTTGTTCAAGTTCAACGTCAGCATTGACTGCGCTGTAATACACTTTACTTTGACGAGGTATATATATTTCTAACTCGTCGCCATTATCTGAGCCCCAATTATTCCAACCATTGTTATTCTTTATTTTGACTTTAATAAGCACTTCATTATCGTCTTTTTCAAAGATAAATTTTTCAGTTCTGTCGCCTAAAATGCCTGTTACTTTTACTTCAGATTTATCCCAGGCAATCACCTTAGCAGAGCCATTTACATGCTCAATTTGCACATAGGGGGTTTTCGATACGTCCAATGAACGGTTGATCTTCTCTGCAGCTAAAGCTGTGCAACTCAGACATAAAAACCCTGCAAAAATTAATAACTTTTTCATTCTAATACTCCTAAAAATTCAGCACTTTAAATTTGTGACCGCCTAAATTTGAGACCACTTCGGTGAATGCACGCGCTCAATTAAATTAATTTGTTGTTGATATACACTTTGTAGCATCTTTAATAGCGCCATATTATTTGGCTCATTTTCTAATGCCGTTTTTATCGCGACTGCGGCGTCATCTAATTCGGTTAGTTGACTCTGCCAATTTTCGGTCAATGCAGGTTGATCTTGAAAACGAACCAATAAAGCATTTTTTTGCTTTAGATGTTGTTCGCTTAATGACGCCACCAAAGCATCACCTGTTAACGAAACAGCCTGTTGATTAATTGATAACCAGCCAAGCAATCCAAACATGGCAACCGTAGCTGCAACCAAGTACATTTTCTTTCCCACCAGCGTCCGTGATTGCTCTGAAGTCTCACTCGACAATGCCAACTCTATGCCCGGCCATAAATCTCTATCCGGCTGTTTATCTTTATCTAAGTCCGCTAGCTTATCCACTAACGCCTGTTCAAAATTAGTTTTATTCATAACCCATCCACTCCTTCAGCAAATGTTTGGCGCGGTGAAATTGTGCTTTACTCGAGCCCACTGCCATATCAGTCATAGTGGCAATTTCTTCGTGTCGATAACCTTCAATTGCATGAAGCACAAACACAATCCGTGCTCTTTCAGGCAATCTTGCAACATAACTTTCAATATCAACGCTACTGCTCGACTCTTCTGCCTCGGCATTCATGGCAACAGAGTCCTCGATATTAAACATCTTTTGCAGCCAACCTTTTTGTTTACGTATGTAAGAAATAGTGATGTTAGAGGTCACTGTGTGCAGCCAAGTTGAAAACTTACTGTCACCTTTAAAATTACCTATTTTTCGCCACAACTGAATAAACACCTCTTGTGCAGCATCTTCAGCCAACATTTTTTCACCTGTCAGTCGAATACACAGCCCATACACTTGCCCTATGTATTGTTGATACAATTGGTTATAAGCTTGTTTATCTCCGCCCTGCACAGCTTTTATTAAGTCCCACTCACTTTTTGAGGCAAACTTATACTGGGCAGCAACGACATTTCCTTGTGTAATCAAACTAACGTCTTACTCTTATTGTGTTAAAAGATTAGTCGCAGATTAGATCACAAAGGTTTAAAGCACAAAAATAATAATTAAAATTAGTGAGAAAAGTTATGAAAATCATTGGTTTATATACGGGAAAACTATCCCACATTGGTGAAAAACGCAGCCCAACTGGTATCTATAAACAATCAGTAGACAAAGTGACTGTGGATGAATTAGGCATTGTAGGCGATATTCAAGCCGATAAACGTTTCCATGGTGGCGTGGAGAAAGCGTTACATCAATATGCATTGAGCAGCTACGAAAAGATCATCAAACGTTACCCACTGCTGCATAAACAAGCCAAGCCTGGAGCGATAGGCGAAAACCTCTCTGCCACAGCTATGAACGAACACAATGTGTGTATTGGTGATATCTACAACTTAGGTACCGCGATATTACAAGTTAGCTCGCCCCGTATCCCCTGCTGGAAAATTGATGCCAAGTTCAAACAACCCGATTTGAACCAATTTATCAGCCTGCATAGGCTAAACGGTTGGTATTACCGAGTTTTGCAGCCAGGAGAGATTACTATAAAAGATGAATTCCTGTTGCAACAAAGACCAAATGCCCATCTCACTATAGATACTATGCTTAAAGTTATTTATGCAAATGCTGATGAGCAGTCAATTGAACTGGCCACTACCGCCATTGGACTTGATCCTGAATGGCAAAATCGGCTACAAAAAAATACCATTTAGCTTAAAGCCTAAGAAGAGAGACAAGTTATGGAACAAAATTTAAAAGAGAAAACCGGTAAAACACTGGATGATTGGAAAATTTTATTGTCCAAACAATCGTTTAGCAAACATGGCGAATACATGATTTTTCTCAAAAAAGGGCATGGTATCACTCACGGTTTCGCCAATTTTATAACCTTGAAATTTCGCGAAGCTGATGCAGGCTCAGCAAATCCAGTTGATTTAATTGGCAACCAATATAAAGGCAAAGAAACCCTCACACCTATCTTCGACAAATTACATGCTGCCATCACCAAGCTTGGAACAGATATCGAAGTTGCACCTAAGAAATCGGCAGTTAGCATGCGAGTAAAGCGACAATTTGCACTTATTCAACCATCGACTAAAAAGCGCATCGATTTAGGCCTGAAGTTTAATGACAAACCCCATGGTGAGAGACTAGAGACATCGGGCCCCTTTGGTACTATGTGTACCCATAGAGTGCAGCTGACCGATATAGAGCAAATTGATGATGAGTTGTTAGCGTGGATTAAAGAAGCTTACGAACAGGCTAAATAACAGTGATAGCAATTAATAGACATAAAAAAACACCGCTAAATTAGCGGTGTTTTTATATTCTCAAAACAAGTAGCGATTAAGCTTCTTGAATGATAATCAATTTGATACTAGCAGTAACGTCTGAGTGAATTTGCAAATCGATTTCGAATTCGCCAGTTTCACGTAAAGTACCAACAGGTAATTTAACTTCAGATTTAGTCACTTCAACACCAGCAGCAGTAATTGCAGCAGCAATGTCGCGTGTACCGACAGAACCAAACAATTTACCTTCATCACCAGCAGGAGAAGCAATAGTCACTTCACCCAAAGCAGTGATTTTATCTGCACGAGCCTGTGCTGCAGCATGTTGTTCAGCAATTTTTGCTTCCAACTCAGCACGACGAGCTTCAAATTTTTCTACATTTACTTTAGTCGCGGGAACTGCTTTACCTTGCGGAAACAAGAAGTTACGCGCGTAACCTGATTTTACAGTGACTTTGTCACCCAAGCCGCCTAGGTTAGCGATCTTGTCTAATAGTATGATATCCATCTTTGCTACCTATGATTACTTGTGAGAATCAGTATATGGAAGCAACGCTAAGAAGCGCGCACGCTTAATTGCAGTTGACAACTGACGCTGATATTTCGCGCTAGTTCCAGTAATACGGCTAGGTACAATTTTACCACTTTCAGTGATGTAGTTTTTCAACATAGCGATATCTTTAAAATCTATCGCAGGTGCATCAGCGGCAGAAAAACGACAGAACTTACGACGTCTAAAAAAACGAGCCATTATTTATCCCCTTCTTCTACAGGAGCTTCAGCAGCTACAGGAGCTTCAGCAGCGGTTTCTTCAACAGCGGCGGCAGCAGGTTTTTCAAAAGGTTTTTCATCACGCTTTTCACGACGTTCTTCTTTAGCCATTGGAGACTGTTCAGTAACAGCACCTTTGGTACGCATAACAAGGTTACGCAGAACAACATCATTAAAACGGAAAGCAGTTTCTAGCTCTTCAACAGCTTCAGCAGTAGCTTCAGCGTTTACTAAAACATAGTGTGCTTTATGAAGTTTATCGATTGGGTAAGCCAATTGACGACGGCCCCAATCTTCCAAGCGGTGAATAGTGCCGCCATCTTGGGTAAGAATTCCAGTATAACGCTCGATCATACCTGGAACTTGTTCACTCTGGTCAGGGTGAACCATAAATACGATTTCATAATGACGCATGTATGTTGCTCCTCACGGTTGTAGCCTCGATAGCACAGTCAGACTATATAGAGACAAGGAACTAAAATTAGTGACTGTTTTAAGCGGCGCGGATTGTATATAAACTGGACTTTTTGTACAAGATTTATTTGGCTTTCAGCCGTAAATAGACTGTTTTTCAGGGATTTAGGGGGGATGGGGGGAATTGTTCGGCGTTTTATACTGTGTTGGGGGGGTAAAAGCATGCACTTTGTGCACAAAGACTATGCGCTGCGCTTACCCGCCTCCATGCGGTTTTTGACTCGAATCCCTTCGAGCCAGTTACTTTTTCTTCTACAGCTAAGAAAAAGTAACCAAAAAGAAGCCGCTCTCCAAATATGTTCTTCATCCAAATATCTGTTCACTTTTGTAGGTCGTAATGATTCGTTCCCGACGAGGCATTACTCAATCGCCTTCCATGGCGATTGCCCCACAAAAGTGAACAGATAATTGGCGAACATACAGTCGAGGGGAAATCAAAAGACAAGATTATCGGCTTCGCCGATTAGAATCTAAGGCAACCTATTTTAGAAGAGTTATCAAGGCTGTCCTGTTTATTGCTGGTCCTGTTTATTGCTGATGTTTGTTGCTCCGGAATTAAATTACATAAAGTGATATCTTTCCCCAGTTATTTGCAACTATTCCATTAATACAAATAATTGAATTTCTGCGGGTAAAAAGATTCTTTAATACGAAGGGAATTTATGAAAACATGATTGCATTAAATAGTTTTTATAGTGTTTTTCTTATTCCAAATGTTAATCCCAACTACAAAGCATGAATTTGGGTTTTTACCGAATGAATTTGAAGGTTCTTTTGATGGTGTTATTATATCAGTTAAACCTGATTTCAAAGAAACTTCAGAATGGGTAAATACTCGTACAAATATTGATGGATATTTCTACCCTCCGTTAGTAGCAACATATGAGTTTGATCCAGACAATGAAAAAACTCGAAAAAAAGTCTCCAATTCTGAAAAGCCCGCAACGGTTTTTCATTTACCACCATCACACTTTGTCGTAGTAAATAAGCCAGTTTCTTTAAACGATCCCAAGGTTTCGGATGAAGCCTTAATAATCCATGCCTTAGGGTTTCTTTTCGGGACTACGTTACAATTCAAAGAATGGAGGTTCGTGGGGCGAGTCCCAATCAAGAAAAATAATAGCCTATTAATTAGAAATGACACTGCTATTCATTTTATAGAGCATTTATATAGCTGGTGGACAACTCTCGATCCAAGCTTACAGACAAAGGTAATTAATATTATCTACCTTCATACGAAAGCATGCAGTATAAAATCTGAATGGGAGAGCTTTTCTTTGCAATACATGATATTGGATGCGATTTTTAATGTTTATAGTCATCTACATCCCCCCCCCCCTAGACGTATAGGGCATGCAAAGCGCATCTTGTTTTTGTGTGATTACTACGGTATCGCCTATGAAAAAAACCTAGTTGAAGAAATTTGTAAAGCTCGCAACGAGTTGTTTCATGAGGCCATGTGGGCTGATACGATTTTAGGAATGGGACGAAGCAATAGAAGGTTTGGAAGATGTTTAGGCCGTTTAAATGAAAAATTAATTTGCTCACTATCTGGTTACAATAACAAGTTTTCAAAAGAGGCATGGCATCGTATGGGATGGTCTTCTTTTGATTTATTTAAATCTTGAACCTTCTGTTGCTACTTTCTTACATTAATTGGGAAAAGTCTTTCTCTGTCTACAATCGCTGCTGCGGTACTCTATTAAAGCTAATTTACCTAAAACTAACTTTTTAGGTATTTCATGACGTGCTCTTAAAATGACTGTGATGTCACATTAACACTAGAAATTTTTCTCGATTGTTGGTGGACTTTGTAAGTCGGGAAACTCAGTTATCATTTCTTCAACAATCGTAAAGTTCTTTGTTGGAGAATATACAAAACGACTAGATTGCTGTACTTGCAAAGAGTTATTAAATTCAACGTTTTCAGGAGTCATTTGTCTTGTTTTCCTGTCTTTTACCTCACTAATCAAAAGTTCAATTTCTGATGTGTCTAAAGGCTTCTTGTTCATTAACAAACAAGTTGCTTTATGTTGATTTACTTTTTTCACCATTTCTTTAAACAAGATGGGACAAAACAAAGTCAGAGATAATTTAGATGATATTGGGAATTGTATTTCAATACCCTCTAATTTGATCCCTAAATTCCCTCTACCCGGTCTAGGGCGATGGTTGTGCAAAGCAATTGGGTGGTCAGATGTTAAAAAGGATTGTCCTTTAGGTGCTTTGTTTAAAATCCAAACTTTTTCAAGAAGAATTGGCGCAAAGTCTCCTGCCAAGGAACGCAAATTCCCTGTAGCAAGAACGCTTGCTTCATCTTTCGTAATCTCCTGGAAGTTTTCAATATCGGTGTTTGGATCTCGTCCATTTTTCCTACACCAATTGGAGATAGATTGGTTCATCTGAAAGATCAGTTCTTTTTGGTTGTTTGTCCTGAGTTTCTGAACAGAAATAAAGAGAGATAAAATACCGAGCTCGAAGTCAGAAACATTATTTATAGATTGTTCCTGAACTATTTTACTTATGATTGGCGCGGTCTGCGTTTCAAGTTCGCAAAGTTTATCCTCTGTGTTTGTTTCATATTCAACAGGGTCAACATAAAAATAATTTTCAGAGCCAGCATCAATTATAGATGATACAAAAGTGCGATTATTTAGCTTGTCAAATACATGGATTTTCTTCCCTTTTCCAAAGGAGAAATTTTTCAATATAAAGCGTGGAACATAATGTTGTTTCTTTGTTTGCATCAAATACATACCCTTAAGTTAATGTCTGTGCTCTTCGCGAGTGTGTTACAACCTGATGAAGCACACAAATATTTTCACCCGATAAATTATGCTTGTTGGTATTTACGAAGACATCTTTGATAGTTCTTTAATGGCGAAGCCATCCAAAATTCTTAGTCGGCAAGGCCGATGCTTTTTTCTTAGGTGGCTCCCGCATTTAAAGTTTCAGCACAAAAAGGCTTATTTTAGGGGCAAATGGCAAGGATGCCATTTGAGCGAAAGTTGGATGGACACATTTGTAGCGACCCTAAAATAAGTCTTTTTGTGCGGTTAAGAACTTTGGTAGCGAGCGGCATTTTCTGGTTACTCTTTTTTGCTGTTGAAAAAGAGTGACTGGCTCGAAGGGATTCGAGTCAAAAACTGGCAAGGAGGCCAGTAAGCGCCAGCGCATGCTTTGATGGCAAAGCCATTTAAAACTCTTAGTCTGAACGCTATCAAGACACTTACGTTAACTTTTCCATATGCGTAAGGCACAGCAAGTTCTTGACGGATTTATTACATGTTTTAGTGTAAATCAGCAAAAACTTCTGGATGCTGTTCTGCAATACGAAGCAGCGCTAATGCTGGGCCTTGAGGGCTTCTACGCCCTTGCTCCCAGTCCTGTAATGTCCGCATGCTTACACCAAGCAAACCAGCAAATGCTGACTGCGATAATTTTAATTTTGCTCTGATTATTTTAGGTTTAGATGGTTCAGACAATTTAGTTGTTTTTAGTTGGGCATTGCCACTTTTGAATTGTTTAATCTCATCTAACCCTTCAATAATTTCTAATCCAATATCACGATTATTCATGATCAATTGCCTCCACTATTTGTTTTAAGACATTACCAGAAATTGTCGCCCTTTCAGATTTGCCATACATCGTTAGCATCCAAATTTCATGTTCTGATTTCTTCCAATAATAGATTGCGCGTATCCCACCACTTTTTCCTCGAAACAGCTCAGCGAACTTTCCTTACTCCACCAGAGCCACGGACAATATCACCAGCATCAGGTTTTTGTAAAAGATACGGTTGCAACCCTCGGTAATCATCATCAGTAGGGTAATTGGGTAAGATTTTTGTGAATATACTAGTTTCTATAAAAATCATACAACAAGTATACGGCAATGCCGTATTAATTCAAATGCGTCGATTGGTAGGTACGCTATCAGGACACACATGTTAATTATTGGCGAAGCCATTCAAAACTCTTAGTAGGCAACGCCGATGCTTTTGATTTACCCTCGACTCAAGGCTCGCCGGTTATTTTGTGAATTCAGTGGGGTAATTGGCAGGGATAGCCAATTAAGTGATGTACCTCCTGGAGCGGATCATCGCGACCTGCTGAATTCGCAAAATAACCGGATGAAGAGCATTGCCCTCGAGCGGCGTTTTTCTGGTTACTCTTTTTTTGCTGTTGACCAAAAATTTAATGGATAAATTTAGAACGCACTTCAGTGCGGCCCGCTGGGTGAAATACAAGGAAGTATTTCATAAAAAGAGTAACTGGCTCGAAGGGATTCGAGTCAAAAACTGACAAGGATGTCAGTAAGCGCTAGCGCATGCTTTGATGGCGAAGCCATTCAAAACTCTTAGTCAGCAATGCCAATAGAAAACTTTTCATTGCACACAAAGCGCCCAATGGGTACCACCTGGAAATGATAACGGTTATTGAAACATTACAGTTTATCCGCAAAGCCGAAAAGCTCATAACATCAAAAGAACGGGCAGAGTTGATTGATGCTATTGCTGCGGCACCAGAAAGTGGTGTGATTATCGCTCAAACTGGTAGGGTTCGAAAGATTCGGATAGCACGAGAAGGGCAAGGTAAAAGTGGTTCATTTCGCGTTATTTATTATTACTACACTAAGAATAATCCTATTCTTCTATTTACCGTTTTTGGGAAAAATGAACGTACAAATATCAGTGATGCAGATAAAAATGCGCTTTACAAAATTGTGCAATCGATTAAGAAGGAGATGCAACCATGACAAAAGCTGGAAATGATATCTTATCAGGGGCGAACGAAGCCTTAGAATTTTTGCGCGGAGATCCTAAAAAAGGACGAGCCAATAAAATTATCAATACAATAATTGATGTTAAGTCAATTCGTGCACAAACAGGACTATCGCAAGTTGATTTTGCAGAAGCTTATGGTTTGTCGGTACACAGCCTAAAAAAATGGGAAGCAGGAAAACGTAATCCTGAAGGTGCTGCAAAGGCCTACCTAACAGTTATATCTAAACGTCCCAATGTCGTTCGTGAAGCTTTGGAAGGCTTATAATTAATTACTTTGATTAACTGTTATTCATCCATTTTAAAAAATTAGCAGGACACGCATGTTAATTATTGGCAACAAGCTACCGTTCACCTTCGCCAGTCAATCGAGAAGCAAGTAAAACCACTATGTCTCTCACTTCATGAATCACGCCAATAACGATATAGAAAACATAATGATGTTGGCATTTAGTGACTAATATATCCGGTCGGTTCTTTGAAAATTGATGCTGAACAACCTCGATTTTACCAATAGCATTAAAGGTGATGTTTAGCGCTTGTCGGTATATTTCTAATTATTTGATCCCAAATTTACTGAGGGTATAACGTGCGATCTCACGTAAGTCTTGCTCTGCATCTTCCGTAATCTTGTATTGGCACATGATGGTTACTTGGCTTTCGCTAATTCTTCTTCAAATATAGAGTCAACGGAGCTAGTCGAAATTTTACCAGCTATGGCTTTGTCCACACGCGGCCCTAGAAATGTTTCTAATTTTTTCAGTGCTTCTTGTTCATTGCCCTTCGGTAAGGCACGCTCTAACACATAATTTTTGATGGATTGGCCTTGTAGTGCGGCCGCTGCTTTTAAATGTTGAAGTTGTTCTGGGGTAATGTCGATAGATAAACGCATAACATTCTCCTGTATAAAAAACCACGTACTTCATCATATATGTTAATAGCAACAAACTGTCATTTTTGTACAAATGTTGTAAATGTCGAAAAATATTCGACTAAAACTCTCTCCTAACCACCTACCCCAGCATTTCCATATAATGACCCTCTACATAAAATTGGTACATTTTGTATATAATGACTATTATGTACAAAACACTCACTTTAATCAGAGAAGAGCAACCTATGGATTCAATCAATTCCACTGATGCTAAAAAGTCATTCAGTGATGTTGTGCTAAAAGTGCAACAAGCACCTGTATGGATCACTCGTCACGACAAACCTGTTGCGGTAGTGATGTCTGCCAAAGAGTTTCAAGACCTGCAAGCTATAAAACAGCAAGCTTTAAAAATGGAGATAGAAAAAGGTTTAAATAGCTTAAAAGCAGGGCGAGTTATTGATGGCGAAGAAGCGATAAATCAACTACTAAACACTATAGACAATGCCTAATTTCACTTTTACTCCTGAAGCTTTAAACGATCTTACTGAAATTGTTAAATACACTGTGGCTGAGTGGGGAAAACCTCAAGCCCGCACTTATGTAGACGGATTAAAACTAGTATCAAATCGTTTAGCAGACCAACCGAGTATTGGCAAAAATAGGCCTGAATTAGCGAGGGAATTATATAGTTTCCCCTATGCCAGTCATATCCTGTTTTACACAGAAACCTTAAAAGGCATCATCATTGTTCGCGTCCTTCACAAAAATATGGATATCAGCCAACAATTTTAAGAAAAAGATTACAAGCAAACACTATCGGGACACACATATTAATTTTGGCAAAGCCATCCAAAACTCTTAGTCGGTAAAGGCGAGGCGTACATGATAACTAAACTTAATAACTCAAATGAAAACATTGCTGAACAGATTTTTACTGTTTTTCAAAATTCTTATAAAATTGAAGCGCAACTTATTGGTACGGATAATTTCCCTCCGTTGTTACGAAGTACTAAAGATATACAAAACTCAACAACACAGTTTTATGGCTTTAGAGAAAATGAATGTCTCGCTGCAGTGATAGAGATTGCGATAGAAGATCAACTCTTAGAAATTAATAGTTTAACTGTCGACCCAAGCTATTTTCGAAAGGGTATTGCAAACAAATTAATAAGCTATGTTTTAAATAATATAGTTTTTTCAAAAGCGATGGTGGAAACCGCGGTTGTGAATATCCCTGCAATCAATTTATACAAAAAACATGGCTTTGTTGAATTTAAAAGATGGACTCCAGCTCATGGTATTAAAAAATTAGCCATGTCGATTGAGCTTGCCATCTAATCGCGAACATAATGCCGCCATTAATTTCTAACTTCCAATCACAAACACCAGCACAGCGGCAATAATAGGCAAACTAAAAAACCATTTTGGAAGGTACAAAATCCCCAATAAGCTGGTCACGTAAAAAAGGCTCCATAAGGCCCAGTGTTGTGCTTCAAATATGTCTAAATAAGCAATTAAGCTTAGCCCTAACAAAGCTTTCATCATCACATAACTAATGGATATAATTTGCAGCCTAAATTTTGATACCGGCAAACTCGTTAAATAATATTGATACTGACGGCATAAGGCTTGTGTATCGAATAAGCTACTGGCCATAAGTAACGCACTTGTAAAACTTAAAAAACTGGCCACATTAGATTTAACGTCAATAGGCACACCATTAAACATGGCGCGCAACATGATCAGCATTAAAAGCAAGGCAACTAACCTTAATCCTTCTGCCCTAGGATATGCCATATCCCCTTGAAAGAATAAACGGTAACTGCCTTTAAGCCACGTGCCTATCCCAAACATTGGCATAGGGATAATGCGCTCTGTCAAAATAGCTAGGCACCACAGTACTAAACATTGAATTTTGCTTAACTCTTGTGCCCAAGGTGTAATCAATAGCGGCAGTATTAATAAACTTAAGAAAGGAAGTCTTCTTACTTTTACTGCAGCTATGCAGTAATAAGTACACAAGGTGAGTAAGCCCGCGGCTGGGGCTAGTTTTTCAATAACATAGCTAAAAGGTAAGTGTAATACTTGCTCTGCCCCATGTTTGAACAACACAAGAAATATAACAAGTGGGCCTAAAATAAATAGATTCGCCCCGTAGAGACTCAAGCCTAATTCACACCAGTCTTTGGTGGAACGACTGACAGGCAAGCTATTTATATACAGTTGATGTTCCACGCCGAGGATCCCATCCCTTTGTAATATCATCCAACTATAAACAAACAACAAATAGCCCCATAAGGTATATATCCATACCTCATTATTGGTGGCAGACTCAGCCAGAACGCCCCACGCTAAAAAGGGAAAAAGAACCAACGCAGATAGAGCCAAGGGAAATAAAGCCACAATAGCTAGACTCATCTGTTTAATACTGTCTAACCATTGCTTTAAATATTCACGATACACACGCAGTCGAAATTGCCAATAATTCACAATTAAGTACTCGTATTACGTTGTAATTGAATATGTCGAACCTGATTATGGTCTGCAGCTAAAGCTTCATGACTGGCTATCACCACTTGCCCTGGATATTCACTAAGCAATAAATTAAGTGCCAGACGCGCTTTTTCATCTAAGCCATTAGCTGGCTCATCAAGCAGTAATAAATCCGGTTGGTGAATAATAGCTGTCATTAAACTTAATTTTTTATAATTGCCTAATGATAAGTCTGTGACTTTAGTATTGAGGTAATCTTGCAACGAAAATTGTCCCAGCCATTTTTCGCTGACCTCGCAATTGAATTGTCTTGAGTGAAAATCTAACAACTCTTGAACAGTAAAAAAACCAGGTAAACTCACCTTACTGGCACTGATACCAATACTTTTTTTGCTATCGGCACCAAGCACCGATTGCTGGTTAAAACTGACCTCTCCACTATCAGGTTGAACTAATCCTGCGGCCATTAATAATAAGGTTGTTTTTCCACTGCCGTTAGGGCCACTAATCAACACTCTTGGCTCATCGATCACCAAAGAAAATTCACTAAAAAGACAGCGATTTTGGTAAGACTGACTTACTTCCTTAAACTCTAACAAACCTTCTACCCTATAAATGAAAATACAACATTGCTAACCGCAACTTACAAAAACACAGGTATAACAAAAATTTGCGACACATTAAATAAAGTAGTCACATATAAATCATTGCCTATGCCTAGTTACAGATTTACGAGTGAAGCATTAGAACGCTTAAAAATAAGTTATTGAAGTGAATTGCATTTCCTTACATTCAGTATCAATTATCAGCAGAAAGACTTGTCTTGGGTGATTACAATCTGGATCGTAAATTTATACTAAAAAAGGAAATGTAATGCCTAAGAATTCAAGAATAACTATTGGACTACTTTGTTTGAGTTTAACAGCCTGTAACGAAAATATATTTGATTTTGAAGGCGAACAGCATGTTCGTGTATATCAAGACGACCAAGCCATTAGTTGCGAGGATACTGGGGCTGTCTCGGTTAAAACTCACGGCAAGTTGCTTATCGATGAAGATATCGAATTACACTGCTCACAAAAAGGTGATGATGGCATGTCTTACACAGAATCATGCGGCTCCCAGACAGGCTCTATAAATATATTCACCATACACGATAAAGATTTAGGTACCGCAGAATCTCTAGGGTTTTCACGATTATCTACTCTTCCAGATGCACAGTTTGATGCGAAATGTGAGTATAAGGTCATTTCAGACTCAAAAAAATACGCTTTAATAAACCAATTAGATGAGCAACACAGCATTTGGCAAGCGAACAAAACAGCAAATTATCAGTTTCAGTTTAATATGAGTTATAGCGACTGCCCAACCTTTGTCCCTACGCCAATAGTTACCATTACCGTCAACAATGATGCGATCAATACAGTGTACGACATAAACAACGACACCTTTCTAAGCAACATCAGTCAGTACATGACAATTGACGAACTGTATAGCGAACTTAAACTACAGTTACAACTCACTCCCATCGAAGCAGGCTTAAACGTCAATGAACAAAATAAGTTACCTAAATTTAGTAATACGGGAATACCTGAACAATATTACATCAATGCTGGACGTGAAGAATGTGACGCCGCCAATTACACTATTAGTGATTTTGTAATACTGTAAAATAGCAGTGTAAATAAGAGATCAATAACGGATAAAAAACGGATGAAAATGACACTCTGGTAAATTATTGGCAAAGCCTCTAAACACTTAGTTGGCTGCGCCGCTGGTTTATACCAATGCCATTAAATAAATTATCGCCACAGCTAGCGCCCAGCCACCCTTTCGTCACTCTCCCACAATCGCCAGACCATACCTGCACTAAATGAGAAGGTGTTTTGTTCCAAAAACAAAGGACTATTTTCATTTGCAGCCCCTCCATGCATAGATGCGCTGCTGCCGAGAAACACTCTAATGTCTTGAGTAGCATTAAAGGACACACTCAGCAACAAACGCGTTCCAAAATATCCACCTTTTGCATCAAACAATTGGCGTTGTTCAGTGACAAAATCTTGATCCACTTGATAGAAATAGTCATGCAATTTTTCGGTCGCCCAAGTTGGCGATAAACTGATAGATAAGGCTGTTTTTTCACTTAACCAACCGCGCTGTAAATACTTAAACTCTGGTTGAAAAACATATCCCCTATGATCCATTCCAGAAAAGTCAGTTGAAAACACCGAGCGAGTTTGCAGGTTTAAAAACAATTCACCTTTACCATGCTCGGCAAATTCAATTTTTGCTAAACGCATTTTTAATTGTGGACCTAACTCAAAAATAAAATCTAAATCAGGCATACCTTCTCGCGCGATATTATCGTCAGAGTTCGCACCAAAGGAACCAGACAAAGATAAGTCCAACTCATACCAACTTTTGTCAATTGCCACAGCTCTAGCAATTGAGCCTTCACCAATACGTAGCGTTTTACCGCGGTAAATAAAGTATGGGCTGGGAATAACGTTGGTCTGACTTTGATCGGCAGCGGGGTATTCTGGCGAATTAAAAGCGGCAGCAAATATGCCAGCTTCCCACACGGGTCGCAAATCATCTTCTAAGGAAATTTCCTCTTGTGCCTTAATGTTAGCACTCGAGGCAACTATCAATATTATTGCCAAAAATTTTACGGGATAAAACCGACTATTTATTGCTACCAAAACAGATCCTTTATTGAACAATTATTACTGCAGTTCGAATATGTACTCTGCGACACCAGCAAAAGATCTCGTGTCTAAAGTTTTATAAAATGTAATTCCCTTATCCTATGTTAAATTTATGCTGGAAAACATCGTATTTATTTCACTTTTTTGTAAAAAAAGACTTGTGTTCACTCCTGCTAGCCCCATCTATTGACGCAGAACAAAGTTCTATTAGAAAAGAATTCTAAGCAGACGATGCGTCTTCTGCTTAATCACCGCCTTTATGAAAAAGGCACATAGCATCATTAACATTGGAATTTTCAGGAGATTTGAAAATGGCAATTCGTCCTTTAAACGATCGCGTTATCGTTAAGCGTCACGAACAAGAAAGTAAATCTGCAGGTGGCATTGTATTAACAGGCTCTGCAGCAGAAAAATCGACTCGCGGCGAAGTAATCGCTGTAGGTAATGGCCGTGTATTAGACAACGGCGACGTGAAAGCAGTCGACGTGAAAATTGGTGACATCGTAATATTCAACGATGGTTATGGGGTTAAAACTGAAAAGTTAGACGGCGAAGAAGTACTTATCCTTAGTGAAAGTGACATCTTAGCAGTAGTCGAATAAACCCAACCTATTAACAGAATTTTAGAGGAATAATTATCATGGCAGCTAAAGAAGTTCGTTTTTCTGACGACGCTCGCTCAAAAATGTTGGCGGGTGTTAACGTCCTAGCTAACGCAGTAAAAGTGACCCTTGGTCCTAAAGGCCGTCACGTAGTTTTAGATAAATCATTCGGTGCACCTACTATCACTAAAGATGGTGTATCTGTAGCCAAAGAAATCGAATTAGCAGACAAATTCGAAAACATGGGCGCACAGATGGTTAAAGAAGTAGCGTCAAAAGCAAATGACGAAGCCGGTGACGGTACTACTACTGCAACAGTTTTGGCTCAAGCTATTGTAACTGAAGGCTTAAAAGCCGTTGCTGCGGGCATGAACCCAATGGATCTTAAACGCGGTATCGACAAAGCAATAATTGTCGCCGTTAAAGAACTAAAAGCTTTATCTGTTCCTTGTGCTGATAATAAAGCTATCGCGCAAGTAGGTACTATCTCTGCAAACTCTGATTCAGAAGTAGGCGACCTTATCGCTGAAGCAATGGACAAAGTAGGCAAAGAAGGCGTTATCACTGTTGAAGAAGGTCAATCTCTACAAAACGAATTAGACGTTGTAGAAGGTATGCAATTCGACCGTGGTTATTTGTCTCCGTACTTTATGAACAACCAAGAAAACGGCACTGTAGAGCTAGATAGCCCGTACATGCTTTTAGTTGATAAAAAAATCACTAACATTCGTGAGTTGCTACCTACATTAGAAGCGGTTGCAAAAGCGTCTAAGCCTTTATTAATCATCGCTGAAGATGTTGAAGGCGAAGCACTTGCTACCCTAGTTGTTAACAACATGCGTGGTATCGTTAAAGTTGCAGCAGTTAAAGCACCTGGTTTTGGTGACCGTCGTAAAGCTATGCTTCAAGACATCGCTACCCTTACTGGCGGTACAGTGATTTCTGAAGAAATCGGCTTAGAACTTGAAAAAGTTACCCTAGAAGACCTAGGTACAGCCAAACGTGTTGTTATCAATAAAGACAACACTACTATCGTAGATGGTGCTGGTGAAGAAGACGCAATTAAAGGTCGTGTTGCGCAAATTCGTGCACAAATCGAAGAGTCATCTTCTGACTACGACAAAGAAAAACTTCAAGAACGTCTAGCTAAATTAGCTGGCGGTGTTGCGGTAATCAAAGTTGGTGCAGCAACCGAAGTTGAAATGAAAGAGAAAAAAGACCGAGTTGAAGATGCACTTCATGCAACTCGCGCAGCGGTAGAAGAAGGTGTTGTACCTGGCGGCGGTGTTGCTCTGGTTCGTGCAGCGTCTAAGATTGTTGAACTTAAAGGCGACAACGAAGACCAAACACACGGTATCAAATTAGCACTACGTGCAATGGAAGCTCCACTACGTCAAATCGCAGCTAACGCTGGCGCAGAAGCATCTGTTGTGACTAACGCTGTGAAAAACGGTGAAGGTAACTTCGGCTACAACGCAGCTAACGACACATACGGCGACATGATAGAAATGGGTATTCTTGACCCAACTAAAGTGGTTCGTTCTGCACTTCAGTTCGCAGCATCAATAGCAAGTTTGATGATCACCACTGAAGCGATGATTGCTGACGCACCTGCAGACGACGCAGCTGGCGGCATGCCTGATATGGGCGGCATGGGCGGCGGTATGGGTGGAATGGGCGGCATGATGTAGTCGAATTTGACTATGTAGCTTAGCCTCATAAGCTGAAAACAGAAAAGCCCGCAGATTTTATGGTCTGCGGGCTTTTTTAATGGATTAAAGTAAGTCAAAATCTTATATGCTTTTTTTTTTAAGATTCATCACTGCGGTTAACTAGCTTAGTCTCGCCAGAATTCAATAGCCTAGATTCCGAAATTCGAGTAGTTACATTCCGTAATTTACGTTAGTATAATCCCAAATTATCGCGAAATATTATTGTGGATAAAATAAATATGTATTCTCGACTCATCAAGCCTCGTCTACTCGAAGCACAACAAGATACACCCGTCACTTTACTCGCGGGACCACGTCAAGCTGGCAAAACAACCCTAGTTAAGCAAATATCGGTTGAGCAGGGAATAAAGTACATGACATTAGATGATCAGTTAACACTTCTTTCCGCTAAAAACGATCCAGTTGGCATGATAAGAGACATAGACAAGGTTGTTATTGATGAAATTCAACGCGCTCCAGAATTACTATTAGCGATTAAAAAGAGTGTAGATGAAGATAGGCGTCCAGGGCGATTCTTGCTTACCGGATCAGCAAACTTAATGACAATGCCAAAGGTTGCCGATTCGTTGGCCGGACGAATGGAAACTTTATCTTTATTACCTCTGTCTCAAAGCGAAATAGAGCTACAAACTGCTAATTGGATCGATAACGCGTTTAAAGGGCGCATTCTTGAGGCTGCGCAGCTATCAGTTGGTGCTGGACTTATTGATCGTGTTCTGAAAGGTGGTTATCCAGAATCGGTGGCACGAGAAACAAGTCGCAGACGAGCCAAATGGTCACAACAGTACATTGACGCTATTATTCAGCGGGATGTTAGAGATATTGCAAATATTGATAAACTTGATCAATTACCTCGTTTTCTAAGTGCACTGTGCCAGACTGTGGGTCAAATGTGTAATTATAGTAAACTTGGCGGTCGAGTCGGCCTTGATGGTAAGACAACATCCAAATATATCGGCATTTTTGAACAAATGTATTTACTAAAACGAATAGACGTTTGGTCTCGTAATCGGCTCAATCGTGTCGTCAAAACCCCAAAGCTACAATTTATTGATTCAGGTTTGTTGAGCACACTGCTTGATTTAACAACAGATGAAATTCAACTAGATAAAACTCGATTCGGCAATGTACTTGAAACATTCGTTTATGGCGAACTTCTCAAACATACTACAAATTCTGACGGTAATTATCGCATTATGTATTACCGAGATGCCGATAAAGTTGAAGTAGATTTTGTAATTGAAAATACGATAGGAGATATTGTTGGGGTTGAAGTCAAAGCGTCTGCTACTGTTACCGAGAAAGACTTAAAAGGATTAAAAAAGTTGGCAGAGCTCGCTGGTAATCGTTTTAAAACAGGCCTGGTGTTATATGACGGTACCGAAACTATGCCACTCGGTGAAAACATTTGCGCAGCACCGTTATCATCGTTATGGGGTAGATAGTCTAATGTGATAGGTATTTTATTGCCAGATTTGCATTATTGAAGGAGGGATAAAGCGGGGCACCATTTCCAAAGTTTTTATTTTTCCTTTACTATCAATGATATACACACCAATGGGCGGCAAGATGCAAATAATATTGAGGCGTATACCCTTCAATATTTATAGAAACCCATAACTGTTTTAAGAAAGCCCGAATAGCAATATTCGGGCTTTCTTATTTTATTTTTCTAATTATTAAACTTAAATGATACGCATATCGTGCGCACAATATGAAACTGAATTAGCTCAAAACTTTAATCTACACGCCTCTCCTGAATCTAAAACTACCCTTTTTCTATCATATTTTAAGGGCCGTAATGATGTGTATCCGTTTAGGTGGGAATCAAAAAATGGTAGAAGTGGCGATTCACCTGCTTGTTGGAATGAATGGCAACCAAATATCTGCAACAAACCAAAGATTAGCTGTACCGAATGTAAAACCAGAAATTTAAAGCTCCTGATTATCAGGCTATTTATGGGCATTTGAAAGGTATTCAAACGGTAGGTATTTACCCTTTATTAAATGATAACTCAACGTATATTCTAGCCGCTGATTTTGACAAAGATGATTGGTTTAAAGCGGAAACAGCATTTTCTCTTACTTGTGGATCATTAGATATTCCTTATTTATTAGAGCGTTCACGAAGTGGGCATGGCGGTCATTGTATGGATATTTTTCTCAGAAGCTGTAGCGGCCAGTGATGCTCGGCGGTTAGGCAATGGTCTACTGCGTAAAACAATGGAACTCTATCCGTTACTATCATTTGATTGCTTCGATAGATTATTTCCTAATCAAGATATTATGCCAGAGGGTGGTTTTGGTAACTTGATTGCTTTGCCACTGTAGTTGGAGGCAAGAAAATAAATTAATAATGGTGGCCCTTATAAAATTGCTTTGGTGTCATTTTATACCATGTCTTAAAAGCGCGATAAAAAGCACTGGGCTCTGAATATCCTAAATAGGAAGCTAACCCTTCCATATCTATTGATTGTTTTAGCAGTAGGCTAACTGTTTCTTCTTTCAACACCTCCTCTTTAAGTTGACGAAAACTTGTGCCGTATTTAGTTAAGGTGCGTTGCAATGTACGTTTATTTAGTCTGAGTGACGACTCTACAAACTCTATATTAGCTAAAGCAAGCCCCCCTTCTTTAATTAAAGCCTTAACTGAGTTAATCAGCGCACTAGATGCATTCTTGCCCCTCAAGAGTTCTTCGGCGTAAGCCAAATTTATTTGATAAAGGTTATTATCTACTCCCAAAAAAGGTTTATCTATTTGATTGGAAGAGAAACAAATCGCAAAATTACCATTATGACTGATTACCTTAATTCCAAACTTATTTGCAAGTAGTTCTGCATTCAGACTCTTTGGTACATATATTTTATTAATCTTGAAGGTACTGCTGGTAATTGCTCTCATCAATTCAATAGTATGCGCTACAACCGCCAAAATTTGATGATGATTAATGGGTACGCTACTTTCTACAGCAACATATTCACAGTAAAGGCTTGGCTCATTATCAATAAGTCTTTCATTAATATGGTAGCGGCCACTTTCGCTGATCAGCGTCTGAAATTTTTTAATATTTTCGATAACATCTCGAATAGTTGGGCTATGCCAAATCACAGGTGACAAAACGCCTAGCGCTCTATAATTAAGTAATCTGCCTACCTTAACTCCCAGAAGCGGGTCTTGCGCCAACCTATCCGCCCGATGCCAAATTTTCCTAACGATACTTACTTCTAATCTTTGATTAGTAAACACGCGATCATTTTCAATTTCATCGAAATCTTGAATGATTGTTTTAAGATTTAATCCTAAATCAGCAAAAGTATTGAGCAGAGAATTAACCCACTCTCCTTCGATATAGAGATATTTCATGACAACCTTGCATGTGCAGTTTACGAAGAATATATATGATGAAACTGTCACATACTGTCAATTTTTAGACGTTAGTGTCAATGACTATTAGTCTAAGTAGACAGATACTAAGGAGCATATAACAACAATTTTAACGTGGTTCACTAATGTCTGAATACAATCTCAATGGTTTAGTCATCCCCTTATTTATGTTCTTTATGGCTATCGAATATATATTCCTAAGGCTAAAAGGCAAGAACCTGCATCGCTATAACGACTCAGTCAATAGCCTCTCGATGGGAATGTGCCTATTGATATCGGATGCCTTATTAAAAACTTTCACATTTGCGGCTTATATGTACTTATGGGAAAACCACAGGTCGTTGGATTTTAGTGTTCAGGAGCCAATTACTTGGGTTGTATTCTTTTTTGTTTTGGATCTTTGTTATTACGCTTTTCACAGAGCTGCCCATGAAATAAATTTCTTATGGGGCGCCCATGTTGGACATCACCAAAGTGAAGAATACAACCTCACCACAGCATTACGGCAGAGTGCCTTCCAATATGCTTTTTCTTGGGTATTTTATCTGCCCTTAGCCTTTTTAGGTTGCCCTCCTCAAGTATTCTTAATTTTGTTTATTTTACTAAAACTCTATCAATTCGGGTTACACACTCAAGCCATAAACAAAGTACCGCTTATAGAGGGCATATTTTCAACACCCTCCAGCCACCGTGTTCATCATGCCAAAAACCCCGTATATATTGACCGAAACTACGGTGGAACCTTAGCCATATGGGATCGCATATTTGGCACATGGCAACCAGAATTAGCCCAAGAGCCATGTCATTATGGCACCACGCTCCCCCTCAATACCTTAAACCCCATTAAAGCAAATTTGCAGCATTGGGAAATGTTAGCAAAAGACACGGTAAAAACAGCTTCGTGGCATGACAAATTTATATTATGGTTTAAACCAACTGGCTGGAGACCAAGGGATTGTATAAAAGGCGATGGCTCAACAAGCAAACTGCAAAGCTCGGGCAGTACCAACATAGTAAAATATGATCCCCAAGTATCAAACTTAGTGAAAATTTATACTGCTATTAATTTTCTACTACTAATAGCTATCACAGTTATGTTTTTATTTATGTCGCCAAAATTATCGGCCTTAATGTTAATACTTGGCACATTCACTGTTGTTTATGGTTTTGTTGCTATTAGTCACTTTTTAGAAGGTAGTAAAAGTCTGACGTTTTTTGAGCTTATTCGCTTACCTGTTACATTTTGGCTAGCTTCAAATTTATGGTTTAGCACCTCTACTACTCAGATTATCAACACTATAGTGATGGATAAACCAGCGGCACAGGTACTATCATATGCTAGCTCGCCTGGATTATGGTCAGACTGGCACCCACAATCATCAAAAGTGTATGTGAGTTCATCACAGCCTTTAATTAAAGGTGATACATTTGAAGAAGATATACAGACAGCCTTGGGTAAAAATCATTTATCTTGGAAAGTGATTCAAAGCACAAACGATACTTGGATTGCCGAAGCCAACAACCAAACCAATGGCTCGACTATTCGACTTCAATATCAGGTGCGGGCATTAGGAAACAAATCCGAATTCGAAAGAACATTGCACTACACTATGCCCAACTTTGCTTTGGTAACCGTAAATGCGCTGTTTTTTAAGTCAAAAGTTGAACAAAAATCAGAAGACTCGTTGCTGCGTTTAAAAAACGCAGTAAACGCGCAATTTACTTATTAAATGTGTTGAGCCTTTTATTCATGATAAAAGGCGGATGTTTGTGTTCTGGTATGACATTACAACACCAATCATTGCAACAACCTATATATTGGAAAACACTATATTAAATACCCATATGGCGACTACCACACACTACAATTCTACATGTTCTAATTTACCGTAGTTGGCCATAAATCAAACCAAATGCTAATAACCACTCTAGCCGCCTAGTGTAAACATCCATGCCGAGCTTTTCGAGACTGTTAGGCATTAAAATAAAGCCTGATCCAAACAAAAGCGAAAATAAACCTTTAACGGCCCCTTCGAAGACAACCTCGGTTACAAACCAAGAATTGAAATTCCAGCCGTCCATGCCACCATATTCATTTGAATTGTAATAGGCTCAGTAAGGCAAGCCAAAGCCCCAAATAATTGACAAATTTTAAATAAAGCATCGAGTTTTCAATCTTGTGTCGCAATTACATTTATTCGCCACTACACAATTTATGTGTATAAATTAATTGGGAAGCGATTAATTTAAAAGGATTGGTATAACTTAACTTTGCAGGCTGTTGTTTTAAAAAAGATCTGCTTCTATATGATGGTAAAGAGACGATACCCTTAGTGATTATTTGGGCAGCATTGCTATCATCACTAAGGAGTACAAAGTGGGGTATTGCTAGTTACTAATTAGATATCTTGATCATTTGTGCTATCGATATCCCAATTAATGCTCCGTGAGCAACTCATAACCTCACCAGTTGATAATCAATTGAAACCTGCCCCAAATTAAATCAATTAACAGTTGTTGCGGGAGATCGTGCTTAAAGAGGCACTCAGTTACGAGGGACGACCTTCCCAGTACACTCATAGTAGAAGGCGTCGTTACTAACTTACCGTTGCTTCCTCGAAGTAATCATACAGTCAATTTCATCGACTATCTGCAATTTGCCATTTTCCATTTGCGACGATAGGATCGTTCGTCAACTCTACTTTGGCTAACCTAGAACTTTTCAGCAATCATCCATGTTTTTAGAAATGAATCATATGCAAGTTTACCCGTTGTAAATATTCCACTTCGAGTAACTGCAACACGACACATTCTGTGACTTTCGGATTGTCAAAGAATGTGGCGAAGTGTCAGATTGCATGAGTTTCAACAGCGTTGCTGTGTTCACCTTCAATGCTGATTACTTAGAAGCGTTTACACTGAGCACGCTTCCATTTTTGGCTATCTCGAAATAAATGACTGTATTAGTAGATGAGTTCGCTGCGCTAACGATAAACGATTTCTCCAACACTTCAATTACACTGAAGTTCGCTTCTGTTAGCGATTTCCAACTTTCGTTAAGTTGACCCACTTCATAACCAAAATCCTTAAATGTAAGCTGTTGGACGAATTTATTGGCAATGCCAAGTGCAGTTTCACTAGTAATTTCGTTATGGTCTTGATGTGCAATGGCAGCGCCTTGCCCAATATAGGCAATCAGTAATAATGTGCGTAAAATAATTTTCATTTTATAGTCCTATGTGGTGTTTACTATTTAAGTCCAATAGCGGTGTACTGGCCCGAAACAATCAATTGGATTGAGACGGGTTTGTTATTGGTGTTTTTCCAATACCAGCCGTGAGAGCCGGTAAAAGGCGAGGTGAAACTGCCTTTCATTTCTGAAAGCGTGGCTATAGCGTAACTCTCAAAATAACCTGTAGTGTCGCCTTCAGGCTCACCATGTAAATCAAAATAAAGCGGTTCGCCATCGGTTAACCACTCGTAGGTCATTTTGTCGTATTGATTCATTTGAAATTTATATTCAATACCTGTCCCGGCAGGCACCATTACTTCAATCACCTGTTGTCCTTGCTCTGTGATTGCGGTGTCTTTTGCTACTGGTATTGATTCATCGTCAAGGTGTGCCAACGCGGTTAATCCTAGTTCATGACCGATGTGCGTTGGGTCAATATTGTATTCTGCTGGAAGAATAAAACATACGAATACCACGGCTGCGATAATAGTGGCAGCAATGGTCGATTTTATTAATGTTTTTGTGCTTACTACATGTTGTGTCATAAGTTCTCTCGTTCTAATTAATGTAAATAATAGCCAGTTAACTGGAGACCAATTAACATAAACCCAGCGCTCATAAGCATGGTGTTTGTAACGGTTGAAAAACGCTCAAATGACGGTAGTTTTCGCCAAAAGTTAATCACAATCACAATGAAGGCAAGCGCCATAAATTGCCCCAATTCGACGCCAATGTTAAATGCAATCATATTGGCAACTAATCCGTCTGGAGCCAGTTCAAATTCTTGCAGCTTAGTGGCTAAACCAAAGCCATGAAATAAACCGAATATCAGCACGGCCAACTTGGTATTCGGCTGCCTGCCAAACACGCGTTTAAAACCACCCAAGTTATCAAAACCTTTGTACACAACCGAGAAGCCAATGATGGCATCAATTAAATAGGGATTAACCTGGATGTCACCCAATACCCCCCATAACAAAGTAATGCTATGACCAACAGTAAACATGCTTACGTACAGCAATACATCACGACTTCGATACAGGAAAAATATCACGCCGACCAAGAACAATATGTGGTCGTAGCCGGTAAACATATGCTTAGCGCCAATATAGATAAACGGAATGAATTGCATGCCCGTATTTTGTTCCAAGAACACTCGGGTATTGTCATCCACTCCGTGCGCAAGTGCACCAAAAGACAGACTTACCAAAAGCAAACCTATAAGGAATGCGGCGAATGGTTTAATATTATTGAGCATTTAATTGCTCCTTGTCAGCCGTAGGTGTTTTATCTTTATGCAATAATCGATATAACGCGGGGATCACAAACAAGGTCAGTATGGTTGATGAAATGATCCCACCGATAACCACAGAGGCTAAGGGGCGCTGTACTTCAGAGCCCATTCCCGTATTTAACGCCATTGGCACAAAACCTAATGAAGCAACCAGCGCTGTGGTAATGACAGGCCGCAGGCGCGTGATTGCGCCATCAAATATTGCTTGTTCCAGCGGTATGTTTTGTTTACGCAAATCCCGTATGAACGACACCATGACCAAACCATTTAGTATGGCAATCCCTGATAATGCGATAAACCCAACTGCCGCTGATATTGAAAAAGGAATATCTCGCAACATAAGCGCAGCAATGCCGCCGGTTAGGGCTAATGGCACACCAGTGAATATGATCATGGCATCTTTAAACGAGCCTAATGCAAGAATGAGTAGTCCAAGGATCAATAACAAAGTGACTGGCACTACTATGGACAAACGCTGTGAAGCAGATTGTAACTTCTGATAGGTGCCGCCATATTCCAGCCAATAACCCGCAGGAATATCTACCTTGCTCTCTATTTGTGTTTTTATATCCGCTACAAAACTGCCCAAGTCCCTACCGCGAACATTTGCAGTCACCACAACGCGGCGCTTACCATTTTCCCTGTTGACTTGGTTTGCACCCAGTAGCATTTCAATATCAGCCAACTCTTGTAATGGTACATAGTGACCATCTGGCAAGTGGATAGGTAGGCGATATAATGCATCAACATCGCTGCGCAAGCTCTCTTGCAAACGCACAACAATATCGGCTCTTGCATCTCCCTCATAGAATTTTCCTGCCACGCGTCCACCCAAGGATGTTGCCAATTGCTCTTGAATAAGCGTTTTTGAAATGCCGTATTGCGCTAACTTTTCCATTTTCGGCACTATGGTGAGCATCGGCAAACCTGTTGTTTGTTCCATTTGGATGTCAGCAACTCCCTCGACACTGCCGATAGCACTCTCAATCTCGCTGCCGACAGCATTCAATATTTCAAAATTATCACCAAATACCTTTATTGCTAGCTCGGCTCGCACGCCTGACAACAGTTCATTAAAACGCATCTGTATGGGTTGCAAAAATTCATAACGATTACCTGGAATAGGCTCAACTAATGCTGCTAAGTCTTCAACAATTTGGTCTTTGGTTTTATTCGGGTTAGGCCATTGCTCTCGTGGTTTCATAATAATGAAGTTATCGGCAACACTAGGCGGTACAGCATCGGTAGCGACATCGGCGGTGCCAATTTTTGCAAATACCCGCTCCACTTCTGGCATTTCCATGATGCGGGCTTCTAAGCTTTCTTGTAGTGCTACCGCTTGACTCAATGATGTACCAGGAATACGCAGTGCATGCATAGCAATGTCTCCCTCATCCAAGTTAGGCACAAATTCGCTGCCAAGCTTTGTTGCCTGATAGCCCATGATCCCCACCAGAGCGACGGCAAACACCACCACAAACCATCTTGTTTTTATTACCCACTTAAGAGCAGGCTTATAAACAAAAGTCGCACCGCTCATGATGAAGTTACGACTTTCTTTAACAGGCTTTTTAAACAACAAAGCAGTAGCGGCGGGTACAAAGGTGATGGACAAAACCATCGAACATAACAAAGCAATAACAACAGTAAGCGCCATCGGGTGAAACATCTTACCTTCCACGCCTTCTAGCGCAAAAATGGGCAGATATACCGCAGTAATGATAAATACGCCAAATAAGGCTGGGCGTATCACTTCTTTAGTGGCTGTGAATACAATATCCAGACGATGTTTTAGTGCTAGTTGCTGACCGTCTGGACTAGCATGACTGAGACGACGTAAACAGTTTTCGACAATGATAATAGCGCCATCAACCAGCAGACCAAAATCCAATGCGCCTAAACTCATTAAGTTAGCACTGACCTTGGTTTGCACCATGCCGGTTATTGTCATTAACATGGCAAAAGGGATCACTAAGGCAGTTAAAAACGCGGCTCTAAAATTACCTAAGAGCAGAAACAGAATAACGATAACCAACAATGCGCCTTCAACCAGGTTGGTCTTGACGGTATTAAGTGTTTGGTCAACTAGTTTTGTGCGATCATATACGGCGGTTGCGACAATCCCTTCTGGTAGTGAGTTATTGATTTCTTTAAGTTTTTCGCCAACTGCATATGCAACTGTGCGGCTGTTTTCGCCTATCAACATAAACACTGTGCTCATCACCACTTCACGGCCATCTTGAGTCGCTGCACCTGTGCGTAGGCCATGTCCTTCAACCACATTTGCCACATCGCTAATACGAACACTGGCGCCATCAGTGGTTTTCACCACTGTATTGGCAAGGGCGTTAATGTTTTCAATTTGCCCTGGGATCCGAATGAGCCATTGTGCGCCATTCTTCTCAATAAAACCGGCACCTTGGTTAGTATTGTTATTTTCAATGGCATTGACTAAATCAGCTTGAGTGACGCCGTAGGTCAACAGTTTTTCAGGGTCAAAAGCCACGACTAACTCTCGCTCAAAGCCCCCGATGGGATTGACTTCAACAACCCCCGGCACTCGCATAAGTTGAGGGCGGATCACCCAGTCGTGCACAGAGCGTAATTCCATAGGTGTAATCAAGTTACCATCTTTATCCGTCGCGCCAGGTTCGGCGTCAACTGTAAACATGAATATCTCGCCAAGTCCGGTCGCAATGGGACCTAACTGAGGCTCCAGTCCAAGTGGTAATTCTGACTTTGCAGCGGAAAGCCTTTCATTTACCAACTGGCGTGCAAAGTACACGTCGGTATTGTCACTGAAGACGGCAACCACTTGTGATAAACCATAGCGAGAAACAGAGCGCGTGCCTTCCAAGTTTGGCAATCCTGCCAATGCGGTTTCAAGGGGATATGAAATACGCTGTTCGACTTCCAGCGGCGTATAACCTGGTGCATCAGTATTAATCATTACTTGTACATTAGTAATGTCAGGCACAGCATCAATGGGTAATTTGGTGAAATTCCACAAGCCTAGCGCCGAAACCACCAGCACTAGCACCATGACAAGAATGTTGCGTTTTATCGCAAAGCGTAAAATAAAATCTAGCATGTGCTACTCCTAATGGTCGTGTGATGCGCCAGATTTTTCAATGTCGGCTTTAATGATGTAGCTATTATTGGTGACGTACTCTGTGCCTGCATCAATGCCGCCAAGTACCTCAACCCATTCACCAGCTTCACGACCCAGTTCCAGCATTCTCACTTCGTATTGCTCGCCAACCTTGGCATACACAACGGTAAAGTCCCTGAAAGCCTGCAACCCAACGCGTTTAACTGCTAAGGGCACATCAAAAGTGTCGATTTCGATTAACGCAGATACAAAAGTACCTTCACTTAATAACGCATTGGAATTGTCAACTTCAGCAAGGAATAATCGAGCTTGATCATTTCGAATCGTAAGTCGATTTCCGTTTATAGCTGTGGGAATTGAGGCGTCCTGACCATTAACCATCAAGGTAACCGGAGCAGATTGTTTAACCGACATAAAGTCCATCGGGAACACCGCAAGCTCCGCAATAAGTTTGCTAGGCTGAGTAATTTCAAGCAATATTCGCTGTCCCGTTTGTTCGCCGCTATTGGCAAGCTGTTCAGTGATAACGCCCGCAATCGGCGCTTTAATTTGATTGGACTGTAAGCTTTCGTTACTTTCGATGGTGAGTAAAAGCTGTCCTTCTTTGACTGTATCTCCCAAGCCAACATGCACTTGTTTGATTTCCCCTTCAAAACGGGCTTTAATTTGACGCTTTGCATTCGCTGGAAACACTAGCTTACCGTATACTTTGATGGTTTTATGTAAGCTGGCAGCACTGACTATTTCGGTATCAATTTCCATCGCTTTTGCCACTTTATCTTGAATCAACGTGCGGCCTTCAAAATTGTCATATTGCCACGTATAGGGTTTACCTTGATGACGAGCGCTGACAGAAACAACAAACGAATGTGGTTCGTAGATTACCGTATCGCCTCGCAGGTAATCGCCTTCGGCCCTGAAGTTGATGTCATCAATCCGCTTACCCAAGCGCGTTAATTTGATATTTAATTGCACTTTCTGAGGCGCAACTGACTTTTCATCTTGAGTCACCCACACTCTGAATTCGGGCGGGACACCTGTTTCAAATATAGATAGTTCAACTGCAAAGTCGCCATCTCGTAACATTCTGCCGTTATTTGGGCCTTTTTCAGGCTCGGGCTCCTCTGCTACGGCTGACGATTCAGCCAATGCCGCATTGGGTGTTAGCGCACAAGCTATTCCAAGCTGCCACAAAAATACAAAAATAAAGAGTCGTTTATTCATTTTTTTCTCACTTAATTGGAAAGGCTTGCACCAGTAAGGCGCTGAATTTCAATGTGTTGAAGGTGTATAGCCTGATATGCATCAAGCAATTGCGCTTGAGTACTTAGCAGCTCTTGTCGAATAGACGTCCACTCTAAATAGCCAAGTCGGCCTATGTCATATGCCTTACTGGCTTCTTCAGACGCTTTTTCTAGCAACGGGATCACTCGCTCGGTGAGCGTGTCGATAACATGTTTACTGTGTTTCATATTTTGCAATAATACGAACAACTGAGTATTGAGTTTGCGTGCCAACACATCGGCTTGGCTTTGGTATACAGCTCGTTTAGCTTGGATAACTTGGACCTCGCCCAAGCTGCGTGCATCATTACCAAAAGGAATTGAGACACTCGCAACTAAACCAAAATCATCGGTGCTTTCATAGCGCCTTATCCCCGCTGATACCTGCCATTTAGGTTTAGCTTCGATACGAGCGAGTTCTATTTGTGACTGCGCAACACGTTGTTGATTGGCAAATGCCAATAGAGCTGGATGCGCTTTTAGTTTGGCTAATTGAGTAGATAAATTTTCGATAACAGGGACATCGAGTAAGTCGCCTTGAGGCACATATTGATTGGGTTCGCCTCCCCACTGCGCTACCAACTGATAACGACTCGCCTCTAATTCATGCTCTAAATCTTCAACCTCCAAACTTCTTCGTACAAGCTCTGCTTCAGATTGTAGCTGTTCAATGGATAGGCTTTTACCCGCCTTTACTCTTCGCGTTATGGCAGATAATGCACCATCGGCCTGTTGCTCAGCCAGCTTTGCTAGTTGTAGTCGTTGCTCTAAAATCAGTGCTTCAATGAACAATTTTGCTGTGTGTGCAGAAATATCTAAGGCTTTTATGTCCCTTTCAAAATCGACTTGTGTTGCTGCATTCTTAGCAACATTCACGCGACTATCGATAGCACGTTGCTCAAGCACCCAAGCGATACTCAGTGTGCTTTGGGCTGCATCAAAGTTGCTGTGCGTGCCGGTTCCCATTGCATCTTCAATCGTTAACCCAATAGTTGGTCTGGGCAAAACTTTAGCTTGTTTTACTCTTGCATTGAGCGCATCGCGCTGATGGATAAACACCGCCATTTCAGGGTGCTCGGACAGCGCAAAGCCAATCGCTTGGGACAAATCTAGTGCGTCTTTATTATTCACCTCTTGCGAATGTGCTAACTGCGGTAGTATCAGCAGCACCGCAGCGAGTGTTAAGTAAATGCAGCGTTTGTTTAGGACTAAAAACCGAGCTGCAATCGGTTTTTTGATTAAGCAAAAATTTAAATAGTTTTGCATGTGTTATTCCTTAAGAATGAGTAAAAACGGATTCGACTAGATGATGAGTGACATCCACTGCAACTATGGTGCAACAGAGCATTACCGCCATAAAAGCGATGAGAACAATGACTGGCATTGATTTTCTAGTCGGTGTTAACAACTGATGCACTCGTAGAGAAATATCATCAGCACCAAAAAAGCTCAGCGACGTGTTGGACTCATTTTTTGGTGAAGCGCTATTCAACCTGACCACTTTTACAAGTGTCGCTGCAACATCTTCAGCTGAGTGAAGTAATACTGTAGATTGATCTGCAATATGCTCGGTCAATAACGCGTACTTTGTATTTAAAAGCTGGGCTAATTTTTTCGGATAATAAGCAGATAAAAAAGCTATCAGGAGTTTAGTTAGCGGGTCTCTATTGCGAGCGTGGGCAAACTCATGCTCTATGACGATATTGAGTTCTTTATCGTTAAGTTTATCTGCCAGACCTTTAGCAACATAACAGATGGGTCGAAAAAATCCTGACGTAAATGCGGTAGGGATATCACTGTCAATTATCTGAACACCTCGTTGAATTTGAGCGTGATCCTCAGTCATCGAAAAATGCTTCAAAGTATAAATCGCGTTACTTTGTCGGTAAAGTTGTGTCCCTTTAATCGCTATCAAGCCGAGGCTAAATAAGGCAAACACTACAACACTAACCCCATGCCAACTGGCTAATTGAAAGACGTAAAGATGGTGCCAATGCGCGAAGCTTTCCATCCAATTGTATAGAGCCGTTTCTTCAAACAACGGACTTAAAAAAAGCATGGTCATCAGACCTAACACCCAAGGACCTAACACCCATGTCAAAATCAACGTTTTCTGAGACTGAATAGAATAAGAACCGATAAGTTTGCCAAAAACAGTCCATGCGATAGTTAGCAATAATGCCCCCACAAAGAATCCAAGCAAAGCAATGGTGATTAGATTCATAATGACGGCTACATCACTAATCAGCACTACTATCGCCTTTTTTAAGTTGCTGGCGTTGGATCTCAATTAGCTGCTCAAGCCGGTCAAGTTGTGCTTCATCCATTTCAGTAGATACTGAAGAAAATGCCGCAATCAAGCTACTTTCACCCTTGCTGACAAAATCACTGGCGACGCTATCAATCAACTTAGCGATTAAGTCATTTCTTGCTACCTCTGCACGGTATAGATAAGCGTGCCCTTGCTTTTCACGACTTAATAATCCTTTCTTAAAAAGGCGTTCTAGTGCACTTTGAACCGTATTCAGTGAGCTATCGCGCTGCTTTGCAAGTTCAGCATGTACGCGTTTAACATCGACACCTGGCGAAGACCACAAATATTGCAATACTTGTTTTTCGAGTTCACCGAGAAACATAGAATGACCTTTATTAATTTTCATCATGTGTTTATACTGCCAGAATGAAAACCGACAGGCAATCGGTTTTAACGTTAAAGGTAAAAATATGGGTTGGTTAATTACCAAGTATCTACTTACCGCAGGAATTATTGTTGGCGTTTCTGAAGTCGCTAAGCGTAATGACAAGTTTGGTGCGTTGCTTGTTGCACTGCCAACAGTCACTATTTTGGTGGTTATTTGGCTCTACTTAGAAGGGCAGCCGACCATAAAGATCGCTAATCATGTGCGGTATACGTTTTGGTATGTTTTACCGACACTGCCATTATTCCTGATTTTTCCTTTAGTAATAGAACGTATTGGTTTCTGGGCTGCACTTTTTACTGGCTCAGTGGTGTCAGTCATAAGCCTATTCGCACTTACGTTGATATTGAGACGGTTTAACATTTATTTACTTACTTTTTCATAAATGCAGGTAGATAAGGAAATCACCCATTTGATAAAGCGCTTTTCTCTGTTGACTTTGAATCGATTCCCAAAAATGCAGAAGTAGTCATTTCATCAGCCCTACCTCACAGGTTTAACTATTTATTAGGTAGCTAATTTATTGCGACCAGCCATCGGTTAAGGTACCTAAAAACACAACTATGTCTTCGACTTCTTGTGATGTCAGTTTAAGATCGCCGAGTTCGTCTTTATTCACATTCTCGGCTATTTCTGGGGTAGACCATTTTTCTTCGATATCTCGTGAATTATAAAATTCAACAGCCTCAGTTAAGTCGCTAAACAAACTGTTATGCATATAAGGGCCAGTAACTGTGATGTTACGCAGAGTAGGTACTTTAAACTTACCTAATTGTGCAAGACTATCAAGAATGTTTGGGTTGTCGGCTAAACCTCTATCAACAAAATTTTCACCCAAAGGGTTATGTTCAACGCTTGCTTTTAAAAATGCTAATTCTGGATTTTTTGGTAGACCTAAGTTGTCATAAGAAAAGTCAGTAAACAGCGGCCATTCGCCGTTTTCACCTATTTGGCTTTGATGACAGGCGGCGCAATTTCCTTTATCTTCGGCTTCGTATAGCTGTAAACCTCTTGTTTCTTGCGGGGTTAGCTGAGTTTTACCACGTAAATAAGCATCGTATTTAGAGGTAAATCTTGGTGTGAAACTATCGCTAGACTGAAACGCGACCAAAGACTTTGCAATCAAAGTTGCTACATTGTCACTGTCTTGCCAAAGCTCTGTTCCATAGAGTGACTCAAGCACCTTTGCATATGGACCAGACTTTATCCGCTGTGCGAGTATTACCTTGGACGGTAATGCCATTTCAAGAGGATCAAGTAACGGCCCTAAAGCTTGCTCTTCTAATGTTAATGCTCGGCCATCGACAAAAAAACCACCGATCCAAGTTTCATCTTCGTTATTGAAATGCCAAGCAGGCGTCAGACTAGAATAACTCAGGCTAGGTGCATTACGTTTGCCGAGTAATCTAGGTGTAGCCCCTGGAGAAACACTCACATCTTTATGTGCATAAGCATGTTGTGGGTTGTGACAACTGGCACAAGACTGGCCTTGAGGCTCAGATAAGCGGGTGTCAAAAAAATATCTGTTGACCGAGATTTTCTAAGGCTGCTTGTGATGGCTGCGGTTCAGAAATAGAAGTTTTGCTGTTAACAGAAAATGAGCAACCAAGTGCAGCACAAAAAATGACCCCGTAGGCTAAGCGGTACTTCATTAAGCAATATTCTCGTTACAACCGTCTTTGCACTCGCCATATAAATACAAACTATGGTGGGTAAGATCCATGTTATTTTTAACGGCAATCTCTTTTTGACACTGTTCAATTATGTCATCTTCGAATTCGATGACTTTGCCGCATTTTAAACACACTAAGTGATCGTGATGATTTTTGTTGCTTAATTCAAATACTGATTTGCCACCTTCAAAATGATGACGCTCCACTATTCCTGCATCGTCAAATTGGTTGAGTACTCTGTAAACCGTGGCTAAGCCAATATCAGTTTTTGCTTCCAATAACAATTTATAGACTGTATCGGCACAGATATGTTGGTGAGCGGGATCTTGTAAAATATCGAGGATCAACATACGAGGGTGAGTCACTTTTAGCCCCGCTTTTTTAAGTTCTCTATTTTGATCCATAATAAGCCTCTCATCATTCTTAACCTGAGCAGTTGCTAGAGTTGACTCACAGGTATTGGTTAATTAATGACAAGTGTAACGACAACTGCCCACCAATTGCAAATGATAATCGTTACCATTACCGATTTAAATTAATCTTAAAAAATGACAGATTGCTTTTTTAGCCCTTTAAGTGGCCAGTCATCATGTTTCTGAGCGATTAGTAACATTTCATTATTCACTTTGTAAATCAGGGGGGATCCTTAAAGTATGCCTATTCATCACTCTTCGATAATACCTATTATGGAAACGTCTTTTTTGAGTGCTATTTCTGAAGGTAAAACATTCTCTCGCGATAAGTGCTCAATACCTTCAATCCTCCCCTTTATCAATACTTTGATTTTGCCAGAAACTTCTTGATGGGTGTGAAGACAAGTGTTTTTCACGCACAACCCAAATAATAAAATTTTAAATCAAGTACTTACACAGTATTAGTGCACCAGAATTGTATTTTTAACTAGACTATTTACATTGCACAGCATAAATAAGAATCATTATCATTTAGATTGACATTTGTTATTCTGTTTTTTAAAGTACCCGCACATCAAACTCCTAATTCAACATTTACACCTACAGAACACACATAAGGAACTTCAATGAGTAAGCTGTTTAAGTATCAAACCCTAGCAACATGTATTGCCATGGCATTTGGTATGAATGTTAATGCACAAGAAACTAATAATGAGGCAAGTGAAACTAAATCGTCACTAGAACGAATGGTAATCACTGCTACGGGTTTTGAACAAAAACTAACCGCTGCTCCAGCCAGTATTTCTATTATTACGGAAGACGATATTCGTAGCCGTCCTTTTACAACATTACTTGATGCCATTAAATATCAGGAAGGTGTAGATATTGGGACTAGCCGTGATAAAACCGGTCAAGGCTCTATTAGTATGCGCGGCCTAACCAGCGAATATTCATTGATATTAGTTGACGGTAAACGTCAAAATAACCATGGTGACATATATCCAAATAACTTTGGTGGTAATGCATTTGGGCATATCCCCCCTATGGATGCCATTGCTCGAGTAGAAGTGATCCGTGGACCAGCATCGACATTATATGGTGCGGATGCGTTAGGTGGTGTGATTAACATTATTACCAAAAAATCAGAAGGTAAGTGGTCTGGCTCTGTTAGTTTTGGTCGTAGTTTACAAACTGATGACCAATTTGGTGATGATATCACTACAGATTTTTCTGTTATGGGGCCTTTAATTGAAAATGTCTTAGAGCTTAGTTTACGGGGTAGTGTTTATGAACGTTTGGCGTCGTCACCAGAGTTTGCTCCAGCAATAGATCCCAACGGAACTGTACATGAACGTTCATTAGGTTTTGGAAGTGGCGGTAAAACAGTAGACAATACTAATCAACAATACGGGGTATCTTTACTTTTCACTCCAGGAACCGCCCATACTATTCGTTTTGATTACGACAATTCCAATCAAAAATATGACAACACTCCAACTTACAACATCAATTCCGGTAAAATTATTTATCCGCTGGGTACAAAAGACAATATTGAAGCATTATGGCGCGCATCTAAAGGCCAAGTTTCACCTAGAGCAGGTTATGCTGCCGATCAAGAATTTGATCGCCAATGGTGGTCATTAACTTACGATGCAGATTGGGATTTTGGTAGTTCGTTTATTTCATTAGCTTATGTGGACACACAAAATAATGGCCGCACTATGCCCTTAAGTGTTGCTGAACGTCAGTTATTACAAACTATGTATGATGGCGAAGGCGATTATGCTGGCATGACTGAAGACGATCGCAAAGCCTTAGCTGAACAGACATTTTTACCTAGACCCCAACGTCCACTAGAAAGTAGTCAATATACATTGGATGCACGTCTAGACATTCCAGTGACTAATTTTGCAGGTAACCATAATTTAGTGATTGGCGGTCAAGTAATCCAAGGTGAATTACTTGACGGTGTATTTGGAATGGAAAATAACGCCACTAATGGTGTACAAGAGCACAACATTTACGCTTTGTTTGTAGAAGATAACTGGAATGTCATTGAGCCATTAACCATTACTGCTGGTATTCGATATGATAATCATGATGTGTTTGGCAGTAACCTATCACCACGTTTATATTCCGTTTACACCTTGTCAGAGAATTGGACAATAAAAGGAGGGGTTAGTACTGGTTTTAAAACTCCAAAAACCACTGATCTATATGATGGTATTACTGGTTTTGGTGGCCAAGGCACCTCACCCTTTGCTGGAAACCCAGACCTACAGCCTGAAACCAGTGTAAATAGTGAGATTGCATTATATTGGAGTGATGCGGTTGATGGTCATAATTTTAACATCACTTACTTTAATACTAGATTCAAAGACAAAATTGCGTCTGGTGATTCTATCCGTAGCTGTGTGGCGACAAATAATGTTCGTCCTTGTGTGAACTTAGGCGCCTATGACGAGTTGGGTTACAGCACTTATAGCCAAAAAATTAATATCGATAAAGTGGATATTCAAGGCCTTGAAGTGGCCGGTCGTATCAGTATCACAGATGATTGGAACTTTAGCGCCAATTATACTTGGACTGACAGTGAGCAAAAAAGTGGTCCACAACAAGGACAACCTTTAACTAATACTGCTGAACATATGGCAAATATCACAACCGATTGGACAATTACCACTAAGTTAAATGTTTACCTACAAGCTGAAATCCGCTCAGACCGTTATCGGGATTGGGATAACACGCTTGATCACGCTTTGTATTACAAAAATTACCAAACATTGAATCTTGGCGCTCGTTATAAACTCACTGATAGTGTCAGCGTAAATTTACGAGTCAACAATTTACTCGATGAAGACTTTACTTCTTACTCAACTTATTACGCTGATCTAAATAATGATGGTCAATTTGAGTACCTAAGTGGCCGTGGTCAAATAAGCGAAGTGGTATTTACTGATGACTACAACATCAAAGATAAAGCCCGCAGTTTCTGGGTAAGCCTTAACGCTACTTTTTAACTAATTCTCGAAGGGGGTTTTTACCCCCTGAATTTTGAGGAATATTGAATACACAATGAACTTAGCTCTAGGTAACGCTCGTCAATGGCATTGGATAAGTGCAGCCATCTGTATTGTGGGCATGTTATTTTTTTCGTGGACTGGCATAACACTTAACCATGCGGCGGATATTCCTGCTAATTCAGATATCACCACCATTGAAGCTAATGTCCCTGAAGTGATGTTACAAGCTTGGCAAACCACTGCTAAAAATGAAGATACTTTGCCTAAAAATATTAGGCAGTATTTATCGGCCGAATATCAACTAGATATTTCTGCCAGGTTAGTGGGTGAACTGAATAACGGCGAATTTTATTTAGCCATGCCCAACCCTGGTGTGGATGCGTGGCTTTCAATCGATATTGAAAGTGGTGAATTAATTTATGAAAAAACTAACCGAGGTTGGATTTCATTTTTTAATGATCTACACAAAGGCCGTTATACCAATACTGCTTGGGTTTGGTTTATAGATATTTTTGCAGTGTGTTCAATTGTATTTTGTTTAAGTGGTTTATGGTTGCTCTATAAACAATCAACATTTCGTTTGTCAACATGGCCAATAGTGGCATTAGGCATACTTTTACCCTTAGTTATAATTTTAACCAGTTTACATTAAGCGTTATAACAATGTTTTTTGCTAGGTGCGTTTATCTTAAATGCCTTGGTCTTTTACTAGGTTTATTAAGCTTAAATATTTGTAAGGAAAATGCATGAAGTTCAAAACTTTTTTAGGTTTACCCCTTGTTTATTGTCTTGTTTTTGGTGGCTTTAGTTATGCCGCAGACAATAGTTTATCGGTGGAAGTAGAAATTCCTCGTATGAATGTGGCCGAATATCATAAACCCTACGTAGCGGTTTGGTTAGAAGACAGTAACCGTAAAGCAACACAAGTTGCCTTATGGTACGACTTGGATATGAAAGACAATGAAGGAAAAAAATGGCTGAAAGACATTCGCCAATGGTGGCGACGTGTAGGCCGAAAATCCGAACAGCCATTTGATGGTTTAACTTCAGCAACCAAAGGTCCTGGTAAACATACATTGTCGATAGATTTGGATGCAAAACACTTGGCAAGTATCCCCTCAGGTGATTATCAATTACGCATAGAAGCGTCTAGAGAAGTCGGTGGCAAAGAGGTCATTAACATACCTTTTTCTTGGCCACCTAAAGCCAGTGATTATCCTATATCAGCCAAGGGCAGCTCAGAATTGGGCCGTGTAAGTATTCAACTTAATTAACAAATTTTAATAAAATAAAGGAATCAAATAATGAAAATATCTAGACCGTTTAAGGTGTTAATCTCTATGGGCATGCTCGTGGGATTAAGTTTTAATGCTTCGGCCCATAGAGCTTGGATAGTACCTAGTAGTACTAACTTGTCTGGTGACGCTCCTTGGGTAACATTTGACGCTGCCGTGTCAAATTCTTTGTTTGTACCAGAACATGTACCATTGCGAGTAAAAGGGTTAATGGTCAAAGATCCAAATGGCAACTTAGTAGACGTGGAAAATGCCCATACAGGCAAATACCGCACAACTTTTGACTTAAATTTGGTTACAGAAGGTACTTACAAGATTGGTTATGCTTCGGGTGGTTTACGTGCCTCTTGGAAAGATAAAGAAGGTAATCGTAAAAGATGGCCAGGACGAGGACAAACTGCCAATGATGCGGATTTTGCTACGGCCGTTCCCAAAAATGCTGATGAGTTACAAGTATCACAAAGTTACCGAACCTTAGAAACATTTGTCACAGCGGGTGAACCCAGCAACAAAGTATTTAAACCCACTAACTCTGGTTTAGAGTTAGTACCTGTTACACATCCAAATGATTTATTTGTTGGCGAAACGGCTAAATTCCAATTTCTGTTTCAAGGTAAACCAGCTGTTGGCGTTAAATTAGCTTTTGTGAAAGGTAATACGCGCTACCGTAACGAACAAAATCAAATTGACTTAGTCACTGATAAAAAAGGTTACGTGAATGTCACATGGCCAGAAGCGGGTATGTACTTGCTTGAAGCTGAATTTGAAGATGATCTTGCACAAGCCCCCGCCACTAAAAGAACAGCTAGTTATGGCGCAACATTTTCTGTGTTACCTGAATAACTATTGGCTTAATGTTTCCTGATTAAAGTAAATTTATGCAAAGCTTGTATCTAACAGTAGTAGTCATTGTCGCTTGGTTTGTGCTTTGTGGTGTTATGTGGCGTTTACACAAAGCGCGACAAAGTGTAGACACTAAACTTAACAGTTCTGTGTTAATTGTATACGCCAGTCAAACCGGTAATGCACAAACCATTGCCCATAATTGTGCTCAAGCTTTGAGTTTATCTACCTCAAGTGTCATGGCATTAAATAATGTGACACTTGAGCATTTAAATCAGGTAAAAAAAGTACTGTTTGTAGTGAGTACCTATGGTGATGGAGAAGCACCAGATAACGGTAACCTCTTCGCAAAACACCTCAACAGTGAATTACCGACAGCAGATGAAAAACAAGCTACTGCTGCGGGCACCTTGGTTTTGAGTCATTTACAATATTCCGTAATTGCATTAGGTGATAGTAACTACCCTGAATTTTGTGCCTTTGGTTTTCACGTTAACCAAGTCATGTTAGAGGCAAAAGCTGAGTTGTTAGAAGACGTCATCACAGTTGACAATTATGATGAACAACATACACATTTAGCAGACATCACACCTAAGTGGCTTAATCTTCAACAAGACCCCCAACAAATTACTGCAGTCTCTTCTCCACAATATTGGCAATTAATTGGCCGAGAAATACTTAATCCTGGATATGACGACGAGGCGTTATTACAACTTAGTTTTAACAGTATTGGAGCGACGCCAGTTTGGCAAGCAGGTGATTTAGTCGACATCCAACCACAACACCCCGTTGATCGAGTTGCAAGCTGGTTAGATAAGAACAACTTAGATGGCGAGTTATTATTAACTTACAAAGGGCAGCAACAAAGCTTAAGGGCATGGCTTGCGGTAAGAGAATTATCAAATTCCTGTCCACCTATTATTGATGACTTATTAGAGCAGTTACCTTACTTAAGTAAACGTAGTTATTCAGTTGCGTCTGTTTCTGAAAATGGACAATTGCAATTAGTGGTACGATTATTAAGAAAGAATGATAACTCCTTAGGCTTGGCTTCTGGCTACTTAGGACATTATTGTCAATTGGGCGACATAATCCAAGGGCAAATTAAGTCCATTACTCAGCATCATAACCATCAACTAAACAAACCCATTATATTAATTGGTGCAGGTAGTGGTTTAGCCGGTTTAAAAGCCCAGTTAGCAGCACGAATACTAGCTAAGCGGCAAGGTAACTCAGACATTGGGGATAGCTGGTTAATTTTTGGCGAACGAAATAGCGATCCTCAATTACCTATTAATCAACTTTTAACTTCTTTAAAAGAAAAAGATCTGACTAAACTAAGCTGTGCTTTTTCACGAGACAGTCAACATCCTAAATATGTACAAAATATACTGCTAAATGAACAGTTATTACTTAAGCGGTGGCTTGATAACGGCGCGGTAATATATGTATGTGGTTGTTTATCAGGTATGGGAGAAAGTGTTCAGCAAACCTTACTCGAAATATTAGGACAAACGGTTGTTGAAAAACTACAACAGCAAGGAAATTATATTCGGGATGTTTATTAAGCTAACCAATATTTTACTGTTAACCTGCCTATCTACTACTGACAATTTTACGCTAAATGCAAAATATAAGATCACAGGCTTCATATTCGATTTTATCTAATCCCTTAATATTCAAGATCTAGCCATAAATAATAAGCTCGGCGTGTCAAAAACATCCTTAAAAAAATGAAACAACAGCTGTGAATGCTCCCCTAAAAAGTTTTCAAAAGATGTATCAGTACGCAATTTTGGGTGTTACCTGACCCCATAAGTGCCTGTTGTATAAATCAAACTTATAGTTTATTTTGATTGTAAATTAAGTGTTAATGTAGAAAGCAATCTTGAAAAGTGATAACTGGCCAACAATTGAGGAATATTTCCATAAAGCTCTGGAGTTACCGGTTGGATCTAGACTTGATTTCATCACCCAAGAATTTGCAGACCAACCTGACATTCAACAAGCTATTATTAGTCTACTAAAACATACCAACGAAACCCAAGCACTTAGCCAAATTGTAGGAAAAGCCACTAATAGTGTTTCTGACTCTCAGCAACACAGCTAAAAAAGACACCCAATTTTAAAAAATCTAAGAGTGTCTTTGGACACTGATTACTTTTTAAGCGTTCATTTATTTAACTTAAAAACTATACACTAAAGCCATAATTGCTTGTTGTTCATTGTCGTTTTCAATAAGCGGGCTATCTACAATCACATCGTCTAACTGAGTGTATTTCACGTTAGCCATTAGCGACCACTGACGATTAAACGGGTAAATCATTTGAATACCCATCGACACTTTCACTGCGTATTCGTCAACTAAATATTTATTGCGACCTAGGTTTAAATTAGCTTGTTGTGACGTAATTCCGTAATAGTAATTCACGTATTGTTTACTAAAAGCATCCGCAGCTATTGTTACCTTTATTTGCATCCCGCGGTGATTATCAAAGACGGGTACCGTCAAACTAACATTGCCACTACTAGCACCTGAATTATCAGTTACATCGTATGCGATACCTATACGAAGCCAAGACCATTGAGCGTTAGAATGTAGCAGAAGCTCTGTATCTGGAGACTCATAGCCGTCAAACACATCATCTTTTGACCATGTATTAAACAATGAGTACTCAGGATCAAATCCATCGGCTCTGAGATTCAGTCCCCAAGAAAGTGTAAACTCTGTGGTAATAGGAAGTTGATATTTCACTAAGTTTTCAACACCAAACGACCAATTACAATATTGCGCTGAAAAATAGGGTACCGCCGACACTTGCTCATCATTACCAACCCAAGCAGGTGCAGAAGCAATAGCCGCAGCACCAACCTTTATTCGCCAACCTTCACTATTTTGCATCGGGGTTTGCTGCGCATGGGTAGGGTTCTGTTTAGCAAGTAATATTAGTATCAATAACTTAACAACATATAGTAGCTTTTTAGAGTTCATTATAAATTTGCCTATTTGTAAAAATGGCAGTTTATGTAACGACAATAAAACTTACAGGTGTCAAATGTCACAAGGCTTATTCTTTTTACTCATTCACTCACAATTACTCTAGTGTTAAAAACAGATATTCATTTACACTTACACTACAAAATTAGTATTCATGACATTTGACACGTTTAAAGGAATGAGTGGCTTGACATAATGCGGCGGAATTTAACTTATTGGATGACATGGATGAAAAATGAAGGTGGTGGCCTAATACTCGCCATTACAACATGGGCAGCAGTCATGCTGTTTTGTTTGATCAGTTGGTTTAATGGTAATACCGATATCGACCTGCAAACATTACAACCAACACCATTGAACGTTATATTGGTAGTGTCTCTGTTCCTACTGTTTATTTTTGGTTATTTCTTACACGGGGATACATTCAATAAACACTTTAAACTACCAGCTAATAGCCTAGGTTTATGGTTGTCAGGTATTGCTACTGCGGTGCTGTGCACTATTTTCCATTTCGGCCTAATCGGCATTTTAGCCATTATTATTGTCGCTCAATTACCTCGACTGTATTCCTTAAAAACCGCGATTATCATAGGTTGTTTTCTTCCTGCAATTGGTGCTCTAACCAGTTACTTTGTTACCGGTTTACCTTACTTTTTCGAAAATGTGTTGTTGCTTAGCTTATTTAATTCATTTGCCGTAATGTCGAGCCATCGTTTTATCAACGAACAGGCTGAAAAAGTTAAATCCCAACAACTCATTAGAGAATTAAAAGCCACCCAACTATTGTTATCAAATACATCAAAACGTGATGAACGTTTACGTGTTGCTCGTGATTTACATGATTCACTCGGACATAATTTAACCGCATTAAGTTTGCAGCTTGAAGTGGCAAGTCATCAAAAAGTAGACTTAATAATGCCACACATTCTGCAGGCAAAATCTATTGCCAACAGTTTATTATCTGATGTGCGAAAAACAGTATCAGACATTCGAGATAAACAAGATTTTCAGCTCAATCAAGCGCTGGTACTTTTAACTCAAGACATTCCAAATTTACAGGTGAAATTTGATATTAATTTCAATACCAATCAACTTAATGTTCGCCTTTCCACCGTTATTTTCCGTTGTGTACAAGAAGCCATAACCAATGTAATCAAACATGCTAACGCAACAGAGTGCTTGGTTAGTTTGAAGTTAACACAGACAAATTTGATACTGTCAATAAACGATAACGGCCCATCGACACACAACATACTCTTTGGTAACGGTTTACGGGGAATGGTTGAGCGTATTCATCAGATAGACGGTACTTTGTCGGTTGAAAATTCATCAACTGGATGTGATTTAACCATCAAATTTCCGTGGAGTGAGCATTAAACATGACAATTCGAGTGTTGTTAGTTGAAGATCAAAACTTAGTTCGGCTGGGTATTTGCAGTTTGTTAGAGTTAACCGATGACATTACCGTTGTGGCTCAGCTTAGCGATGGCTGTGATGTCAATTCTGTCTGCGCGCAATATCACCCTGATATTATTTTACTGGATATTCGTATGCCTAAAACTGATGGGTTATCAGTACTCAGTAATATGGCAAGGGCAGACATTGCTTGCCCGGTGCTTATATTAACCACTTTTGACGAGCACGATTTAGTCCTGAAATGTATTAAGCTAGGAGCCAAAGGATACTTACGAAAAGATGTTAGCTTAGAATCACTTATTTCGGCGATTCGTTGCATTATTAATGGCGAATTGTGGATCCAACCTGCTATCACTGAACAGGTTCAAAACCATGATTTAATCGCTGGTGCTAATGTTGTTAATCAATTATTTGAAACTCTGACCTCAAAAGAAACACAAATATTGCGGCTAATAGCGGCTGGTTATTCTAATAATGAAATAGCTGGCGCTTTACATAACTCTGACGGCACTATTCGTAATACTGTATCGACCATATTAGCGAAACTCAATGTAAGAGATAGAACTCGCGCCGTAATTACTGCCATGGAACATGGCCTTATATAATAGCTAATGTCCCTAGTCTGCAATGACAATATTTCACGGATTAAACCATATTAACGCAGTTATATGATGGACTCTTTTAAGGCGTCACCATCGAGGTTTTAATCTAGGGATGGATAGTTTGGTGGTTTCAGGCACACAAATAAAAGGAGACAGTGTTACTCTAAATGAATATTTTAATTATTCTTGTTTTTCGCCGACCTACTGACCTGCCCCGCGTATCTTCAATAATCCACAACATTTCCTTCTTTATTTTGCACTGCAAAAATGAAATTATGCGGATGAATACTCTCTAAAACATCATCAAAAAAGATATTAGTAGGCAATTTTAGTCGTTACCTCACCCCATAAGTGCCTGTTGTATAAATCAAACTTATAGTTTATTTTGATTGTAAATTAAGTGTTAACGTAGAAAGCAATCTTGAAAAGTGATAACTGGCCAACAATTGAGGAATATTTCCATAAAGCTCTGGAGTTACCGGTTGGATCTAGACTTGATTTCATCACCCAAGAATTTGCAGACCAACCTGACATTCAACAAGCTATTATTAGTCTACTAAAACATACCAACGAAACCCAAGCACTTAGCCAAATTGTAGGAAAAGCCACTAATAGTGTGTTTGATTCGCAGCAAGATTTGAGCGGCACTATGGCGGGAACATACAAGCTCATAAAGTGTATCGAAATCGGCGGAATGGGGGCAATTTATATTGGGGAAAGAGCAGACAACCAATATGAAAAAAGGGTGGCTGTTAAGCTCATAAAATCGATGAGCACCAGTGAGTATTTGTTGATCCGATTTAAGGAAGAGCGACAAATACTCGCTAATCTGGAACACAATAATATAACGCGCCTAATAGATGGCGGCACAACAGAAGCCGGGATCCCATTTCTAGTTATGGAGTATGTCGAAGGCCTACCCATAGACCAATATTGTGAAAAGCATCAACTTACTCTAAAGCAGCGCTTAGGTCTTTTCGTAAAAGTGTGTGACGCTATTCAATATGCTCATCAAAACTTGGTAGTACATTGCGATCTTAAACCAGAAAACATACTGGTAAACCAAGACGGCGAGCCTAAAGTCATGGACTTTGGTATTTCTCATTTATTAAACAAAACAGAATTAAGTTCAGACGCTCCCCGCTTACTCACCATACAATATGCTAGCCCCGAACAAATATCAGGAGGTACCATAAGTGTATCTTCAGATATTTACTCCTTAGGCGCAGTTTTATATAAAATGCTAACAGGCAGTATTACCTTTCCTGTGGACGCAACGAGTAAAGAAAAAGTACTTGAGTACATTGAGGCTCAACAAGTCACCATCCCAAGTAAAAAGGCCAGCAATAACCCAGTTTCCTATTATAAAAATACCGCGCAACTCATTGATACTGACCTTGATGCCATTGTCACAAAAGCGATTCAAGCTAGTAGCAACGCTAGATACAGTTCTGCAGCTGATTTTGCAGAAGATATAACCCGTAAATTAGAGCAACACCCTGTGCTTGCTCGTTCGACTAGTTGGCATCATCGCAGCTATCTATTTTTTAAAAGAAATGCATTATCCTCAATTATGGGCATAGTACTTTGCCTGTCATTAATCAGTGCAAGTGCCGCTATTTGGTATCAATCAACACAAGTAGAACATCAACGGGACATTGCTCAGCAGGAGCGAGATACTGCAAACACAGAGCAGCAAAAATCCCAAGCTGTTACCAAGTTTATTACGGACATGTTCTACAGTATCGAACCCGACACGACACAGGGTAATGAAGTTACTGTGCTTAAAGTACTGGAATCAGCAACTGAAAAACTTAACGCCCCTGAGCAATCAGAGCTTGCAGAACAACCCATGGTATTGGCTGAAATACGCCGAACAATCGGCAATATATATTGGCAAATTGGAAATCTCCAAGAATCAATTGAACAATTAGAACTGGCTAATGCGATTTACCAAAAATATCCTAGCCTAGATTTAGAAGGACATATCACCACTTTAAATGCATTGAGTAATGCTTACAGTCGAGCAGATCGGCAAAGCGATAGGCGTCTTATATTAGAAACTGTTGTTGCTCAAGCTAAAAAAATACACGGAGCGCAACATGAACGCACAATAGGCTACACGCTCAACTTAGGCGGTTATTATAATGACTCCGGACAGCATCAAAAAGCAATTGATACACATCTACAAGTGCTCGAGGACTCTAAAAAATATTTGGGTGAAAAAAACAAAATGACTGTCCTTGCAATGGCAAGTTTAGGTAATGACTATCTGCAATATGGTGATGACGTAGAGTCGTTAAATTTCTTTAATCAAGCATTATCGTTAGCAAAAGAAACCCTAGGGAACAAACATACATTAGTTATTTATATACTCGAAAGATTAACCACAATTTATAGTAGCCAAGAAGCATTTGATAAAAGTAAACCCTTTACTGAAGAGTTGGTCGCACTTACCGACTCAATGTTAGGAGCGGATCATCAAGACAGTCATAGAGCGAAGTATCTCTATGCCAAATTATTAAACTCTGAAGAACGTTATACAGAATGTTTACAGATCCTTAATCAATCACTGCAAACCCTACCTGACATTATTGGTGAAAATCACTTTCGAGTCATTGAAACAAAAACATTTAAGGCCCAGACCTTATCAAAACTATCTTTGCATAACGAAGCCATTTTGTTATTACTTGAAGTCATCGAAGATGTAACCATCAAATATGGTGAACTCGATAAAGATACGCTATTTAAGTATCATAGTTTAGGGAACATTTACAAAACGTCTGGCGATCTAGATAAAGCCAGAGAGGTGTATACATCAGCGCTACAAAAATGGCAGCGCTTTACAAAAAATACGCCGTCTGACATTAAAGACAAATCCCAATCACTGTACTCTTTATACACAGAATTGTCGGCACTTGATTTAACTAGAAAACAACCATTAAGCGCCATAAAATTTCTTGAACAGGCCATAGAAGTTACCCAAATAGACAGCGAACAAGACTACCCTAACCTAGCCGAAAATATTCAATTGCTGAAAACATTGGTGCAACAACATAGTCCAGATGAGAGTATTTAACCTAAATTCAAGTTATTTAAAAGTATATTGAATATTTACAAATAGTAGCGCCTAACAGTCCATAGTTTTCACATAGATTTAAGGGGTGATTTTAGGGGGATATGACTTTGTGAACCTTATTGAAAATTATAACTTGCGGAGTATGTGATTGTTAATAAGGTAATTATGCAGACTCTACAAGTGCCAATTCCCTATACACCCAAGCCTTTGAAAACTTTAACTCTCGCTCTATTGTTCTCACCGAAACTCCATATAAATCAGCAATTTGCTGAATATTTAAACCGGCAAAAATGTCTAATTCAAGTATTTTAGCCTTGCGCTCATCTAACTCAATTAATCTCTCCAATGCGTTATGTAATGACAGAAATTGCGACAAATCGAATCCAGCATCATTTAACTCAGTGTTAAGTGTAATTTTCAAAGCATTGGCACCGCGTTTCTTGCTACTAATACTCCTAGCATGATCGACTAGGATCCGGCGCATAGTTCTGCTTGCTAATGTATAAAAGTGTTGGCGATCAACAAAACTCACATTAGCATCAAATAAACTTAAAAATACTTCATTTACAAGTGCCGCTGTTTCCAAGGTATGACCCGCACGTTCGCGGCTCATATAAATCCGTGCTCGTCTTTCTAATTCTGAATAAACGATATTACTGATACTCGTCATGGCGGCTTCATCACCGTCCTGCCAATGACTTAATAATTCAGTAATATTTTCTTTGCAAACTTTTGCGGTCATTCAAAATAGCCTATGAGTTGATAGGGTTTTACACCCAAACACTGCTAATTTAATACGTTTATTTGATTGTTCAATTAACAACTAAGAAAGAATGTTAGATGCCAGACAGCCTAACTATTAAATATACAGCCCAACCTTAGGGTAACGCAAATAGATTAGTTTTAAGAAAACAATCACGACTGTGAATTCATTTAAAATACAGAGCCTAACATTCTAAATTTAGCAGCCTTATACCAACATTAGACCATCTTTAAAAAAGCCCTCACTAATTATTTACAAATTGTTTGTCGGTTTTACATCACGTCTTCGCTTACTGATATAGCACTTGTGAAAAAAGCTTCGGGTAACACAGTTGTATGGACTCAAGAAGCCTTTCATAACATTCATTATCATTAAAGGCTAAACGTGATGACAACAACTACGCAAAACTATTCTCATACAGTAGACAAAACCTATTCATTAAATCTGTCACAAAAGCTGCAGCGTCTGGCACTCAAAGTATGCTGCAATACGGCACCAGCACTAGGTGTTAAAGTAGCTCTGTACCACTTTATGCATACACGTAAACGTCGGCCTTATGCACTCAAAGAACTTCCGCCTGAATTACATACTGCTACCTTATCTTATCGAAATGGACATATTGTTACTCACACTTGGGGCTGTGGAGATAAAATTATTTATCTTGTTCATGGCTGGGAAAGTAACTCAAGATGGATGAAAGGATTTATCACACCATTGCTTAAAGATGGCTACAAAGTTATTGCCTTTGATATGCCTGCTCATGGACGCTCAAGTAAACAAGCGACTCATTTAGGTGATTTTGCAGCCACCCTTGAGTTTGTGATATCAGTTTATGGCAAACCATTTGGTATTGTAGCCCATTCTTTTGGCGGTACAGCTACTGTGCTTCTACTCAGCAAAAACCAAGATTTGTTGCCTAAAAAGCTCTGCTTAATTGCGCCGATGAAGTCCCTCGACAGCCATTTTCAAGTCTTTAATACTGTGACTGGATTGTCTGAAACTATTATGGATAAACTCTTTTTAACACTTAAAAAGCATTATGCCCTAGAAGCAAAAAAAACCGACATTACCCAACTAATAAAAAGCATCAAAATACCCGGTTTGTTAATTCATGACGAAAATGATCGCTTGATCCCTGTGACAGTGGCTAATCATCTGGCAACTGCGTGGACAGGTGCTCGTTATTTAAAAACCAATGATCTGGGACATAGAAAAATTTTACAAGACTCACAGGTTATTCGTGAAGCGACTGACTATATTTTGGGACCTAACTAAAGTCAGCGCCACTGACTTTGGCTTTTTTTTAAAAAAAATAGATATAGCTTGTCGTTTTTATTGTTGTTCAACGCTTACTTACTCAACACCTTTGTAAATATGGACTTGGTAAATATGGATACATACTCTTTTAAAACTCACTACTTCAACTGGATTATCCAACGGCCGAAGAGGGTTACCTTACTCTCGTTTTTGATGGTTTTGGTTATGGGATTAGGGATAGCCAAAGTGCACAAAGAATCATCGGTAGATGCCTTTGTTCCACAAAACCACCCAGCTTCATTAGCGAGGGAGCAAGCGGCAGCCATTTTTGGTTTAGAAGATCCAATTATTGTGGGTTTAGTTGCGCCGAAAAATTCATCTGTTTTTACACCAGAAAACATCGAAACCTTACGCCGTGTAGAACAAAAAATTAGAGCTCTTCCAAATGTAAAAAAACAGAGTTTTATTAGCATTTTGAATGAAAGCGCTATTCATGGTGAAAATGGCGATTTAATTGTAGAGCCAATTGTACCTGCTGGGCCAATTTCCCCGCTAGATGCACAACAAGCACTTGAACGAGTCAATAGCATGAGCATGATGAGAGGTTTATTGGCTTCACAAAGTGGTGATGCACTAACACTAATTATTCCCGTTGATGATGCCAACCACGCCACCGAAACATATACTGAAATTTTAGCGATTGCGAATGCCGAATCTAGGCCCTACCTAAAAGTCCATGTGACAGGTGTGGCATCCATGAACGGTCGATTAGCCCAGATGATAACGCAAGACAGTCGTAAGTTTATCCCTGTTGCAATATTCACTGCCCTTATGATTATTTGGTTAGCATTACGTAATGTACGTGGCTTAATTGGTCCGTTTTATATTATTGCAGGATCTGCCGCAATGACGATCGGCTTAATGGGATGGTTAGGAGCTGAGTATTATTTAGTCACTACAGCTTTACCTGTCATTATTATGGCCATTGCTATCGCTGATAGTCTGCATATTTCAACTATATTTTTACACAAATGCCGCTCTCAATTGACAAAAACACGGCAGCAAAATCTGCTCGATGCCCTTGAACATACTGCTCTACCCGTCACCTTAACCACAATCACCACTGTTGCAGGATTCACAGGTTTAGCCTTAGGCTCTAGCATGCAACCGATTTCAGAGTTTGGTTGGTTTGCCGCCATAGGCTCACTAATGGCTTGGTTACTGAGCTTAACGGCCTTACCCGCTATTATTATTTTAAGTAAATTACAGCCAAGTGGTGCGCAGCATGGATCTGAGTTTATCTTGGTCAACAGCTTCATCAAAACAGTCACCCAAAGAGCGTTTAACAAACCTGTACTGACGACTGGCATTGCTGCTGCTTTAATCATTGTTATGAGTTACTTTGCGCTTCAGGCTCAATTTAATTATCAAAGGCAAAGTTACTTTCAGACTGACGAGCAAGTGCGTATTGCCGACATAACAATGAATGAACGTTTACAAGGTCTAAATTTTCTAGATGTAGTGGTATCTGCACCTCAAGAAGGAGGATTAATGACCCCTGAAGCCATCAGAGGGATCGCAGATTTACAACGTAAACTAAGTGAGCAACCCTTTGTGGCTAAAACCACTTCAATTGTCGACTATATAACGTTAATGCATAGTGTTTTAACCGATGCACCGAGTGGCAGTCTACCAACCGCTAGTAATGCGCCCGCACAATATATGTTTTTGTATGAAGCGTCAGGGGATCCGGGCGACTTTAACGAAGAAATCGATTTTAATTATCAGCATGCTCTGATACGTACTCAGCTCACAACCGACAGATATAGCGACATTAAGGGCACTGTTGCTCACTTTAATGATATTACCCATAAATGGTCCCTTGAAAACGGCCTAGAAGCCAAGGTGAGTGGCAGGGTAGCGGTTAATGTGGGTTGGATGAGCCTATTAGCCGGATCCCACTTTCAAGGTTTAGGTTTAGCGGTATTATTTGTGTTCCTTGCCTCTTTATTAGTCTTTAGATCGGTATTACAAGCGTTGTTAAGTTTAGTGCCCATTGCCACTGGAGTCTTATTTACCTACGCCTTTATGGGCGTGTTCAGCATCGACATTGCACCTGCCACCTCAATGACAGCAGCGATTTCTACGGGCTTAGGGGTCGATTTTGCGATTCATCTAATTTGGAGCCTTCAGCAAGCCAAACAACAAGGTGCGAGCACTAAAGAGGCATTTGCAGGAGATTACTTAGTGACAGCTCGAGCCTGCTTATTTTCAGCATTGGCCTTAGCAGTTGCATTATGTGTTTTGTTCTTAAGTTCTGCGCCACCACTGCAATGGTTTGGTGCTTTGGTGGCCTCAGCTGCTATAGGCAGTTTGTTAGGCGCAATATTTATCATTCCGGCTCTCTACTCTCTGGGTAAAACGGAGCCGTATTTAGTCAATGTTAAAGGGACATGCTAATGAAATACTTTTACTTATACATAAACATCAGCCTTTTGGGCTTATTTTTAACAGCCGCACAGGCCTCAGAACCTGCAACCAGTTTAAGCCCATTGGACGTGGCTAAAAACGTAGTCAACCGCTCAGCTAGCAAAGCCCGTATAGGTTATATGCATTTTATTATGCGCAATAAATCGGGCTCCGAGCGCAAGCGTTCGGCATTATTAGTTCACTCTCAAGAGCCAGCACACACTAAGATCGGCATATATTTCACTAAACCTGCTGGACTGCAAAATACTAGTTTTTTAAGTCAAGACAACAGCGATAGCCAAGACCAAAACTGGCTATATCTACCTGCTACCGACAGAGTACGAAAACTGCCCGCTTCGAGCAGAGGCGACTACTTTATGGGTACCGACTTAAGTTATGGCGATATTAAAGAAAATTTTAAGTTTGCATTAGAAGATTGGGATTTTAGTTTAGCTGAACAACAAATTGAGGGCGACAAGAGTTATTATATACTGCAAGGAACCCCAAAAAATGAAGACATTAAACAAGAACTAGGCTACGCAAGTTTCACCTCTAAAATTGACGCTCAGACGTGGTTTCCAGTAAACATAAAGTATACCGATATTTATAATGCTCCCCTCAAAGAAATCTCAATTCTAGCGCTGGATATGATTGCTAAAACCTGGATAGCCACGCACTTTTCTGTTTTTAATTCACAACTGTCACATCAAACCGAAATTGTACTTAGCGATATGCAATACCTGCCTAACCTACCTTCCAACATACTCACTGCCGACGAGTTAGCTTACGGTGCGCCGCTTATGTTGTTGAATGAAGGTGAATGACAATGTTGGTATCTATGCTGGCAAAAACAACGACTAAAAATATCAAGCCCGCAATATTAGTGATACTCACATTATATTTAAGCTTTTCTGGTTTAGCTTATGGGGCATCTAATGTGTCGACTATTTGGTCTATCGACTACAGATTTAGCACTAATCTACACAACAGTGATCTAGAATTTTCGCGATTTAGTCTCGCTTCAGAAACCCGTTTTAGCTTGAGTCGTAACTGGAGCGCCCAACTTGAAGCGAGAGCCGAGTTTGCTGATGATGATGTTGGCTTAGGTACCATCAATGGCTATTCATCACTGAGTCGCCCTTTAGTTGATAAAAAACATACTCGTCTTGAATTAGATAGAGCCTTTATTCAATGGCGCAAACGTGCTCATAGTTTCACATTAGGTAAACAAGTTACGCCATGGGGGGTGTTAGACGGTGTTCAAATTACCGATCGTTTTGACCCAGTGCGCAGGCGTGATTTTATTTTTACTGACGTTAGACCTGAACGTATCGCTAGGTGGGGTGCACGCTGGCGCAATAAAATAGGCAACTTTAAACTAGACACTTCATTTGCACTCGATGGCACAATAACCCAGCAAGCAGAACCTGGAACGTTGTTTTTTACTACTTCAACACGTTTTACTGGGGGTGTAGATGTCACCAATACACCAGTTAATATAAGCAGTCAAAACCGCAACAACAGCCTTGCACAATCGACATTTGGAGCGCGTGTTTCTCATCCTTTAGGTGAAGGTGACATATCATTTTTAATGTTTAGAGGCCCAGATACAGATCCTATACTCAGCTTAACAACTCACCAATCAATCAATGAACCGATTACCGTAGAACTTAACTATCAGCGCCGCACGCTATATGGCGCAACCTATGATGTCACTATAGGTGAAACAGTGTTACGTGCCGAACTTGCGTATATTCCTGATCAACCGATTAATATTATAGGCGATACACCTTTACAGTCTGCAGATACACGTCGCTTGTTAGCCGGTTTTGGTCTTGACTGGAGCGCACCAGACCAATGGTTTGTGAATGCACAACTGGCGATTGATTATATCGATGGCGAGGAGTTAAATTTACTACGTCCTGATACAGATACTATATTAACTCTGCGAGCCCAGCGCCTATTCGTAAATGGCCGTTTATTATTTAAAGCAGAGTTGCTTGGCACCCTTAATCAGCGCGATGGTGTGTTACGACCAGAACTTGTTTATGAATATACCGACAAGCTAAAACTACGCAGTGGTATCGACTGGTTGTTTGGCGACGAAAATAGCCAATTTGGTCAATTTAAGGACAATTCAAGATTATGGTTTGCAGCTACTTATACTTTTTGAAACAAGAGAGGATGATACTTAAAACTCAAACTCACTGAGGAATGAGTTTTAAGTTGATCTTCAGCTGCCCCAGTTTTATGGTTTAGCGCGTTCAGCAAAAGTCTTAATATTTATTTCTGCCACTTTTTCCCATGCTTCGTTTGGCACCAAGACCGACATGGCATAATGGGCGATTTTCCAGTTGCCGTCGTTATTTATTAACACTCCGGTTCCGCGGAAACGTCCCCACTTTTTAGATACTGTTATTTCATCAAACCAGGCAATATTTTGTTGCTCTGAAAAATTGATGTTTCGCTCAACAGAGTGATAGGTCCAACCCGTTCCCCCAGCAAAACGCTCAGCAACGTATTTATCTAACGTCAGGGGACGAGACCAGCGTTCCCAATCATCAGTTCCCATAAATACGCCTGTATCAGTAAACGCGTTGAGATAGCTATTTAAGTCAGCTTGGCTGGCGGACTCATGTAATCCGTCGAGCACCTGATTAACGGCCTGTGTGGCTTGTTCTTTCGATTGTGCTTTCGTTTGTGCCAACATTTGGAACGAACAAAACAACCCAAGGCTGATGATGACAAGTGAGATTTTCTTCATTAGAAACTCCATTAATTAGGTTTAGGTATGACTTTGAAATATTAATTTTCAAAGTATAAGTGCGGATAAGGCAGCAACTGTGGCTTGCTGCCTTGAGTTTTTAACTAAACATTAGCCCTTAAAAGCCACCTCTAAATGTAACACCTACAGTACGCGGCGTAACACGAATGCTGGCAGGTGGATCAAAGGGTGGGCGGTCAATAGCACGCACAACTCCGTCGTCATCCAATAAATTATTGGCGAACAAGGAAATTTCGTAACCTGAAAAACGTACTCCTAAACGCAGGTTGGCTAGGGTGTAGGCATCCATTTTACGATAATTCTCATTCTCTTTACTGAACTCAGTAAAGCGATCATCTGTGTATTGCAGATTCATCCAACCGAAACCCTCTATGTTTTCATTTAGCTGCATGGAGTATTCAGCTGATGCTGTGAAAGAAGTTTCCGGTACGAAGGGAGCAGCATCGCCTTTTTGTGCGCCCAAATTTGGTACATCGGCATCCAAAGATGTATTAATGTAAGCGCCACCAGCAGAAAGGGTTAATCCTTCAATAGGTTTCACAGTGACCTCTAGTTCTATCCCTTTACTGGTAGCGTCACCTACGTTTTCTTTGAAACCAAAACCACATTCAAAACTACGACTGGTTTGCATATCCGTCCAATTAATATGGAAATAAGTCGCGTTGTAGCTAATAGTGCCTTTTGAATCACTACCTTTTACGCCCACTTCGTAGTTCCAGATTTCATCTGGGTCGAAGAAACGCGTATCACCCCCGTCACGCTCAACCTCAGCTAACTCATCAGCACACACAGAAACCGGAACGGCACCATTGATACCGCCATAGCGAAAACCTTTTGCTGCTTGAGCATACACTAGATTGTCACGGTTTAAGTGGTAAGAGACATTCAGCTTAGGGTTAAAGCCGTCGACGCTGCCTTTAGGTCGTTCATCACTGTTGGCTTCACCATTAAACAAGCCAGATTGATAAAACTCGATGTTTTGTTCCCAATTAAAGTAGCGCAGACCACCAGTAATAGAGAAATCGCCGATATCGTAATAAAGCTCACCAAATACTGCGTAAGTTTTTACGGTTAAATCGTCGAAGCCATAATACAAATGGTCAACTGGCGCACCAAAATCTGATGAGGGGGTGCCTAATATGGCGTCAACACCTGGTACCGGAAAGGTGTTTTCATAAAACACGTCTTTTTTGTCGGCATAGACGCCCACTGTCCATTGCAAATCACTATCGCTAATTGAGGCTAAGCGAAATTCTTGCACTATGACTTTTGAATCAGTGAAATCGATGAGTTCATGTGGCGTAACACTAGGTGGTAAAGCCGATTCAATCAATAAATCTAATGAACGAGGGTTAACAATAGAGCGGTCGAAGTAAGACGTAGAGCTCACCAGTTCGGCCCAATCCAAGTCGTAGGTCAGAGTTAAGTTACCGATATCCATAGTATCGTCATAACCATCAAAAGACGGGTAATCACGCACAAAAAGCGGGGTGGAATCTATGTCTACTGGACGACCATTATCTGAATAGTCATGATGTAATAAACTCATTTCTATACTTAATTCATCGCTTGGAATATACAAAGCCGATAATTTTGCACCTTTGGCATTACCGTCGTTGAGATCTTTCTCACCAGTTAGACTGTTATCAATGTAACCACCATTATCTAGGTAATAAGCACTGACGCGCACCGCGAGTTTATCTTCAATAATAGGCACGTTAACCAAAGCTTTTAGGGATGCATTTTGACTGCCGTGTTCAATGGTAGATGCACTAGCTTCGTATTTTCCTTCAAATTCAGATAAGTTGGGATCGTTAGACACCAATCTTACTGTGCCTGTCATTGAGCCTGCACCAAATAGTGTCCCTTGAGGGCCGCGAAGCACTTCTACTCGCTTAAGATCAAATAAAGCTAACTCTGGGTTCATGCCGCCCATAGAGATTGGAATTTCGTCTAGGTAAATGCCTACTGTCTCTTGGTTTTGGGTATCGTTGTCGTTGCCGCCACCGTTTGCCACGCCGCGGATCGATAAACGGGTACGCCCTGGACCATTCTGATAAGCCGTTAAGCTAGGGACCACACCTATCAAATCTGTGAAATCACTGGCTCCTAGGTTATTGATAAGATCTTCACTGACCACATTAATGCTGATGGGAACGTCATTCATCGATTCTGAACGTTTACGAGAGGTAACAACCACTCGCTCATACTCGACCTGTTCTGCCACTCCTGGGGAGGCACTTTCTTGTGCTTGGATGGCAGACGAACCAATGATTGTAGCAACGAACAGTGCAATGCGCGTTTTTGCGAACGCATTAGCACTAGTGTTTTGAAAAGTGTGTTTTATTGTCTGGGTGTATTCCATGCAGGGATACCTTATCATTAGTTTTAGTTAAGCCTAAATAGGCTGAAAAATGGCACCGAATGGGCCTCGTTACTGAGTGGTGCAAGGGTCGAAACCGCGGGACGTCCTTAGATATTTTCGAGGAGTATGACAAAGGCTGCAATCACTTATTATACTGGTTAGACCTTTACAGTATTTATAGTAGTCTTCTTTTAGCGGTAACTAATTCTGAGATTTCACAAAGTCTGACACCCATAAAAGTATAATTACTATTATTATCAAAGTCTTACAAAGTAATTCACATAAATAGAAATCGTCATTTTGGCGATATTACTGTGCGTTGTAATCAATCGAAAATCTGGCGTCAGAGTAAACTTTGTTGTATCAAAATTACAAAGGGTAACTTAACATCCCACAAACCTTGATGTTTATGGGGTGCTGCCTATTTCCAGTCAAGACTATTCATTCGCGTAATCATTCAATAACAACACCAAGACTCTTGATATATTTGTAGATAACTCGCAGATCTTGTTTTTAGTGTCTTAGTTTTGATAATCCACTCGTCTTCAGAAATATTGCCAATATAGACTAGCAAGTTACTTGGATAGCTTGTTCCCCAGCCCCCTCGGAAACACAAATTGCTTCTTAATAACCTCTCGGTCTCTGGTGTGGTACCTCCACTAGGAGCTAACCCAGCAGTATAACAATCATTACATCCACCGATTTCTACCAGCTACTTCCTTCTCGATATATCGGTCTCGCCAGCTACGCTATAGTTGGCAAATAATTATCTCAATAATGCTGCTCACAAATTAGCCTCAAATTTTGATTTGCATCAATATACTAAGACCAATATAAGTATTTAATTAGCCTATTTGACAAGGTAATACGTCACTAGAAAAGGGCGTTGTCAAAGGGGCGAAATAACAGGGCGTATTGTGGTGCAAATGGGTAGCTAAAACTAAGTTAACCTGAACTCAGATACAAATAACCAATTGTTTGAAATTGCCAATTTATGGAGCTTTGCTTTGCATGACAAAAAATCGAAACGAACACCTCTGGCACGAAATGCCAGACAAAGTGGTACTCCAGACACTTAAGGCCACATCGGCAGGTTTAGACGAAAGTGAAGTAAAATCGCGACTTGAAATCTATGGTGCGAACCTCCTGCCAGAGCCACCAAAAAGTAATGTCTTTATTCTTTTTCTACTTCAGTTTCATAACATCCTGATTTACGTATTACTCGGTTCTGCAATTATTACGGCCTTTCTGGCCCATTGGCTTGATACCTTTGTGATAATGGCGGTGGTAGTGGCCAACGCCATTATCGGCTTCATACAGGAAGGAAAGGCAGAAAAAGCGATGGATGCCATACGTCATATGTTAGCACCACGAGCTGCAGTCCTACGCGACGGAGAACGTCACAGTGTCGAAGGTAAAACACTTGTCCCCGGGGATATTGTGCTGCTGGAAGCTGGCGATAAGGTGCCGGCCGATATCCGCTTGCTTTCGGCTTACGGTATGTTGGTACAAGAAGCTATTCTTACCGGTGAATCCTTACCAGTAGAAAAAAACCTCAATACTGTTGCCGCTGCTGCGCCCCTTGGAGACCGAAGCTGTATGGTTTTTTCTGGCACGCTGGTTGCGTCCGGGCAAGGCAAGGGCGTGGTAGTCGCGACAGGTAAAGATACTGAAATTGGTCACATTAGTGGATTGCTTTCAGACGTGCAGGTGCTGACCACGCCCCTTGTCCAGCAAATGGGAATTTTCGCCAAAAGGCTGACCGCGCTGATTATTTTAATCGCCGCACTTTTATTGTTCTATGGCACTTTTACCGAGCATCATGATTTTCCTGAATTGTTCATGGCAGTGGTGGGGTTGTCTGTAGCGGCGATACCGGAAGGGCTGCCAGCGGTACTCACTATTACATTGGCGATCGGGGTGCAGGCGATGGCGAAGCGTAATGCCATCGTTCGACGTTTGCCTGCAATAGAAACATTGGGCTCTGTGTCAGTCATCTGCACTGATAAAACCGGTACCCTGACACGCAACGAGATGATGGTATCCAGCGCGGTGACACACCTACATTTGTTTTCTCTAGATGGGACAGGTTACGAGCCTAAAGGCACTTTGCGGCTGGCGGAAGCGGAAGTTAACGGGAAAGAACATGCCGTGCTGGAAGAGTTGGCGCTCGCTGCTGCATTATGTAATGACGCAAGTTTGAAGCATAGTGACGGCGTATTCATGGTCGAGGGAGATCCCATGGAGGGCGCATTGTTGGCATTCGCGGGTAAAGTTGGCATTGATGCACCGCAACAGCTGGCGGCGTGGGTGCGCACCGATGCTATTCCCTTCGATGCCAAGCACCGCTTCATGGCAACCCTGAATCATGATCATGAGCATCATGCTTGTGTGTTCGTAAAAGGTGCGCCGGAACGTATCCTCGGCATGTGTAAAGATCAACGAACCGAAGGCGGTATTGAGGCGCTTAACACGGCCTATTGGCACGAAAAAGCCGACAGCATTGCGAGTCTCGGTCAGCGGGTGCTGGCCATTGCAGTAAAATCCACAAGCCCGGAACATACCACACTTGAATACACCGATGTGGAAGGTTCACTAACGATGCTAGGGCTGGTTGGTATGATTGACCCGCCGCGCATTGAAGCAATTTCTGCGGTAAGAGAGTGCCACACAGCGGGTATTCGCGTGAAAATGATAACCGGCGATCATACAAAAACTGCTGCAGCAATAGGCAAGCATATTGGCCTGCAAAATTCTGACTCGGTTCTCACCGGAGTTGATTTGGACAAAATGGACGATGCAGCACTCAAGCTCGCAGTGCTTGAGTGCGATATTTTCGCCCGCACCAGTCCGGAGCACAAATTGCGCCTGGTTATGGCGCTGCAGTCTCATGGCATGACAGTAGCCATGACCGGTGACGGGGTGAACGATACGCCGGCACTCAAGCGTGCCGATGCAGGAATTGCCATGGGCGGAAAAGGCAGCGAGGCGGCCAAAGAAGCGGCAGAAATTGTGTTGGTAGATGACAACTTTGCCTCAATAGTAGCGGCCGTACGTGAGGGGCGTACAGTCTATGACAACATCAAAAAGGTGATTAGCTGGACACTACCTACCAACGCCGGCGAAGCGATGACAATTATTGTGGCGCTTCTATTTGGCATGACACTTCCGATGACAGCTATTCAGATCCTGTGGATAAACCTAATTACTGGTATTACATTGGGTTTGGCGCTCGCGTTTGAACCGACCGAAGAAAACACCATGCGTCGCCCACCTCGCCCAAGGGAAGAAGCGCTAATTAATCTTGAATTGCTTTGGCATATCGTACTGGTTTCCTTCCTGATCCTGTGCGGTGTTTACGGTATCTATACCTACGCTATGAACCAGGAATACGGCATTGATCTAGCGCGTACCATGGTGATTAATTTGTTAGTCGTAATAGAAATTTTTCACCTGTTTTTCATTCGAAACATCTACAGTACATCACTTACATGGAAGGCAGTGCGCGGTACCAAAGTAGTGTGGATTGTGGTGATTATTGTCACTTTGGCGCAATTTGCCATAACTTATACACCATTCCTGCAAGGGATATTCTCCACACAGTCCGTGTCTCTGCTACAGGGTATGCTCATTATTGGCATTGGTGTAGTGTTCTTTATCATCGTAGAGACTGAGAAACAAATTCGCCTTCGCCTATTTAATCAAAGTGGTTTAAGGGTATAAGTAAAACGACTTCTTTCATAAAATGAAATTACATGCTGGCTCATATATACCTCGATTTTAAATCACTGAGGGAGTGAGAGTCAGCTATTTTTCGTCTATTAATCAGCTGGTTTCATATAATTCAAAATTCTAAACAAGCGCCACCCGCTGTTATGCAAACCAGTTTTAAATATTGCTTTTGTTTATGATGATGAACGGCTGTTGATCGATCAAAGTGATCAGCCGTGATCCAATTTTCGAAAGTCTGGCTTCCGCTAGTCAGGAAATGGCTAATCAAACAGGATAACAACTGCAGCTTTTGGCATTCAGCTTACTCAGTGATGCAACCCATTGTGATAGCCAACTTTTCCTACAAGTACCAACAACTAATTCAGGCTAACCCTACAAACCAAACGGATTATCAATACTCTCGCTTGGCTCAGTAAACCAGCGGGGGCCTGTGTCTGTCATATAAAAATGATCTTCTAAACGAATACCAAACTCATCGGGAATCACTAACATAGGTTCGTTACTAAAACACATGCCTGTGGCGAGAGGGGTTTTGTTGCCGCCAACTAAATAAGGCCATTCATGAATGTCTAAACCAATGCCATGACCAGTGCGGTGCGGGCAACCGGGAGTTTGATATTCAGGGCCTAGACCTTGTGAGGCTAAATATTGGCGAGCAGCAGCGTCTACATCTTCGCAAGGCACTCCAATTTTGGCGGCGTTAAAGGCGGCGAGTTGTGCGGCTTTTTCATGATCCCAAAACTGCTTTTGCCTCGCTGTTGGCTCACCAAAAACATAGGTACGGGTAATGTCGGATATATAGCCATGCACTTGGCAACCGGTATCAATTAGCACCATATCCCCTGCTTTGAGGATTTGTGGATCTTTCACACCATGAGGAAAAGAGGTGGCGAGCCCAAAAAGTACAATACAAAAGTAGTTGCCTGCCGCGCCAACTTTTTGGTGTGCTTGCTGAATAAAGGTTTCGACTTCTGTGGTGCTTATTCCTGCGTACAGCATACTGGCAGTCGCCTGATGCACGGCCAGTGTCATATTCATGGCAGCTTGCATGAGAGCTAATTCGTTAGCTGATTTTTGCATCCTACAATGGGCTGTGACCTCTTGTGCGTTGATCAGCTTTAAGCCGGTTTGGGCTTTATTGATGCCGTCGAAGATAAAAAACTGCGCGCTTTCATCTATACCAATAGTGGCGGTATCCGCTATTTTTAATTGTTTTAATACTTCAACAAATAGGCTGTAAGGATTTTGGTGTTCTTGCCAGCCATGTATTGGCCCGTCTATGACCTTAAAACCATTTAAACTACCGATTTCAAAATAAGGCGCTATATATTGCACCCCACCCTTTGCCGGTAAAATTGCACCTACCATACGTTCACTGGCATACCATTTCATGCCAGTGAAATAAGTCAGGTTAGTGCCTGCATTGAGATAAATGGCATCTATGTTGTTGGCTTGCATATAAGCTTGGGCCTTGGCAATACGGGTTAGGTGCTCTTCGGGCTGAATAGGACTAAGGCTTTGGGTCATATCGCTTAAAGTTGCTAATGCTTGTTCTGGTGTTTGTGTGGCAATACCAATGGTTGTCATTTGTTCTCCTGCAGTTTGAGTGCCATTTGAAAAGTACCAAAGGGCAAAGTAGAAACTGGATTATTAGGTTATATGAGACTTAAAATGTCTCTTTCAGCAGGTTCAGCATATCATCTACCGACAGTTTAGTAGCGGCTTCATTACCAGATAGTAGTTTGTCTGCTAAGTCGCGTTTGTGTTGGTGTAGCGCGACAATTTTTTCTTCTATGGTGTTTTGGGTAATTAACCTATAGATAGTAACCGGGCGTAACTGACCTATACGGTGGGCGCGATCAGATGCTTGTTCTTCTACTGCTGGGTTCCACCAAGGATCCATATGTATGACATAATCTGCGGCGGTTAAATTTAAGCCAGAACCACCCGCTTTTAGGCTGATTAAAAATATATCGCCTTCGCCACTTTGAAAGGCGTTCACACTTTTTTGTCGCTGCTTTTGTGGTGTTGAGCCATCTAAGTATTGATAACTAAAACCTTTAGCCTCGATGTGTTGCTTGATCAATTGTAAATGTCCCACAAACTGACTAAAAATAAGCGCTTTGTGATTATTAAGTTTCAGCTCTTCTAATAGCTCATCAAGGGCAGCTAATTTGGCGCTGGGTATGTCGGTTTCTGCCATGACTAATTTAGGATTACAGCAGGCTTGACGTAATTTAACTAACTCGGCGAGCATTTTAATTCGCTGCTCACCGGCGTTGGCTTGTTGGCCACTTTGGCTAATATTGTCTACTGCATTAAGTCGCAAGGCTTCGTAAAAATCGCGTTCTTTGGCACTCATTTCAACACGAATATTAATCTCAGTTCGAGAGGGTAGTTCGGTTAACACTTGGTTTTTCATACGCCGTAAAATAAAAGGTTGAATCAAGGTTTTAAGTGCTTGGCTGGCTTTACGTGCCGCGAGCGGGTCTTCCTTTGAATTTTCAATAGGCAGTGAGAATCGTTCGCCAAAGCGTTTTATGTTGCCAAGCAAACCAGGATTAATAAAACGAAATAGGCTCCATAATTCGGTTAAATTGTTTTCAATAGGTGTGCCTGTGGTGATCATTTTAAAGTCACTTTTTAATGCAAAAGCGGCTTTAGTGCGTTTCGCCAATGGGTTTTTCAGCGCTTGGGCTTCGTCAGCTACTATGCTGTGCCAGTGTACTTCTTTAAGTATTTCACTTTCTCTTTGTAAAAGTCCGTAACTAATGATCACACAATCAAACGGGCCTAAGTCGTTTAACAAAATTTCACGCTGCATGGTGTTAGTTGACTCAGAAAATATTTTGACTTTCAGCGTTGGCGCAAATTTTAGCGCTTCTTGTTGCCAGTTAAAACAAACCGATGTGGGAGCGATCACTAAACTAGGTCCATGGCTGGCGCGCGAAAGTAAAATCGCAAGGGCTTGTAAGGTTTTACCCAAGCCCATATCGTCGGCTAAACATGCGCCAGCGCCCCAATGTGCAAGGCGTGATGCCCAGTCAAACCCCACTAGCTGGTAGTCCCGCAATTGTGCTTGAAATGTAGATGGTATTTGCGGTTCAATGGAATTGGCTTGATGCATTTTTTGGGTTTGTTGATCCCAGGCATGAATGGTTTTCATGCGCATACCTGTTGTCGCTTCTTCCATTTGCAAGCTGGCTAAGGGATGAAATTTACCGTCGTCTGTGACTTGATTGATTAACTCGAGTTTGTGGCGTAAATCGTCAGACAAGGCGAGTATTTGCTCGGCACCAAGCTCGATAAAACGGCCATTGCTGGTTCTTACTAGTTCCAGTAGTTTTCGTAGTTCGAGCACTTGCTCATTGTCTATTTGCAAGTCGCCAGTAATATCAAACCATTCATTTTTTTGACTAAACGCTAGTTGCAGATGTTCGCTGTCTAACTTTTTCGATAGCGTGACTTTTTTGCCTTTCGGCCAGCGCAGAACTAAAGCAAACGTGGACTGGCTAATGGCGATTTCTAACTGTTCTAAGGCTGCTAAGGCAATTTGCAAATCGTCTAAAGTTAAGACGTTATCTGTCATATTCAAAAAGGCTGGGCACGCTTGGTCGAGTTGATCCAATAGTGTTTCTTCGCGCAGTAAATCTCGTTGGGTTGCCATGCGTTTGCCGTTTAAGTCTGTGGTTAAACTGGCATTACCAACGGCAGGTTTAAATGCCGGGCCTTTTTCCCCAAAAGGCATCACCACACAGGTAAATGTTAGGCCGTTTTGGGTGGGTTGAATATTCACCACCAAGTTGGGATCACATTCATGGGTTTCTAACCCTGTATCAAGCTCTGTGAGATCAGATTGAATATTTAAAAACGGCGCAATAGCCGATATACCTTCTAGTGCTTTTTGTTTGGCACTGATGGGAATGAGCAAACCTGCCTCACCAATTATTTCGGCCACTTTGATATGATCAATCGAAAACACTGTGAGTTGATATTGAGTATCTGTAATAGACTTTAAATCATAAGCTGGCTGTCCCTCGTAACCACTGATATCGTCGGGTAAGTCGGCAATACTTAAACAAAGTTGCTCACCTAACTGGCTGACCAATAATTCAGGCTCACGTTTGATAATTTCAATGTTTTGGTTTAAGTCGTCTGAATCGTATAAGTTGTCGATACCCACTGCAGCTTCCAGTGCAGGCAATCCCTGCAGTGTATATTCAAGTTTTGAGTAATATCCCCAGCTTTGATAAGCATCAATTGCGCGGCATATTCGTTTATCGCTGTCGCTTAAGTAGTCGAATAAAGCGGTTTCTTCTTTCAGGCGTTTTAGTGAAACAACTCGCCCTTTACTCCAACCGGATTTATTAAATTTTTGCTCACGAGCCGTTAAACTATGCTCATAACTGTGTTCAAACTCCCAAATTAGGCGAACAGGTTTAACAACTTTCTCTTTGGCAGGTGTAGGAGTTTTTTCAGTATTTGGATTAAGTGCAATTAATTTATCTAGCGCTAAGTCCCACTGTGATTTGGTGACTATTAGGCTAGTAACATCAATCAATTTGGCTTGTTGTGCGGGTTTTTTACTACTGAAACTCGCCGCCATTTGTCGACATACTTGTGCAAATAAAAGATAGCCAAGTTGCTTAAAGTTATCTTGATATTTTAATGCTAATTTGGCAAGCGCGGGTTCTTTACTTTGGTTGCACCAAACTTGCGCCAATAAATAATTAAAATAGCACAATTGATGAGCGAAAAAATCGGCCCTATCATCAATACTATTATATTCAATATTGATATTATATTTTTCACCTGTCGATAGGCACATGATTGGTTTAACAACGCCTTGTCCTATGTAATAAAAGTCACAATTGACTTTACGGTCACTTTCTTCAAATTCGACTTGTTGCAGTGCAGTGCTGAAATAACTGACATCAACTTGGTTGGCGTGAACTATTAATGCCAGTTTATAGAAGTACCCCAACACACCATTTAAATATTGTTTTTTGCGTTTAGTGAGTTTGTTTTTAGCCAGCATAGCTTGCTCAAAATAATCGATAGCTTGTTGGTTTTCGCCAGTTAAAAAACAATATGCACCCCATAGCTGCAAGCCATAACTACTGGCGTCTTGAGTAACTTGTATGCGTTCAAAATCCTCAAAACGCATCTGATACAAATATTGCTGGGCAAGTAAATGATGACAGTCGACATTGTATGAGGGGCTGGTTCGATCAGAATTCGCTGCGCAAACTTGCTCTAATAATTGCACTGGGTAAGCACAACTTTGTCCTTGTATTTGAAACGTTCTAATCAGAGTCGCAAAGGCTTGGTATTGCAACGTCTTAGGAAGCTGTAAAAATTTATCCAAATCAAAGGGTAAGAAAAATATCTCAACTAAAATACGGTTTTTTGCATGGTCAATAATTTGTGGGTTTTTATTGAGTTCTAAGTTAGCTTCAAGCTGTTCTAGGTGGTTCAAATAATAGAGATCTCTAATCACTCTGCTTCTATCGGCTTCTTTGTTCTGCCAACTGTAACTATTGATCACAGGCACAATTTCTTCCGCAGCCATCATTATCTCAAGTAATTTTTGGTTTGCGTTAAGCTCAAACGCTGTGCGTAATTGGCCTATTTCAGTCATTAAACGATTGGCGAGCAATCTATTGAGTAGCAAGCCATCTTTGCTAACTGTTAGTAACGAAAGTGCAGTGAATTGCTCTCTTTGCTGCACAGATAGGCGGTATTCCTTTTTTGGATTAGGTAACAGGCCTCTTGTTTCTAGTATATCGATTACTTGTGCAAACTTTGTAATACCAATAGGCTTATATACCACAGCCAATACCATCAATAGGCTTTGTTCGGATCCATGAAGCCTTAAAAAGGCTTGATACAAAGATTCAATTTGTTGGTGGATTTGTGGCTGGATTAAAGCAGCAAGCTTCATAGTATTGTGATTCTTAATAAATATTCATTTTTTAATGACGTGAAATTAACAAAAATAGCATGCTTAAACAATTAGTCTCAAAGATACCGAGTAGAATTCAAATAAAGATTTAGATTTAACACTAACTGCTGAGTATAAATGAGACATTGTTATACCGACCTTTATACAAGCTAAAAAATATTGAGTACTTACCAACTTCAGCTAAATAAGAATTGATATATGCAAAGTAAACATCTGCGACAAGATATGTCGTTTAAAGCAATGAAAAAGGCAATGGACAGTTATTGGCCAATTCCTCCTGCAACTTGGGACGTTATATGTTCAATCAGCACAGATCACAGCTTAATAAAAGGCGAAAAGTTATATTCGTCAGGTGAAGTACCATGCAGTTTTGCATTTGTTTACCAAGGCTTATTTCGCTCTTTTATCACCAATGAACAAGGCCAAGAGTACAACAAAATGTTTTTCGATGAGGGGACTTTCCCTGGGGCTATGACCGCCCTCCTCACGTCAACAGAATCAAGCTTTACCATTCAAGCCTTAGAAGACTCTAGTGTCATTAAAATTAATTTCGCAGCTTTTCGTCAGTTGTTGAAAGAAGATCACGGGTTAGCACTGTTTCATATTAACTATCTGGAACAAAACTGGTTATTGGCCAAAGAAGCCAGAGAAATACAGATAGTTCAAGAAAATGCAGAACAACGTTATCGCCGATTTATTATTAATCATGCCTCGATTAGCGCTAGGATCCCTCAATATCATATTGCTTCACATTTAGGCATCACGGCAACGCAATTAAGCCGGCTCAGAAAAAAAAGCTAAATTATCAACCTATGTAAATGAGTCTGTTGCTAAAACCTTTATAGTCGATGCATGACTTATTTATATGTATTAGCCTTTATATCAGGCACAGCTATGGCTCTTCAAGCCGGCTTTAATGCTCAGCTGGGTAACTTACTTGGCAATGCTCAACTTGCGGCTGTGGTGGCGTTTTTCTGCAGTTTATTTTTTGCTGGCATCACGCTGATATTTATCAATCAAAGCCTTCCGTCGTTGGTAACAACAAAAACGGTGCCCATTTATTTATGGTTTGCCGGAGGCTTACTTAGCGCCGTTGGCATCTCACTTGTGTATTTCCTGATCCCCAAAATTGGGATGGGGGCAATGATGCCCTATTTTCTTATAGGCCAGCTTGTGATGGCCGTTATCGCAGGGCATTTAGGCTGGTTCAACATGCCAATTAAACCCATCACCCTACACAAAATCATTGGTCTATTGGCATTAGTAATAGGCATAATTTTCATCAACAAGGAGGCATAATGCAGCATTTCGACTTAGATAAAGAAAACATCAATAACCTAACAAGTTTATGGAAACTAATGGGTATAGCCCCCAATCAAGAGCTTAACGCACAAGGAATATACCGGTCTCGAAGTTGGCCACACAGATATTGGCAAGATTGGGATTCTAGGACAACATTTAAGGAACGCCTCGGAAACGCACCACTCGACAGAAAAAAACTAGTGGTACCAGTGTTCCAAAACAATTCTAAGAAAGGCATTCAACACCAATCTGACAAAGAAGGTTTAGGACTCAGCTTGCTGTTTAAACAACAAGCCATGTATTTAGATATGTATAGCTACACACCACAGAAGCAGCAACAATTAAATATCACTAAAGTGACGAGTGAAAAAGACACTATTGTTTGGTGCAATATTGCGTCCCAAGCTTTTAATTACGAAATTGATGTTGCCTCGATAATACTTGCTAACCAGCACCCTGAAGTAACTTTACTCTTGGCTGATATGCAAGGGCAGCCTGTCGCTACTGCCATGTTACACAAAACGGAGCATGTAACAGGTATTCATCAGATGGGCGTACCTGAGCAATATCGAGGTCAAGGAGTCGCTCGAAATCTGATGCATCAAGTGTTGGGGTTGACCAAACGAGAACTAGCCTGTCGTTATGCCGTACTTCAAGCCTCATCTGCCGGTGAAAGCTTATATTTAAGCCTTGGTTTTAAAGCGCAATTCACTATCGAAAACTATATGTTTGTTGACTGAATATCCTTGTATAAATTGCAATACAGTAAGACGCGCTGGAGAAAAAGTGTAAACTAATTATGCTTATCAACAACTGTGAAACATATTTATGTCTAGCCACTTTTACAAAAAGATAAAACCTTACGTTGAGCAAGAATTAACATCAGCTAAGCAGGCAAGAACAAAACACAATTACAGAGCTGAATTTAAGCATTTAGAAAATGCCCACGTACTTGGACAGGCATCCACCCTTTTACATACAAAAGTACACCTGTTGATGTTGTTGTGGGCGATCAGGCAAGTTGATATTAAAGAGTGCTTAGGTCAAATATTTCGTATAGTCGGGGCTGCAACAAAAACAGCAATAGGATTTATTCCCACTGGTAACACTGGAGGGACTAACGTTAGCCCTTTTAAAGTACTACCGGTATCATCGAAACTCGCAGCTATCATAGCTAAGGCCAACCAAGCTCAGGTAGATTGATTCAACCTAGTGTTAGCCACACAATCATACCTTATAGTGGTCATGTAATATGGATTACAGTTTTATAATAAAGTCAGGTTTTTCTCTGGATACTTAGGTATAAATTCTACGTTTGTTTTTAATTATCATTTTTCACTTCTGTGAGTTAATGTATCGATTTAATGACGAGTCCAAGATTTCTGTTCTGGGAGCAATCGGTTAATAACCAGATAAATTGGTCATAATGTCTGTGGTTGTAATTGTTGTTTCAAGCTGTATTTGAGAGTTATTTAGATTGAATATTTTACCGTTTTTTTACCTAGCCCGCAGATTGAGTCTGAAATTTATTTTATTTTTTACGATCTTCTTTGCTTTCATGGCAGAAGCCGCTGACAGCCGCTGTGATAAAACGTTAACCGTGCACTTAGATCTACATGCACCTTCGGCTTATCTAGACAATCATGGCCAAGTTATTGGCATGGATGCACTGCTAACCCAGCAAATATTAACCCAAGCAGGCTGCCAAGTACGCTGGCACCTCACCCCCATGACGGGAGCAAGGATCTTAAGAAGCCTGCAACAGGGTAAGTTTGATGTAATGATCCGTGCATCTAAGACCGCTGAGCGGCAACAATACGCCTATTTTAGCAAGCCCTATCGCCACGAAATAGTTGCTTTATTCAGCCGAAAGCATCTTAAATTACCTGCAACACTAAGTATGACTGATGCCTTTAATCAAGGGTTGCATTTGATTGGCCCTGCAAGTGGTTGGTATGGAAGTGAATTTGAGGTGCTACGCACCAAGTGGCAACAAAACGAATTATATACAGCTTATCCTGATGCAGCTCGCGCTACGGAATTACTATTTGCCACCCCCAGTCGTGGTGATTTGTTATTAGTGGATGCCGATATTTTTTTTCGTCATCTTGGTAAGGAGCAACATGATGAGGTGAGCCTGGTTGGTAACAACGTACTTATCAATCCAGCATTGTTGATGTTCAATCAACAATCCATTGAGCAAACAGATTTGAACGCTATCAACCAAGCTATTTTACAGCTGCGACAAACAGGTAAACTAGCAGATATTGAAAACAACTATCGCCCTCGCTCGTTACAAAAACTACTTTTATCTACCGACCTAAACCTTTAGTAAAAGGTATTCTGTGGCTGACAAGTAAGTTTAATATACTTGTATTTTAAGAATTGACTGAGCGTCTCCTAGCATTTTTTGTGAGTAAAATAATTTATTCAACTAAGTGCCAGCCAAATACCCACAGCTATCAATAATGTGCCAGAAATCCCGTTCATCCATCTTATATTATTGCCCTTGTTGAGTAGGGTTTTTAAACTCCTTCCACCCGTAGCATAAATCAACATACAAACAAATTCGCTCAGCATAATAATAGCCACCAGCGCTAACAACTGAAAAGTAATGGGCTTAGTCGTATTGATAAAAGGCGGCAATATAGACAACATAAATGCCCAACCTTTGGGGTTGGCGATGGCGGTGATAAAACCTTGTGATATCAAGGCAAAACGACTGAGTGTTAAGTCTGTTTGAGTGCTAAGAGACAAGTGTTTACCCGACCAATACATTTTGCATCCCAAATACATCAGATACAGGCCACCTATCCACTTAAACCAAGTAAATAAGGCTGGATAATTCAACATGATTGCAGCGGCGCCCATCACTGCCGAAACTGCGACTAATGCTACGCCAAACACTTCACCAAGCATCATCCACATGGTTCTGCGCAGGCCAATTTTTAAGCCCAAAGTCATAGCCAAAGTCATACACATACCCGGCGTGACCGAGATAAAAAACATAGTGGGGATAAAAACGGCTAAAGTAGCGAAAGTGGGCATAGATTCTTATCAAGAGTAAAACTGCCCGTATATTACGGCGCAACGGATATTTTTGAAACTGAATAAAATAGTGGTTTTACACTTTTGTAAACAACACTACTCATTCTGTTGATATTCACTCCACTCAATGCTGTGTGGATCAAAGCCTTTATCTAAAGTAGGTTTTATTATATTAAAATAGGGTGACATATCGAAATCTCTGGGCACAAATAAGGAGTGATGGCGAATTTGTAAGACTTCGTCGTAATAAGCTTTATTGTCTGGATGTTTAGCTTTCTCAAAAAAAATGTCGGGCAAAATAGGGTAACGAATTGAATGGAATGTCTGAGCAATTAACGAGCTACAAATAGCGCGGGTTGGGTCTCCACTACCAAGCACAATCATTTTTCTGCGCCAACGCGCAGGTACCGGAGGGGTTTGCACTAGGTAACGCATCAGATCAAACACGTTTTTCATATCATATTGATGACCAACTTGGGCAGTGGCGAACTCAATAGCACTTTCTATTTCAGCTTCATTCAGCCCTACTGGACGACAGATCCTAGTGTGTAAGTGCGCATAGTGGCTAAGGGGTATCGTTCTTATCCCGTCTAGTACATCCGCTTCAACTAGGGTGATATTGTCACAACTTGGATCGGCGCTATTGCGTTCATCGGCTATACACAGAGCGGCATGGGACCAAGTGGATTGAGTGAGATATTTAATAGCAGTACTAATTCGACTAGAACCATCCACTAACAATACATCGCCCACTCTAATAGTGGAGGCCAAAAACTCTGGTTTACAAGTAGATGGCTGGATAGTCTTACTCGGCTTTTCCAAGTACGCCGCTAATCCTCGGCCAATTTTATTCAATAAACTCATTCAGTACTCTGTCCAGTGTAAGCATTTTTATATTTTGAAAGTTCATTGGCTAAAGCATAACCCGGAGTTATACCAATAGCGCATTTGCCAGCGACTTCCATGGTTTGCATACAGTTCAACAAAAATCTCTTTTGGATTGATTGAGGTAATTATTCCTACAAGAAACACTCCCAGAGGAGTATTTCTTGATCAGGCTTAAATCAAATACTCACTCGCTTATATGGGCGATACTCTGGCATCCAAAAGTTTCTCTCAATACGCTCTGCTAGTATTTCATCTGACACTTCTAGTGCCAGATTTTGTTGCATGGCTATTTTTGCCACATCAAATGCTATTTTTTTACTCAGCTGGGCTATTTCGCCCAAAGCTGGGAGTAAATCACCTTTGCCAGTTACTGCTAGAGGTGACGCCTCAGCCAAAGCAACGCTGGTTGCCATTAACATTTCATCGCTGATCAAACTGGCCTTGGCTGCAATCACGCCTAAACCAATCCCTGGAAAGATATAACTATTATTACACTGCGAAATTGGATAGATTTTGCCTTTGTACTCGACTGGTTTAAATGGGCTGCCGGTAGCAATAATGACCTTACCATCAGTCCATTCAATAACCTGCTGTGGTGTTGCTTCAACTTGGCGTGATGGGTTACTCAAAGGGAAAATAATCGGTAATTCGCAATGTTTTTTCATGCTGCGGATCACTTGTTCGGTAAATAAACCAGCTTGGCCAGACACACCTATTAATATATCGGGTTGGGCGCAATGCACCACGTCTAACAATGACGGAAACTCTCCGCTAAACGACCATTCACTGATTGCATCAGCTGATTGCACAAGACGTTGTTGAAAATCTCGTAGGCCTTGCATGCCTTCGGTAAGTAAACCAAATCGGTCTACCATAAATACTTGGCTGCGAGCTTGTGCATCTGAAATACCTTCTAAGCACATTTGTTTAATAATTTGCTCAGCAATACCACAACCTGCAGATCCAGAACCAACAAAAGCCACTTTTTGTTCTGACAACTTGGTATTTTTACTTTTACATGCAGCCAATATAGTACCTACCGCTACTGCAGCTGTACCTTGTATATCATCATTAAAACAGCAAATTTTGTCTCTGTAACGCTCCAACAAGGGCATAGCATTTGGCTGGGCAAAATCTTCAAACTGCAGCATGACCTCAGGCCAACGACGATAAATGGCTTGAATAAACATATCAACAAACTCGTTGTACTCTGCTTGACCAATTCGTTTATGACGCGCCCCCATATACATAGGATCGGCCAACAATTTTTCGTTGTTAGTACCTACATCTAACATCACAGGCAAAGTATAAGCTGGACTAATACCACCACAAGCCGTGTACAAAGATAGCTTACCAATAGGGATCCCCATTCCGCCTATACCTTGGTCGCCCAAACCTAAGATCCGCTCACCATCAGTCACAACTATGACCTTAACCTTACGTTTGGTGGCGTTGCGCAAAATATCATCCATTTGATGACGTTCGGAATAGGAAATAAACAAACCACGAGAACTGCGGTAAATGTCTGAAAACTGCTCACAAGCATCACCCACAGTCGGGGTATAAATAATCGGCATCATCTCGTCGATATGTTCTTTGATTAATCGATAATACAAAGTTTCATTGTTATCTTGAATGGCGCGCAGATAGATATGTTTATTGATAGGCTCATCAAAACTAGAGTACTGCATATAAGCTCGGTCTACTTGCTCTTTGATGGTCTCGTAGCGTGGCGGAATAAGACCAGTTAAATTGAACGTAATACGTTCATCAGAACTAAATGCGCTGCCTTTATTTAGCAGAGGTGTTTCTAAGAGTGAGGGTCCAGAATGAGGAATGTACAGCGCATTATTTGTAGCTAGGTTAGCCATTAACTTATTGTCCTGTGAGTTTGTATTGTTATGTCAGTTAACTCTGGCAACTTAGGCCAGCGAAAGTGTAGTGTTACTTTAAAAAATGTCTTCAATCTGCTTTTTACTTTGATCACCTTGATCTGCGGATTCAATAATCTCCGCATCTACCACAAAATTTTGAGGCTCGGTGCCTTGTGTAAAGTATTCAAACATAGAAGTATTATCAGTTCTATTAGTAAGTTTACCTGTGCCTTTATCTATGCGCACGGTAAGTAGGTTAGTTGGCATGGGTAATAAATGTTCGGGTTTGCCTGCTAAGGCATGTTGCATAAACCTTATCCAAGCAGGCTGCGCCGCATGGGAGCCTGATTCACCGCCGACTAAAGCATTGCCAATATAATTATATTTTTGGGGATTTTTATTAACCAAATTTTGATTGCGCGTAGTACGACCCAAACGACGATTGTTATCATCAAACCCCACCCATGCAGTGGCCACTAAGTCTGGTGTAAACCCACTAAACCAGGTATCACGTACATCGTTTGTGGTGCCTGTTTTTCCGGCTATGTCACTACGTCGGTTCATTAACACTGCTGCACGCCAACCTGTGCCACGATTGTCCCAAGTACCATTAATTTGTACTGCAGAACGCATCATTTCCGCTACTAAAAATGCATTTTCTGCACTGATCACTCTAGGGGCTGAAAGAATATTTTTGACAGGCTCATCATCCTGATGTGCAACACCAAATTCTGCGGCTAACAGTGCTTCAATATCATCAGGATCGTCAATATTTGAGTTGGATTTGGTTTCTGCAATACAAGGATCACAAGCATTTTTAGGATTGGCTTGCCACAATATCTCACCCATCTCGTTTTCTATGCGCTCGATAAAATGTGGTTGAATTAAAAATCCGCCATTGGCAATGACCGACATGGCGGTTGCCACTTCAAGGGGGGTGTGGGAGCCAGAACCTAAAGAAAGAGTTTCATCTAAAGGAATGTCATCTTTATTAAAACCAAAACGGGTAAGATGCTCTGCAACATTTTCCAGTCCTACTGCTCTGAGTAAACGCACAGACACCACATTTTTTGATTTAGTTAAAGCTACACGCATTCGAATAGGCCCGTCATACTCAGGAGGTGAGTTTTCCGGACGCCAGGCGTTCCCTGAACCAGCTTGCCACTGTGTAATTGGAGCATCGTTAATCACACTCGCCAAAGTGTAACCATTTTCCAGCGCAGCTGAATAAATAAAAGGTTTGATGTTTGAACCCACTTGTCTCTTGGCTTGAGTCGCTCGGTTAAACTGACTTTGATAAAAACTATAACCACCAACCACAGCTTGTACCGCACCATTTTTAGGATCCAAAGCAACAAAAGCGCCACTCGCCTGTGGATATTGGGCAAGTTGCCAATGTAAGTCGTATTCTCTTTGGCGAATTAAAATCAGCGCTCCTTCTTGTAATATGTCGCTGGCTGTTTCGGGTTCTGGCCCTTGTTTTGCGTCATTGATAAAAGGTCTTGCCCAATCTAAGCCGTCCCAATCAATAATGTTGTATTTTCCTTGCTGGTTGAAAATGATGATGTCCTTATCATTTACTTTAACAACAATAGCGGGCTGCATGGATTCGAAGGTTTGTACCTCTTGCAGGTAAGTTAACATTTGTTCTTCAGACCAGGGTGCTGGATCAGCTAGTTGGTTTTTCTCATCTGTTAATTCTGATGACCAAAGTTGTTTGACTGGACCGTGATAACCATGACGTTCGTCATAATCATGCAAATTTCTACGCACCGCTAGTTGCGCTGCCGCTTGCAAATCTGATGAAGCAGTAGAGTATATTTGATAGCCGCCAGTTTCAGCCTCGTCTTTACCGTACAGTTCAATCATTTCACTATAAATAATGTCTGCTAAATAAGGTGCATCTAAGTTAATTTCTGCTCCATATTTTTTAGCGGTAACAGGAGCGTTTACGGCTTCCTCAAACTGCTTTTGATCAATATATTCTTCATCTAACATACGTAACAAAACAATGCGTCTTCTGGCCAATGAACGCGCTGGGCTACTAATAGGGTTAAGAGCAGATGGTGCTTGGGGTAAGCCTGCAATAGTGGCAATTTGAGCTAATGTCAGTTCATTGAGTGACTTACCATAATAAACTTGTGCTGCCGCACCAAAACCGAAGGCCCGATGGCCCAGTTCCACTTTATTTAAATACAGCTCTAATATTTCTTGTTTGCTTAATAACTGTTCCATATGCCAAGCTAGAATAATTTCACGTATTTTGCGGATGTATTTCTTCTCGCGGGTCAGAAAGAAGTCACGTGCCATTTGCATAGTTAGGGTACTGCCACCCTGCCCTTTTTCACCGGTGACAACTAAATTAACTAAAGCGCGCATCATGCCGATAGGATCTATACCCGGATGATCATAAAACCTGCTATCTTCGGTAGCAATAACGGCTTGTTTTAATTGCTCAGGAATTTGGTCAAGGGTAAGGGGAATACGGCGTTTCACTCCATATTGGGAGATAAGTTTACCGTCTTGAGTAAAAATGCGCATAGGCGTTTGCAATCGAACATCTTTAAGGACGTCGACGCTAGGTAAGTCAGATTTGATATAAAAATAAGTACCTAATAGGATAGTGATACCGATAACAAATGTGACAGAAAGGACGATAAATGCGGGTTTAAATAACTTCACGGATAGATAATACCAAGGCAACTTTTAATAAATGATCTACATTTTATACCTATGTACAGTTATTAGAACCATAAAAAACAAAAAATTACGTAATAATGATGCTGTGAACTAATTCCTATTCAATCGGATGTCTAACAATTGAAAAAATTATTTGGCCCTAAAGTACAAAAGATGATTGGCCTTGATATCGGTACCCGGTTTATTAAAGCCGTGATACTCGAAAAATCAGGTGAACAATATAACTTGCAAGCCTATGCCTGCGAGCCCATTCAGGGTAATGCTTTTGCAGAGCGTGATATTAAGGATTTCGAAGCGGTAAGTCATGCGCTTAAGAAAGTGAAGCTTTCATTAAAAAATAAAAACAAATTGGTTGCTATAGCAGTATCGGGCTCGACCGTTCTGAATAAGATTGTATATATGGATCCAGGGCAAACTGATCACGAACTTGAAAGCCAAATTGAATTAGAAGCCGATAGTTTAATTCCTTATCCACTGAACGAGGTATACATTGACTTCGAAGAGATAAGTGACAGCCAAACCACTAATAATAAGGTTGAGGTATTACTAAGTGCGGTTCATAAAGAATTAGTCGACCGCAGGATCACCTTATTAGGTGAAGTGGGATACGAAGCCAAAATCGTTGATGTTGAAAGTTACGCTTTGGGTGCAGCAGTTGCTTCCTTCTATCCCCAAGAAGAAGACGAAACTGTATGCTGCATCAATATTGGAGCCAGCCATTTACAAATGTGTGCCGTAAAAAATGGCAGGGTTATTTATACCAAAGACCACAACTTTGGAATGGATGCGCTGATCCAAGACCTGAGTATGCTTTACAGTCAAGAACGTTCTCAAATTGAACAACAATTGACTGACGGCACATTACCAGATACTTGGAAACAAGATGCATACCCTATGTTTTTAGCTAACCTTCAACAAAATATTAACCGAGCATTACAAGTCTACAGCAGCGCATCTGGCGCAGCGCGCCCGAGTTCATTACTGATATGCGGAGGCGCAGGACATTTAACATCATTACCAGAAGACTTAACCGCTGATTTAGGTATAGAGGTGACGAGTTTCAACCCATTTACCGACATGACTTTAGCTGAAAACCTCAATCGAGGAGATTTAGAACATATCTCGGGACAACTTATTATTGCAGCGGGTTTAGCCAGCAGGAGTTTTAAACCATGGCACATATAAATTTATTGCCTTGGCGCGAAAGTCGCAGAGCTGAGCATAAAAAGAATTACCTGACATTACTTGCAGTGCTTGGATTAAGTGCCATTGCCTTAATGTATGTTGCCGGCAATGTGTTGGATAAAGTGACATCTAACCAAAATTATCGGAATAATTTTATCGAACAACAAACAGCTTTGTTGGATCAGCAAATTGAGAAAATTAAGAATATCAAAAAAGACAAGGAAGCTATCGAACAGAGAATGGCGTTAATTGAACAACTTGAGTCAAGCAGAAACGCCGTACCAATAGTTTTGGATGAATTGGTTCGATTGGTGCCCCATGGCTTATCTTTTCGCAGTTTTTCTCGTCAGGGCAATCTAATTGAAATTTTGGGGGTCAGCGAATCAAACAATAGATTGGCCGATTTTATGCGTCAGTTACAAGAATCAACTGTTTTTAGTAGCGGCGAATTATCTTCAATCAAGGCTGATACCTCTGCTTTAGAAGCAGTCAGTGATTTTAAACTCACTTTTACTATTAATCCTAGCGTTGCACCGGATTTCTCAGTTATTAAAGAGGAGTCAAGCAAATGAAATTTGATGTTAATAAGCTAAAAGAAATTAATGACTTAGATTTCGAACAAGTCGCGACTTGGCCCTTTGAAGTAAAATCTTTAGTCGCGATGTTTGTAGTGATAATAAGTTTAGTAGGTGGGTATTATTTTTTAGTGAAAGATAAGTTGCCGATACTCGAAGTAGCACAAGATAAAGAGTTAAAATTAAAACAGGTATACCAAGGTAAATATCGTATTGCCGTTAACCTAGAAGCCTACGAAGAACAATTGGAACGTTTACAAAGTGATTTTTCTTCGATGTTGAAATCGCTACCTACCAGTAATGAAACACCTGGGTTATTAGATGACATCACATTAGTAGGCACATCAGCAGGACTCACTTTTAGATTGTTAAATTGGCAAAGAGAAATTCCAAAAGAATTTTATTCAGAGTTACCTATTGAAATGGAAGTGTTTGGCGGATACCACAACTTTGGTCAATTTGCCTCAGAAATCGCCGGATTGCCGCGCATTGTTACTGTGCATGATTTTGAAGTCACCCAGGAAGGCAATACACTTAAGCTCAAGGTACAGGCCAAAACCTATAGAACATCAAATGAACAAGATGCAAAATCGAAGGGGCAAGCACAATGAAACATCTTAAAATTGTGTTAGTCGCTGCGCTGTTAAGTGGTTGTGAAGCTAAAGTAGACGATTTACAGGTATTTATTGCCGAAGTGAAACAAACAACTTCTGTTAATATTGAGCCTTATCCAGAATTTGAAAGTAAACCTACTTTTATCTATTCTGCCGACACCTTACGTAGCCCATTTCAGCAACCAAGAAATACCGGTGCTGGTGTGCAAGTAAAAGTCGCGGCGCAACCCAATTGCGCGCAACCAGACTTTAACCGCAGCAAACAACCTTTGGAAAAATTTGGTATCGATGCATTATCTGTTACGGGTGTGTTTCAATCGAATGGAAAAAAATGGGCACTTATTCAGTCTAATACCGGTGGTTTGTTTAAAGCTACAATTGGCGATTACCTAGGATTGTTTTTTGGGAAAATCGATTCTATTCAAAATGGCACAGTTTCTTTTACTGAAATGCTGCCCGATGGTGCTGGCTGCTGGCAGAAAAAGCAAGCCACACTCACCATGCTTTCGAAGGCAGGAGAAAATAATGTCTGAGCGTTTTATTTTTAACAAAAAACTTAATCGAACTAATTCGGCGTGGTATTGGTTACTTGCGATAGCTCTTAGCCTGTTTGCATTTGAATCATTAAGCCAAGAAGAAGCAGTTGTATTGGTAGACCCAGCACCTCAGGTAGACAACGTTTTTCGCTCTGAATTGCTAGATCTGCAGTTTTCACGCCTGCCCAGTGGCGGAGCAAAAGCGTTAATGACCTTTAGCAATAAAAACTTCCAGCTACAGTTAAGTGAAAAAGGCAAAACCTTAAGCTTAGTTTTACCCAGAACAAAACTGGGCGACGAACAATTGTTCAAACTAGATGTGGTGGATTTTGCAACACCAATTAATGCCATTGAAACTTTCCAAGATGAAGAACAAACCAGAGTGGAGTTTTCATTACAGGACAGAATCACTTTTCGCCATCAAAAAAATGCCAATAGTTTAAGTATTGAAATCGAAAAGCGCATGAAAGATGCACCTGTTGAAGATAAGGAAACTAATTTTGCAGGCGAACCTATCTCTCTTGATTTTCAAGACGTCCCCGTGCGCCAAGTATTACAAATCATTGCCCAAGTTAACGGTTTTAATCTTGTTACAACAGATACTGTGACAGGCAACGTAACTATAAGTTTATCTGGCGTTCCTTGGGATCAAGCTTTAGATATGATTTTAAAAATTAAAGGCTTGGATAAAAGACTTGAAGGAAACATCTTACTTATTGCGCCCACTGAAGAGCTCACTGCTCGTGAAACTCAGCAATTACAATCTAAACAACAAGTGGCTGAACTCGCACCTCTAGTCTCCACAAACGTACAAATAAATTATGCTAAAGCGCAAGATCTCGCCATCATTCTTAAAGGTACTGAAAACAGTATTTTAACCCCCAGAGGCAGTGTTGCGGTTGATGAAAGAACCAACACACTTTTACTTCGAGATACACAAACATCAATCGATGAGGCCAAATTATTAGTTAATGCCTTGGACATTCCTATCAAACAAGTACTTATTGAATCCCGCATGGTGACCGTAAGAGACAACGCCAGTGAGTCACTTGGCGTGCAATGGGGACTAAGCGATACAATAAACAATGGTGCAGTATCAGGTTCATTGAAGGGCGCTGACTCTATCGCCAGCGGTGTGGTGCCATCTATAGCAGACAGGCTTAATGTGGCGCTTCCCGTAACCAATCCAGCAGGAAGTATCGGCATACAAATCGCACGTTTATTAGACGGTACTATTATTGATTTAGAGTTGTCGGCACTTGAGTCAGAAAACAAAGGGGAAGTTATTGCGAGCCCACGTATTACTGTTGCCAACCAACATGAAGCATATATTGAACAAGGTACTGAAATTCCCTACGTTGAGGCAACTTCAAGCGGTGCCACCTCGGTTGAGTTCAAAAAAGCAGTATTAAGTTTAAAAGTCACGCCCCATATCACGCCAGACAATAGAATTATCATGGATTTAGTTGTAACCCAAGATACCCGTGGGGATACTGTCTCAACGTCTACCGGTGATGCTGTGGCAATTGACACCCAAGAAATCAGTACTCAGGTGTTAGTTGAAAATGGCGAAACCATAGTATTGGGCGGGATTTTTCAACAAAGCAGTTCAAACGATGTGCGAAAAGTACCACTTTTAGGGGATTTACCTTTTGTCGGTTACCTTTTCAAAAACACAGCAGAAATATTAGAAAAACGTGAATTACTCATCTTTGTAACACCTAAGATTTTAACTGATGAATTGAGAACCAATTAAAATTTAGCGATGCGGTCACTTAATTCCATAAAAAAAACAGTCTAATCCCTTGATTAGGCTGTTTTTTTTATTATTACTGCCCCATAACCTTTACAAAGCTTGCAAAATTCATCGTAAAACTGAGATAATCGCTGCCTCGAAATTTTCGACGAGGTCTGGTTAATCCATAAAAGGGTAGCCGCACGAACTTTCTACCCCTTAAACATAGTTGTGAAATAAGCAAAAATGGCTGAAAAACGTAATATATTCCTTATAGGTCCCATGGGTGCTGGTAAAAGCACTATCGGCAGACATCTAGCAGAAGAACTTCATTTAGAATTTTTTGACTCTGACCAAGAGATCGAAAAACGCTCGGGCGCAGACATCGCCTGGATATTTGATCTTGAAGGGGAAGAGGGTTTCCGTCTGCGTGAAGAAAACATCATTAACGACTTAACTGATAAACAAGGCATTGTTTTGGCAACGGGCGGTGGCTCGGTAGTCAGTAAAAATGTTAGAAACAGACTATCAGCACGAGGCATAGTGGTATATTTGCAAACCACCATTGATAAACAAGTCGCAAGAACCCAGCGTGATAAACGTCGCCCCTTGTTGCAAAAAGATGATCCTGAAACAGTATTACGTAATCTAGCTGAAGAACGTAATCCATTATATGAAGAAGCAGCTGATTATATTGTTGATACAGATGATCAAAGTGCTCGTGCTGTAGCGAATCAGATCATTGGCAAAATAGGTCTGTAAGCCTTCTTTCTAATATAACAATAATAGGGTTAGCAACTTATGGCGACACTAACAGTTGAGTTGGGTGAGCGTAGCTACCCTATATTGATTCAGGCTAATCTGCTTGATCATCCTGAAGTTTTAACCAAACATCTGGTCACGAAAAAAGTAGTAGTGGTGACCAATGATGTGGTTGAGCCACTTTATTTTCCTATTGTCAGCCAGGCCTTAACAGGCTATGAAGTCAGTAAGATAGTTGTGCCTGATGGCGAGCAACACAAAAACTTGCAGAGTTTTGAAATGGTAATTTCGAAGCTATTAGAAATGTCTGCAGCTCGTGACACTACATTAATCGCATTAGGCGGTGGTGTCATAGGCGACTTAACTGGTTTTGTTGCTGCCAGTTATCAACGTGGCATACCCTTTATCCAAATCCCTACTACCTTATTATCTCAAGTGGATTCGTCAGTAGGTGGAAAAACTGCAGTCAATCACCCTCTGGGTAAAAACATGATTGGCGCGTTTTACCAACCTAAAGCCGTACTGATTGACACTAATAGCTTAAGCACTCTACCTAATCGCGAATTTGCAGCAGGTATGGCTGAAGTGATCAAATACGGCGTGATTTACGATCCAGACTTTTTCCTGTGGTTAGAAGAAAATCAACAAGCCATCAAACAAAAAGAACTCACGGCATTGCAATACATGATTGCTAGATGTTGTGAGATCAAAGCGGAAATAGTCGCTATTGATGAAAGAGAGTCCGGCTTAAGAGCGATACTCAATTTAGGCCATACATTTGGCCATGCTATTGAAGCTGAAAAGGGTTATGGCAACTGGTTACATGGCGAAGCTGTATCAGCAGGCATTGTTCTTGCTTCTGCAGTAGCAACTAAGATGAATTGGCTCGAAGCGTCAGAATTCAGTCGCATCGGATCTCTGCTACAAGCATTTGATTTACCTACAGTTGCACCTAGTGATATGACATATGACGACTTTATTCGACATATGCGTCACGATAAAAAAGTGCAAGCAGGTCAACTGTTTTTTGTCATTCCAAAGGGTATTGGCAAAGCTGAGGTCACCAATAAAATCTCTGAAGAGGTGCTGCGCTCCATTCTTTCTTAGGATTAAATTTTTGCTTGTTAGATCGGCGTTTTTTGCATCGATATAACAAGCATCACAACCTAGGTATAAAAAATGGCAGCGTCAGAACTGAACAACCGCTTAGACTATCTAATTAGTTATTCTTCACAACTTGTGTTTGTTTGTAGCGACAAGATACAGCAACAATCAAAAGTTGTTGAAAGTTTTTTAGCCCATCAAAATGAACAAGCTGATTTGGCTTTGCTCACTGCAAATGAATTAACCCCTTTAGTTATTTACCGAGAGAAGTTATTTCGTCAACTGATTAGTCAAAGCCAAGAAGCAGACTTTAATCGACCTCTTAATCAGTTACTAGCACCACTGAATAATCATAGTGGTCCAATATTAATTAGTATTTTTCAAGCAGAAAGACTACCAAATAAGCTAGTTAAAGAGCTGTGGGATTTAGTATTACAAAGTCGCTTTGCTAATAACAAACAACATCTCAATGTATTGCTAATGGGTCTCTCAGATTGGGCCGAGTCTACTAAGCTAGGCTTAGGAGCTAGATCCAAAGAACAACCTATAGTGCTAAATAGTCAAATTGCCATTGAGCATGATGACATTGAAGAAACTGATGAATTTTCTGATTTAGAGGCGTTCATTCAAGATAAACGTAAAAAGTTTGCGCAACGCCTAGAGGATCGTCATCACCACACTTACGAGTCTAAACCTATTTATAAAAAGTGGTGGGCAGCTGCTTTATTTACTCTGGTTTTTCTAGCTATTTTTTCTGGGATATTAGGTTGGCAATATCCTGAACAAGTCCGTTCAATAATGTCCTACTTTAAAGCTCCGCTATCAAGTCAGGCGCAACCTGATAAAGCATCTGCTGCTATTGAATTAGCAGAGCCAGTTCCAGAAAAAACTAGCCCAACAGAACCACAAGCTGTTGAAGTGCTAGCGTTACCAACAAAGATACCTACTATGGTTGAAGAAATCAGCTCTAAAGATGCATTAGTCACTGATTGGGCGACTGCTAGTGGCAAACTTGAAGAGCAGTCAAACAGAATACTTTTACAATCCAACAATATTAATGAAGCAATTGATATACAGACTAAACAATCTAAAGCGCCAGAGCAGCCGACTCAAGCGACTGAATTAGATATTCAAGCTAACAATACTGTTAATGACTATAAAATCGAAGATAATGTTGAACTAGCGCCCATGGTGGAACCGCAAGAGTTACTGTTGGGTAATGTTAAACAAAGCCAAACCGATGAACTTTTTAGTCCTGTACACGATTTAATTTTGGCATTACCTACAGAAAATTTTGTAATTCAAATTGCAGCTATGGCAAATCTTAGTATTTTACGAGAATACGTCAGGGATGAGCAGCTTGGCCAACAGCTGTGGTTATATAAAACTCAACGTTATGGTGGAGATTGGTATGTGTTATTAAAAAACCAACATTTCGCCTCGATTGAAGATGCCAGAGCAGAAATAATCAATTTGGCAGACACTATGTTAAGAAATACCCCTTTTGTTAAGAGTATTGCACAAGTTAGGAAAGAAATAACGCTCTCTAGGCCTTAAGCTATTTGTTGTTTTTGCCCAGTGCCGTTACAATTCGGCCTGATAAATTAGCGGCTCTGACTTGGTTGATACATTGGCAGTAACAAAAGATAAAAAAAACAGAGCCTTTTTGAAATGGGCCGGAGGCAAATACAGCCTTATCGAAGATATAAACGCTAAACTTCCAGAGGCTAAAAAACTTATTGAGCCTTTTGTTGGCGCAGGTTCGGTATTTCTCAATACGAATTATTCTAAATATTTGCTCAACGATATTAATCCCGATCTAATTAATTTATACAATATCGTAAAACACCAATCGACTGATTACATAACAGATAGTGCTAAGTTGTTCACTCCAGCCTACAACGATGAACAACGTTATTACGTGATGAGACAAAAGTTTAATGACAGCGAAGATATCTATGAACGCGCTGTGTATTTCCTATATTTAAACAGACACGGCTACAACGGCTTATGCCGCTATAATAATAGTGGTAAATTTAATGTGCCTTTTGGCAGATACAAAGCCCCCTACTTCCCAGAAAAAGAATTGCTGTACTTTGCACAAAAGTCTCAATTGGCGACTTTTACTTGTGACTCTTTTGAAAAGGTGTTCGCCAGAGCGCGAAAAGGCTCAGTAATATATTGTGATCCGCCTTACGCGCCCATTAGCAAGACAGCTATGTTCAATAGTTATGCTGCCGGTGGGTTTACCTTGGATAACCAGCTCAAACTAGCGTCATTGGCACGCCGTACAGGTCACACTCGGGATATTCCGGTGTTAGTGAGTAATCACGATACTGAATTTACTAGAGATATTTATCAAGGCGCTGAAATGACAAAACTTCAAGTCAGTCGTTTTATCAGTCAAAATGGTAGCACTAGATTAAAAGTGGCTGAACTATTAGCTCTTTATCAGGCTAACTAACCTGATGTGAACTCTGGATAGCTAATTCATTTTAGGTTTTGGATTTTATGCTTTGTTATTTTGTGAGCGTGATAGTAGCTCAAGTAAATCAATAAAGTGGAACTGGTATGAGCTTGAACGCCCAGTGAACCATTCAGACCAACTTACACCTTGTGACTGCTCGGCAGCGCATCTGTTTACTGGATGGCTTACAGGAAAATCGTGATCTAGAACAACATTATCTAAATCTCCACAAAACACATTTCTTTCATCTAACCTAATCATAGAAACATTTAATATAGCAACGACCGCTAAACCGGTTAAGGTCACCCCTGTTAGGGTACATAACGATTTTGACTTCCTATTCATAGTGTTATCCGCATTGAAATATTTTGTGACATTATACCTGCGATGGAAATATCAACAACTGCGCTTTAACTGAATTGTTAGGGCATTCATCGATAAATTCCACGATTTAAAAACAAAAAGAGCGCCTAAGCGCTCCTTCTAACATTAACTCATAATGTAAACTCTACTAAAAAGTAGTGCCCCAACTAACTGCAAAGTTAGTGTCGTCGCTTCCTGACTCTTTATCTGCTTTTGAGATAGTTAAGGTAAAATCACCTTTTCCTAAATCAACTTGGAAGTGACCATAATCGACATCAATGCTAGGTGTATCAAAATCATAGTAGCCATAGGTAAGGCCTAAAGTATAATCATTGCTTAAATCAAAACCGTAACTCACGTTATAATACAAATCGCCTGTACCAAAAGGTACATCATCGTCTGCATCACTATTAATAGTGTAAGCTACGCCGAAACCTAAGTCTCCGAAACTACCGTTTAAGTAAATTTCACCAAAATTACTGTCCTCGTAACCAGTTGCAGGATAATAATAGTAGATATAACCAACATCATAACCAAAATCACCAGCTTCCCCACCGAATCCTGCATAGAAATCAACCTCAGCACCTTTATCATCAGAGGTTTCATCAGTCCAATCGATAGTACCTACCCAAGAGCCCGCATAAAAACCGCTCTCGTCAGAGTAGTCTATACCACCAGATAATGAAGGTGCGTTACCACTTTGGCTTACACCACGCCACAAGTAGTTACTTGTCGCGCCAAAATTAGACTCAACGTCGGCTAAAGCGACTTGACTAAAACTAGATGCAGCTAAAACAGAGGTGGCGATAGTAGTAATTTTTAAAGTTTTCATGTGTGTACTCCGATTGTAATTATAATATTTTCAGTAATTGAACTAAGTTTTCTATCATATTATTTTTATTTTATTCACTGCATAACGCAAAACTAATGCCTAAATGTAACAAACCAAATAGCACCATTAAAAAAACACTTATCTGCTTGTTTTTATTAGTTATTTCACAATATAAATAATTTTAAAATGAGAGGATTCTTAATATTTCAGCACAGCAAATGCACCACAAATGTTCAATGGATCAGTGTTGGTGCAAAGAGGATGCTTTTGTCTATTTGGATTTTTCTGTAAAGTATCGGCTTTTGCTAGCAAGGGAAATAATGAAACCTTATTTAATCGCGCCTTCGATTTTATCTGCCAACTTTACTAAGTTAGGTGAGGAAGTAGACAATGTGCTAGCTGCTGGCGCAGATGTCGTGCACTTTGACGTCATGGATAACCATTATGTGCCAAATTTGACTATTGGCCCGTTAGTTTGCAAAGCCTTACGCAAACATGGTGTAACGGCGGATATTGATGTTCATCTTATGGTGCAACCTGTAGACGATATGATAAAGCAGTTTGCCGATGCTGGCGCTAGCTATATCAGCTTTCACCCCGAGGCATCACAACATGTGGATAGAAGTTTACAGCTGATTATCGATTCTGGTTGTAAACCAGGTTTGGTATTTAATCCCGCCACTCCTTTACAGTATCTCGACCATGTTATGCATAAGTTACATCATATTTTGTTGATGTCTGTTAACCCCGGCTTTGGTGGTCAATCCTTTATCCCACAAAGTTTAGAAAAACTAAAACAGGCTCGTGCATTAATTGAACAATCAGGTTTCGATATTCGATTAGAAATTGACGGCGGCGTAAAAGTCGATAATATTCGCGCCATTGCTGAAGCAGGCGCCGATATGTTTGTAGCAGGTTCTGCTATATTTGACCAAGCAGATTATCAAGCAGTGATACGCCAAATGCGTTCTGAACTTGCCTTAGCAAAATAAATCTTATTTTCAACACTATATAAAAGTAGAACTAATTAACATGACAAAACCAATTGTACTTAGCGGCTGCCAGCCTTCAGGCCAACTCACCATAGGCAACTATATGGGTGCACTTCGTCAGTGGGTCAATATGCAAGATGATTATGACTGTTTGTATATGTTAGTTGATTTACATGCGATAACTGTAAGACAAGACCCTAAAGCCTTACATCAGGCATGCTTAGACGGATTGGCGCTTTATATAGCTTGTGGTATTGACCCAGCTAAAAGTACTGTTTTTATGCAATCTCATGTGCCAGAGCATGCTCAATTAGCCTGGTTACTGAATTGTTATACTCAGATGGGTGAACTCAATCGCATGACTCAGTTTAAAGACAAGTCAGCGAAGAATGTGTCTAACATCAACGCTGGTTTGTATTCTTATCCAGTATTGATGGCCGCAGATATTCTATTATATCAAGCCAACCAAGTGCCTGTGGGTGAAGACCAAAAACAACATCTAGAGCTTGCCCGCGATATTGCCACACGTTTCAATAACATCTATGGCCAAACATTTAGAATACCCGACCCTTTTATCCCTGAATTTGGCGCTCGCGTGATGAGCTTGCAAGATCCTACAAAAAAAATGTCTAAGTCAGACGATAACGTCAACAACTTTGTCGGCCTATTGGAAGATCCCAAAAAAATAGCCAAGAAAATTAAGCGTGCGGTAACAGACTCTGATGAGCAAGCACGAATATACTTTGATATCGCAGAAAAACCCGGTGTATCCAATTTATTGAGCCTATTGTCATGTGCCACGGGATCCTCAATCGAATCGCTAGTTCCTAGCTATGAAGATAAAATGTACGGACATTTAAAATCAGATGTTGCCGATGCAATAGTCGCTTTAATAGAACCTATCCAGCAAAAGTATCACGCCTTAAGAGATGATCAAACTGAGCTAAATAAAATAATGCGTGAGGGTTCAGAAAAAGCCAGCCAACGTGCCGCCATTACTTTAGATAAGGCATACGAAGCGGTAGGTTTTGTTAAACGCCCTTAAATTAATCAGTGGATAAAACAGGCAATGTTGCTGCTGATAGACAACTATGATTCATTTACTCACAACTTAGCTCGTTATTTTGAAGAGTTGCAACAAGAGGTAGTAGTTGTACGCAATGATGAAATATCTTGTGCAGAGATAAATGCATTAGGGCCAGATTATTTAATATTCTCTCCGGGCCCCTGTACACCAAACTCAGCCGGAATAACCCTTGAAGCCATCAAAACCTTTGCTGGTCGGATCCCAATTTTAGGGGTGTGTTTAGGTCACCAGGCAATCGGCCTAGCTTTTGGGGCAAACCTAGTTAACGCCCAACAAATTATGCATGGAAAGACATCCCAAATCCATCACCTGCAATCCACCCTGTTTAAAGATATCAATCGCCCTTTTACCGCAACTCGATATCATTCACTTGTTTTGGAAACTGCAAGTATCCCCGAAGAATTTGAAATAACAGCTTGGTGCTTTAATACTACAAAAGAAGATATTGGATCTAAACAGATATCAGAGCAAGCCGAAGTTATGGCTATAGAACACAAAACCCTAGCAATATATGGAGTGCAATTTCACCCAGAGTCTTTATTAACTGAATTTGGACATCACATCCTAAACAACTTTATTAACAGCAAAATTACGACTAAAGCACTATAGTTTCACTATAGAAATGTTAAAGCATTAATGTAAAATTAGTAAATAGTTCTAATTATTGTTCTATAAAGATAATTACTTTAAAAAATTCATCATCTTCAAACAAAGCAATATCATAAGAATATCATAATTAATGAGTACACTTACACCCGCGGAAGACCTAGTTAAGCAGCGCTTTGAAGCGTTATTTTTAGATGTAAAGGTGGCCCAACAAGGCATACTCGATAAGGGTATATCTGCACTAAACGTAATCGAGACTGAGCAAAATAAAACCACCAGATCTTTGCTTCGCGTAGAAAAACAAGCTATTCGAGAAAAAGACTTAAACACTAAATCCGATCTTAACTTCCTTAGCACTATAGCCAAACAAATCGATACTGAAGTTGAGAAGCGCATTGAGAAGAGTTTTGAGGATACAGACCACCTATATTCAAAAATTATAGGGATTGACGACGCTCTCCCTAAATTACTCGACCTAGTTTGTGTCAAAGCGGCCACTATTACAAAAATTGAACCTCTTGCAACTGAATTGCCGTGGTTTTTTAAAGATCTAATGAAGTTCGTTAATCAACCTAAATACCAGCGCATCGATAATAAAGGCAAAGTTGTAATAGTTGAAACTATGCGAGTGGGCCTTAATTTTTTTGGTCTAGAGAATTTAATTATTATACTCACTTCGCTTGCTTTCAAACGCTTTTTGCCGCAAATCACCGACCCTTATCCAAAAATAAAGCAAAGGGTTTGGGAAGAAGCCTTAGCAACGGCAATTTCCTGCAAACAAATAGCGTCTGTAATGGGCATCAATCAAAACGATGCTTATTGCCTAGGAATGTTACAAACTATGGGGAAAGTAGTGGTAACAAAGCTGTATTTCAGACTCTTCGAAGAGGTGCAGCGAGAAGCCTTAATAGAAACTCAAACTGCAAAAAAACATGATGAGCACTCGGCTTTGACAAGAATTACGCCATCAGGTCCATTTCTGAACCAATTAATCGATAAACACGCTTTAAATATCAGTGCCAACTTAATTGAAAAAATGGCTATGAAAAGAGTATTTATTGCCAATGCCATGTCTGAAGTGGCAAACAACGTACCTGCGGCCGACTTATCACCTATAGCTTTAGTATTAAAGCAAGGCCAAGCCTATGCTCAATACCGTATGCTAAAAAGGCATAAACTGATAGATTTACAGCAGTCTAAAGATTATATACGCACCTTAGGTATGCCCCAAGGCTCCTTAGAATTACTTAAAAAAACAGATCTGCGCTCACTTGACCTTAGCGCGAGTAATGATTATTTTTTTAAGCATATTCATGCAACACCTTTAAAATAGCTAAAAACCCCAATACTGGTTATCAGTATTGGGATCTCATGACACTGTTGTGGCAACTATATTGTCAGCAACTAGATAGTTATTCACTATTCATGCAAAACTAGATGAACCCCTTTAAAAATGCAGCTTTGCATTTAATCTCTGTGAAGACAAGTGACAAACCTTCTGCCATACTATCGCTCTTTTTTAAGCCAAATATTACACTTGAAGGGCAATAGAATGAATGTAACTCGCGACTTGTTTAATGAAGTAATGGTTCCAAACTACAATCCATCGGCAATTATTCCGGTAAAAGGGTTAGGTTCTCGATTGTGGGATCAAGCAGGTACCGAATACATCGATTTTGCGGGTGGAATAGCGGTCAACGTTTTGGGCCATTGCCACCCTGAACTTGTCTCAGCTCTCACTGAGCAAGGCCAAAAGCTTTGGCATTTGAGTAACGTGCTGACTAACGAACCAGCGCTTCGCTTAGCCCAAAAGCTAACCGCTGCCACATTTGGCGAAAAAGTATACTTTGCTAATTCTGGAGCTGAGGCCAACGAAGCGGCTTTAAAACTAGCTCGTCGTTTTGCACTTGACCAGTTTGGTGAGCAGAAAAATCAAATCATCGCTTTTAACCAAGGCTTTCATGGCCGCACCTTTTTTACTGTCACAGTAGGTGGACAAACTGCTTATTCAGATGGCTTTGGTCCTAAACCAGGTGCTATTGAACATGTAGATTATAATGATTTAGCGAGTTTTGAAGCATTGATATCCGATAAAACCTGTGCAGTTATGATGGAACCATTGCAGGGTGAAGGCGGAATAATCAGTCCTAACATTGATTTTATCAAAGGGGTGCGCGCACTGTGTGATAAACATAACGCCCTGCTTATTTTTGATGAAGTTCAAACTGGTGTTGGTCGTACTGGCGATCTTTATGCTTATATGGGACTTGGCGTAGTACCAGACATACTCACCACTGCTAAGGCACTAGGTGGCGGCTTCCCAATTGGCGCCATGTTAACCACTACTAAAATTGCCGAACATCTAAAGATAGGCACTCACGGCAGCACTTATGGTGGCAACCCGCTTGCCTGTGCAGTTGCAGAAAGAGTATTGGATATTGTTAATACACCAGAAGTATTAGATGGCGTAAAACAAAAAGAACAACTTTTCCGTAAGGGATTACAAGCCATAAATGATCAATACCACTGTTTCTCAGAAATTCGCGGTCAAGGTCTTTTATTAGGCGCAGCACTAAATGAAAAATTTGCTGGCCGAGCTAGAGAGTTTTTAGTAGCAGCCGCAGATGAACAGTTAATGTGTTTGATTGCTGGCGCCAATGTTGTACGTTTTGCTCCGTCTTTGATTATTCCAGATGAAGATATTCAAGAAGGGTTGGTACGTTTCGAACGAGCCGTTGCAAAAGTAGTTGGCGCCGATGTTTCCTTTAAGTGAGTAAGTGAACATGAAAATCATTCGCCCTATCCATAGAGACGATTATTCGTCATTGCATGAAATTGCCCAGGAATCTGGGGTCGGTTTTACCTCCTTGCCCGTTAACGAGATTTTGCTTAGAAGTAAAATAGACAAGTCAGTTCAGGCCTTTGCAAAAGATGTTACCGAGCCATCAGATGAAAGTTATCTGTTTGTTATGGAAGACCAGGAGACCCAAGACGTTGTGGGCACTAGCGGTATTGTGGCGGGTGTTGGTTTAGACGATGCGTTTTATCATTATCATTTAAGTAAGGTGGTTCACGCATCTCGTGAACTTAATATCTATAACACTGTGGATATTCTTACCTTGTGTAACGATTACACAGGTGTATCTGAGATATGCACGTTATTTTTGCGACAGAATGCAAGAGAGGGCTTAAACGGGAGATTATTATCTAAGTTCCGTTTTCTGTTTATGATGGAACATAGACAACGTTTTGCTGAAATTATTATCGCCGAAATGCGTGGTATTAATGACGAAAATGGTCAATCACCTTTTTGGCAATGGTTAGAAGAGCACTTCTTTTCGATGGATTTTCCTACCGCTGACTATCTCACTGGGATTGGTCAAAAGCAGTTCATCGCTGAACTAATGCCAAAATATCCAATATATGTAAGCCTGTTAAGCAAACAAGCCCAAGCGGTGATCGGTCAAGTACATGAAAAAACAAAGCCGGCATTGCAGCTACTTGAGCAAGAAGGCTTTAGTTGTAGAGGTTACGTAGATATTTTTGATGCGGGCCCAACCGTTGAAGCAAATTTAAAACATATCCGCAGTGCGCAAGCTAGTAGAAAAATGCAGATTAAAGTGACTGATGAGATTAAAGAAAGTCAAAGTGACTTTTTTGTGATCAATACTAAAGTCGAAGACTTCCGTGGAGTCTGCACATCACTCGATTTCGAAGCTGAACATGCCATTATTGGTCAACAAGCCGCCGATGCACTCGGTGTAAGCAATGGCGACAACATTCGCTTTGCTCCTACACATTTCAGGACATAATTATGAATACGCATACCCATTTTATCGCAGGCAACTGGTTAGCAGGCCTTGGACACGACATTCAATCTATTGATCCTGCAAAAAAGAACATTATTTGGCAGGCTAAATCTGCCAATCAACAACAAGTTGATTCAGCAGTCATTGCCGCACGTTCAGCCTTTGTTGCTTGGAGTAATCTGACGTTTGAAGAACGCTTAACTTATGTGAAAAAATTTGCAGAGTTGCTCGGTGAAAATAAACAAGCACTTGCTTTAACCATAGCTCAAGAAACCGGTAAACCATTGTGGGAAACCGCGACTGAAGTGGGCGCTATGATAGGTAAAATTGCCTTATCTGAAAAAGCCTACCATGAGCGCACTGGCACAGTAGAAAATGCCATGCCACTAGGTAAAGCCTTTATCAGACACAAACCTCATGGTGTAGTGGCGGTATTTGGACCATATAATTTCCCTGGCCATTTACCAAACGGACATATAGTCCCTGCACTGCTAGCGGGTAATACAATTGTATTTAAACCTAGTGATCTTACTCCCCTTGTGGCAGAAAAAACCTTAGAACTTTGGCAGCAAGCCGGTTTACCTGCTGGCGTATTGAACATGGTTCAAGGTGAAGTAGAAACAGGCAAAGCACTTGCGGCCCATAAGGGATTAGATGGATTGTTTTTCACTGGAAGTTCTCGTACTGGTAGATTATTACACGAACAGTTTGCTGGACATCCTGGAAAAATTCTAGCCTTGGAAATGGGTGGAAATAACCCACTAATAGTCAAAGATGCGGCTGATACCAAAGCTGTGGTGCACGATATTATTCAATCTGCCTTTGTTACTTCTGGTCAGCGTTGTACTTGCGCTCGCCGTTTGTTTATTCAACAAGGTGCGGCTGGCGATGCCATTCTTAATAAGTTGATTGAAGCGACCAACAATATCCAAGTTGGCATGTATGATGCCGAAGAACAACCGTTTATGGGTGCTATGGTTTCTCAACACGCAGCGTCTTTGATGGTCAAAGCACAACAACAATTAGTCGCACTTGGTGCTAAGCCTCTAGTCGAGCTTAAGCATCTAGACATTGAGTCTGGTTTTGTTAGCCCTGGTATTATTGACGTGACTGATATTCTTAAAGACATGCCCGATGAAGAACATTTTGGCCCACTGCTTAAAGTCATCCGTTATAGTGATTTTGATCAGGCCATAGATGAAGCTAACAATACCAGTTTTGGCTTATCAGCAGGTTTATTAGCCGATAACCAAGCTGACTACCAACATTTCTATCAGCGTATTCGCGCAGGAATAGTCAACTGGAACAGGCCTATTACCGGCGCCAGTGGAGCAGCACCTTTTGGAGGCATAGGTGATAGTGGTAATCATAGAGCAAGTGCTTACTATGCTGCTGACTACTGTGCATACCCGGTTGCTTCTGTAGAGCTAGAAAAACCAACCCTTCCTGGCACGTTAAGCCCAGGCTTAAGTATTTAATTTTAGAGTAAGAATTTTAACGCTATGCACAACAAAATAGACAATTTGTTTAGCCATTTATGGCAAGACTATTTAACCATTACGCCTTCGGCAAAAAAAGTACATGACTTATTGGAAGGTTATGAGTTTGAACATTCAGGTAAAAGTGCCAAGTTAGATAATGATCATATTGCATTACGTACTTTTAATATTGAAAAAATTAACTTAGACAAACTTGCGGCACATTTTCTAGCCTTAGGTTACACAGAACAAGGTCAATATGACTTTGCAGAAAAAAAGCTCCGTGCTAAACACTTTGAACATCCTGACGATACGCAACCTAAAGTATTTATTAGTGAACTGATTGTTGAAGATATGCCTGCTGAAGTACAGCAGATTATCTTAAAAATGACGGATAACATTGCTGATAATGCGGCGCAGCAAGATAACTTTTTGTATTCAGGTACCCATTGGCAGACCAGCACGCAAGAATATGACATCTTAGTTGCTCATTCAGAATACGCAGCCTGGATGTCAGCTTGGGGGTTCAGAGCCAATCATTTTACTGTAAGTCTAAATCACATGGGCCATTTTCAATCTTTAGCGCAGATGAATACCCTATTGAAAGATTCAGGATTTGTATTAAATACTTCAGGTGGTGAAATCAAAGGGGGTCCGGAGGTGTTTTTAGCGCAATCTTCGATAATGGCAGATAAAATCGAAGTACAGTTCGCCAATGGCAGAAAATTAGTACCTAGCTGTTTTTATGAGTTCGCTCAGCGCTACAATATGCCAACAGGCAAATTGTACCAAGGCTTTGTGGCAGCCTCTGCCGATAAAATATTTGAAAGTACTAATAGCTAGTTTGAAAAATTTGCAATAAAAAAGCCAGTTGTCCACAACTGGCTTTTTTATGTTACGGATTCATACTAGACAGTAAATGAAGCGCCACAACCACAAGTTGTTGTCGCATTTGGGTTAATCACTAAAAAGCGCGAGCCTTCTAGTCCTTCGGTATAATCCACTTCACCGCCAACTAAATACTGCAGACTCATAGGATCTACCACTAAGGTCACTTCATTTTTATCAATGGTGGTGTCCCCTTCATTAACCTTTTCATCGAAGGTAAAACCATATTGGAAACCAGAGCAACCACCACCAGTGACATACACTCGTAGTTTCAAATTTGGATTTTCTTCTTCTTCCACTAAAGTTTTTACTTTTCTAGCGGCAGCATCAGAAAATTCAATAGGTAACGCAATTTGCACTGTCATAACATGCCTCGATGAAAATAGGAATAACTCTTAATTGTGCGGATTATCCAGTACCTGACTAATATGGTCAAGTATTCGCTAAGACTAATTGATTCCATCTTGTAACCGCTTACCCTTAATTAGGGTTGATGACCCAATTGAATACTGTAGTTAACTCTCCTTTCTTACGTTTGAACTGAAATATATTGGCATGTACAGATACTTGTTCTGGTTGAAAACCTTTTGGTAATTTTATTTGACCGTCGATCACCTGAAAATATTTAAAGCTAAAAGTCAGGTTTTTTTGCTCTTGATCAGATAATAATGAGTCAATAGTATATTGCTTAGCCTTACCATTTTCACTGCCTATCAAAGTCACCTTTAAACTCCCTTTAAGGGTATTTTTAGTTTTATTTTGTTGCATCAAAACTAGTTCAAATCGATAAGAATTATCACTTAAAGCAGGCTCTAGATTAAACCCTTCAATCAAAAATCCTTGTTCATTCAGTTCTGGCGCCATCACTTGTTGATAAAAAGCAAGTTGCGTGCGTAAGTCCTTTTCTACATCAATACTTTTTCCAATTTCTACAACATGTTGCTGCTGAGTCAATCTTGCTACTTCAAGTTCAACCCCTAAAACATTCAGATTTTTAGTCAATTTCTCATTTTCGAGCTTAAGGTTTTGAATACTTTTCTCATGAGTGGATATAGTCATTTGTTGTTGAGCGTAATGCGCATTACCCCAGAAAAAACCAGCATACAGAGTAGCTGCAATGCTCACTATTAATATGAAATAAAACTGAAATGCGCCCAATTTATTCTTTAGATCAGAAATAATCAATTTATGCCCTTTTTAAAGCTACAAAGCCTTTCTACTTTGCTCAGATATTATCATTTAGTCATTTAAATTAGTCGATTGATTTATCAAACATTCACCTTTTGATCCTAGTTAAAAAGATTAACTCTATAAAATACAAAGGCTTGTGATAAACTCTTGGTCATCTCAGTTATCAGTCAAATTAGTAATTGTGAACCTCAACGCTTTTAGAGAAGAACTTGCCACTCCACGTACCTCAATTCAGCTGTGTATCATCGGCATTGTGGGCGGTATTTGTGCAGCTTCTTTAATTATTCTATTTCGTTTAAGCGTTGAATGGCTGCAGAGATTATTTTTACCAGAGATAAATCAATTTGAATCTTTAGAGCCATACATGCGATTTCTGATCCCATGCATAGGCGCCATAGCTATAGTGTTAATCGCTTATATGACAGGATTTAAACACTATCGTATGGGTATCCCTTTTGTTATCCATAGAATTAAACACTATTTTGGGCACATTCCTTTTAGGACCACCATCAATCAATTTTTTGGAGGTGCTTTAGCCTTAGTTTGCGGTTTCTCAGTAGGCCGAGAGGGGCCCTCTGTACATATAGGTGCTTTCGGCAGTAGTTTTTTTGGCCAATGGCTGAAGTTTCCTCACAACAGTATCCGTATTTTGTCTGGTTGTGGTATTGCGGCTGGCATTTCAGCTTCATTTAACACCCCTTTTGCAGCTGTGATTTTTGTTATGGAAGTTGTATTTCGGGAATACAGGATCCATATTTTTATACCCATTATGTTAGCTGCTGCTTGTGGCACTGTGTTAACGCGTATTGTCTTTGGCGAAGTACAAGAATTGTCTTTTATTCAATTCAACGAGTTTAGCCGATGGATTTATCTATATTTGGTTATCTTTGGCATCCTATTGGGTTGCCTAGCTACTTTGTTTAATAAAACATTAATGTTAGTTATCAACGGATTTGGCCGTATCAATATGGTGCGTCGATTATTAATTGCAGGCTTAATTACTGGCGCAGTAGGATATATATTGCCTGATGCCTTAGGTGCACACTTCCACTCTGCACATGTTTTAATCGCACAACATGAAAATATTCAATTACTTATCGGAGTGGTAGCAGCAAAATTTTTATTAACAATTTTTGCCATCGGGCTAGGAGTCCCCGGAGGCATAATTGGCCCAGTATTTGTTCTTGGAATGCTTAGCGGTGTTGTACTTGCTTCTCCACTGGGTTTCTTTTTAGATGATGTGAGTAACTTAAATGGCAGTTTTTCACTGCTGGGCATGGCGGGGCTGATGACCGCAGTTATTCATGCTCCATTAGCAGCTTTATCAGCCGTTATGGAATTATCCTATAGTCCAGAGTTGATCCTACCTACTATCTTGGTGATCGTTCCTGCCTATGTGACTTCTACACAATTTTTAGGTAACAGTTCTATTTTCACGCAACAACTAGACTCTCAAAAACTGCCTTATACTATTTCTTCAGTCATGGAATCACTACAAAAGACAGGGGTTTTAGCGGTAATGAACAAAGAATTTACAGTGTTTAGTGAGAACAACGAACAACTTATAAGTGCCTTAGATAAAGAACACACTAGCACAGTAGTACAACATTCAGTGGATACTGAAGGGGTTAGTAAATACTCACTAGTGGAATACGACAAAGGAAAAGATGGCGACGCAATGCGTTTAAGTTTCATTCCAATGCAAGGGGTCAACTTTCAGGATACCCTAGCTGAAGTATACAGCTTACTTGAACTTAATAGAGATGGTGCAGTGTATATATTTTCAACTACATCGCAGCAAATAATGGGTATTATTACTTGGAAAACGCTCAGACATCACCTGCATAAAGCAAATTACTAGGACACACAATGACCCTACTTTGGATAAAAGCGCTACATGTATTTTTTATGATTGCATGGATGTCAGGCTTGTTTTATTTGCCTAGATTGATGGTTTACCATGCTCAGACTGATGTTCAGGCCGTTAAAGATCAGTTCAAAATAATGGAGAGGCGGTTATGGTTCTTTGTTACACCTTTTGCCATATTAACCTTGATTTTTGGTGTCTGGTTGATAAGTTTGTATGGCAAAGAATGGTTTGTAGCGGCCAAATGGTTGCATCTTAAACTCACCTTAGTTATGGCTGTATATGCCTATCATTTCTACTTATTTGTACTAGTGCGAAAATTTGCCAAAGATGAAAACACTCATTCACCACGTTTCTACCGTTTTTTAAATGAAACGCCTGTTTTAATTGTTTTGGCAATTATTATTCTAGCGATTGTAAAGTTTCTTTAAAATGTTGTTGAAGCAATATACTCTATCTAAAACTCAAGGAGAATCGATATGGATGTCAACCAAAAACGCCTCAAGTCTTTAGCCGATCAGACTGACTCAGCATTTGAACTATATAAACAACATCCCGCATCAGAAGATTACGCTCAAGCCTATGAAGAAGCCAAATCTGCCCTTGATGAATATATGGTAAAGATCCGCTTATCAATGCAACAAAAGGGCAAAAGATCTTAAACCTCCGAGCAGTTCAAAAGATTTAAATATGACTGTGGTATTTAATCCTATCCTCAGACAATGTTATCATTCGGTAATCTAATTATGGGTTTACCCTGTATCCACATATTTAATTCATACACTTATCGAAGAGCCAAATTACATGTCAGATAAATTAGCCGACCACTACTCAGGTATTCTTTCAATATTAGGGGAAGACGTCAGTCGTGGGGGATTGGTAGATACGCCCAAGCGCGCCGCCAAAGCAATGCAATTTTTAACCGATGGTTATGAAAAAGACTTAGATGGTGTAGTAAATGGCGCTATTTTCGAAGCCGACACAGATGAAATGGTCATTATCCAAGACATCGAGTTCTACTCATTGTGTGAACATCATATTTTACCTTTTATCGGGCGTTGTCATATTGCCTACCTGCCTAATGGCAAAGTATTAGGATTATCGAAGTTTGCTCGCATTGTAGATATGTACTCTAGACGTTTACAGATCCAAGAAGGCTTAACAAAACAAATTGCCGATGCAGTGCAGTTAGTTACTGGTGCTACTGGTGTAGGCGTGATTATGGAAGGTAAACATATGTGTATGATGATGCGCGGTGTGCAAAAGCAAAACTCTTCTATGATCACCTCAGTGATGTTGGGTTCTATGCGCACATCTGATGCCACCCGTAATGAATTCTTGCGCTTAATTGGCAAATAAATTTCTAGTAGATTAATGCCATGTCAACAAATATTGGCATGGATTTCCCATACTTTACATCCTGAGACATAAAGCTCTCTAAGCTGGTTCAGTCAAGATTAAATACTCATGACTTACCCAAATATTTACTCTTGCTTTGCACTTTTAGAGCGCATAGGCATGTTTCATTAACGAGAAAGTTATTATGTTTAAAAAATTCCGGGTCCATTATTTCTTAATTTTTAGCATCATGCTAAGCGCCCATAATTCTTATGCACAAGATATTAGCGCTTATGGGCCAAAAGAATTTACAGACAAAAATAAATGGACTGCGATTGTTGCCGCCTATGCTCCAGAAATTAAAGCTATTGACCAAGCATTCGCGCAACTCCCTGATGCTCAGATCAATCAAACGCTGACCATAAAGGGAGTTAAATACCAATTAGGGACATACAAAGGTGAGCCAGTTGTAATATTTACTACGGGCATAAGTGTGCCTAATGCCGCTATGACGATGCAGATGGCGCTGGATTATTTCCCTATAGACCGAGTAGTGATGATGGGTATTGCTGGTGCCGTCAATCCTAACTTCCAACCAGGAGACATTGCTGTACCAGAACGTTGGTATTTTCATGATGAATCAATTTATGTAAACCCTGATCCAAAAAAAGCGGGTAGTTTTGTTTTACCTGATTTTTATGAAAGTGCACAAAAGCAATACCAAGAAAGACGCAAACAAGATCCCCATTCACCGGCTTATGAGAACTTTGGTTATATTCACCCTGAAGAAATGACAGTTGTTAAACAGGGTTGGGATAAACCTCAACAAATGCCCTATTTTAGCGCCACTCCTGAACTAATTGAGCTGGCAAAAAAAGCCGTTAAGGCTGTGAGCCCAATCAATATGCCTTCCGGCAAACCCATTAACATCAAAGTGGGCGGTAACGGAGTTACAGGTTCGGTATTTTTAGATAACGCTGAGTATCGTAAATGGTTACAACGGGTATACAGTGCTCAAGTAACAGAAATGGAATCTGCGGCTGTTGGACAAGTATGTTTTGTTAATGACGTAGACTGGATAATCATTCGTTCAATTAGTGATTTAGCCGGCGCACAACACGGCAAAAATGTTGAGAATGTATTTGATGGCATTGCTTCTGGTACAGGTACAAAATTAATGATTGGTTTGCTCGACCAGATTGTCGCTTTGGAACAATAAAAGTAAATCTTTAACTTTGAAATATTAGGCTCTTGTCTCGTATGTGCCATTACCTGCCGATGGTGAACAAATCACTTAACGATCACAAATAGTAGTAAGCTGACGGTGATGATTTTCAAGATATTACACGTCATTCCCGCGAAGGCGGGAACCTACTAATAGCCCCAGTAGACTCAATCTATTCTCACCCAACCAAGTCAAAATATAAGTCTTTCCAGCTAGGATTTAACTCATTGATGAGCCGATTTTTCCATTCTCTGTTCCATTTCTTGAGCCTTTTCTCTCGAAGTATTGCGCTATCCATATCTTCAAGTTGCTCAAAATAGACTAGTTTATTCAAATTGTATTTTGAGCTAAAGCCCTTCACTTGTTTGTTTTTATGTTGATAAATGCGCTGCACTAAATTACTTGTTACCCCGATGTATAGCGTACTGTTGTTATCATTAGTGAGAATGTATAAGCAGGGCCGTTTCATTGTTGAATTCCTTTTCAATCGTTTAATAAATATATGCAGAAATTGTCATGTTGAAAAGGACGATTCTTTTAGATTAGCCAGTTGGTTTGGAGGTTCCCGCCTTCGCGGGAATGACGGATAATAGACGGGAGGATGTCACCATCTGCTTTCTCAGTATACTTGTCATACACCATAACCTAGACGTATGACCGTTGATCAGCTCTATGCTGACATAAAGCACAAACAAAAATGCCCTCCGGCAATGAGGGCATTAAACATTTTATTTACTGAACCATTATTCGCGTTCAACCACCGCATTGTGATAAACGTGTTGCACATCGTCGCAGTCTTCTAACATATCCATAAATTTGTCAAAGGTCGCTACATCATCACCGCTAACAACTGACTCTGTTTGTGGGATAAAAGTAATTTCTTCTGCTTCAAAATCAATATCTGGGCTGTCATCGACTAAAGCAGTACGGGTATTGTTAAATTCGGTGTGAGGAGCATAAACCGTTACCACTCCTTCTTCACATTCTACTTCTGTGACATCAACGTCAGCTTCCATTAACGTTTCTAGAACAGCGTCTTCATCATCACCTTTAAAAGCAAATACCGCTTGGTGATCAAACATATGGCCGACAGTACCTTCAACACCCAACTTAGCACCGGTTTTTGTAAAACAATTACGTACATCAGTAATAGTGCGATTGTTGTTGTCTGTTAGACAGTCAACTATCACCATACAGCCACCTGGGCCAAATCCTTCATAACGAGCAGGTACATAATCTTCACCTGCACCGCCTGCTGCTTTATCAATAGCTTTATCAATGACATGACTCGGTACTTGATCTTTTTTAGCTTTTTCGATCAGTCTGCGCAGAGCCAAGTTTGCCTGAGGATCTGTACCACCATTTTTGGCAACAACATAAATCTCTTTGCCATATTTAGAATACACTTTGGTTTTGGCTCCAGCAGTTTTAGCCATGGAGATTTTACGTACTTCGAACTTTCTTCCCATTTAATTATTCTCTTCTAATAATATCGAACAAACGGCTCGATTAGATTTAATACGGCGGATTTTACCGATATTTAAGGCAGATAACAAAAACCATTCAATACAACATACATTTATTAAGGAACATGTTGTGATGCAAGGTAATCATGAGACTGCATTTCTTTCAGTCTACTTAGGCAACGCCTAAATTCAAAAGAAAGCTGACCATCTAAATAAAGGGTTTCCATAGATACTTCTGCAGACATGATCAACTTAACATGACGTTCATAAAACTCATCTACCATGGCAATAAAACGTCGCGCAATATCATCTATTGCTTGTCCCATTTGCTCTACATTAGCAATCAACACAGTGTGATAGAGACGACTTATCTCCATATAGTCCGTCTGACTTCTGGGTCCATCACAAATATCACGAAAATCAAACATCACCACCCCATCAGAATGATGCAAGGTTGGGATCATGCGGCCTTCCACTTCAATTTGTTGATTTTCAGTTCCAAGCTCAGGCGCTAGTTGTATAAAATATTTATGTAAATTGTGGAAGGCTTGATTATCTAATGGATAATGAAAAATTTCAGCCTGCTCTAGGGTTCGTAAACGATAATCTACTCCACTGTCTACATTCACTATGCGAGTATTTTGATTAATTAACTCTATAGCAGGCAGAAACCTTGCTCGTTGTAGACCATTACGATAAAGCTCGTCTGGTACTATGTTTGACGTGGCAACTAAAACTATACCATGACCAAAAAGCTCTTCCATCAAAGTGCCTAAAATCATGGCATCGGTAATATCAGAGACAAAAAATTCGTCAAAACAAATCACCCTAGTCTCATTTGCGAAGGTTTTAGCTATGGTTTTTAGTGGATCTGGTTGACCTTCTAGGGTTTTGAGTTCTTGATGCACCCTATGCATAAAACGGTGAAAGTGAATACGCATCTTTCTTTCAAAAGGTAAACATTCATAAAAAGTGTCAACTAAGTAAGTTTTACCACGCCCTACTCCCCCCCAAAAATATAACCCTTGAATACTAGGTTTAGACATCCCCTTTCCAAACTTACCTTGTAACTTTATTCGCCAAGTCAGTTTTTTCTCTGGATGAGTTAATTCGTCATACAACCGCTGCAATTCTTTTACAGCATTTTCCTGAGCCGCATCATATTTAAACTCAGGATTTTGTAGATCTCTTTGATATTTTTGCCATGGCGTATACTCAATCATTCTTTGGTATTTTTCCTTTCACATATGGGTATTTTTAACACTTGAATACAAATAAAATGACCGCATTGAAAATGCTGGGCGTATAATAACGCATATTGCGAGCTTGCTCATTGTCATTACGTTATAAATTAGTAGCGAACCAGATGAGCAGAAATAAATAGATTAATAGGAGTGGTTATGGATTGGTTAATAGGGTTATTGTTGTTGCTTGTTGGCGGTATTATTGGCTTTTTTGTTGCAAAATATTTCAATCAAGAAAAACAAAGTGAATCAGATAAGGCCCAAGGTGGGCAAACTATTCAAGAATTAATGCACCAGCAAGCTGCTATGCATATTCAAGAAACCAAACAAATTGCAGAAAAACTAGTTGATCAATCAGCTAGATTACAACAGCAGGTTGAAAATTATGAACAGTTGCTCATCAGCCAACAAGCAGGGCCTGAAGGGAGTTCATTGAACTATTTTGGAGAGCACACTACAGCTTACCTACGTAATAAAAGTCCGAAGCCTACACGTAAGGATTCTAGTGCAGATATACAGCCATTAGATTTTTCTTCAAAAAGTTCAGGGTTATTTTCAGGACAAGAAGAAACACCAGCCAAAGAAACCAAATAATGAACTTTCTCGCGTACTAGATACTCTTTGTGTTCTACCCAGTCAGTGTTCTAGAGTGTCTGTGTATTGTTATTAATTTTAGATGTTGGAGATAATAATCGATGAATAAAAAAGTAGTAAATCGTTTTTTTGTGGCTTGTTGCATAGTGACAGCAAGCATGTCGGTAAATTTAGTGTCTAACGCTGCATTACCATTCTTTTCAACAGACAAAGGTGAAGTGCCTAGTCTCGCGCCGATGTTAGACAAAGCTACGCCAGCCATTGTCAGTATTTCTGTGGAAGGTACTCAAGTATCTCGGCAACGTGTACCAGAAATGTTTAAGCACTTTTTTGGAGGAACAGATGAACAAGTGCAAGAAAGGCCTTTTAAAGGGTTAGGTTCGGGCGTCATTATCGATGCCCAAAAAGGCTATGTAGTGACCAATAATCACGTGGTAGATAATGCTGATGAGATTATCGTCAAACTAACAGATGGTCGTGAATTCAAAGCTAAAAAATTGGGTGCAGATGAGCAAAGCGACATCGCATTATTAAAAATTGAACCTGATGCATTGGCTGCTATGCCTCTCGCTAATTCAGATGAGTTGCGAGTCGGCGATTTTGTTGTTGCTATTGGTAACCCTTTTGGGCTGAATCAAACAGTAACCTCAGGGATTGTCAGCGCACTTGGACGCTCTGGCTTAAACATAGGTGGATACGAAAACTTTATCCAAACTGATGCTGCAATTAACCGCGGAAACTCAGGTGGAGCCTTGGTCAGTCTGCGCGGGGAGTTAGTCGGAATTAACACCGCTATTTTTGGACCTAATGGTGGAAACGTCGGCATTGGTTTTGCTATACCCAGCAATATGATGAAAAATTTGGTCGATCAAATCATAGAGTTCGGTGAAGTCCGTCGTGGTTTACTTGGTATCGTAGGAGCAGATATCGACTCTGGTTTAGCAGAGGCCATGAACCTCGATGTCAACCAAGGTGCATTTGTAAGTGAAGTGTCGCCAGACTCAGCGGCTGATAAAGGCGGAATTCAGGCTGGTGACATTATTACAGAAATAAATGGAAGACCAGTTACCAGTTTCCAAGAATTAAGAGCAAAAGTTGCCAGTAGAGGGGCAGGTGCTGAACTTGAATTAACGGTATTACGCAAAGGCAAGCGTGAAAAAATAAACGTTACTCTAGGCGACGCTACACAAAATGTGGTGATAGCTAAAGAGATACACCCTGCTTTAGAAGGCGCTACCTTGACCAACGGTAAAACTAAACAAGGCGATAATGGCATAGTCATTTCAGAGCTTGAATCCCGCTCCCCTGCGGCTCGCATTGGCTTACAAGATGGTGATGTAATAATAGGTATTAACCGCAAAAAGGTGGATAATGTTATGCAGTTACGCACTGAACTAGAAGATGCAAAAGGCGTCATAGCGCTTAATGTAAAACGCGGTATCTCTTCTTTATATTTGGTGATACGCCAATAAAACTCTCTATTGATAGCGGTACTAGGCCATAGTATCGCTATCAACTCACTGATTTCAATGTTATTATTAATATTATCTGACGTGAAAAATTCTTAATATTACTCGTGCTAAAAACCTTATCTTTTTTACTAAAATCCATCATCATTGGCGTGATCATTTCATCGATCATCTTATTGTTAGTACCTGATTTACGGCAAGGTAGTGGTCTACCCTTGACATTATTTACCAACAATGACACTTCCCCAAAGAAACGAAGCTTCAATTCAGCCGTCAATGATGCTGGCCCGGCGGTTGTAAATATATATAGCATTGGTATCGACAGCTCGGGATACAACCGCAGGCACCCGGTTGAACGTTCAAGCTTAGGCTCTGGCGTAGTTATGACTTCAAGCGGCTACATTCTCACCTGTTATCACGTTATTGCTAACGCTAAACTTATTGTAGTGGGACTTCAAGACGGGCGATTCGAAGAAGCACAAATCTTAGGTTATGACCCTATAACTGATTTAGCAGTACTTAGCGTCTCCGCTGAAAACCTGCACCCAATCCCGCAACTTGACAATCCTAATGCATTAGTCGGTGACGTTGTATTAGCCTTAGGTAATCCTTACAATTTAGGACAAACAGTTACCCAAGGTATTGTCAGTCGAATTAGTAACAACGGCTTAAATCACTACTTCGATTATATTCAAACAGACGCAGTGCTTAACGAGGGGAATTCTGGTGGGGCATTGGTAGATAGTGAAGGTTTCTTGATTGGTATTAACAATGCTAATTTTAAAACTCGCGTCAGCCGCAGCCGCGTAGAGTCCGTTGATGGCGTATCTTTTGCGGTACCTTACACTTTAGCTAAAAAGGTTATGACTGAAATAATTGCTACCGGAAAGGTCACCCGTGGAGCATTAGGCTTTGGAGGGGCTCAAGATGGACCATCAAGTGTCGGGATTACGGTTACCTCAATTGATCAAGGTCGTCCTGCGGACATAGGTGGGTTGCAGGTAGGCGATGTCATATTATCTGTAGACGATATTCCAGCCAATAACATACGTAAAACCTTAGAATATATTTCTAACACTCAACCAGGAAAAGAAATACAGTTGGAAATCCGTAGAGATGAACAAAGACTCAAATTAAAAATGATAGTAGATGAATTATAGCTCAGTGCTTTTAATCAGCTACTCGTTTGATATTGGCACCTAAGCCATTTAACTTTCTTTCAATATGTTCATAACCACGATCTAAGTGGTAGATGCGATCAACAGTAGTCTGCCCTTCTGCCACAAGCCCGGCAATCACTAAACTTGCCGAAGCTCTCAGATCAGTCGCCATCACTTGAGCGCCCTTTAAAGTTGACTTGCCATCACACACAGCACTATTGGCTTGCAGCGATATATTTGCACCCATTCGCTGCAGTTCAGGTACATGCATAAAACGGTTCTCAAAGATGTTTTCCGTCACCACGCCTGTTCCTGTAGCTAAACAATTAAGGGCTACAAATTGTGCTTGCATGTCAGTTGGAAATCCAGGATGGGGGGCGGTTTTAATATCAACACTTTTAAGTTGTCTATTGGTCATATCCAACTCAATCCAGTCATCACCTACTGTGAGTTTAGCTCCAGCTTTAGACAATTTATCCAGCACTGCCTCGAGAGTTTTTGGTGCTGCTTGTTCGCAGCGAATTTTTCCACCTGTAACAGCTGCTGCAATTAAAAACGTACCTGTCTCGATTCTATCTGGCAATACGCGATAACGGCATCCAGATAAAGACTCTACTCCCTGGATCACAATTTTATCGGTTCCAGCATTTGTCACCTTAGCACCCATTGCATTTAAACAATTGGCTAGATCAACAATCTCCGGCTCCTTGGCCGAGTTTTCTAAAATGGTTTCACCTTGGGCTAAACAAGCCGCCATCATTAGGTTTTCTGTAGCGCCGACGCTAACCACATCCATAAATATATGTGCACCTTGTAACTTTCCGTCTACAGATGCCCTTATATAACCACTGTCCACATCAATTTTGGCTCCCATTTGTTCGAGCCCTTGCAAATGCAAATTGACCGGACGTGCGCCTATAGCACAACCTCCAGGTAAAGACACATTGGCTTGGCCGAACTTAGCCAATAGTGGGCCTAACACTAAAATGGATGCCCGCATGGTTTTAACCAAATCGTAGGATGCGTTAAAATTATGAATTGTACTAGGATCAATCACTACAGATTGACCATCTTGGCGATACGCTTTGGCACCTAATTCACTTAACAAAGATAAACTAGTGTGAATATCTCTAAGCTCGGGCACATTATCAAAATAACAAGTGGAGTCTGCCAAGATGCTTGACATCAAAATAGGTAATGCAGCATTTTTGGCGCCTGAAATAGCGACGGTTCCGTTCAGTGCCGGGCACGCCTTGATAATTAATTTGTCCATGACTGCACTCTATTCGATGTTACTAGGATGATGTTTTTGCGGATATTATTGAGGAAGATTAAACATCTTCTCCCGCTTCCATTGGCTTTCGGTAAAGGTTTTAATGGAAACTGCGTGCATACTACCTTCAGCAATTTTTGCAGCCAAAGGCGCATAAACAAACTGCTGTTTCTTAACTCGGCTCATATCTGCAAACTGATCACTTACAGCTATGACTTGAAAATGCGAACCATCACCATTCACGTGTGCTTCGGCTAAGCCTAATGTTTCAAGTAAAAGCGCTTCAATTTGTTGATTATCCATGACAAGTCCAGATGAGTAAAAATAATCGACTATTGTACCGACAAAAAACTGTCTACGTCGCTTATTTTTGCAAGCTTTATCAAGCTTTTTGGGATGTTCTTAAGCTTAAACTGAACATTCTGTTGCTGGTTGTCTTTGAGGAAGTTCATTAACCATGCTAACCCTGCGGTATCAGAATGACTCACTCCAGACATATCGAGAGTAAAAACATCATCGCTAGCGTTTTTTTGATTGTTTTGTTTAAGTATGGCCAAGGCATCTGACTTAGCTATAGTGTTGCGATTCAACTCGCCTTGTAAGCTGTAATATCCTTTAGGAGACTCAGTTACTTGCAATTTAGTCACCTAAGTTTCCTTTTTTTCGGGGTCAATATTAATAGGTTTGCTAATAGTGTTATTCATTAAATCAATTACTTTTTGTATACCATCCTTTCGCAAGATAGATTGGAATTCGCTTTGCTTACTCGATAAAAGACTAATACCTTCAGCCACCATATCGTAAGCTTTCCACTCATTAGTTTTATTATTTTTACGTAATTTGAAAGCCAAATTAATGTCTGGTCGCCCGGGTTCTCTAACCACAGCTCTGACCGTTACTGTTTTTTCATCTGTTACTTCACGAACCGGCTGAAATTCAACATCCTGGCCATCATAGTAGGCCATGGCTAATGCATAAGTTGTGATCAAATATGAACGAAAAACACTAATATATTCGGGTATTTTGTCTCTTGGTACTTTTTTATAGTACTTTCCCAAAACCTTTAACGCAGAAAAGCTGTAATCAACATAAGGCAATAATTCCTCTTCCATCACAGTGCGTAAAAGTTCTGGTTCGACTTCTATGAGCTGCCGCTCTTTCTTAATTCTGCTGAAAGTTTTGGTTGCTACATCTTCTAACATTACATAGGGATTTTCGTTTTGTGCCTGCGCGATACCAGAACAAAAAATTAATATCCCACTCAATAATAAAAGTGCCCATTTGTTTATCACGTTATTTTCTCCAATCGACAACATAGCTTAACCGTCGTTGCTACTAAATAAAAACTGACCAATGAGATCTTCTAATACTAACGCTGATTTTGTGTCTTCTATGTAGTCCCCTTGAGACAAGCTTTCAACACCCTCAATAGCAAAACCTGGTTGAAAACCAACATATTGCTCTCCTAATAAACCCGAGGTAAGTATAGATACCGAACTGGTTTCTGGAAATTGATTGAATTCTGACAAAATACTCATGGTCACTACAGGTGTGAAATCGCTATTGTTAAGGGTGATTTTATCGACCCTACCCACTGTTACCCCACCTACCTTCACAGCTGAACGAACTTTTAAGCCACCAATATTGTCAAATTTTGCGTACAAGATATAGGTATCATCATTGCTCGACATACTTTTATTGGCGACATTCAGTGCTAACATTAAACCTGCTGCTATCGTTATTGCGACAAACACACCTACTAATAATTCCGCTTTCCTGGATTTCATTCCCATTTCCTCTACTCAATTCCGAACATTAATGCGGTTAATATAAAATCTAGCCCAAGTACCGCTAACGAAGAAAACACCACTGTTTCTGTTGTTGCCTTACTTATCCCTTCAGAGGTGGGTATAGAATCGTATCCTTTAAAAGTGGCAATCCAAGTAATCACAAAAGCAAACACTATGCTCTTTATAATCCCGTTCACCACGTCTTTATTCCAATCCACAGTTGACTGCATAATAGACCAATAACTGCCTGAATCTACGCCCAACCAATCAACGCCGACTATATGTCCTCCCAAAATACCAACTGCACTAAAAATGAGAGCTAGCATTGGCATGGATATAATACCCGCCCAAAGACGCGGAGCAATGACTCTGCGCAGTGGATCAACGGCCATCATTTCCAAACTACTTAACTGTTCCGTCGCTTTCATTAAACCTATTTCAGCAGTCAGTGCCGAACCTGCTCGTCCAGCGAACAATAAAGCTGTCACAACTGGGCCTAACTCCCTTAATAAGGATAAGGCGACCATTGGCCCAAGACTTCCTTCAGCGCCATAATCCACTAAAACAGTATAACTTTGCAAAGCCATTACCATGCCAATAAATAGACCAGATACCACTATAATCAGTAGTGACTGCACACCTACTACATGTATTTGCTTAATCGTTAAGGGAAGCATCTTTAAAGGCTGAGGTTTGGCAATAATAGCCCCAAACAACATATAAGCGGCGCGACCAAACATTTCTAAGCGCTCTAAGGTGTGAGCACCCAAATTTATTAACCAATTCATGATTCGTTACCTAAAAAAGCTTGAGCAATGCTACTCGCAGGATAATGAAAAGGCACTGGACCATCTGCTTCACCTTGCAAAAACTGTTGTACCAACGGCGAATCACTATTTTTAATTTGCTCAGGGGTACCACTACCAATAATCCTTTTCTCTGCCAAAATGTAAATATAGTCAGCAATAGTTAATACTTCAGTCACATCATGAGTTACAACCACACTGGTTAATTGTAAAGCGTCATTTAAGGCTTTGATCAACTTTACTAATACCCCCATTGAGATAGGATCTTGCCCTCCAAATGGTTCATCATACATAATCAGCTCTGGATCCAGTGCAATAGCTCTTGCTAATGCAACACGACGCGCCATACCACCAGATAATTCAGCAGGCATTAAATCTGCCGCACCTCTTAAACCTACTGCCTGTAATTTAAGCAAGACCACAGTATGAATAATAGATTCAGATAATTTTGTGTGCTCCCTAAGAGGGAAAGCAATATTGTCGAACACTGTCATATCGGTAAATAAGGCACCACTTTGAAATAACATGCTCATTTGTCTTCGCACTTCATAAAGACGGTTGCGACGCATACCGGGTATAGACTCACCTTTAAATTTAATATCACCTTTGTCAGGCACCAACTGGCCCCCCATCAAGCGCAACATAGTTGTTTTGCCAATACCACTTGGGCCCATAATGGCGGTAGTCTTGCCTTTTTTAATCTGTAGTGAAATATCATCGTATATAATTCGACCACTACGACTAAAGGTCAGATTGTTAATTTCAATCAAATTTTCCATTAAGATAGGAACATTCCAATTTGGTTAATCGAGCTAAGTATAAAAAACAACCCGATATAAAGATGACTATTGTATTAGTTTTCTGCATAAAAGAACAAAAGCAAAAAGTAACAAGGTATATTCGATTTAATACAGCTATTGCTGAATATCAGCTTAACACTAACCATTGATGATAAGATCATTTGGTCTCGCTTGCTGCTTTCTTACCGACTTAAAGCAAATCAGATACATTATACATACTTGCTTTCGTGACTGTTGATGCATATATCGAAATAACAAATAGATACATGTTGACTCTAGACCTATAGAGCAGCAAAAAAGTTGCGAAACTAATTTATATAAACTTCATATGCAAAGCCTTAGCTTTTTGCGACAATTGATTCGACTATTTTTAACCTTTATAAAAACTAGAAGTGAAATTTTGTGATTTTAGAAGCTTGTTATTTCCTGATTTGGCTTATTGTTTTAAGTTGGGGCGCAGATAGATTTGTTTTTGGCGCCTCAGTGTTAGCTAAAAATATAGGCGTATCGCCTATGATTATTGGTCTTACTATAGTCGCCATGGGTTCATCTGCTCCAGAAATAATGGTAGCTGCGACAGCCTCCCTCAATGGCAACACAGATACGGCAGTGGGTAACGCACTCGGTTCAAATATAACTAATATAGCCTTAGTCTTGGGTTTAACCGCATTATTTAAACCGCTATCTATTGCATCAAGTACCCTGAAAAAAGAAATGCCAGTATTATTGCTAGTTACCTTACTCGCGGTATATTTCTTATCTGACTTTTTATTGCTCAAAGTAGAAGGGATCATTTTGATTACTTTATTCTTTGTTGTAATAGGCGGGTTAACTTGGATGTCTTTCCATATGGAAAAAGATGATCTATTACAATCCGAAACAGAAAATGAAATTCCTTCTGGCGTGCCTACCTCCAAAGCAGTGATGTGGTTAGTCGTAGGTTTGATACTTCTGCCTTTGAGTGCCCACTTTATGGTAGATTCTGCCGAAGTGATAGCGCGACACTTCGGTTTAAGTGAATTGGTAATCGGTTTAACTATTATTGCTATTGGCACAAGTTTGCCAGAGCTAGCAGCCTGTATTGCGGGAGTATTAAAAAACGAAGATGATTTAGCTTTGGGTAACATTATCGGTTCTAATATTTTTAACCTGTTAGCAGTACTGGCCATGCCTGGTCTAATAGCACCAGGGTTAATAGATGAAAATGCTGCTTCGCGCGACAGTTATGTGATGTTAGGTTTAACTGGCTTACTCATCATATTTAGCTTTAATTTCAAAAGAAGTAGGCGCATTAACCGAACTGAAGGTTTTTGTCTGATATTATGCTTCTGTGCTTATCAATTTTTGTTATTTAGTTAACCTAGAATCACACTATGATTAAACAATCGGCTTTAAGAGTATTGGAAATTGAGCAAAAGGCTATCGCACAATTAGTTCAGTATATTGATGACGCTTTTGTAGAAGCTTGCCAATTGATTTTACCTTGTAAAGGTAAAGTGATTGTTTGTGGAATGGGTAAATCAGGTCATATCGGCCATAAAATATCGGCCACACTTGCCAGTACGGGCACCCCAGCCTTTTTTATGCATCCGGCCGAAGCCAATCACGGTGATTTGGGGATGCTGACCGAGCAAGACATTTTGTTGGCCATCTCAAATTCAGGCGAAACGGCCGAACTCTTAGCGTTAATCCCTGTGGTGAAACGAATGGGTGTGCCTATTATTGCCATGACAGCAAATTCCCAAAGTACCCTTGGCAAATATGCCGACATTAACCTGTGCATTAAAGTGGAGCAGGAAGCCTGTTCACTTGGCCTTGCTCCTACATCAAGTACAACCGCTACCTTAGTTATGGGTGATGCACTAGCCGTCGCCTTGCTAGATGCACGAGGTTTCACTTCAGAAGATTTTGCCTTATCTCACCCTGGTGGTTCACTAGGTAGAAAGTTGTTGCTTAAACTAGAAGACGTGATGGTTAAAGAAGCATCTTTACCTTTGGTTTCAGGGCAACAAACTTTGCGTGAAGTTTTATTGGTCATTTCACAAAAAGCCTTAGGCATGGCTGGTGTAATAGATGACAATGGCAAGTTATTGGGTATTTTTACAGATGGTGATTTGCGCAGAGTGCTCGACGATAGAATTGATATCCACAAAACTCAAATTTATCAAATTATGACGCCCAATAGTATTACTGCCAAGCCTGAGATGTTGGCCGCCGAAGTGCTCTTGCTTATGCAAAAACATAAAATAAGTTCGCTGTTTGTAACCGACACTAATGGCAAACCTATAGGTGCAATCAATATGCAGTTACTGCTTCAGGCAGGGATAATTTAATGTCTAAGTTAGAGACTATTCACGGCGCCAGTATATGAATCGCGTTACCCTCTGTATTGTGATGTTATTTATTTTAGCCTTAGCCTTGAGTCTGCCAGGCTGGCTTTCTGAGGATGAAATTAAAGTAGACTCACAAACAGAAGAAGCTTGGGTTCCAAATTACCAAGCAACTAAAATGCGCAGTACATTATATGATAAATTCGGTCAGATAAATCATCAGGTATTTGCCCAAAAGATGGAAAATTTTGATTTACTTGGGTTCACATTATTTAAACAACCTAACTATTTATTATATGCACAATCGTTACACCCTTGGAAAGTCGACGCACAGGAAGGCACTTTGTATGAAGATCAACGTATCCAATTTGAGACCAACGTTGAAATTACTAGCCTAGATAAACAAGGCTATATACAAGTTATCCGCACCAATTTTGTCGAAGTGAACTTAGCGGACAAAACCATGTATTCTGATCAACCGGTAGAGATTGTCGGACCAAATTATGTGATAAAAAGTAATGGCTTTACCGCTAGCCTAGAAACCCAAAGATACGAGTTATTAGATCATGTTAAAACCGTTTACCAACCGTCTATACAGCGCTAGTATTTTAGTGGCGTTGTTATTTTCGGCAGATAGTTATGCTGGAAAAGATGATTTTACTAAAAAAATTGAGCTGGCCTCCCTGTACCAAAATGCCGATGGCATAGCCAAAAGAGCGTCTTATCAAGGCAATGTTGTGATTGTGCAAGGTTCATTAAAAGTGAGTGCTGATGAATTGGAAATTGATGCCAGCAAAGGTGAGGGTAATGAAATATTTATCGCCACCGGTAATCCAGCTAAATATTCACAACAGCAAGAAGATGGCAGTATTGTCACTGCACATGCAGATAAGATTGAGTATCATCGACAAACTCGCTCTCTGACATTAGAGGGAAATGCGGAAATAAAACAAAACTCCAGTAGCGTGAAAGGTAAGTCGATCAAATTTAATATGGAACTTGAACAAATCATAGCTCAAGGTAGTGATCAAGAGAGTGGCCGCGTTATTACCACTTTCCAGCCTGTATCAAAGCCCAAAGAACCAAAAACGAAACAACAGGATAAACAACCTTAATGGCCATATTAAAAGCCACACATTTAGCAAAGTCTTACAAATCGAGGCAAGTGGTACGAGATGTCAGTATTGAAGTATCGACAGGCCAAATAGTGGGCTTATTAGGGCCAAATGGCGCCGGTAAAACCACCACATTTTATATGATTGTAGGCTTGGTGCCTCTAGATAAAGGTGACATTTATATTGATCAACAGTCACTAACTCTGCAACCTATGCACGTACGCGCTAGACAAGGAATAGGGTATTTACCTCAAGAAGCGTCGATATTCAGAAAATTAACTGTGTATCAAAATCTGATGGCGATATTACAAACCCGAAAAGAATTATCCAAAGAACAGCGAGAACAACAGGCCGACTCACTATTGGACGAATTTAATATCAACCATATTCGCAATAGTTTAGGTATGAGCTTGTCTGGTGGCGAACGCAGAAGAGTAGAAATTGCGCGAGCTTTGGCAGCGGATCCGGAGTTTATTTTACTAGATGAACCCTTTGCTGGGGTTGATCCTATTTCAGTAAACGACATAAAAAAAATAATTCAACAATTACGGGATAGAGGTCTAGGGGTATTAATTACCGATCACAACGTACGTGAAACTTTAGATGTATGTGAGAAGGCATACATAGTTAGCCATGGCGAGTTAATAGCATCTGGCACCGCAGAAGAAGTTTTAAGTGATCAACGTGTAAGAGATGTATACCTAGGTGAACAATTCAGGCTATAGTTAAGCTCAGGAATAATTCAAAATAATGGGAATTCAGCAGGGCTGTCAAGCAGGCGAACTTCATAAGTATTGAGTTTACATATGATTGAAGTAGGATGACTTCGACAACACAGCTGTAATTTCTAGAATGAAGAGTTTAACTCGGCTGATAACAACAACAGATTAACCATAAGAAGTAGATGAAACCCTCATTACAGTTAAGATTTAGCCAACAACTTACGATGACACCGCAACTGCAACAAGCTATTAAGCTCTTGCAGTTGTCTACTTTGGACTTACAAGCTGAAATTCAAGAAGCCCTAGATTCAAACCCTTTGTTAGAAGTAGACGAGCAAAATGATAGTGGTAGTGGCGAAAAGGCCCTTGAAACTAACCACAGTGCTGATAGCAATGATGCAGCAAACGAACAGGCTGAAGTGAATGTAGATAGTGTCGAGAGCGGCGATGCGCTACAAAACAATGACATCCCAGAAGACTTACCTCTGGACAGTACTTGGGATGAATATCTAAGCGCGTCATCTGCCCCTGCCTCTATGAGCAGCGCAGGCTCAGCAGGCGATGACGATCAAGTATTCCAAGGCGAAACCACTGACAACATTCAAGACCATTTGCTTTGGCAAATGCGTTTAACCCATTTTAGCGACACCGATATTGCAATAGCTATAGCAATCATCGACTCTATCGATGAAGCAGGTTATTTGACGATTAGCATTGAAGAAGTGCTAGCCAGTATGGATGACGAAGAAATTGATCTGGACGAAGTAGCAGTAGTACTGAAACGCATTCAGATGTTTGATCCCATAGGCTCGGGAGCGCGCAGCGCGCAAGAATGTTTACTGATCCAACTAAGACAATTTGCCGCAGATACACCTTGGCTCGAAGAAGCTAAGATGTTAATTACTGATTACTGCGACCTTATTGGTAGTAAGGACTATCGTACGCTTATGCGTAAAACCCGTCTCAAGGAAGAAGAGTTGCGGGAAGCCATGCGTTTATTGCAAACCCTTAACCCTAGACCTGGCACGGCCATAGTCACGGGCGAATCTGAATACGTGATCCCAGACGTATCAGTAGCTAAAAAGAATGGCCGCTGGACAGTAGAACTTAACCCCGATAGTTTGCCTAAACTCAATGTTAATCAGCAATATGCGGCCATGAGTAAAAGTGTTAAGAACTCTTCAGACAGCCAATTTATTCGTTCACATTTACAAGAAGCCAAATGGTTTATTAAAAGTGTCGAAAGTCGCAACGAAACCCTTCTTAAAGTGTCCAACTGTATAGTGCAGCAACAAATGGGATTTTTTGAACACGGCCCCGAAATGATGAGACCTATGGTTTTGAACGATGTGGCTGAAATGGTAGATATGCACGAGTCCACTATTTCTCGAGTCACAACTCAAAAATATATGCATACACCAAGAGGTATTTTTGAGCTGAAGTATTTCTTTTCTAGCCACGTAGCCACTGATGTAGGCGGAGAATGCTCATCAACGGCTATCAGAGCATTAATTAAAAAGTTAGTGGCAGCAGAAAAACCCAGTAAACCTTTAAGTGACAGCAAGATTGCACAATTGTTGGCCGACCAAGGTATTATGGTAGCGCGGCGGACAATAGCAAAATACCGGGAATCACTAATGATCCCACCGTCAAACCAACGTAAAAGCCTACTTTAGGCTTATTGAAGAAGGAATAGGCGATATGCAAATTAACCTTACCGGTCATCATGTAGATATTACAGATTCTTTAAGAGACTACGTCGACAACAAATTTACCAAACTGGAACGACATTTTGATCACATAAATAATGTGCATGTGATCTTAAACGTGGAGAAGCTGAACCAAAAAGCTGAAGCCACTTTACACCTCAGCGGAACAGAGGTGTTTGCTACATCTGAACATTCAGATATGTATGCAGCAATAGATGCTTTAATCGATAAACTTGACCGACAAGTGATTAAGCACAAGGAAAAAATTAAACGACATTAGTCGCATCAACGATTAACCACAATTAGAATCCATAATGGAAATTAAAGATATTTTACACCCTGACTGCACTTTATGTGCAGTTCAGGGAACTAGTAAAAAACGAGTACTTGAACTCATTAGTCAAATTGCCAATCAATATTTAATGGATATTGATCAAGCGACTATTTTGTCTAGTCTGACGTGCAGAGAAAAAATGGGCAGTACTGGCATCGGTAATGGTATTGCGTTACCTCATGGTCGCCTACAAGATCTAGAAAATGTCATGGCAGTTGTGGTTACCAGTGAAAAACCAATCGATTATGACGCAATAGACAATGCACCAGTTGACATTTTTTTTGCTATTTTGGTCCCTGAAAACAAAGCGTCTGAACATTTAGGCACTTTGTCTGCAATTGCCACAAAACTCAATAACAAAGAAACCTTGAGTCGAATGCGCAATGCCAAAACAGATCAAGAGTTATTTGAGGCATTAGGCTAAATGAAACTTATCATTATTAGTGGACGCTCTGGATCAGGTAAATCGATTGTGCTGCGCTCGCTAGAAGATCTTGGCTACTATTGCGTAGACAATATCCCCGTTAACCTTTTACCCACACTGACTCACACTGTAGTGGATGAATACGACCAAGTTGCCGTTAGTATAGATGTACGTAACTTACCTAAAAATCCTAACGAGCTAGTAGAAATCCTCGATTACCTACCCTCGACTTGGGACATGACCATACTTTATTTAGACGCTAGCGATGACGTATTGATTAAACGTTTTAGCGAAACAAGACGGCTACATCCTTTATCCAAGCAAAATAAATCTTTGTCTGATGCCATTCGAGCTGAAAGTGAATTACTGGCTCCCATTGCCGAACGTGCCGATCTATACTTAGATACTGATCAATTGTCAGTCCACCAGCTAGCAGAATTAGTCCGCGAACGTATTCTAGGCAAAAAGAGCTCTAGATTGGTCTTGGTATTCGAATCCTTTGGATTTAAACACGGCATACCCAAAGATGCCGATTACGTATTTGATGGACGCTTTTTACCTAACCCTCATTGGGAACCCGACCTCAAACACCTGACAGGATTGGATGCTCCAGTGCAGATATTTTTAGGCTCACAACCCATAGTCACTAAATTTATTTGGCAGATCCAAAATCTAATTTCTACTTGGCTACCCCATTTAGAGCGCAATAATCGCAGTTACGTAACCGTAGCCATTGGTTGCACAGGCGGTCAACACAGATCAGTTTATGTTGCCGAAACCTTAGCTAAAACCTTTAGCGACTCTCATCCTGACGTACAAATTCGCCACCGCGAGTTAAATCGCTAACAAGAGAGTATTAAACTTATGCCTAGCTTCGAAAAAACAGTCGTTATCGTTAATAAGTTGGGTCTGCATGCACGAGCTGCTACACAATTAGTACAACTGACGAATAAATTTGATGCAGAGATAACCCTACACCAAGGCGACAAACAAGCATCAGCCAACAGTGTATTAGGTCTAATGATGCTCGAAAGTCATCAAGGTAAAGAAGTACGAGTTGTGAGTGAAGGCAAAGATGCACAGGCTGCGCTAGACGCCGTAGAAAAATTAATCGCCACAAAGTTTAATGAAGAGGAATAATCACCACATTATCTTTAATTCAAATATGTAGAAAACCATTTAATTCATACTAAATAAGTTCATCTAAACCATGCCAAATACCTTCGAAGCCAAAAGCAGTAACAACCAACTTCATGACATCAATGAAGCTTTAGGTAGTGGTCAAATAGAGCACGCCAAAGAGATGTTGCATCAGCTGCAACCCGGTGATCTTGCTTTGCTTTTAGAATCGAGTCGTAGCCGCAATCGTTTGGATATATGGCAACTTATACCACCTGATTTGTACAGCGACGTGCTTGAAGAACTTTCAGATGATGTACGTAATGGCATTATCAGAAAAATGCTACCAGATAAGGTCGCCGATGCTCTAGAAGAGATGGACACAGATAACCTAGTGGATACTTTACGTGGCTTACCACAAGAAGTAGCACAAGATTTATTAGCAGCCATGGATGAACAAGACCGTTCACGGGCCGAGCTCGGGTTGTCATACGGTGATGAAACTGCCGGTTTTATCATGAATACAGATGCCATTACCCTTAGACCTGGCATTAATGTAGATGTGATCTTGCGATATTTGCGCCTAAAAGGTGGTATGCCAGAACACACAGATACCTTATATGTCGTCGATCGCAACGATAAGTTAATGGGGGGCGTGGCGCTTACCAGTCTCATAACTGCCGCTCCTGATACGCCAATAGAATCCTTAATTAAAGATTCTGAAGCCATTCCCGCCACTATGATGGATAACGAAGTAGCCAGTTTATTTGAACGATACAATTGGTTGTCGGCTCCAGTAGTGGATGAAAAAAATCAATTGTTAGGGCGGATCACCATTGATGATGTGGTGGATATTATTCGTGAAGATGCAGAGCACTCAATGATGAGTATGGCGGGTTTAGACGATGAAGAAGATACCTTTGCACCAGTCGTCAAAAGTACCCAGCGCCGTTCAATTTGGTTGGGTGTTAACTTACTTACCGCCTTAATGGCAGCTGCAGTTAGTGACTTATTTGAAGCTGCCTTAAGCCAACTGGCTGTATTGGCAATTCTCAATACTATTGTCCCTAGTATGGGTGGTGTAGCAGGTAATCAAACCCTTACCCTGGTTATTCGTGGTATGGCTCTGGGTCATGTTAATTCAGCTAACGCCAGATGGTTAATTAGCAAAGAATTGGCCATTGGTTTTTTAAATGGTGTGATTTGGTCAGTACTAATTGCATCCGTTATTGCAATTTGGAAACAAGATATAATGTTAGGTGCAGTCATTGCTTTTGCTATGATGATCAATATGGTTGCAGCTGGTCTCGCCGGTGCAAGTTTACCCATTATAATGAAAAAATTGAAAATAGACCCTGCGTTGGCGGGTAGCGTGATTTTAACCACTATTACTGATGTGGTTGGTATATTTGCCTTTTTAGGTTCAGCCACTTGGCTGTTAATGTGAATACCTTTCGAACGATTCTATTTACGCTAACTTCTCTCTTTGCTTTTGCGGCCAACTCTGTACTTTGTCGTTTAGCTCTGAGTACCGAGCAAGTTGACCCTGCAAATTTTACTGCCATTCGGTTGTTATCAGCAGCAATCACTTTGGCGCTTATTGTGGCAGTCAAAAATAGCACCAACCTCAGTAAAGTATCCCAATTCGGTAGTCATTCTGGTGCATTCTACTTATTTATTTATGCGGCAGGATTTTCCTATGCCTATGTCTCACTAGGCACCGCAACTGGCGCGCTCATTTTATTCGCTTGTGTGCAATTTACTATGTTGCTTAAAGGCTGGTTAGCCGGCGTCAAAATGACAAGGCAAGAGTATGTAGGCATTATTTTGTCACTTCTTGGGTTTCTTTATTTCATCTATCCTGAACTCGAAAAACCCAGTTTTATAGGCTGCATACTAATGGGTTTGGCAGGGGTAGCTTGGGCTATGTATAGCTTGATAGGAGCACGATCTACCCAACCTCTTTTAGATACGGCAAGTAACTTTATTCGGCTATTACCTATTGTTTTAATCACCTTAGTTTGGAGCTACTTTACCACTGATCTTCAGATGAGTTTACAAGGCTGGCTCTACACTATAGGCTCAGGAGCATTAGCCTCAGGAGTAGGTTACGCGGTTTGGTATGTAGTGCTACCCCACCTAAAACCTAGCATCGCAGCGGTCAGTCAATTGTCAGTGCCAATTTGGGCAGCATTAGGCGGTGTACTGCTAGTCGCAGAGCCTATTGATTTACACCTCGCTCTATCTGCCAGTGTGATACTAGGTGGAATAATGTTAGTGATTTTGGCTAAAAATAAACGCTAATTAGCATAGGTATTACATAGCGTCAGACACAATGATGTGGAGAGCTAAACCAATGCATAGCATTTAATCAGCGAAAAGCCTCTTGAGAATAAAAAAGACCGGATAAAATTGTAAATTATCTAAAATAACTTTGTAAGAAAAGTGCTGATAGTTTATCGTTCTAGTTTAATTGAGTGAAAATTAAAACATGACGATTGATTATATCAAACTTGATAATCACGTTTTTTAAGGAGGGACTATCGTGAATGTGCGATCATCATACTTGATAGTATTCTTTCTGACCTTTAGTGCCAGTATTCTTACTATTTATACTGCAAACGCCTGGGGCTTTGATATGTTTTCCTTTTTTACTAAAGACAAAGTTGCGCCTACTGTAGTGCATGCTTCCTTGGACGCTAAATTAACAAAATTGCCTAGCTACCCCGCAAATACTTATCTTCCAGAAGGGCATAACCAAAACTGTATCAAAGCAAAAATACAGGGAACTGCACCTCTAGTTCTCACTATAGAAGATGGTTATATAGAACCTTCTCAATCCGCTTTTGTATGGAACTCTGCTTCCCCTATTGCACTTATCAACAATCAAGCCAATGCACGCTTTGATGTATGGGAACTCGAGTCGATAAACTCACTGAAGCCAGTAAAAAAGGTGTCCACTAATGAGCTTAGCTCTCGCTCTAAAAATTGGATACATTACAGCGTAGTTGATGTTGCCTGTTTACCAGAACAGCAATTACTAGTCGCAGTAAATTATTATGATCCACGCTCAAAAATAGCGCTGTATTTATATGACACAGCGAACCAAAGTTTCAGTCTTTTCTCTGAAGCAGATACAAATGCACAAAATCTTGATAAATACTTTGATCAGAAAAGCTTAAATAGCGGCGAATCAGTCATAATTTATTACAGTGAGACAAAGCGAAAATCAGCGGAGATTTATCACAATTATTATAACAATATAGTACTGTTCTCAGATAAACATCCTCAAGGCATCGAAATCCTCAAACTTGGTATTGACGACGGTAATGTCGAAGATTGGCAGGTCATTGATAAAAAGCTACTTTTACACACAATTGATAATCGCGATCATAAAGATCCAAAATCATATATATGGTCTTTAGATCTGTCGAAGGTACTGACCAATTAACAGTACCTTATAAATTCATTATTAATAGCTCAAACGGAGTTTGAAATGCCGATAGCAAATACCCTTACCCCAAAAGAAGCAGCTCATATTGCGACTAATAGCTACTTCACACTAAAAGATTGGATCAATAACGAGCCATCAGCTGGAGTGGAATCTAGATCAAATATACAAAATAGAGTGATTGGTTCTGGGACTGTGGGCACTGGTGGCCATGCAAATACGTCATTACAATCAACTGGAATGGCATCTTCACAATTAGGTAATGTCCATTCAGCTACAACTGGGTTTGGCACAAGTTCGGGCTTTGGTTATACCTTAACCTACCAAGCCGAAGGAAAAAAACACGTTATTATTGCTAGCCGTGGCACCCGTCCTGAGATGAGTGGTGTACCAGACATTATCACTGATTTGCGTGCGTCTGCGACTCCCTTTGGTAGTTTTGGCTCGGTACACAAAGGCTTTAAACGAACATTTGATAGTATACAAACTAGTCTCAAAAGAGATACTAGTCTTATAGCTGATGCAGATGTAGTGCACTGCGTAGGTCATAGTTTAGGTGGTGGGGTCGCCACCTTAATTGCAGCCGATATTGCTGCATCTCGGAAAAATGTGAAACTTTATACCTTTGGCAGTCCAAGAGTTGGGTGTTTGAATACCTATTCTTCCATTGAACAGGCTATTGGTGTAGATAACATTTACCGCGTAAGCCATGATCTTGACCCTATTACCTTGATTGCACCTTATCCTTATATTCATGTGCAGCCGAAACCAAATGATCCTAACAACATGACAATGTTATCCCCAACGGGAAAATTATTGAGCACAGCAAATCATGATATGCGTGAGTATATCAACTCTGTAGGCTTACTAAGTTGGGACCAAATACGTTTAGCCTCAAATTCAGTCGAACATGATAACGCACTTATTTCCCGTTGGTTATTGCATGATACTAACGATGCTGGATGGGTCGCGTATGCATCAGCAAAAACACTCTCCATATTGTTCAAACTATTCAGTCATGTTCTGAAAAGTATCAGCTCAGTTTTAATATTAGGATTAACTGCCGTTGACTTATTGGCTGAAATTTTAATGAAAGGACTGAACAGGTTAAAATTACTAGGGCAAAACATCTACACACTACTCAAACATGCTGCGGTTTGGGCTGGTATTAAGGCTGTAGAAGGAGCAGATTTTACAGCTGGAATTATTAAAATGATTTTATCAAAAATGTTGTCCGCGCTTCGAAGTTTAGCCGCAAATTCACTAGCCTTTATTAGCCGAAATATTACACCATTAAGCATTGGTCTAGGTACTGCTTGGGCTTTGTCTGCAGCTTCTACTTTGTAACAATTGGACTTTAAAACTTAAAAAATGATAACTAGACAAGCTTTTCACTATATTTATGTCAATGCGAATTGCCTAACTGAGTTGGCACTTCGCAATTTATCCTCAGATTTAGATTCTTTAATCGATAACCTTGAACCTATTGAGAACGCTGACCTAACTCTAGAATTTGAACTTGAAACTAATTTAGAAGACCTAAATTTTGATGCGATGGAAGGTTTAGAATTTTATGATCCTGAAATGGATACTAATATTACTGAACCCGTATCACCTCCTCCTCTAAAAGATGTTGCAAGTGAACTCCATACGAATACACCTGAACAAGAAGGTGATTTTGACATTGATACTTATATGAGCAACGTTTATTCACTTGAAGAACAGTTAATCGAACGTATCGATTCTGCGTACAATAAAATTGAACATCTGCAAATTAAAAAACTACTGGATCTATTACCATCCGAACTCCCTGCTATAGACGGTAAACTTAGTGGCGAGGAGATGAGCTTGTGGTTAGCCCAATACTCAAATGATGATGGATCCATCACAGACTTACTGGTAACCATAAGGCAACTCGATTTTACTTAACCTGCACTCGAGTTAAAACCTATCACTTCTTCAGTTATATAACCTATTTGTTATTTACATAGCCAATAACAAATAGGTTACGCCCAAAACTAACATTTGAGAGGCAGCATTAAGCTAGCTTAATCATCTATATCTTGTTGGCTCAACCAATTAATTAATTTTTGCAGATCTTGATTAGCAGCCTGATTTAGCTGCTCAACCCAATCGTGCACATTTTGCCACCAAGCTGGATGATCACCTTGTTGGATTTCATTGGCAATTTTTTGCACTCTGGCTAGACCTACTGAACCAGCAGCTCCCTTGATTTTATGGGCTTGGGAGCAAACCTCGTCTTTTTCATCAGCACTTAAACTAATCTGCAAAATTTCCAAATATTCAGGTATTTTTTCCTGAAATACTTTAACACTAGTACGCACCATTTCGTGGCCTATAGTATCCACTAACATTTGCAAAAGTTCTAAGTCGAGAATAGTGTTCAGATGGTCTTTTTTAGGCTCGGGAGCAGGTTGGTGTGGTTCACTAGGTTGTTCACAAAACAGTTTATTGAACACCTCAATAATACGACTCTTTTTAACCGGCTTAGCAATAACGTCATCCATACCATTATCGAGGTATTCCTGACGTGTTTTAATCACATTGGCGGTCAAGGCCACAATACTAGTTTGCTCTACCAAAGATTCGTCATGTAGCACATTCGCAACTTCAAATCCGTTCATATCAGGTAATTGAATATCCAATAGGATCAAATCATATTGTTTATCTCGTGCCATAGTAATGGCTTCATTACCTGTCATGGCTACGTCAACATGCTGCCCAAGTTTTTCCAACAGAGCTTTGGCTACCATCACGTTTAACTCAATATCTTCAACAAGCAATATCTGCAAACCTGTGACTTTGAGCGTTTCAACTTGAATTGGCTTTTTGCTAATTTCAAGAGGCAGGTCAACTGTAAAACAGGTGCCTTCGCCCACCACACTGCTGACACTAATAGTACCATTCATCAACGACACCATTTGTTGGCAGATTGCGAGGCCGATACCCGTACCGGTAGCGCTTTGATGTTCAGGTAAGTTAACTTGGTAATACATCGCAAATACTTTATCTAACTCTTGCGGAGGTATGCCAACGCCTGTATCACATACTTTAAATGTGACCATGCTAGTTTCAGCATCGATCGCTTTTGCTTTGACTTCTAACGAAACAACACCTTTTTGGGTGAACTTAACGGCATTAAACAGCAAATTCCATAAAATTTGTCTTAATCTTGTGCCATCGACTTCGACCAAAGCGGGCATAGGATCCTCAACATGCGCAGCAAAAGTCAGCTCTTTATCATCAGCTAATAATTCAATAATACTGCCAAGTTCTTGGGTAAAATCTTTTATCGATACAGTTTTCAGAGACAATTCGAGCCTGTCTCTATCTAGCCTGTCTAAGTCAATAATGTCGTTAAATATATTGCCTAGAGTAATACCACTGGCGTAAATGGTACTGACCCAAGCAAACTGCTCGCTCGTCAGGTTGGTATCACGCAACATTCTGCTTAAGCCAACAATGCCATTTAGTGGTGTTCGCAACTCATGACTGATCGTGGCGATAAAAGCTGTTTTATCTTTGCTGGCTTTATTAACCGCGTTCTCTGCCTGCTTACGTTCAGTGGTATCACGGCCAAAAGCAAGTACTCCAAGGCGAGTGCCATCTGCGCTATAGAATGGAACCTTACGCATTTCAAAATAGCGGCGGCGGCCATCAGCAAAGCGCAACCATAGGTCCTCGGTAACACTAACGTCGTTTTCGAGTACTTCATGATCACTAGCAACCACTTGACTGGCCAGTTCTTCGTCGTACACTTGGTGGGGAGTTAAACCAATCAACTCTTGTTCGGTTTTACCTGTCATTTGTTCAGCCACACGGTTACAGCCGGCAAACCGCCCCTCTTGATTGCGGTAGTAGATCAAGTCTGGAGATGCATCAATAATAGATCTCAGTAGAGTAGATAACTGTGACGCTTGTTTTTCTTTCTCAGATTTCTCAGTGATTTCACGCTCTAGATCGGTAAATACACTTTCTCGCTCTAGCTGAGCGTTTTTTCGCTGCTCAATTTCATGATTAAGCTGTTTAATATTATTTTGTAAAGTGTGATTGAGTAACTCGTCCTCTTCTCGGAGTTTTTCTAACTGAGTAACAGCGTATTCAAGACTCTCTCTGGAGCGTTCCAATTGTTTGACTAGTTCGCTAAAAAACCACAATACCCAAGGGGCACTGAGTAAAGTTAAAATGGAAGCACTAATAAAGTCTTCAGTATGAGCATTATCACTGATGATGCCCCTTAGAAAGTAGGTGCCAGCGAAGGTAAATATCAAAGTCACAATAACAAACAATATACTGGACTTTACCGCACCGAAGCGATTGATTAACTGAGCAATGCGCATCGCCCATGGCTCAACTGAGGTTTTTTTCGTCATAATACGGAGGTCTCAAACATCTGTGGTTTTAGCCAATTCGCGACATGCTAGCAAGAATATTCCGAGGATCAAAACTTAACAAAGTATTAAAGTGTATAACTCAACTCCAAAAAGACTATTTATGCACTTTTATTAGATATTAATTCAATGACAGTTATGCCATCAAAAGAAATGAAAGCCTTTTTTTAACCTTTTAATAACAAATGGCATGGTTTTTTAGCTTTTTTTTATAGCTTATAACCAAGCCACAACAATCCGCTATACCATTGAAATAAAAGAATTTTTAACGTTAATTAGCATGCATGTTATGAAAAATACAAAATACACTATATAAGAGAATTGATTTATAAAATAATCCTCGGTATTTTGTACGACCTGCTTAGTATAAATATTCGATACTCGACTGGTATCTCCAATAATAATTACGACCGGAAAATAAGCATCAGGGCATGACGCCACCTCAGGTTCATACACGTATCTTAGATGTATGATTAGCACTAACAACATACAACACCCTGCCCAGTCGAAGGTTGAAGGAGTTTGCATAAATGAGTTTATATCATCCTAACGATTCAAAGGATAACTGTGGCTTTGGCCTAATTGCCCACACTAAAGGCGAGCCAAGTCATCAATTAGTCAGTACCGCAATTGAGGGTCTTGACCGTATGCAACATCGTGGCGGTATCGCCGCAGATGGAAAAACGGGCGATGGCTGTGGCCTACTTTTACAGAAACCCGACGCGTTTTTTCGTGGGGTAGCTGAACAGGAAAACTGGAAGCTGAGTAAAATGTACGCTGTAGGTGTCATTTTCCTTAACCAAGATCAAGCTTTAGCTGACTTTGCCAAACAGGTCATCACTGAAGAATTAGAAAAAGAAACTCTGGGCTTAGTTGGCTGGAGGGTAGTACCGACAGATCAATCAGTACTGGGTGATCTGGCAGCTTCCTGTGTACCGCAAATCGAACAAGTATTTGTCAATGGTCCATCTGGATGGCGCTCTCAGGACTTAGAGCGTCGCTTATTTATGGCGCGCAGACGTGCAGAAAAACGTTTAGCTGATGATGAAGAGTTTTATATTGCTAGTTTATCCAGCTTAGTCACAGTGTATAAAGGCCTAGTGATGGCCGGTGACTTGCCGAAATTTTACTTAGATTTAGCCGATAAAAATATGAAATCGGCTATCTGTGTATTCCACCAACGCTTTTCAACCAATACCTTGCCGCGCTGGCCACTGGCTCAGCCATTTAGATTTTTGGCACACAATGGTGAAATTAATACAATCCGTGGTAACCGTGATTGGGCACAAGCCCGAACCGGCAAGTTCAAAACACCTTTGTTACCTGATTTGGCCGATGCTGCACCTTTTGTTAATGAGGTCGGTTCTGACTCGTCATCGTTAGATAACATGCTTGAGTTATTCTTAGCAGGCGGCATGGATTTGTTCCGCGCTATGCGTTTGTTAGTGCCACCCGCTTACCAAAATAACAAAACCATGGATGAAGACTTAAAAGCATTTTATGAATTCAACTCCATGCATATGGAACCTTGGGATGGCCCAGCAGGTATTGTATTGACCAATGGCCGCCACGCAGCCTGTAATCTTGATCGCAATGGCCTTCGTCCTGCACGTTATGTCATAACCAAAGATGGCTTAATTACCTTAGCATCAGAAGTGGGTATTTGGGATTACAAGCAAGAAGATGTGCTTGAGAAAGGCCGTGTCGCGCCAGGTGAAATGTTGGCTATAGATACCGAAACGGGTAAATTATGGCGTTCAAATGAAATAGATGATGATCTAAAAGGCCGTCATCCATATAAAGAATGGCTCGATAAAAGTATTCGCCGCTTAACACCTATCGAAGAATGTGATGCACCTGAAATCGGCAGACGAATGTTTGACGACGACATGATGAATACATACTTCAAGCAGTTTAATTACAGTTATGAAGAGCTTGAACAAGTTGTTAAAGTCTTGGCTAAAGATGGCCAAGAAGCCACAGGCTCTATGGGTGATGACACACCTATGGCGGTTCTTTCAGGAAGAAATCGTACAATTTACGATTATTTCCGTCAACAGTTTGCTCAAGTTACTAATCCACCAATTGATCCCCTACGTGAAAATCACGTGATGTCATTGGCTACCTGTATTGGCCGTGAAAAATCGGTATTCACAGAAACGTCAGGTTATGCTGACCGTGTACTGTTTGATTCACCGATTATGATGTATACCGATCTTAAGCAATTACGTACTTACGATCCTGAACATTATTATGCGGAGTTTGTTGACCTTAATTACCCTCCAGAAGAAGGGCTTAAGACGGCAATAAATCGGATCTGTAACGAAGTGGAGCACTTAGTTTCACATAAACGTGCCGCTTTTGTAATCTTGTCTGATCGCGCAATTAAAGCGACACGAATCCCAATTCCAGCAGCTATGGCTGTAGGTGCAGTTCAAAGACGATTAGTTGAAAAAGGCTTACGTTGTGATGCAAATATAGTGGTTGAGACGGCTTCGGTTAGAGATCCTCATCACTATGCAGTATTGCTTGGCCTGGGCGCTACCGCAATTTATCCTTTCCTTGCTTATGAAATTATTGAACAAATGTGTGAGTCTGGAAATTTAGACATGACACCTCTGCAAGCCGTTATTAATTACCGTAAGGGTATAAATAAAGGTCTGTATAAAATCATGTCGAAAATGGGCATATCAACCATTGCCAGCTACCGCAGCTCAAAATTATTTGAAGCCATTGGTATCAACAGTTCGGTGATGGATATCTGTTTTAAAGGTGTGCCAAGCCGTATTCAAGGTGCTGATTTTGAAGATTTTCAGCAAGACCAAATTAATTTAAACCGTGTTGCTTGGCTAAAACGTAAAAAAATAGACCATGGTGGATTATTAAAATATGTGCATGGCGGCGAATACCATTCGTACAACCCAGACGTTGTAACAACGCTGCAGAAAGCCGTTGTAAGTGGTAACTATCAGGATTATCAAAAGTTTAGCGATTTGGTAAATGAACGCCCTATAGCTTGTTTACGAGATTTGTTAGAACTGAATCCAGAAGCAGAAGCCATTTCTATCGATGAGGTAGAACCTGCGGAAAATTTATTCCCGCGTTTTGACACTGCAGCTATGTCCATTGGCGCGTTAAGTCCTGAAGCACACGAAGCCTTAGCAATAGCCATGAATCGTTTAGGTGGTAATTCTAACTCGGGTGAAGGTGGCGAAGATCCTAAACGTTTTGGTAATGAGCGTAACTCGAATATAAAACAAATCGCCTCCGGTCGTTTTGGGGTTACTCCTCACTATTTAGTGAATGCCAAAATTCTACAAATAAAAGTCGCTCAGGGTGCTAAACCCGGAGAGGGCGGTCAATTACCCGGCGATAAAGTGAACAAATATATTGCTGAATTACGTCATTCAGTGCCTGGTGTCACCTTAATATCGCCACCTCCTCATCATGATATTTATTCAATTGAGGATTTGGCCCAGCTGATTTTTGATTTAAAACAAGTTAATCCTACCGCACTTATTTCAGTGAAATTAGTGTCAGAGCCAGGAGTAGGCACAATTGCTTGTGGTGTGGCGAAAGCCTATGCCGACTTAATTACTATATCTGGTTATGATGGCGGCACAGGCGCTAGCCCATTAACGTCAGTTAAGTACGCCGGCAGCCCTTGGGAGTTAGGTCTTGCCGAAACACAGCAAGCCCTAGTGAGCAATGGTTTACGCCATAAAGTACGAGTACAAACCGACGGCGGCTTAAAAACTGGCTTAGACGTCATCAAAGGCGCCATTTTAGGTGCTGAAAGTTTTGGTTTTGGTACTGGCCCTATGGTGGCTTTAGGTTGTAAATACTTGCGTATTTGTCACTTGAATAACTGTGCAACAGGCATAGCTACGCAAGACGAAAACTTGCGTGATAATTATTTCATTGGTTTGCCAGACATGGTGATGAACTACTTTAAATTTATTGCTCAAGAAGTCCGTGAAATTATGGCTTCCATAGGTGTGCGTAAGTTAGATGATCTGATAGGCCGTACTGATTTATTAAAAGTATTAAACGGCGTAACGGCTAAACAAAACAAGTTAGACCTCAGCCCTATTTTGGCTAAACCGGAAGCAGGCGATCACACTAAGTTATTCTGCAGTGAAGGGGCTAATGCGCCAATGGATAAGGGTGACTTGAATCAGTTATTACTAACAGATTTAACGTCAGCCGTACTAAACAAAAGTGGCGGGGTATTCCATTATCCGATCCGTAATACTGACCGTTCTGTAGGCGCTATTATCTCTGGTTTAATTGCCCAACATCATGGCAATAAAGGCATGGACGAACACCCCATTAAACTGAACTTCACTGGTACTGCCGGTCAGAGTTTTGGTGTTTGGAATGCTGGCGGTTTAGAGATGACCTTAGTCGGCGACGCTAACGATTACGTAGGTAAAGGTATGGCTGACGGTAAGTTAGTTATTCACCCACCCCGAGGCGTAAGCTTTAAGTCAAATGAAAGCGTGATTGCCGGTAACACCTGCCTATATGGCGCAACAGGCGGGAAATTATTTGCAGCTGGACTTGCTGGTGAACGTTTCGCGGTACGTAACTCTGGCGCCATAGCTGTAGTTGAAGGCATAGGTGACAACGGTTGTGAATATATGACTGGTGGTATTGTTGCCGTGCTTGGACGCACAGGTGTTAACTTCGGCGCAGGTATGACAGGTGGTTTTGCTTATATTTTAGATGAAAAAAATGATATCGAGCAGCGTGTAAATGGTGAGCTGGTAGAACTCATGACTATTGAAGATAAAGTGATTTTGATGGAGCACCTACGTGGACTAATCAATCAGCATTATGAAGAAACAGGCAGTGAACATGCACACGATATCTTAAGCAATTTTGCTGAGTATTTGCCGAAATTCAGACTGGTTAAACCAAAAACCAGTGACGTTAAAAATTTACTCGGTCACATAAGTCGGTCTACTGCCGAACTACGTGTTCAAGTGCAATAAGGGGGTATTTCATGTCTAAAAATGTATACCAATTTGTTGATGTAGAGCGAATCGATCCACCTAAAAAGCCCTCCATCCTCAGACGTGAAGAATTTGCTGAAATATATCAGCCAATGAGTGATACCCAAGTAGCTGGTCAAGCCGACCGTTGTCTTGATTGTGGTAACCCCTATTGTGAATGGAAATGCCCAGTGCATAACTTCATTCCACAATGGTTAAGTCTAGCGAATGAAGGGCGTATTTTTGAAGCGGCTGAATTATCTAGCCAAACCAATACATTACCTGAGGTATGTGGACGTGTATGCCCACAAGACAGACTATGTGAAGGTGCCTGTACCTTAAACGATGATTTTGGTGCTGTAACCATAGGCAGTATTGAAAAATACATCACCGACACCGCCTTTAAACAAGGTTGGCGTCCGGATATGTCCAAAGTTATAAAGACCAAGAAGAAAGTCGCTATTATTGGTGCCGGCCCCGCTGGTTTAGGTTGTGCAGATATATTAGTACGCAACGGCGTAAAACCGGTGGTGTTTGATAAATACGAAAAAATCGGCGGTTTGTTAACCTTTGGCATTCCCTCTTTCAAATTAGAAAAAGAAGTCATGTCACTACGTCATGAAATTTTTGCTGATATGGGTATTGAGTTTGTACTTAATACCGAAGTAGGCAAAGATCTTCCTTTCCAAGATTTATTGGATGGTTACGATGCAGTTTTCCTTGGTATGGGTACCTACAAACCTATGCAAGGTGGTTTTGAAAACGAAAAGTCTCCCGGTGTTTATGAAGCACTACCTTATCTTATTGCCAATGTTAATCGCCAACTAGGACTAGAAAAATCTCCTACTGACTTTGTTGATATGAAAGGCAAGAAAGTCGTAGTGCTTGGCGGTGGTGATACCACTATGGATTGTGTAAGAACAGCCATACGTCAAGGTGCAACTGATGTCACTTGTGCTTATCGTCGCGATGAAGCCAGTATGCCAGGCTCACGCCGTGAGGTTGTGAATGCTCGTGAAGAAGGTGTGAACTTCAAATTTAATCTTATGCCCCTTGATGTGGCAGTAGATGAAAATGGTCAAGCCATCGGTGTGAAAATGGTTAAAACCGAGATGGGTGAACCTGATGCTGAAGGCCGCCGTCGCCCAGTTGTAGTTGAAGGCTCTGAACATGTGCTTGAGGCCGATGCGGTGATCATTGCTTTTGGTTTTCAACCTAGTCCTGCCAGTTGGTTTGGTGATTATGGCATTATCTTGGACGAAAAAGGTCGAGTACGCGCCCCTAAACATGGCAAATACGCATTCCAAACCTCTAACCCTAAGATTTTCTCAGGCGGAGACATGGTACGAGGCTCTGATTTAGTAGTCACGGCCATTGACGAAGGCCGCTGCGCAGCTGAAGGTATAATGAATTATCTTGGTGTGTAAGCTACTAGCTATGTAAGCAGCTAAAGACATAAGTTAAACTGAAAAAGGGGCGTGAGCCCCTTTTTTGATCTTAGACAAAAAGCCAAAAGATTTGAACCACAGAGGGCACAGAGCGCTTCGCTACACAGAGAAAATATACCTATTATTTTGCCTTCTGAACGACTGTGATCTTAATCTTTTATGTCGTAACAGCAATAAATTTACCACCGAGAACACAAAGCGCTTCGCTGCACTAAGAAAATAAACTCATTTTGTTTTTCCTCTGTGCCCTCTGTGCCCTCTGTGGTTAGAAATATTTTAAAGCAACATCCACCCACACCAATCGATGATCTGAGGAGCTTTTACGGTCTTTGATTAAACGAAATAAAGGATCATCTAGTTTGGGCCAAAATACACCACTTGCTTTTACGTCGAGTGAAGTAGAAGGTAGTACATAGTCTGCACGCATTGCCCAGTCAGCAGTATGTTGTGCAGCATATTGACTGTCCGGTGTATGTAATTGACCAGCCTCACTTTTTGGTACAAATGAATCGTTCACTGAAGGATGGCCAAGCAACCCTCTAATAGCACTTTTTATTCCATCACCTTCATCGGGAGAAGCATTTAAATCACCCGCGATAACAAAGTGTTCGCCTTTGAAACCACCTAATTTTCTCTTGTCATCGTAAATATAAGCTGATCGTTCGTTACCTGATAGGTAGTCAGTCCAAAAACGAATTTCATCGTGATTACGTTTGCCATTACGATTTTCTGATCCATCAAATACTGGTGGCGTGGGATGACTAGCTAACAAATGGATAGTATGTTCGCCCACTTTAATCGGAATATCCCAATGGGATTTAGAAGACAGTCGCAGTATCTGCTGGGCTTCTTGGCTGTAATATGGCTCCCCGCTTGCATCGATGATAGTTGACAATAAATTGTCTGGCATATCTTTCCAAAGAAAATGTTGGAATGTTCGGATTTGCTCAAACTCAATAGGATATTGACTCAGCACTAACATCCCATAATGGCCTGGAAAAAAACCAAACCCAAAAGCGTCATCTTTAGTGCCAGAAGCTATACCATCATTATCTAGATCCACACCAGAATCGACTCCTGTATTTACTGGGGCGCTATAAAAATAGGGATAATCAATAGGTTTATTACTGTTCTGAGAAACTTTGAGATAGTTATTTATAAAGTTTTGAACATCTGTTGCTGACTGTTGTGAATAATCAAATTCATTTAACACAATGATATTAGGTCGTAGACGTTGAATTATTTCTGCAATATTTTTAATTTGTTTATGTTCGCCTTCTTGCAGATTATGCTGCAACTCATTTCCAGTTATTATATGCCCCTGCTCAACATAATTTGTGCCATCCATACTCACATTAAAAGTCGCAACTCGAACACTTTGACCATTAGATAACATACTGAACACCATTAAGAAAATAAGAGCTATTTTATTCATTGTTAAACCATGTTGGATTACAAATAAAAAAGCCGATCATCAAGATCGGCTTTTTGAAGTACTAATTAATTTAGGCAATCATTAGAAGTTGTAGTTAAAACCAACACGCATTTGCCATAAAGACGCATCACCATTGCGACTTTCTGGAGTAGTGTCACCTACAACAACAGTGTTAAATGATACGCTCTCAGAAATACCCCAATCGTCATTTAGAAGGTTGGTAAAGTTATCGATTACGAAAAACACGTTTGCGTTATGATCTTTGGTAAAACCAGGTAATTGCTGACTCACACGTACATCAATTTTGTTCCACCAAGAACCATCTTCACCATTACGTTCGTTACCCATAGGCAACACGTTATTACTGTCTAGGTAAGGGTCATTGTAAATATCCTGACTGTCGCTTCTAGAGTATGTAAGGCTATATGGTTTTCCAGATTGCACCAATCCAAAAGCGGAGAAGGTAGTATCGTATCCATCTAAGAACTCTGTATCATAAGTTAGAGAAGCCGTAAATCTATGCTCAATATTATAATCAGATAAGCTAGAAACTTGCTCTTGTGGGTCGGTAAACGCGCGGTATTGATAGTTTGAGAACGCCACTGAGCTAGTCATAGGCTGGATATCTTCAGCATGGTTATAAGCATAACCAGTTGTTAAGTTGATACCATTATCCCATGACTTCATCAAACCAAATGAAACTGTATAAGATGTACTGTCTTCGTGGCTATTAGTTAATACTAATGACGACACACGAACACTGTCGTATTCTGGGTAACCTTGGTCATTCGTACCAACTTGTTCCAGATCACCACGTAATACAATTGCTTGGTCTTTAGTAATTGATACTAATAAATCAGCTTGTAATACATAATCTTCATCTGTTACGTGTGTTGCACCAAATGAAATTTTAGTTTCAGTAGGAATTGTGAAGTCAGGATCGAAGTAATTAATATCGTTGTTAGCACCACTACCTGCTGCAACTGCGTCATATAGCTCAGAAGGAATACCATAACCAGGTCCTGCAGGTGCACCATCTTCAACGCCACTATAAACTACATCGTCATCAAACAATGAGCGTGAGCCATTAGTATAACCGTAGTCTCTACCACGAGCGCCAAACTGAAGTACGTTATTGTTAGAGAAATTGTTTGAGAACCAAACATTAGGGTTACCACCACTAAAAATACCAATACCACCACGTAAGTCAGTGTTATCGTCTAAAGTATAGTTAAATCCAATACGAGGTTGCAGTAAACCGGCACCGTCAAGGTTGGCATTGTTAGCAAAACCATAAGAAGCGGTAAAATCAGTATTTTCGACTGGTGCTGAATCAGTTGTATACCAATCGTAACGTAAACCTACTATCAGTTTAAGTTTGTCGGTCTGATAGAATTCATCCTGAACATACAAAGAATTAACCGCATAATCCCATTCTGCAGCCGCATCATTTGGATCGCCCGACGGAGCATTGTTATAATAAATAGCACCTGGTAATCCAGCTTCAAATGCACTGATACCACCATAAAAACGCATTTCTGTTTCAGTGTGTTGTAAGAATACATTAAACACTTCTAGTTCTTCACGCTCGTAACCAAAAGTAAGAGTATGATCATTATCTGTTAAGTATTTACCGCGGAAAATAAGTCCAGCAACATCATAATTTAGATCATTGGCTTGACGACTATCATCACCACCCAAATATACTGTTACTTCTTCGCCAGAAACGGGTTCTGTAACATTAATCTGAATCTCACCAAAATCAACACCACCAATTTCACCATTGGTATTTGCATTTGAAATTTGGCGATTATCTACGTCTAAATAAGACAATCTTAGTTCAGTTGAAAATTTGTCTGACCAATCAGAATACAAAGAGAACTGATGAGAATTAAGTTCCGTACCTACTTCGTAAATGTGGCTAAGCAGTTCAAACTCATCCATATCACCATCAGAGGTATTCATAAAATAACCATCATTATAGTTATAGGTATAACTTAAACGGTGATCATCATTGATGTTCCAATCAAGCTTCACTAATATTTTTTCATCTTCTTCAGGCAAACTTGTTGGAACTGGACCTGGGTCATATTGGTACAACTCATTAGAAATACGAATAATTTCGTCTAAATCTTCTTGACGAAGATTAACTTCATTTAATGCGCCAGAACCAATCGCTCCACGAGTAAAAACACTATTACCTTCATATTTTTCATAAGATACAAAGGCGAATAATGTATCTTCGATAAGAGGCAAGCCAACATTGAATCCATAACGTTTGTCACTGTTGCTAGGCGCATTAACTTTGTCACCTTCAAGGCTATCACCTTGTAAAGAATCACTTCCGTAATCAAAGAATACGCCACCTTTAACAGTGTTAGTACCTGATTTAGTTACTGCGTTAATATTACAGCCAGTGAAACCTGTATAAACCACGTCAAATGGTGCTATTTCTACTGATACTTGATCAATTGCGTCATAAGAAAAAGGCATTCTAACAGTAGGGTAACCACTAGAACCTAAACCAAATGAATCGTTCATTTTCACACCGTCAACAGTCAGACTGTTGAAGCGGTTACTCTTACCAACACACTGAACAGGGTTTGAATCACCACGAGTTTCATCAACATATACTCGAGGATCCATACGGATAACGTCAGTTATATTACGGTTGATTGAAGGTGCTTTTTGTAAATCTTCTAGATCAAAGGTAACAGAAGGACTTGTCATACCTAACACGCCAGATGATAACTGACTGGCAGTAACGCTGATAACTTCTATGTTTGATGCTTCATCTAGTTGAAGACCAACTTGGTAAGTTTCACCAAGACTTAAGAATACATCATCAACTGTAGTATCCTGAAATTCAGTAGAATCTACTATAACTTTATATGGACCACCAACACGTAATCCTGACAATGTAAACCTACCATTGTCACTTACTACGGCAGATTTGGATGTACCAGATGGCACATGAATCACAGTAATTTTAGTGCCTGCAGCAGGAGCGCCTATAGGGGAGGTAATATTACCCTCAATTGATGAGGATGTTTCTTGCGCCATAGCCGCAGTTGACATACCAACTGCCATAGCAACTGCAATCGCTATGCGATTGAATTTTGTTTTTTTAAACATGGTGTGTTTCCTAATTTTTATGTGTTCTGAACTAATTGTTCCGAACCGTTGTCTGTACAAAATGCCGTAAAGCAATGTATAAGGTTTGGTTGATCGATTCAAATCGACTTCTTATCCCACTTGCCTCAGTTTAACAGATTAATTATGACACTTTTATTACAGCCATAATAGTGTTGGTGTAATTTCATCAAACTGTCGCATTTCTCATACCAAATGAAACAAGTTAGCAACATGTTTTAACAAAATTCTCACAAACCTGACCAAGGGGTCAAGTAGAAAAATGTACATTGTGAACTGACTTTTATCAAGTTCGCTGGTATCTTTCGTATCAATTAAATTCTTTATTAAGCAGTTTGGTATGTCTACCCCTTTAGTTATTGCCATTTCTGGCGCATCAGGTTCTGGTAAGTCTTTGTTTACTGAGAATTTATTAAAAGAGTTCTCTGATGACGGCAAACCCGTTCAAATTCTCAGAGAAGATCACTATTATCGATCTCAAGATCATTTACCCATGTCTGAACGTGAAAAAAACAATTACGATCATCCAAAAGCATTTGAGCATGAGTTATTAGTAGAGCATTTAGAAGCATTAAAAAATTGGAAAGCCATCGAGTATCCTCATTATTGTTACAAGACTCATACACGTCTTGAACAGACGGAACACCTGATTTCGGCACCCGTGATTATCATCGAAGGAATTATGTTATTAGCAAATGAGGCCTTACAGCCTTTATTTGATATTAAAATTTTTGTCGATACTCCGCTAGATATCTGTTTATTACGCCGCATGAAAAGAGACATAGCCGAGAGAGGCCGTACATTAGAGTCTGTGGCAAACCAATACGAATCAACAGTTAAACCTATGTACCATCAGTTTATCTCCCCTAGCCGCTTTACCGCTGATGTTATTGTCACTCAAGGTGGCAAAAACCGCATTGCTTTAGATGTCATTAAATCTCATATTCAACAAAGCTTGCTGTAACTTCCCGTTGCATGCTGCTCAAATAATAATAAGAAGAAAAAGAAGGATAAAGTATGATTAGTCTGATTGGTGTAGCATTAATGCTATTCATTGCATTTGTATTTTCAGCTCATAAAAAAGCAATTAATTGGCGCACTGTAGGAGGTGCCTTTGCCATTCAAGCTTCGGTTGGTGCGTTGATATTATATTTCCCGCCTGGAAAAGAATTTTTATTAACTTTAACCGTTTATGTTCAAAATATTATTAATTACAGCCAAGATGGGATCAATTTTATTTTTGGTCCAATGGGTGATAAGTCCATGGGATTTATTTTTGCATTCAACGTGTTGCCAGTAATTGTATTTTTCTCGTCATTGATCTCGGTTTTGTATCATCTTAAAATTATGAATCTGATCATTAGGACAATAGGTGGTTTTTTACAGTTTTTCCTTAAAACCAGTCGCCCGGAGTCAATGTCTGCGGCAGCCAATATTTTTGTTGGTCAAACCGAAGCACCACTAGTCATTAAACCTTTTATCCCGAATTTAACCCGCTCTGAGTTATTTGCAGTCATGGTAGGAGGCTTAGCCTCAATTGCCGGCTCGGTAATGGCAGGGTATGCACAGATGGGGGTTAATATCGAATACCTTCTGGCGGCCAGCTTTATGGCAGCCCCAGGTGGCTTGTTAATGGCCAAAATTATTATTCCAGAAACTGAAGAATTTAAGAATGAGCTCAACGAACAAGAAAACAAAGATAATGAATACGCCAATATTTTTGATGCAGCGGCCACAGGTGCTGCCAATGGTTTGCATCTGGCGCTAAATGTTGGCGCGATGTTATTAGCCTTTATTGGGTTGATTGCCTTACTCAATGGTTTAATTGGTTGGGCAGGAGGATTATTTGGTACAGAAGCGCTGAGTTTTCAGGTCATTCTTGGGTATCTTTTCCAACCAATTGCTTGGGCACTTGGGATACCTTGGGAAGAAGCGAATATTGCTGGTAGTTTTCTCGGCCAAAAAATAGTCGTTAATGAATTTGTCGCTTATTTAGATTTTTTACAAAATCAAAGCCAGTTGTCCCCCCATTCTCAAGCAATAGTAATATTTGCCCTTTGTGGATTTGCAAATTTCTCGTCAATTGCCATATTAATGGGTGGTATAGGGGCATTAGCCCCAAATAGACGAAAAGAAATTGCTCAGCTAGGATTGAAAACGGTATTAGCAGCTACATTGGCTAATTTTATGAGCGCTGCCTTAGCCGGTTTTTACCTTAGCCTTTAAACAGAATAAAGAACAAGTAGAGATATAATGATGGAATTAGTCGCAGTAGATTACAAAGCACCCAATGCAGACAAACTTTTTGTAGAGTCTTTACATAAAACCGGCTTTGGTGTATTGAAAAATCACCCGATTAGTCAAGACAGAGTCAGTAGCATTTATAAACGCTGGGAAGCTTTTTTTAATAGTGAAGAAAAAAATCAATTTACATTCAATAAAGACACACACGATGGATTTTTTTCAACTGAAATATCTGAAACGGCTAAGGGTTTTAAAAAGAAAGATATTAAAGAATACTTTCACTTTTATCCTTGGGGACGTTGCCCTGAAGCGTTAAAACAAGAAGTAGCAGATTATTATCGAGACACCAATACATTGGCTTCAGAGTTACTCGCTTGGGTTGAGAAATACTCACCACCAGAGGTTTCAGCTAAATATACACAATCTCTATCAAGCATGGTGACCAATAGTGAACAAACTCTGCTGCGTATCCTGCATTATCCACCTTTAGATGGGTCTGAAGAGCCAGACGCTATACGCGCCGCGGCTCATGAAGATATTAACCTACTTACCTTATTACCATCGGCCAATGAACCAGGCTTACAAGTAAAAGGCACAGGAGATTCATGGATAGATGTACCTTGCGATTTCGGAAACTTAATTGTGAATATTGGCGATATGTTACAAGAGGCATCTGGCGGGTACTTCCCATCAACTACCCACAGAGTTGTTAATCCACAAGGTAGCGATCAAACTAAGGCACGTGTTTCTTTACCACTGTTTTTACATCCCAATCCAGAGGTAGTGTTGTCTGAAAGATACACAGCCAAAAGTTACTTGAAGGAGCGTCTTGAAGAGTTAGGCGTCGCCTAATTCACTGATAAGAATCCGCCGCCTGCAATATAAGCCAGGCGGTCTCAGCTGCAGTGACATAAAATTTTTGATTAATATTTTCAAAGTTATCTTTGGATGTATGGTAGCGCTTATGCACGCCTCCGCCGAGAAATATATAAGGGATATCGATGTTAGAAAATACAGCATGATCACTAGCTTTACGCCAATTGATTTTTTTCTCGAACTGTCTGAAATTTTGGCTTTTCCGATGGCCACTTATCAAACATAATCCCGCAGTATCAGCAACGTTTTTGACGAATTCGGCTAATTGTTCGTCACCTCTAGAAAAGCTTGCATATAGTCTATTTCTGCGACCACCCTCCCCCAACATATCTAGGTTAATATTCAGCAATATAGCGTTTTTATTGACTGGTATATTTTTTATAAAAGCCTTAGCACCGTAAAGCCCTTTTTCCTCTGCATCCGTTGCCAAAAATATAACCGAGTGAGCTAAACCAAGCTCAGACACTTTAGCTGCAACTGCAAGTAAAGCGGCAACACCAGACGCATTATCATCAGCGCCATAATATATATGGCTGCCTTTTGCTCCTAAGTGATCATAATGGGCTGTGACAACTATATATTTCTGTTCGTAATGTGTGCCTTTTAACCACCCAACTATATTAAAGCCTTGGTTATCTGAGAAATCTTTTGGATATGGGAATTTTTGAAGAAACTCAGAATACTCTGGAAAATGCGCTAACCCTATTTTTTTGAAACGGGATTGGATAAAACTCTTTGCCTTATAACTGCCAACAGTGCCTGTTTTTCTACCTAACATTTGCGCCGACGACAACATAGCGAGATCGTCAATTAAGAGGGTTTCATTTAACAATCCATTAGACTGCCGCAGTTCGCATTTGGCATACAGCTGTGAACAAAAGCAGACATATAAAATGAAAATATCAAAAAACTTTATCACATCTACAAACTACTCAGAAATTCCAGTTTAGATTGATACCTTTGTTCATCGTGCTTATTCTTCGCTGTATTTTTAGCTTGTTTCAAATAACGCTCACTTTGCTGCAACTCACCTATTTCAAAATAGACACGAGCAAGCCCAAAGTATACTTCATGTTTGCTTCTGTCTAAGGATAAAGCCCTACGAAAATGTGCAAGGGCTTGATCCCAGTGCTTTTGTTCCATTTCTTGCTCACCCAAATTAACATGGTAAAAAGGATTACTATTTCGCTGCTCCTCAACTTTAGCTAAAATTTCTGCAGCTTCTTCATTTCGCCCGGTAAACATATACAAATAAGCTAAGTTTTCCGCAGCGGTCAAACTATCTGAATTTAGAGCAAGTGCATGATGATATGCGCTTTCGGCTTGTGGAAAATATTGACTTAGTCGGTAAAGAATTCCTAGATTAATCCATGCAGAGTGAAAACTTGGCTGCAGCAGCAAAGCAGCACGAAAATAGGCGTAAGCCGCTACATAGTCTTTTCGTAACACGGCATCCGCCCCTTTGTTATTATAAAACATCGCTACAATAGAGTCTTTACTCACTACCTTTTTGGGTAATCCACGTCTTGATGACTGCGGATCGAAATCAACTTGATAACTACGAGTACTAAAAACAAATACATTCGGTTCATGGGGCGCCAACATCTTAAGATTTATGTGCCCATTTAGCAGACTAAAACCCCCACGTCTAGTCCAATACTCGGGGATCATTATTTCTTGAAAATCCACATCAAATCCAGCTTCGATTGCCAAAGCATAAGTCATAATAGACATAGACAAACAATTCGCAGCTTGAGAGTGAAAAGTATCATTTGCAATAGTGTTGGCATCACCTTGATAAAGTAAATTAAGTGAAGAACGGTCGAATATTGCCTTCACCAATGCTTCCATTTGATCAAATTTATTGTTCCTTGCCCCAATGGTAGATACTACAAATGCCTTAGCTGTTTCATCTAAATAAAAAATTTGCTCTTCAGATTCGATGCTGATTTCGGAAAATCCTGAATACCCCTGATCGTATAACACCTCCTCAGAAGGGAGAACATGAACAACCGTAGACTGACATGCAGAAAAAAACACTAGGAAGATGAACGAGATTAAAACCTTCTGAATAAATGAAAGTTGCTGCATGATGAGCACCTCAGCAGAAATAACATACTATTAACATAGTAGTTTTAGTAAATAACTGCTACTTAATTCGACGCAAAAAATAGCTGACTTATCCTGACTTAATGCTGGCCAACATATCTATTTTTCCTTGATACACCGCCTGTTCCTGTTCAGTTCTTGATTTCTTTTTAGCAAGCTTTAAGTAATGATGACTACGTTGAACGTTACCTAATTCAAAATAGGTTTTGCCTAGCCCAAAGTAAACTTCGTGGTAACTTTTATCTAACTTTAGTGCCCGCTGATAATGCTCTAACGCGACTTGCCATTGCTCTTTCTCAAACGCCTTGTCACCCATATTGATATGAAAAAAAGGATTACTTGAACGTTTACGTGACACTCTATTTACTATATCCATGGCTTTTTGATCGTCTCCCAAATATCTGTATAAATGCGCTAAATTCCCCCAAGCAGACAAGTTGTTTTTGCTTTTTTTAATTGCTTGCAAATAAGCATTCTCTGAAAACGTATAATGGCCTGTAAGCCGATATAAATACCCTAGGTTTGCCAAAGCAGATGAGAGGTCTGGGGATTGCAAAATAGCTGCTCGAAAGTAAGCATATGCCTTCACGTAGTTTCTTTTTAATAATGCATCTGCACCATTGTTATTGTGAAACATGGCGACAACTTGTTTGAGTTTAAGTAGTGTTTTGGGAAAATGCTGGCGAGTCGCTTGTGCATCAAAATCGACTTCAAATCCTCGAGTGATAAAATGAAAGTATATTTGATTTTTTTGCCTAGGTATTATTTGCAGATTGATATGCCGATTCAGCAAACTTTGCCCTTCTCTTATGGTCCAGTACTCGGGAATTTCTATATCTTGGAAACGCACATCAAAACCTAACTCTTTAGCTAGAGCAAAAGTCATAATTGACATTGATAGACAGTTGGCTGCCCTATTCTGAAAAGTTTGACTGGCGACTGTGTTTGCATCTGCACGATACAATAAGTTTAAGTCTGAACGAGCAAACACATGTTGAACCAATGCCTTAATTTTTTCTTCAGGCTTCAATAGTCCTTTTACCGCCAATTTAGCGAAGGTTTTGGCTTCGTCATGCAATTCAAAAATTTCTTTTTCACTCTCTATCGCAACATTTTCAAATCCTTCAAAACCTTGATCAAAAAGCAAAGATTTTTGGCCAAACAATACTTCAGGAGCGGCCTGACAACCAAGCAATATAATAGATGTAAGCAAAAATTTGAAAATTTGCATAGAGCACCTTTGATAAACACTAAATTTCTAACTTCAGAGGCTGATTACCTTTGAATTGTTTTATAACACTAGCAGACGTATTAGACTTAGGAGCAATTGATCACAACTAATTAAAAATAAAGAAAACCATATGAAAATAGCTATTTTAGGTGCCATGGATGAAGAAATAACCCTTATCCGAGCATCGTTGCAGAATTGCCAAGTACAAACGTTTAATCATCTTACTGTTTATGTAGGCAAGCTTGGTGAAGTAGAGGTTGCTTTAGTTAAATGCGGAATTGGTAAAGTGGCGGCATCGGTATCAACCAGCGTTGTAATCCATCATTTCGCCCCAGATTTTGTCATAAACACTGGCTCAGCAGGGGGCTTTTCGAGTCACCTCAACATTGGCGATATAGTCATAGCCACTGAATTACGTCATCACGATGCTAACCTAACGCACTTTGGCTACGAACTGGGCCAAACTGCTGGTATGCCGGCATATTTTGAATGTGACAAACATTTACTTGAACATGCATCTGAGGCTGCCTCTAGCTTGCAAAATGTGCAAGTGCAGCATGGACTTATTTGTACCGGAGATTCTTTTGTTGGCAGTGATGAAGCCGCAACCGTTATACGTCAGAACTTCCCTGCTGTTTGTGCGGTAGAAATGGAAGGGGTAGCCATTGCTCAGAGTTGCCATTTGTTAGGCACACCGTTTTTAGTGATCCGCTCATTATCTGATATAGCAGGTAAAACATCGACCGTCTCTTTTGAAACATACTTAGATCAGGCAGCCAAAAACTCGGCGACTCTGGTGATGCAAACTATTGCCAAATTAGCCTGATGAACAGTGTTTTTAATACCTTATTAAGTGAACAACTGTTGTCATTTTGGGTATTGCTGATAATTGTTTTTGTTGAACGTTACCTACCTTGGCCTGACAAATACCATCCCATTAGTTTTATAAAAGCATTAGCTATGGGTATGCAGGCTAAAGTACTTTCAGCCAAAACAAGTTCCATTAGGCAACAAAAAATATCAGGCAGCCTAGCCAGTATTGTTTTATTACTGCCTTTTTGTGCAATATTAGCGGTGTTTAAGTACTTATCCGAATATCCAGTTTTTTTTGAAGCATTGATGCTGCTTGTGGCTTTACGTTTCCAAGATATTCCGAAACAAACCCACAAAATCACTACAGCATTAGCTAAACAAAAAAAGATGTTAGCTCGACACGCTTTATCACAAATAGTCATAAGGGAAACCCAGAAGATGTCTCCCTTAGGCATGGTCAAAGCTAATATCGAGTCAGTATTATTACGCTATAGTTACCAATATTGTTCAGTGGTTTTTTGGTACCTGCTAACAGGGGGCGTTGGTGCTCTTATCTATCGATTGATCTACGAATTATCCTTAAGTTGGAATAATAAGTTACCGAAATTTCAGTATTTTGGTCAACCAGTACGCCACCTAGCTAATATATTACAATGGCTGCCCAGTAAGTTGGCCAGCTTGAGTGTTGTGCTAGCAGTTAACATTAGTCTCGGCTCAACTGCTTTATTTCAACGTGTAAGCTATCAATGCAATCACTTATTTATATTAAACCTGTGTGGATCCAGTTTAGGCATAGAACTCGGAGGTCCTGCGTATTATGAACAACAAAAAGTGCGCACCAGAAAATGCGGAGGACCCAGGCAAGTTATATTAGCCGACAACATAAGAGCTTTATCGGCTATTAATCGAGCTACCTGGGTTTGGTTAACGTTTTATTTTATGGGATGTGCGCTGTCGTTTTTACTCATTAGATAATTTAGGTAAAATTATGCATTCTGCCTCAAAATACGCCTATCTATGACTAATGTCCTTTACACACTACACAGCACTACTTACTATCAGAACTTATTACACGAGACAGAGATTACATTATGTTTAAACACACAGCTTTATGGATATTGAGCTTACTAAGCTTTTCGGCTTTTTCTGGTAATGTTAATAATATCAGCCAACAAGAATTGCTTGAAGCAAACGCTAAGGATTTAGTTATAGTCGACGTTCGTACACCTGAAGAATTTCAACAGGGACATGTTCCAAACGCGATAAATGTTCCTTTAAGTGAGATTATTGATAATCCAGCTATTTTGGCATCTTCGAAAGAAAAATCTATAGTGCTTTATTGTCGTTCAGGATACCGAGCAGGAAAAGCAGCCAAAGCTTTACAAAAAGATGGCTATCAAAACCTTAGTCACCTAGAAGGTGATATGCAGGCTTGGTTAAAACAAGGCTTAGCTGTTGAAAAATAAAGTTAAGTTAGGTTAAGTAGACTCGTATTATGGATATTACCTTAACCACGCCTGCGATGTTATTCCCTGCTATATCTCTATTATTACTAGCCTACACCAATAGATTTTTAGCCCTTGCCAGTATCATAAGGAATTTTGACTTAAGTGATAGCAACGAAAATGATCAGCAACAAATCAAAAGCCTACGCTCACGTATTCAACTAATCAAAAATATGCAAGGTGCTGGCATGGGGAGCTTTTTCTTGTGTGTACTATCCATGTTGGCTATCTACGCTGAATACCAAACCATAGGAAGCACAATATTCGCCTCTAGCTTAGTGCTACTGTTGTATTCATTATGGTTATCAGTGAGAGAAATTCACATTTCTGTCGAAGCGCTAGATTTACATTTGAGTCACTTGAATTTACCAGCGAAAAAACGTTCTTGGCATAAATCTAAAGAGAGCTAATCAATATTATTTTTTACGGGCCAATTTATAAGAAAATTGACCCGTCGCTTTTTACTTAAAAGTTATGCGAGCAAATTTGCGTTTACCTATTTGTAAAACTACCTGTGAAGCTTGAGTAAACTGATGTTTAATATTATCGACTTTTTCACCATCTAACTTCACCGCACCTTGTTTTATCATGCGCATAGCATCAGAGGTTGAGTTAACTAAATCGGCGTCTTTCAGTATATTCGCAATCATCAAACCTTCACTTGGCAGCACAAATTCAAACTCTGGCATTTCATCAGGAATGACATTTTTCTGAAAGCGTTGAATAAAATCTTGATGGGCAGCTTCAGCATCTTGTTCGTTATGGAAACGCGCAATCAACTCTTTCGCTAAATCGATTTTTGTATCTCTAGGATTCAACCCTGCGGCAACTTTTTGTTTAATAGCTTCAATTTCGTTTTTAGGTTTAAAGCTCAACAAATCATAATAACGCCACATCAAATCATCAGATATAGACATTATTTTGCCAAACATGTCATTAGGCGCATCAGTAATACCAATATAATTACCCAAAGATTTAGACATTTTTTGGACGCCATCTAAACCTTCAAGTAACGGCATCATCAATACTGTTTGTTGTCTTTGACCTTCAGATTTTTGTAATTCTCTACCCATCAGCAGGTTAAAGCGTTGATCGGTTCCACCTAGTTCAACATCGGCTTTTAATGCAACTGAATCCCAGCCCTGCACCAATGGATACAGAAATTCATGAATTGCTATAGGTTGACCACCGGCATAACGTTTTTTAAAGTCGTCTCTTTCTAACATCCGCGCTACGGTTTGATTTGAGGCTAATTTTATCATGCCTGCAGCACCCAGTTTTTCCATCCACTGTGAATTAAAACGAATAGTTGTTTTTGCTGGATCAAGAATTTTGAAAACTTGTTCTTTATAAGTTTCGGCGTTAGCTAACACGTCTTCTCTAGTCAGTGGTTTTCTGGTGACATTTTTACCAGTAGGATCACCAATCATCCCAGTGAAATCACCAATAAGAAAGATGACCTCATGGCCTAATTGCTGAAAAGTGCGTAGCTTGTTGATTAAGACAGTATGACCTATATGCAAGTCAGGCGCGGTAGGATCGAATCCGGCTTTAATTTTTAAAGGTTTACCTTCCTTTAGTTTGGCAATCAGTTCGTCTTCTAATAATATTTCTTCTGCTCCGCGCTGAATTTCAGCCATCGCACTTTGCCAATCCGACATTTTTGTAACCTTGTTAAAAATTTACCATTTATCTCATTAAAGCCATTTTACTTGGCAAGCCCCTGTAATGAAAGGGCTATGGTATTTTTAACGATAACTTAAAGTGATTAGCTACACCAAATAAACAACTGGAAAAACCAGCCATAACTGGAAAAACCTTCGTAATCCATATATTCTGCAGTTATGTTTTAAAAAATGTGTTGTATTGTGATTAAAAAGACCTTTAAAAATATACCTAAACCGCACAGATGGTTCATATCTGGGGTTGCTGGTTTTTTGTTTGTTTTGTTTCTTTTCCCTTCTGAGCCAGTTAGTGCATACAAAAACTCCGCCTCTACCCTAGAGGTTGGTAAACGTTACGGTCTAGAAGTTAACTTCGATAATTTCACTATTGAAAACTTTTCAGGTCTTGAGGAAATAAATAAAACTAAGTCAGTTGTAGTCAAAAAAGGCGATAACTTAGCTATGATATTTAAACGCAGTGGTTTATCCCCACAGCAAACCTATCACGTTAGCAAAGCAGGTGAACTGGCCAAAAAACTACTAAAAATAATGCCCGGTGACGTATTAGAATTACAAATTGACCCGCAAGGCCAGTTAGTCTCATTGCAATACCCATATTCAAGCACTGATACCTTAGTTATCACCAAAAGTGAAAACAATACCTTTAGCAGTAAAATTGAAACCATCGAAGTAGATACCCGTTTAAATTATACCCAAGGTGATGTGACCAATAGTTTTTGGAATGCGGGCCTGAAGGCCAATTTAACTGATAACCAAATCATGCAAGTAGCAGGTATTTTTGGATGGGATGTTGATTTTGCCTTAGGTCTTAGAGCGGGCGATAGCTTTTATGTAATGTTTGAAGAACATTACATAAATGGTGAGTTCATTGAAAATGGCGACATAGTTGCCGCGCAATTTGTGAATCGAGGAGAAGCGTATACAGCCATACGTTATGATGATGGTAACTTTTATACACCTGACGGCCGCAGTATGCGCAAGAGCTTTTTGCGAGCGCCAGTTAACTTTAGGTACATAAGTTCAAGTTTCAAGAAAAAGCGTTTCCACCCAGTACAAAAACGCTGGAAGGCCCATAGAGGCGTAGACTATGCAGCTGATCGTGGCACTCCAGTAATAGCGGCAGGTGACGGTAAAGTCATTAAATCAGGCTACGACAAATACAATGGTAATCATGTATTTATTCAACACGGTGAAAAATATGTGACCAAATATCTACACTTTACAAAACGCAAAGTGAAAAAAGGCCAAACAGTTAAACAAGGACAAGTGATAGGTACTGTAGGCTCTACAGGTTTGGCTTCTGGCCCGCACTTACATTATGAATTTTTAGTGAACGGGGTGCACCGCAACCCACGCACTGTAGATTTACCAAAAGCGCAAGCCATTGCCAAGAAAGAGAAAGATAAATTTACTAATATTGCCGCAAACAGATTGCAGCAACTCAATAATAACAAACGTATAATGCTGGCAATGAATTAGGGGCTTTTATGCCACAACTATATCTAGGTTTGATGTCTGGAACCAGTATTGATGGAGTTGACGCTGCATTAGTAGATTTTTCTGGTTCTCACCCAAGACTGTTAGATTGCAAGACCTTCCCTTTCCCATCGTCTCTATGTGATGAATTACATCAACTATGCGCACCCAGTGACAATGAAATCGAACTAATGGGCCGTGCCGATAGAGCTGTAGCTGAGGTGTTTGCTGAGGCGTCGCTGCAGTTGCTCAAAGACAACTATGTTCGTCCTGACCAAGTCAAAGCAATAGGTTCACATGGGCAAACTATTCGTCATATCCCAACTGGTAAACATAGCTTTAGTTTGCAAATTGGCGACCCTAACACTCTAGCGGCACTAACTGGCATTGACGTTATATCCGACTTTAGGCGAAAAGATATCGCCTTAGGCGGCCAAGGCGCCCCCTTGGTGCCGGCGTTTCATAAAGCGGTGTTTGCCAGCCAATTAAAATCAAGAGTTGTTATCAATATTGGGGGGATCTCGAATATTACCTATCTCCCACAACGCGATTCTGAAGACATTATTGGATATGACACTGGCCCGGGAAATACCTTATTAGATGCTTGGTGTAAGCTACATACAGGGAATAACTATGACGAGAAAGGGCAATGGGCTGCTCAACGTTCTGCAGATCCTGAATTGTTACAACTTTTGTGCAGCCACCCGTATTTTTCCGCTCCAGCACCTAAAAGTACCGGTCGTGAGCAATTCAACTTGCCATGGTTGCAACTAAACTTAGAGAGCATATCTCGCAATATCGATCCGCAAGTTGTGCAGGCAACGTTAGTCAAGTTGACCACTCATACAATTGCCAAGCAAGTTTTACAATTTAAAGATGTTGAGCAAGTATTTCTCTGCGGTGGTGGTGCTCGAAATGAATTTTTAGTTGAAGAACTCGAATCCGAACTACATGAATGTGAGTTATTTACCACAGCTGAACTCGGCGTAGAAGCCGATGCAGTCGAAGCCATGGCATTTGCTTGGCTTGCCTATGCACATATTAATAAAATTCAAGGCAGTGTTGCTAGCGTGACTGGCGCAACAAAAGGGGCAATATTAGGCACCTATTGCCCAGGTAGAGAATAGTAATGACAAAACGCCCGCTGGATAAAACAGATATTGCTATTTTGGCTGCATTGTACAAAGACGCCAGAATGAACAATAAAGATATTGCAGAGTTAGTTGGACTGGCCCCCTCTTCATGTCTTGAAAGAATTAAAAAATTACAAAGTGAACAGGTAATAAAGGGCGCCCAATTAAACGTCGACTTCCAAGCCTTAGGTGGCAATATTCAAGTGATGATTTCTATCCGCCTATCTGATCACAGTCGACCCACTGTGGATACGTTTCAAAAGCAGTTGGCGATGCTGCCAGAAGTGATAAGTCTTTATCATATGGGTGGAGAAAATGATTTTTTACTCCATGCAAGCTTGGGGGATACAGAACATTTAAGAGACTTTGTGTTTAATGCCATTACCGCAAGAAAAGAAGTCAAGCATGTTGAAACTGCGCTGATTTACGACCAAATAAACGGAACTGTTCTACCCAAAGTGTGACCTATAAAAAGCCTCAAACGCTAAAGCTCAAAATACTCGGTAAAACACTTATACAACTGAGTACCGCTTAAAACAGAAGCGGAAGGAAAATGTAAAATAGCCACCAAATCACAAGGCGCCAATATATCTGTCGTCGCCCTATCTGTATCTAAATTGTCGACATTAAGCACCCGCGCTAAAACCTGATCTTTTTTGACCAAGTCGCCAGGTTTGGCGATATATTCCACTATGCCACCTTGCTGCGTAAAAAGTGTCTTATAGTGATTTAGCGTGACAGCTTTGCGTGACATATTCTCGGGCAAAATTGAACTGCCGGGTAAACATCCCTTGGCAGTTAGATAAGTTAGGATACTTTTAGCGTCATATTCACCATCTTTAAAACTGATAACTTCTTGGCTACCCATCTCCAAAGTAAAAGCCTCAACTTCAAAATCAACTGGCACCTTACGCTTGCTACTGACTAAATCTGTCAATAACCACCATGGGCAAAACGTGGCTTCATCCAAGGCGCCAGAAAACACATTGGGCATAAATATCACATGGGGAATATTAAACAAACTTGCAGAAACCTTGGCATATTCAGGTACGTAAATGTGCCGTGTTGATACTGGTCCATTATGCAAGTCCAGTACATAATCTGCATCAAATGCTAATTGTTGCAGCTTCAAATTAAGGTGTTGGGCTAGGCCGATACCCCAAGTTTCACTTAATCTAGTTTGTAATTGTTGTTTCATTTTTAGTCGAAATCGAGATTTTATCGACTGTATAGATTCTTCATCATCAATGCTTTGTGCAAACTCATGGATAAAAGCATCATCATAGTAATAGCCACGATTCCAATTTGTGCCATTAACAGGGTCAAAACGCCCTAAGGTATATTCACCTGCTTTGATGTTGGTGCCGACCGGATTACAGTTGGGAACCAATAACACCTCGCCACAAATAGGTAATGTTTTAAGCCATTGAATAAGTTGATAAATAACCACATTGCCTTGCACTTCAGCACCGTGAATTGAACTCTGAATATAAACCTTAGGTCCCGGCTTCACACCAACAAACCGATACAAAGGCACATTCATGTTTCTGCCAGATGCGTTTTGCGCCACCACTAGGTGCTCTTTGAACAACTTATTCATGCAACTGCTGCGTCCTGTCGAAAAATTCTATACTTTAGATGCTGGAAAATGCGGGGATATAGAGCGGCGAACGCCATTTCCCCAGAGAATAGCTTCGTTAAATAGGCTATGCAGGAGTTTTTGATCTATTTCTAGAATTTTAGAAATTCTAATTACTTTTAACCAATTACCACTTTCAAAAGCTTTGACTAACATCAAGTACATAGATAAATCATTTTGACCACCACACAAAGCCTCTTTCACCTCATCAACTAATGGCAATTTTTCGACCAGCGACTCCATTTCTTGATCAAGCAAGGCGTCCAACATTGAAAACAATCCAACTAAGAATGCAGTAGGAGGGTTACTGCCGATATTTTTTTCTGTACCCACTAGATCACAAAACTTGCCTCGCACCAAAGATAAATGCAGTAACTCTAAAGGTTTATCATCGGATAATTTGGCCAAAGCCAGCAAGGCAATAAACTTCTTGATTTCTACCTCGCCCATATAATTCAGGGCATGTCGCAATGAAGTGATTTTATAACGTTTATTAATCATTGGATTATTGATAAATCGCAATAACATATACGACAAACCTACATCATGCTCGATCACACTATTAATGCTTTCAACATCAAATGATTCACTAGAACTAGCGCCCATCAGCTCTACTAAGGTAAGTTTGGAGGTCGGTAAGTTTTTGTTCGTGACAGATACAGGGCGGGCAAAAAAGTAACCTTGGAAATAATCAAAGCCCATATCCTTAAAAATACTGAAACTATCTTGAGTTTCAACTTTATCTGCAATCAGTTGCACATTAGAATCAATAAATCGATTAACATTTTTAGCGAAAAAGTCTAAGTTTTCATGATTAGAATTCACTTTAAGCATATCAACGTAAGGTAAAAAGTCGTCCCAACTAGGCTTCAGGCGGCGATCCTCCAAAGCAATTTTATATCCCATTTTTTTAACATGCTTACACATATCCAACAGGCTATTATCGTTGTTACGTCCAGTCTCCAATTCCACCACTATATTTTCTGGATCAAGAGAAGCTGGCAAGCCCCCCATCAGTGTTTCAGATTGAAAATTAATAAAAGATTTTTTGCTGCAAGAGATATCATCCAAATTAAGTGTTTGATAATTTTTGGCAATATGCTTGGTAGTTGCCTCATCTCTTTCTACGTGGGGATAACAATCATTTTTACCATCTCTGAAAAAAAGCTCGTAAGCAAAAACTTCTTTGTCTCTATCTAATATTGGTTGGCGAGCTATAAAAGCAAACATATACGTCCTGTCCAAGTATTTTTTATTGTGGGCTATTCGCTAGATCAATATTATCAGACTGTGTGTATTGATTGACGAGTTTAAAAAAATAGTATAACGGTTATCATAGCACTAAAAAAAAGGCGATGAATAGACTGTTTTTAATACAGCTAATGTTGTATTTCGTCACTCGCAGATTGCTGCATCGCAATGCCTTACTGCAACGACTCGTTGTAGAATGCTTGCGTCATTTTTAAGTCATGAGGCAATTGTTTAGAAATATTGGCAGCCCCGATCCAATACTCAGCTTCAATGCTCTATCAATGATAATAATTGTTTAATTTCACTTTCAACACTATCTTTCGACACTATATAACGCCGCTTTAATATTGCTTAGCCGGAATGTTTGGCGCGGGCGAATATGTACACTTAGCTTTCCAAAACGCCTAAAAACGCCTATATAAGAGGAGGTTTGATCATATGGATCATCACTTCGTAGTCTAAACTAACCTAAACTCGCAACCAGCAACATGTTAATGTCTTTCCTCAGGGTTGAAATAACTATTTATGACACAACATCTTCTAATCGGTTGGAATTTTTTCACAAGTTAACGGTCTATTAAAGTAAGGCCAAATAACTCCAAATTTTATGGAATGAATTTAGGTCGCAGAGCAGATTTTTTTTTGCTAGAATCGCGAGCCAATGTGTAATACGAGGTAACTATGAGCACAGATTTAAGCACACTGACATTAACTGTCCCGCAGACGGGAAGTATCGAAACTTACGTCCAGGCAGTAAGTAGTATTAATATGCTCAGCGCTGAAGACGAGCGTGGGCTAGCTGAACGTTTACAACAAGATGATGATTTACAAGCTGCTAGAAAGCTGATTATGTCGCACTTACGTTTTGTGGTACATATCGCAAAATCGTATTCTGGTTATGGTTTGCCGCAAGCTGATTTAATTCAAGAAGGCAACATTGGTTTGATGAAAGCCGTTAAACGTTTTGATCCAACCGTTGGTGTTCGCTTAGTTTCTTTTGCGGTGCACTGGATAAAAGCTGAGATACATGAATTTGTATTGAAGAACTGGCGTATCGTAAAAGTTGCCACTACTAAAGCCCAACGTAAGTTGTTTTTTAATCTACGCAAAAACAAGAAACGTCTTGGTTGGTTTACCCATGCAGAAGTACAAAATGTAGCAGAAACCTTGGGTGTAAGTACCAAAGAAGTGTTGCAAATGGAAGCTCGCATGAGCAGTCATGATCAGGCTTTCGATTTGTCTGCTGACGATGACGAAAGTGGTAGTTTTGCACCCGTACAATTTCTTGAAGATAAAACAACAGATGTAGAGTCCGATGTAATCAATGCTGATTGGGATTCTAATGCGTCTAGCAGATTGTATGCGGCGCTAAAAACACTTGACGATCGTAGCCAACATATCATCCAAACTCGTTGGCTGTCGGATGACAAAACGACCTTGCAAGACTTGGCAGATAAGTACCAAGTATCAGCAGAGCGGGTTCGTCAAATCGAAAAGAACGCAATGAAAAAGCTACAAAATTCAATGACTGCGTAATAATAAATTACTAATTAACAGTTACAAAAAAAGCGCGAATATCGCGCTTTTTTATTGTCCAAAATTCAATGATTCACTCATTCAGTCTTGGGTAATATCCAAAATACTCCAGAAAATTCAGCGACAGCACTATCACCATCTAAAATAGCGACATTCAGCTTAATTTGGCATTTTTTGTTCTTATCCAAAGGTTCAAGCTTGCCAGCCAGAGACTCAATATTACATAACGCTCTAGGCTGCATGGTTATAGGTTTATGGTAATGAATATTGCCATCACCTAATACGATTTCACCATCTAGTCCTTTTTCTTTGAGCTGCAAAAATATCATCCCCCAACCAGTCAATGTCGCCAGAGAAAAAATACTGCCGGCGAACATAGTGCCATGCAGATTGATATTTTTATTCAGTGATGCCCGCGTCTCAAGCGTACGCCCGGTATATTGGTGCAGTTTTATACCCATTTGTTCACTAATAGGAATGGTGTCATGCCAAGTACTTTGTAATAATTTACACCATTTGGGATGCAACAGAATACTACTTGGATCGGTGAGCTTTTTCACCATTTGCTGACGCTGTTGCTCTCCTAGTTCTTTGGGTGCTCCCTTTTGCGCTTTAAACCCCATGCTAGTAAACAGTGGGATTGATGCCTGAGTACTGTTGGTCACAATACGTATTGCACCTTCTGCTCTGGCTACCGCCTCTAAGGAGGCCACTAACATTTTAGCTAACCCTTTGCCTTGGTAAGCTTTTTCGACAGCAATATGACGTACCTGAGCTTCTTCAGCCGAATTCATATGCACTCGGCCAACTGCAATCACATCACCATCGGGATTACGCATCATCCGATGTTGACTCACTTGTTCGTATTCATCCTTCTCAGAGCCTTCAGGGAATTTCCATGGCTCTCTTAGCATTTTCCAACGAAATGCAAAATACTCAGTAAAATCTTGTTCACTCGATGGCGTATCAATTTTATACATCTAATCAAGGCTCCCTATGTATTTAGTTAGCTGAAGAAGCTTAACCACAACAAGCTATTAGAAACTATAAAACGGGCAGCGGCAAATTATACTTGTAGTTGAAAAGTAACAGGACCGTCATTCAGCAATGAAACCTGCATATCTGCAGCAAACTCTCCTGTTTGACAAGGCACTCCACTTGTTTGACAACATTCGACAAAATATTGGTATAACTCTTCGCCTAACTGGGCAGGCGCAGCACTTGAAAAACTCGGGCGATTACCACTTTGCGTATCCGCGACCAAGGTAAACTGTGAAACCACTAACAATTCACCTGCCACTTGTTGCACATTTAGATTCATTTTTCCTTGTTGATCAGAAAAAATACGGTAGTTCATGACTTTCTGACAGAGTTTTTGTGTCTTAACTTTATCATCGTTTTTTTCTACCCCTAACAACACCAAAATTCCTTGACCAATCTCGCTTATGGTCTGCCCTGCGACTTCAACTTTAGCCTGCTTTACTCTTTGGATTAGCGCAATCATTGTTGTCCCAACCAAAAGTTAGCCATAGACTGGCTGGCCGCACATAACGCCTGAGTAATCATTTTTTCAACTGCACTATGCCCAGATTCAGGCACGATATTGAGTCGACTATTTTGCCACTGTCGACTTAACGAATATGCCGCTTCAATTTTACATACACTGTCATAGCGACCGTGAATAAGAGTAGCGGGTAGATGTTGTATCTTGCCAATGTTATTCAAAATATGGTTTTCAGGGATAAAACAAGCATGTTTTATGTAATGACATTCCAACAAAGCCAAACTAATAGCTCGATGCACATCTGCAACCAACAGCTCTTCGTCAAGCTGACAATGTAAACGACTGATCCGAGCTTCCCACAGACACCATGCCTTGATGGCCGCCATTTTTTGCACTTCGTTATTGCTAGTGAATATTTGATAATAAGCATCAACAATCGAGACATTCTTAGGTTTGTTTTTAATTGGTGCTATGAAGTCCTGATAGTATTCTGGGAAAAGTTGTGCAGCGCCACCTGACGCTTCTAAATACCAAGTGTAATCTTGCTCTCTGGCTAGAAAAATTCCACGTAAGATAAGGCCAATTACACTCTCGGGTTGACGAATAGCCACCAGCAAAGCCAAAGTTGAGCCCCAAGAACCACCAAATAACACCCACTTGTTAATCCCGAGGTGTTGCTGTATCAAAAGTACATCGTCGACTAAAGCATGACTGTTGTTATTTTCAAGCTCTCCAAATGGTGTAGATTTACCACATCCTCTTTGGTCAAAACCTATTATCCAATATTTATCAGGGTCAAAAAATCTACGGTAATCTTCTCCAATTCCTGCGCCTGGGCCACCATGGATGTAAAGTACTGGTATGCCCTTAGGATTGCCGGTTTGTTCTAGATATAACGAATGACCATTAGATGTTCCTAACATTTCAGATGAAAAAGGTTGGATCGAGGGGAAAAATTGAGTCATATTAATTTACATATCCCATTTGTTAATTGTTCTTTAATGTTTTAATTTACTACTTAAACGTATCAAGATTTACTTTATTTTAACGGAGACAGAATATGTCAGGTCAAGGTTCAGGTGGCAATGTAATTGCCGCGATTTGCAATTTTTTTATTCCCGGCTTAGGCCAACTAGTACAAGGTAGAATTTTAGCAGCCATCATATTTTTTGTGTTGGTGAGTGTAAATTATGCTTTAGCAGCCACGGGAATTTTGTTTTTCATGGCTTTTTTTGGCTTTATTTTTCATATCTGGGCCATTATTGATGCCGCCCGTTATAAAGGTTAATTATGAAAAAACTAATATTAGTATCATTGATAATTTTCTTAGCTGGGTGCCAAAGTGCCTATTATGCAGCTTGGGAAAAAGTTGGTGTAGAAAAACGCGATATCTTGGTCGATAGGGTAGAAGACGCAAAAGATTCACAAGAAGATGCACAACAACAATTTAGCTCAGCACTAGACGAATTCAGCCAGTTAATAAACTTTAATGGAGGTGAATTACAAGACGTTTATGAGCAGCTCAAAGACCAGTTTGAAGCTAGTGAAGAATCTGCCAACACATTAACCAGCCGAATTGACAAAGTAGAGAGTGTTGCAGAAGCATTATTTGATGAATGGGAAGATGAACTGGAAAAGTATACTAACGTCAAACTTAAACGTGAGAGTCAAAAGCAACTAAAAGATACCCAAAGTCGCTATACTTCCTTAGTTCGCACTATGCGCAAAGCTGAGAGCACTATGGCTCCCATCTTATCTGCACTTAGAGATAACGTACTGTATTTAAAGCACAACCTAAACGCTAGTGCAGTAGGTGCACTACAAGGTGAGTTCAATGGAATTAAGAAGGAAATTAATCAATTGATTTTAGAAATGAATAAAGCGATATCTGAATCAAATAGCTTTATTTCTAGCATGAAAAGTTAACATTCATTAGAAGATGATGACGAATGATCTTCGCCATCATCTTCTGTAAATGTATCTTCCGATTCTTCGTTCAAAAACACCTCTAAAACATGAGTGACTTCTGCACCCACCAGCACCACGACCCAAGATAAATATACCCATACAAACAAAATAGGTATGACCGCTAACGCGCCATAAATAAGCTGATATGAAGGAAAACTTGTTACATAAACAGCAAACAGTTTTTTGCTTGCTTCAAACAAAACCGCCCCCACCAAAGCTCCACAAGCTGCATGTTTGGGTGAAATCTTTTTATTTGGCACCAACATATAAATAATAAAAAAGGCAAATACTGAGGTAATAAAAGGTAAGGTTTTTAACAAGGTAGTGGTTAGACCTGCGGTGTACTCCTCGGCATAATTGGCCAATCCCACTAGGTATGAACTCATTATAACGCTAGAGCCCATCAACAGCGGCCCTAAGGTCAGAACCATCCAATAAATTGCAAAGGTAAAAATAAGCGGTCGTTCGCTCTTAGATTGCCAAATACTGTTTAGGGTTTTATCAATGTTAGATATCAGCAATAAAGCAACAATAACCAGAGAAAGTATTCCAATAGCGCCCATACCCGATGCATTACCAACAAACTCAGCCATATAGGTTTGTACTTGGTCTCCAGCCGTAGGTACAAAACTATTAAAAATGAGTTCTTCTAAATCGCCTCTGACTTCCGCAAAAGCAGGAAAAGCGGACAGCATGGTAAAAAAAACCATGATGAAAGGGACCAGTGATAACAATGAGACATAGGCTAAATGCCCAGCAGAAACCGTTATTTTGTCTTTTTTACAATGGCCAAAAAACAGTAACAAAAATCGTTTTGTTACTGTCATGTTTTGTTGAAAATTTAGAATTCCCGTAAATTTAAGCTGCATTAACTTAAAATAACCTCAATAGCTCGTATTTGACTAGTCTGCTCTAACACCTAACATATGGCAAATTGCATAACTCAATTCGCTACGATTAAGTGTATAAAAATGAAATTTTCTCACCCCTTCCTTTGCCAATACTTTAACCATATCCATGGAAATATTGGCGCCCATCAAATTACGGGTCGTTTGGTCGTCTTTATCTAGGCCGTCATACATCTTATGTAACCATTGGGGTACATGAACGTTAGTAAAACCAGCAAAACGTTGTAAGGTTTGATAATTAGTCACTGGTAAGATACCCGGCACTATGTCCAAATCAATACCGGCCGCGGCGGCACGATCTCTAAAACGCAAAAAGACTTCAGCGTCGAAAAAAAACTGACTGATCGCTTCAGTAGCTCCGGCTTCGGCTTTACGCTTTAAATTAAGTAAATCAAATTGGCTGTTAGGCGCTTCTGGGTGTTTTTCAGGATAAGCGGCCACTGCAATTTCAAAGTCCGCCACCTCTTTTAGCAACGTCACTAAATCAGAAGCGTAAGACTGGGGTTTTTCAACTCCGTCTGGCAAATCACCACGTAATGCGACAATTTTCCTGATCCCGCTTTGCCAATAGTCCTTGGCAATTTCAATAAGTTCTTCTCGGGTTGCATCCACACAGGTCAAATGTGGTACGGCTTGAATGCCCGTTTCTGCCTGAATACGCTTCACCACATCATGGGTTCTGTCACGCTCGCCACTATTCGCGCCATAAGTCACAGACATATAAGACGGTTTAAGCGGCGCTAAGCGCTCTACAGACTTCCACAACGTTTGTTCCATTGATTCAGTCTTAGGTGGAAAAAATTCAAAAGATACATCAATTCCCTGCACCTCTGATAATGATTGATTTAATGCATCTATCCCTTGTGCGTAAGACGCCATGGGTAACTCCAAAAGTATTTAGCCGTTTAGACGTCTAAAATAAGCTTTGTACGCAAAGCCGTCAAGATGTTTAGAAGTCTATCATTGACCTTTTGCCCGTAATGTTTAGAATTTCGATGCATAAGAAAGACAAAAGAATATAAATATGGCAAATTCGACAAAATGGAACGGTGAATATATTCATCCCTACGCAGAACACGGTAAAAAAAGTGAGATGGTGAAAAAAGTCACAGTCTCGATCCCACTTAAAGTATTAAAAGTACTCACTGACGAGCGTACTCGCCGTCAGGTAAATAATTTGCGTCATGCAACTAATTCTGAATTATTGTGTGAAGCATTCTTACATGCTTTTACTGGCCAACCTTTACCTGATGATGAAGATTTAGAAAAAGACAATACCCAACTCATCCCCAAAGAAGCCAGAAAACTGATGATGGAAATGAGTATATCTAAAGAAAAAGAAGAAAAATAAATGCTAAAAAGTAAACCTTGAAGCAGAAGAATTCTTTCAAACCTTAGAGGTTACGGATTCACAGACATCTTATACCAATTGGTATAAAGAATTGCTTTCTCAGAAAACTTTATACCCATTGGTATTAGACATAATCGTATTTCCCACCTTTCTCTAAGGCGGCTTGATATGCGGGTCTTGCATGAACTTTTTCAACGAACTTGGTAATATTTGGGAAGTTTTTGGTATTACCTCGTGCTACAGCAGCCTCGAGTGGAAAACTCATTTGTATATCAGCCCCTGTTAACTCTTCACCTGAAAACCAAGAGTTATGGGCTAAATGGCTTTCAATATAATCCATGTTTTTGGCAATAATCGGCCCGTAATAAGACGCCATTAATTTATCAACAATTTTGTTAGCAATTATTTTAACAAAAAATGGTTTGGCATTGGTTCTTACCTTATCAAGTACCAACTTAGCCACTAAAGGCGGCATCAGAGTACCTTCAGCAAAGTGCAGCCAATAGGTATATTGCCTATGTACTTCATTACCACGCTGCGGGTCAACAAGCTGTCCCTCGGCGCTCTCTTTGTGATAAGTCCCGATTAAGTATTCAATTATTGCACCTGATTCAGCAATAGTGATATCTCCATCGGTTATGATTGGAGATTTACCTAAAGGATGGATTAGAGTCAGAGTATTAGGCGCGAGGTTAGTAACACTATCCCTTTGATAAGGTTTAACTTGGTATTCAAGATTAAGCTCTTCTAGCAACCACAAAATTCGTTGCGAGCGGGAGTTATTTAAGTGGTGGAGTATAATCATCTGACGTTCCTTAATAACAAATTTTAATGCTTTATACGCACTGACTTCTACTAAGACCACTTTTGTTTGAAAATCTGTATCTATTCGTAGTTTTTATTAGCGATTCAATCCCACCCGTTCCCCAGTTTCTATAACTTGCTGCTTCAGCCATTGCCACAATTGCGGATTAGCTTTTCCAATAGCTGCGTTTTTATGTAGGATCTGGCTAACTGAAACATTGTGGTCAATCCAACTTTGGCAGCCGTTATGGAGGTTCTGGAGCACCGGCATTAACCTGTCAATTGCCTTAGCGAATTGTGCTTCTGGTGTTTGTGCGTGTTCAAATTCAACCCACAATTTAAGATAAGCTTGCTCTTGCTCATCAGGCAAAATGGCAAAAATCCTTTTTGCCGACACTAACTCATTTTCATAATCATCATGATTAGCGTCATAAGCAAACTTATCACCGGTATCGATCTCGACTATGTCATGCAACAACAACATAGTGACAACCGTTAGTGGATCTGGATTTTGTTCTGCGTAAGGCAAAAGTGTTAACGCCAATAATGCAATTTGCCAACTATGTTCAGCGCTATTTTCATAACGTGATAATCCAACCGGTTTAATCTTACGCTCGACATTTTTTAATTTTTCAATTTCAACAATGAACCGCGTGATGGCTTGAAAATTTTCAGTCATTCATTACTCTTTGTAACAAGAAACAGTGATAGTCGTAGGGTAAATTGCATAACATCAGTCAGTTTATTTCCCTGCTGGATCTAAACTTGCAAAATATGCGGACAAATTATCAATATCTGTATCACTTAAGCCTGCGGCCATGGGTGCCATCACCATATTTTTGCGCTCTCCATCACGAAATGCCTTCATCTGTAAAACCAAATACTGCTCTTTCTGTCCAGCTAGGTTAGGATACATAGGGATCATGGAAATACCGTTATTGCCATGACAGGCTGCACAAACCGCAGATTTCGCTTTACCTGCTGCCACATCTGCGGCGAGTACGGGTTGAGACATAAGTCCACCTGCAACAAAAATAATGCTTAATATATTGATATGAATTTTTTTCATGTTTTATCCTTAGTCTTAAACCCAAAGGGGTGAGTAAATAATTAGTGTTAATACATAAGCGTATTATATGAGGTTAGTTCACTCTTTCGCTCAAGAACTTACTGCACTGGGTAGTGAAGTCAAGCCAATTAAATTGGTGAATTCACGATTAGCGGTATTTAATCATAATCTTGCAGCAGAATTAAATCTACCTTTTGAATGGCAACTTGAGGCCGATTTGTTCAAAGCTCTGTATGCTGACAACGGCGTATTGAATAAATGTACTGTGGCGCAAAAATATGGCGGGCATCAATTTGGACACTGGAATCCTGAACTAGGTGATGGCCGTGGGCTATTGTTAGCAGAAGTTATTGATGAGCAAAATCAACCATGGGATTTACATCTCAAAGGAGCAGGACCCACTCCTTATTCAAGGTTTGCTGACGGGCGCGCAGTTTTACGCTCCACCATAAGAGAATATTTAGCCAGTGAAGCTTTGCATTACCTAGGTATTCCTACTTCACGGGCTTTATGTTTGATTACCAGTGACGAACCTGTATATCGTGAAAAACAAGAACAAGCGGCTAAGATGATCCGTGTTTGTCAAAGTCATTTACGTTTTGGCCACTTCGAATACTTTTATCACAGTAAACAACCTCAGAAACTACAAAACTTATTTGATTATTGTTTTAAGTATCACTTCAAAGAATGCACCAAGGCCGACTCTCCTTACTTAGCAATGCTTGAGAAAATTGTGCATGACACAGCCAAGTTAATTGCAAAATGGCAAGCTTTTGGTTTTAACCATGGTGTAATGAATACAGATAACATGTCAATTCATGGCATTACCTTCGACTATGGGCCTTATGCATTTTTAGATGATTTTGAACCCACTTTTATCTGCAACCACTCTGATCCTCAAGGTAGATACTCCTTCGATAGTCAGCCGGGAGTAGGATTATGGAACCTAAACGCTTTAGCGCAAGCCTTTACTCCTTACTTAGAAATAGAACAGATAAAACAAGCTCTTAGTAATTATGAACCCACCTTGCTAAAAGAATATTCAAGACTCATGCATAACAAATTAGGACTGTTGCCTGGATCATCAAATGGCGAAGCCAACACTCATATTATCAATACATGGTTGGACATTTTAGCGGTGGAAAAAAAGGACTATTCAGCAACGTTCAGACAGCTAAGTCAGTTTGACATCTTTAGTGATAATCAATCATTACGGGATCAGTTTATTAATCGTGAGAGATTTGATGAATGGGCAAAACACTATACTTTAGCGTTAATGGAACAAGGCATCAGCCAAACACTACGACAAGCAAAGATGCGTCGACACAACCCACATATATTATTGCGCAATTATTTAACTCAACAAGTGATTGATCGAGCAGAAGAGGGGAACTTTGATATGTTTCACCAATTTATTGCTGCTTTGAAAAAACCATACGAAGAAATTGAGGAATACCAAAAATTCTCTGCTCCTCCTCCCGATTGGGGAAAACAATTGGAAATATCCTGTAGTAGCTAAGTTTATTATTCTTGAGTTCGCACAGATATTTTTGCAAAAATAGTAGTAATAAAGTGCAATATGCGCCAACGTATATTACCCGTCATATTTACAGAGCAACCATGAAATCACACTATTCAATTGGTATAATATTATGTTTTTTAAGTGCTTTTTGGCACTCAAATAATATCGCATCAGAGCAAGTAGTGATATCAAAGCACAACTCCCATGTAAACTTACTAAGCCAAATTGACTGGTTAATCGCTGATAAGCGAACGCAATTATCTGACATCCAAAATTTACAAGATTGGCAACCTAGCTATAAACCTAATCAAGTAAACCAAGATAAAAGCCTATGGGGGAAATTCAACATTGTGTTTGATGCTCCTAATGAGGAACAGTACTTTTTGACTATTGGCAATCCTCACTTAGATTATGTTGATGTTTTTTTACTAGATGAAAAAGGTCGAATTTTAGGCTCCTACCTAATGGGTGGCAATCGAGATTTTGCAAAACGTGCATTTAGTCACCGATTATTTCTTACCCCAATAAGTGCAGAACAACAAGCGGTTACGGTTTTTTTAAGAATTAACGACGATGGCCCATTAGTCTTTTCTGTCGACCTAGACAAGCAATCATCATTGCTCGAAAGAGAGCAATTACTTGTAGCAATTATTGGTTTTATTAGTGGTGGCCTTGCTTTGCTGGCCTGCTATTTTTTGATTACTTATATATTTATGCGCAGCCCAGTGCGTTTTTGGTTTGCACTTTCCAGTGCAACTTTTTTATTATTGTTTTTAAACACTAAGGGCGTTTTAGGTCAATTAACGGGGATCACTGCCTACATATCCAATCTCAGCTGTGCATTGTTTGGGTTATTATTATTAACTTCGGCAAAAGTCATCTTTGCAATATTAGAAGAGGTCCCTACTGTTTGGCGCTATGCTTTATATAGTTTCGGGTTTATTACTCTGGGCATGGCTTTTTCCACAGATAGCGGACAACAGATAATATTTGCGGTGCTGATGGCGGCTTTATCTGGCTCACTTATCACTATACTTGGTTTTTTCTATCATAAACCCGACAAAAAAATTGCTAACTTGATTTGTTTATTGGGACTAACCTGCATTGCATTAAGTGGCTTTGGTCAGGTGACATTATTCTTATCTGGTATCCCATTAACTCAGAAGATATCTCTGCTGTTAGCAGTGTTAATCATACTAGGCATTATGCTAATCGCACTGGCGATTGAAGCTCATGAACGTGTGTTGACCTACCGTCGCAACATACAACAACAACTAGCCATTACAGATCTTCAACACTTTTACGACTTATTTAAAAATTCTGCAGAAGGGTTATATACCTCAAGTGTGGACGGTCAGCTCAAAAGCGTTAATCCTGCTATGTGCACTCTATTTGGTTATACCGACGAAGCTGAAATGTTACGTGAGATAAAAAATGCGTCGCAGTTTTATGCCAACCCCCAAGACCGCGCGATTATGCTGGGAGAAATACATAAAGGCGATAAAGTCATTGGCAAAGAAATAAAAGGCGTGCGCAAAGATGGTAGTGAATTTTGGTTTGCAATCTCAGGCCAAATCAAACGAGAACACGATAAACAGTATTTGTATGGCTCCATATCAGATGTCACTGAGCGCAAGCAGTCAAATATTAGTTTGGAGTATCTAGCCACACACGATTCACTCACAGGAGTCTACAACAGGCGTGAATTTGAACGTCGACTTCAAAGCGGTTTAGTTAATGCGCAAAATCAAAATAGTGATCTAACCCTACTTTACATGGACTTAGACCAGTTTAAGGTGGTGAACGATACCTGTGGGCACAAAGCAGGCGACTTATTAATCAAACAACTATCACAAAAATTAGATGCAGTAGTGATGGATAAAGGTATTTTAGCGAGACTTGGAGGTGATGAGTTTGGTGTATTACTTGAAGGTGATAATGCGCAAATGGCCTACTTGCTGGCTAACAAACTACTGAATGCAGTACAAGAATTTCGTTTTGTTTGGGAAAATCGGATCTTCACCTTAGGCATTAGTATTGGACAAGTGCCTTGGCAGCCTAATATCAATTCCCCAGAGCAATTATTAAGCATGGCTGATGCAGCCTGTTATTTAGCCAAAGAACGTGGCCGTAATCAAGTACATACTTATTCTAGTGAAGACAAACATATGCAGCGTTATGAGTCTGAAATGTCTTGGGTAACTCATATCAATCATGCCCTGCAACACGACAGTTTTGAATTGTATTACCAACATTATCAAGCACTAAGCCAACGTTCTGAAGGACATCATTATGAAATATTGCTCAGAATGCGAGATCAGGAAGGCAATATTGTCGCTCCTGGAGCTTTTTTACCTTCTGCCGAACGCTTTAACCTCACCGCAAAAATAGATCGCTGGGTTATAGAAAATTACTTTAGTTGGTTAGACAACAATCCCCAACATAACGCGGAACTGACACGAGTCAGTATTAATTTAAGTGGCCACTCTTTAGCCGATAAAGAGCTCAAATTATTTGTTTTAAATGCCTTTGAAAAACATAAAATTCCTTATAAAAAAGTGTGTTTTGAAATCACTGAAAGCATGGCCATTTTAAAGATGGATGAAACATTAGAGTTTATAAATACTTTCCACAAATTAGGCTGTTTGTTTGCCTTAGATGATTTTGGTAGTGGATTTTCTTCCTACAACTATTTAAAAAACCTGCCTGTTGATCAAGTCAAAATAGATGGTAGTTTTGTAAAAGATATATTGGTTGATCCTGTAGATATGGCCATGGTCAATTCCATTAAAGACGTGGCTAAAGCCATGGGAATGGAAACAGTCGCCGAGTTTGTTGAATCAACTGAAATAATGGTAGAACTAGGTAAAATGGGGGTTGATTTTGCCCAAGGATATGGTGTTGCTAAACCTCATGCGTTGACTGATTTTATTCAACTTAGATAATTATACCCAAACCACCTAAAAATACACATTTTGAGGTGGTTTGAGTATATCAGCTATTGTAAAAGCCTAAATCATTCCCATATACTCAAATACTTCCGGATAAGATATGTACTTAAATTTGCATGTTCAAGTACCCCGTAAATGGGCAAATAGCTTACAACTTTCCCTTTAATTAAGTACGTTTTACAAATATGAAGCCTAAATTAGATCAGTATCAATATGTTAGTTCTGCCAAATTACCCACTCATTGGGGTAAATTTCACATCCATGGTTTTATTGATAATGTACTAGGGCAAGAACATGTCGCCCTTTCATACGGTAAATGGGACATAGATGATATCGTGCCTATTCGTATTCATTCTGAATGCCTTACTGGTGATGCATTGTTTAGTACCCGATGTGACTGTGGTGCTCAACTAGAAAAGGCCTTGCAAAATATAGTTCAGCAGGGCAAAGGTGTACTCTTATATCTGCGTCAGGAAGGCAGAGGCATTGGTTTGCTAAACAAAATTCGCGCCTACCGTCTACAAGATGAAGGCATGGATACTGTTGAAGCAAATGAGCACTTAGGTTTTGATGCTGATATTAGAGATTATGGTATCTGTAAGTTGATTTTAGATAAATTGAACGTTAAAAATGTCAACCTTATGACCAATAACCCAAAGAAAAGTTTAGCTTTAACCAATATGGGTATTAACGTGGCACAACGTACTCCTATTGATCATGGAATAACCGATGACAATAGAAGTTACATTCGTACTAAAACAGAAAAGTTAGGCCATCAGTTCGATAAAGATTTGCTTAAATAACCTGAATTCGGATTAAATACCACTGCGCATTCAGCCATGGTTAAGACTAACAAAGGTATAACCTAATCTACAGTCTTAAGTGCGACCTCCATTTTTTGGTCACACTGGGATTTTCGATTACAGAAGGAAAGGGTTATGCGAAGTCAAACCAAGTACCTATTCATTTATTTATGTGTTGTTTGCCTATTGATAGGCAACCTTATACAAATTGCCCAAGCGCAGCAGGTTGTAGACTCAGACGCCTCTGAAGTTGTTGAGATTGACCAAGCACAACTTGATCAAATGTTAGCGCCTATTGCTCTATACCCTGATACCTTACTCTCACACATTTTGGTGGCCGCAACCTACCCTTTAGAGGTGATCCAAGCCGCACGTTGGCGAGCCACAAATAAAGATCTAGATGAACAACAAGCCCTTGATGCGGTAGAGGACAAAGATTGGGATCCCAGTGTTAAGGCTTTGGTACCTTTTAACGACTTATTACAGACACTCAGCGAAGATTTAGACTGGTTACAAGCCTTAGGTAGCGCTTTTTTAGTGAACGAAGAACAATTGTTAGCTAGCGTCCAAAACTTACGCCAAAAAGCTTACCAACAAGGTAATTTGACAAACAATGACTATGTGAACGTTGCACAAGAAAACGATGAAATCGTAATAGAAACCGTGCATAAAGAAGTTATTTACGTACCTTACTATGATACCCGTGTTGTTTATGGTGACTGGTGGTGGCATAACTACCAACCACTTTTTTGGCATAGACCTAGTCATTACGTTTTCAATTCAGGCTTCTATTGGAGTATTGGTTTCAATATGCGCCCAAACTTTTATTTTGGTGGTTTTAATTGGCGTAACCGCCATGTAGTGGCTAATTATGACTACCGTAGCCACGCCAATAGACGCTGGTCTAATAATCGCCAAGTTGTTCGAGTCACAGAATATCCTCGTTGGAGCCATAACCAACACCATAGACGTGGTGTGCAATACCGGGTTAATGGGCAGAATATTGTACGTCATATCAATGTCGGAAATAATAATATTAAGAGCAACAAACACTATCAACAAATTGATAAACAGAGAGTGTTAAATGTAAGTGATTATGCTAGAAAAGATCACAAACGTAATGCGGTACAAGTTAAACAGCACTTAACTCAACGTTCGACATCGGAACGTCATATTAAAACGAATAAGAGCAGCAATCGGGTAACTAACAAACAGCGGGTTATCGAACAGCACCAGAGCCCAAATCAACACAAACAAAAGCTGAAAAATGGTTATCAAGCTAACAAAACAGCTAAGTTTGATTCAGTGCAAAGGAATAGTGAGAAATCACAGAAGCATTCATCACAAAGAACACAAAATAATACCCAGAAACGCTCTACGGTTAACACTCAAAATAGTGCCAGAACTTACAATTCGAATCATAAAAGTAGTTATAAAAGTAATAGCCATCGCGCCAGTTCAAATAAACAAAATAAGTCCAGGCCGATAAAAGTTCACCGTCAAAGTAAGAGTAAAGATAAACAAAGATAATCCACTATTGAAAACGTTAAATGGCCTAAGTTATTATTCTTAATAATATAAAAATAATAACCTAGGCGTTTTGTGCGAATAGAAATAGATAAACTAACCCACCCCAAAGTAGCTAAACTATTGCAACAACATTTAGACGATATGTACGCCACTTCACCAGTTGAAAGTGTCCATGCCTTGGATCTAGACAAACTTCGCAAAACGGATATCACCTTCTGGACTGCTTGGCGACAACAAGAGCTATTAGGTTGTGGTGCTTTAAAAACCCTATCCCCGCAACATGCTGAAATCAAATCGATGCGCACGGCTCGCCAGCATTTACGTCAGGGTGTAGCAGCTCGGATACTCGAACATATTATCCAGCAAGCAAAAACACGTGATTTAAAACGTTTAAGTTTAGAGACAGGCTCCCAACCTTTTTTTCAACCTGCAATTGCACTGTACAAGAGTTACGGTTTTGAGTTTTGTGAGCCCTTTGCAAACTATAAAACCGACCCCAATAGTAAATTTATGACATTGTTATTAGAAAGGGTCTGTTGAGCTTTCATATGTCGCCGAGACTGAAGTCATTTATTTGGATACCGAGGCGCTCATTTTGAAGTTTAGTCATCCTAAACGAAAGATGAGGAACGAAGATAGGCGAATAAATGGCTCAGCCCGTAGGGTTTTCCTCGAAACGCCCTCACTCGGCGTTAAAACCAGTTTATTTGGATGCCCAAAATTCACAGGTTTTGCCTTGATTGAGAACATTTCGAAGAAAATCTCGACGACATATGAAAGTTCAACAGACCCAAGTCACTAACTTTGTTAAAATACTCAACATCCTAAGGTAGTATAAGTTACACAGCAAATGAATTTTAAAGGTAGCCATATTTTGTCGGTCAGTCAGTTTGATCGCGACGCAATTGAGCGAGTATTTAATGTCGCCCATCAAATGTTGCCTTACGCCAAACGGCAAAAGCGTACAACAGTGTTAAATGGCGCTATTTTAGGCAATTTGTTCTTCGAGCCGAGTACCCGCACCAGAGTCAGTTTTGGTACCGCATTTAATTTGTTAGGCGGTGAAGTACGTGAAACTACAGGGCTGAGTAACTCTGCTTTAGCTAAGGGTGAATCTTTATACGACACGGCACGAGTGCTAAGTGGTTATTCAGATATTATTGCAATGCGTCACCCTGACTCAGGATCTGTGGCTGAATTTGCACAAGGCAGTCGAATTCCTGTTATCAATGGTGGTGATGGTGCTAATGAACACCCTACTCAAGCATTATTAGACTTGTACACTATCCAAAAAGAACTACTCGATCATGGCAGTAGCATCGATGGTATGCATATCGCCATGATTGGTGATTTAAAGTACGGCAGAACTGTACATTCGTTGTCTAAATTATTGTGTTTATTTAACAATGTGCGTTTTACTTTGATATCACCTAAAGAATTAGCCATGCCCACCTATATTATCGATGCAATTGAAAATGCAGGGCATAAATACACCATTACCCATCAATTTGAAGGCAGTGTAGACGCAGATATTTGTTACCAGACACGGATCCAGGAAGAACGTTTTCCCTCCCAGGAAGAAGCGAATCAATATCGAGGGAAATTTCGCTTAAATCAGCAAATTTACACTAAACATTTTCAATCTAAAACGGTAATAATGCATCCACTACCCAGGGACTCGCGGGCAGAGGCCAACGAACTAGACAACGATTTGAATCTTAATCCTAATCTCGCTATTTTCCGCCAAACCGATAATGGTGTATTAGTACGCATGGCATTGTTTGCCATGACCCTTGGGGTCGAAAATATTGTTACCCAGTTTGATCGTGAAGTGCTCTGGCACGTAAACAGTTAGACTGCTAATTAAAAGCAAATAAATTCATTTAATAAAAAGAAGTCATTATGCAAAAATCAAAAAGCCTTTTCGCTCGCGCCAAGCAACATATCCCTGGCGGCGTCAATTCACCCGTTCGAGCTTTCAAAGCCGTAGGTGGTACACCTCCTTTTATCAGCAAAGCTGATGGCCCTTATATTTTTGATGTAGATGGCAAACGTTATATCGATTACGTGCAATCCTGGGGACCCATGGTGTTAGGCCACAACAATCCTAAAATTCGTCAGGCTGTGATTGATGCCGCAGCTAATGGATTAAGTTTTGGTGCACCGACTGAAGCAGAAGTGATCATGGCTGAAAAAGTCAGTGAACTAGTTCCCTCAATGCAAGTGTTACGTATGGTGAATTCAGGTACAGAAGCCACCATGAGCGCCATACGTTTAGCGCGAGGTTTTACCAATCGCGATAAAATTTTAAAATTTGAAGGTTGTTACCATGGTCATGCCGATGCGTTACTCGTAAAAGCAGGGTCTGGTGCACTCACGTTTGGCGTGCCTAGCTCACCAGGAATCCCAGCTGATTATGCTAAACATACCCTTACAGTGGAATACAATAACCTTGATTCAGTAGCTAATGCCTTTAAGCAACATCCTGAAGATATTGCTTGTATCATTGTTGAACCCGTCGCAGGTAATATGAACTGTATTCCCCCAGTTGATGGTTTTTTGCAGGGTCTTAGAGATATTTGTGACCAATACGGCGCGCTGCTTATTTTTGATGAGGTCATGACGGGGTTTCGTGTGGCAAGAGGCGGAGCCCAAGAAAAATACAATATCAAACCAGATCTCACATGTTTAGGTAAAGTAATAGGTGGTGGCATGCCAGTAGGCGCATTTGGTGGCAGAGCTGAAATCATGAGGCATATTTCCCCAGACGGCCCGGTATATCAAGCAGGCACATTGTCGGGAAATCCCGTTGCTATGGCAGCTGGTTTGGCATCCTTATGCGAAATCGAGCAAGTTGACTTATACGAACAACTTGCAAAAACCACGCAAACCTTAGCTGAAGGATTTAAAAAACTGGCGAACAAACATGGAATTCCGATGTCTGTTAACTACGCCGGCAGTATGTTTGGTCTGTTTTTTACCGACGTAGAGCGCGTCACCAATTACCAACAAGCCATTAGTTGCAATACCGAACAATTTAACCATTTCTATCATGGTATGTTAGAAAATGGCGTGTACTTAGCCCCTGCATCCTATGAAGCCGGTTTTGTATCTGCAGCACATAGTGATGAAATTGTGCAACAAACATTAGTAATAGCAGATAAAGTATTGGCTAATGTCGCAGCTCGCTGCAGTTAAAAATTATGAAATGAATAATAACTCGTTAGTTATAAAGAGATAAAATACACCTAATGCTTGAGCAAGTATTACAACCATTACCGCTGTTTTTATTAGCTATTATTGCACTCTACACAATAGTGTTAGTTGTGCTTCTTAAAAAAACAGCGGGTCTAACTGGTAGTACTTCAAGCAAGATCAAAAAAATACAACAATCTCAAAGTGAAGCAACACTACAACATTATAAAAACAAAGCCGACGAAGCCATGCGTTTAAACCAAACTTTTCGTAAGTTTGTACCTAAACAATTTGTTGATCACTTCGCCAAACATGGCTCAGAAACCTTAGAACTTGGCCGCGCAGACGAAGACGAACTGGCTATTTTATTTTCAGACATTCGTGGTTTTACTAGCTTATCCGAACAAATGAGCCCTCAAGAATTAATGAATTTTTTAAATTCCTATTTCTTGCGAATGAATGAACCCATTCATAAAAATAATGGTTTTATTGATAAATTTATCGGCGACGCTGTGATGGCGTTATTTGATAGACCTGCAGGCTCTAATACTGACAAAGCCCAAGACGCGATCCGTGCCGCACTCGATTTACGTTATGCAATTAACCTTTATAATGAACATCGAGCAAACTGTAATTACCCACCAGTAAATATTGGTATTGGCATCCATTTTGGCCCAGTGATTATTGGTACAGTTGGTTCAGATGACAGAATGGACACAACGGTAATAGGTGACAGCGTCAACATTGCCTATCGACTTGAAGCCCTAGCGCCTAAATACAATACCGACATCGTCATTAGCGCCCAGACTCTGCATCAAGCAGAAGCTAAAGGCTTGTTCGAATATCGCTTACTCGATTGGGTAAGAGTTAAAGGCAGAAAAGCCCCGATTGAAGTATATGAAATTATCGATCATCAAGACACAAACGTAAAACAATTGAAGTTAGCTAACGCTAAATTAATTGAACAAGGTTTGGATTATAGAAAACAACAAAACTGGCAACAAGCTATCATCCATTTCCAGCAAGCTCTGGATATGTACCCAGAAGACAGCCTCGCTATTCATCACCTCGAACAATGTGCCAAGTTACAACATTCAGCATTAGCCGATGATTGGGATGGTTCAATATTATTGTTGTAAATGCATTCCGGTTTTTTAAAGAGGGTCAGTGTTAAATAGCGCCTCAGGGATCGTTAATCAAAATCTTATCAAATCACTTTCAGCTGCGACCACAATTCACGCCAGCGTTTTACCTTTTCAGTTTTATCTAAGGTTTTAGGCGAAACAGTTAAACCACCCTGCAAGTTATCAAATTCATCTAACAGTCTGGCATTTAGACTGCCTATAGAAGCATCTTCGTCAATATAACCAACACCTACAACTGTTTGGAATTTTGCACAAAGTAAAAACTTAGCTTGCTCTGAGCCTTGTATTTCATGGCTCAGTGGCGTTTTAGATATAAAGGTAATCTGACTATGGGGATCAGATAAATATTCAATTCCTCGTTGCATACAATAATCGCAGTCACACTTACGTGACCTACAACGGCTTATCGCATCAGGGCTAGAAAAGTGAATAACTACTTTTCCACAGCTACATTTCCCAGAATATTGATACATAAGGTTAAGTGAACTTAGTCTTTAGCTTGTTGTTTGATAAAAGTAACTGATGGCGCAAAAAACGCCCCGCCAGTTTCGGCTGTAGTATAGTCGAGTAACTTATCGTAATTACCTTCTTCATCACCAACAACCCTACTTTGCAGTTGTTTAGCAAAAGGTTGTGGGCTATTCGCGCAAGATACAAAATATAATCCCTGAGTAGACATGTCTCCATAAGGCATATTCTGTGTCAGCATACCTCCACTTTGGCTGGCTAATTGAACACGTGCAGTATGGGAGTCCGAGACTAAATCGGCGCCATCTAGTGTTGTGTTATCGGTTTTCTTGCGACCAATGATCTGTTGTTGTTTAGCAACGGGCAATAACTGCCACTTTTGCATATTGTGCTGGTATCTTTGGATATGCACATAACTTCCGCCAGTAAAATCAGGGTCATCGTCACCTACTATAGCAACATTAAATTTCTGCATGCCTCTTGGATTTTCAGCACCATCAACAAATCCGGTTAGATCTCTGCCGTCTAAATATCTAAATCCTCTGACCTCTTCATATAAATCTACGTGAGGCTTTAACAATTGAATAATCTCAACACCAATAGCATGGCAAATATCAATACGATCAGCCTTAACTAGGATAAATAAATCACCAGGTGAGTTTGGAGAATTGCGATCTTCACAATGTATATTTGGAAAGGGTGCAAGTTCTCTGGGGATAATATTTGGATACAGTTCGTACCAATAATCGGTGCCTATGGCGAGCACACCAGACACCATAGCCTCGTAATATTCATCATCGAAATGAGACAATAAATCCAAAATTCGCACTAATTTGACGCGTATCGCTTGAGGGTCGTCGTCAACCACAGTAAAAGTCAAAAACAAACCATGTAAGTTAGGTTCTGCGCAGATGCCTTTTTGAGCTTGAGTCATAGTGCTAAAACCATAACAGCGCTATTGGTACTCAAAAATAAGAATATTCGCATTTTTTAAATTCCCCAGTAATAGACTTCAAAACCCGCATAGTGTATCGATTTTTAATGTGCTGCTATGACCTGTTACATCAGCCGCAATCATATTTTATCGTTTGCACTTTTATTACCTAAAAACCCGCCGCTTGCCCGTCTTTACGACTTTCTGACGCACCGTAATATACCCCTGTTTTGGGATCGCGCATAATAGCTTGATAACCACCATATGAACCCACTACATCCCGCAGTATATGACCTTTTTTAGTTAGCTCTCTTCTGACTTTAGAATCAAAACCTGACTCTAGGCTAACATAACCTCCGTCGGTCATTAACTCACCTGTAGGTTGGCTAGAACCAGAATGTAACATACGGGGCGCATCACCGGCTTCTTGCAAATTCATCCCAAAATCTATCAAATTCACCACAATTTGTGCATGTATTTGTGGCTGAGTTCCGCCGCCCATCACCCCGAAACTGACCCAAGGTTGACCATTACGGGTAATAAAAGCTGGGATAATAGTATGGAATGGTCGTTTATTAGGCGCATAAACATTAAAATGCCCTTTTTGTAAACTAAACAACTCACCTCTGTCCTGCAGCATAAAACCTAAACCTGTGGGTGTCATACCCGATCCCATACCACGATAGTTGCTTTGAATAAGGGACACCATATTGCCGTCTTTATCAGCGGTGGTGAGATAAATGGTATCTCCTTGATTTAACCCCGCATCAATACGTTTAGCTGCTTTATTATTGTCGATTAACTTTCGGCGCTGCTGGGCATACTTTTTAGAAGTTAACCAATCTACCGGAATATCGTTAAAGGCAGGATCCGCGTAATACTTGGCACGGTCTTCAAAAGCCAGTTTTTTAGCTTCGACGAAAGTGTGGATATATTGTTCTGAGCCAAACCCCATGCCCTCAACATCAAACTGTTCCAAAACATTCAGAATTTGCAGAGCAGCAATGCCCTGACCGTTAGGTGGTAATTCCCAAACATCATATCCTTTGTAATTAGTTGAGACTGGTTCAACCCACTCAGAGGTATGGCTGGCTAAGTCTTCATAACTTAAAAAGCCTCCTTGTTCTTTCATATAAGCTGCTATTGAGCGAGCAATATCTCCTTTGTAAAAAACATCCCGCCCACCGGTGGCAATTTTTTCATAAGTAACCGCTAAGCCTTTATTTTTAAATATCTGGCCTTTAGTTGGCGTCTTGCCATTAGGCATATAGGTTTCTTTAAAGCCTGCAAACTTACTTAGTTTAGGCGCACTTCGCTGCATGTAATAAGCAATTAGTTCGCTAACAGGAAAACCCTTTTTAGCATATTCAATACTAGGGGAAAGAATGCTGGTCATGGGTAAACTACCAAACTTAGCATGTAACTCAAACCAACCATCAACTGCACCGGGGACAGATACGGGTAAAGGCCCATGGGAAGGAATACTGTCTAGTCCTTGTAACTTAAAGTGCTCTAATGTCAGGGATTGTGGTGAGCGGCCCGAGGCATTAAGCCCATATAATTTCTGAGTTTTAGCATCCCATACAATAGCAAACAAATCCCCTCCTATGCCACTGCCAGTTGGCTCAACTAGCCCTAACATAGCATTGGCTGCAATGGCTGCATCTATAGCATTTCCACCTTGCCTGAGAATTTCCAAACCAACCTGAGTAGCCAAAGGTTGACTGGTTGCAACCATGGCATTTTGTGCTATCACTTCAGAACGAGAAGCAAAAGGTTCACCCGTTATTCGGTCATAAGCATAACTTTGAGAGCTAGTTAAACCCCAAATTACCAGACTCATTAATATAGATATTTTCATTGGCCACAATATGAAGGTTAACAGTGTTATTAGGATACTCTGATTTTGCTGTTCAATGCACTGACTTATACCAATCCGTATTAAACCCTGCAGAGTAAGACCTATAAAAAAGCCCCGCAAATGCGGGGCTAATAATTATCTAATCAATAAGTTAACTAAACGTCTTTATTACAACTAACTTATCTCTTCACTCATCTATCAATGACGAATGGTTGAGTACTTTACTTAGTGAAGTCAGGGTAAGCTTCTAAACCACACTCACTTATATCTACACCTTCGTACTCTTCTTCTTCAGTAACACGAATACCAATTACTGCTTTGATGATTGCCCAAACAATAAAGCTAGTACCAAACACCCATACAAAGATAGTAGCGGCACCAATCAACTGACCACTAAAAGTAGACCCATCGTTGGTCACTGGCACAAGTAGCAATCCTAATAGACCCACTACACCATGAACTGAAATGGCGCCAACTGGATCATCAATCTTAGCTTTATCAAGAGCAATAATGCTAAGCACAACGAAGATACCACCTAAAGCGCCAAACAAAGTTGCCTGCAAAGGTGAAGGAGTTGAAGGTTCAGCTGTAATAGCCACTAAACCGGCCAAAGCACCATTTAATGCCATAGTTAAGTCAGCTTTCTTAAATAAGATGTGGGCTAACATAAGCGCAGCAACTAGGCCACCAGCAGCAGCGGCATTAGTATTCATAAATACCACAGCAACGCTATTTGCACTTTCAACACTAGCAGTAGCTAAAACAGAACCGCCATTGAAACCGAACCACCCCATCCATAAGATAAATGTACCTAAGGTTGCCAAAGGTAAGTTAGCACCTGGTATAGCATGAGCTTTACCATCGGCTGTATATTTACCTTTACGAGCACCTAGTAATATCACACCAGCTAAAGCTGCTGACGCACCAGCCATATGCACTATGCCTGAGCCTGCAAAGTCAGAGAAGCCAAGGTCGCCTAGGGTGTATAAACCAAATACAGATTCGCCGCCCCACGTCCAAGCACCTTCCATAGGATAGATAAAGCCAGTAAGAACAACAGCAAAGGCTAAGAAAGCCCAGAGTTTCATACGCTCAGCAACCGCTCCTGAAACAATAGACATAGCAGTAGCTACGAATACCACTTGGAAGAAAAAGTCAGCAGATGGAGCATAAGTAGCTGGTTCCGCTACCCCTGTTGCGCCATCAGCAGTGATGCCACTTAGGAATAACGTAAAATCACCACCGCCATACATGATTGAATAACCACAAACCATGTACATGATGCAAGCAATCGCATACAAAGCGACGTTTTTAGTTAAAATTTCGGTAGTGTTTTTAGCGCGAACTAGACCCGCTTCGAGCATAGTAAAACCAGCGGCCATCCACATGACTAACGCACCGCATATCAAAAAGTAAAAAGTATCTAGGGCATAGCCCAATTCAAAAGTAATTTCCACGGTTCCTCTCCTAAAATCTAAATGGCTTCGCCATCTGTTTCGCCAGTACGAATACGAACGGCATGCTCTAAGTCATACACAAATACTTTACCGTCACCAATTTTGCCGGTTTTAGCAGCGCCAACAATGGCTTCAACTAAACGCTCGACGTGGTCGTCTTGCACGGCAACTTCAAGTTTCACTTTTGGTAAAAAGTCCACTTGATATTCCGCGCCACGATATAATTCGGTATGACCTTTTTGACGGCCAAAGCCTTTCACTTCGGTAACAGTCAAACCATCGATTCCGATTTCAGAGATTGCTTCGCGCACATCATCAAGCTTGAAAGGCTTAATGATCGCAGTAACTAATTTCATGGTGTAGCTCCCAGTTTATTGTTATGTGTTGTCAGTAATTGATAGAACTACAACAAGTCCCATGCCATATTTTTTTATCAACAAAATCAACATCTTAACAAGTCACGACTACTAATTACTGCATTTGGCTGCGTTTTTTTGGTGCAAAAGGTAATAATGGGATCAAGTTGGTGCATGTATTCAAAATGGGGCTTTGCTCAATACACAGTCTCAGCTTGAAAGAAAGATATCAGTGCGACATACTCAATTTTGGCTTACTCTTCAACTACACATTCGATGGATAATATACAAAAAATGCAATACCACATTTCCATTACAGAAAACATTGCTTGCATTACTCTTGAGGGCAATCTGAACTCATTAGACTTGATGTTTATGTTCCAAAGCAAAGAGTACAAAAGTGTCATCAGTCAATATAAAAAAATCCTAATTGACTACACCAATATCTCGGGAATATCGTTAACCACTGAGGATGTAGTTGCAATAACAATGCTTGGGAAGATGGATTTAGAAAATATTGGTAAAGTCACTATTGTGGTAGCGGTTAATGAGAACGAACATGATGTGATGGAAAAAGTCACTAAAAGTATATTTTCTGATAGCCAGTCCGAAGTACTTGTTACTGACTCTAGAAGTAGTGCCTTGAAAATACTGCATTTGTCCTAACTACTCCCACTCACCGTTATTGAATTTTGGTATCATTGCTATTTTGAACTAATTCAAAACAGGGTACTCTATTAAATCCTAAACATTCATCAAGGCCATGCGCGAGCAGCAGTGTTTAAAAGAAACAAGTTTCTATTTTTATCAGTTTTTGCGCACCTGGTAGTTATATATGTAGTTGCTCAGTCGGTTATATTTCCTTCAGTATTAGACTCGCCCCCAAAAAAGCCAGAGGTCATTCAGGCAATATTGATTTTTGATTTGCCCTCCAATACACCGGAAATCCCTGTAGATATTATTGAAGAGGAAAAACCTCAGCTAGTTGAGCCAGAAGAAGAGCTTCCCGTTGTCGAAACACCCGCAGATAGCGAAATTGCAACCACTTTGAACTCAGAGGTTCAATACCCTCCAGTTTCACCGCAAACGCAAACGCCTCAGCCAGAATTAGCTGAAGAAGTACCAGAAGAGATACCTGAAGAGCCCGTACAAAACGATGATATTAATGAAATCATCATTACGGATAGAAACATTGCAGTAACACCTAGTCCAGAAATCCGTACTCTTTCGAGCAGTATGGCAAGACGCCATCTAAACAGCTTTAACCAACAGCAGCAAAATAGGTTGGCGGAACAAGCATCTCGGAATTATCAGCAACATAAAAATTCGCCAATAATAGATGCAGAAGTCAAAGATCCTTTTATGACCGAAGATGAAAAACTAAGAGACAGCCTAAAAGTGCGTGCGGATTGCAGTAGTACTAGCAAACAAACAACTGCCGTACTATTAGGTTTTCTGGGGGCTCAAATTGATTGTTCAAAACCACCACCTATTAGTGGTTTTATCCAAAACAGGATAAATAAACAATCTCATTTACCTGGACAATATAGGCAAGAAGATCAAAAAAGACCGCAATCCGTTGTCATTAAAAAGACACCCTAGCCAGGTATTTAACTTCAAACTCTTATCTAACAAAACAGTAAAATTTACTCCCAACTCATCACTATGAGAATATTTTACTAACCAACCATAGTAACTTGAAATATAAAACTACAGGATCGTTATTTTAAAAGATAATAAGCAAAGAAAAACCTTACGATAGGTGAAAAAATTCCCTTAAGTTTGAAGTTGTTGGATCTAGCGCTTTTGCTGCAACGATTTACAGAATAATTTGAGAGAGTTTTATGATTAATTTACCTAACACCCCAAAGCAACCACTCAGCTTAATTTATCTGGATGCAAATGCTACGACTCAAGTGCTCCCGCAAGCCGCGAAGGCTGCTTTATCAACCATGGAAACACTCTTTGGCAACCCCAGTAGTAGTCATGTTACAGGGCTTCAGGCAAAACAGATAATTGAGGAAACTCGGCAGCAGGCAAAAAATATTATTGGCGCTGGTGACGGTAAAGTTATATTTACTAGTGGCGCTACAGAAGGCATTCAAACAGCTATTTTATCAGCATTATACAGTGCGAAAAAAACGCTTGATAGCAGTAAAAAATATTGTCTTTTGTATGGTGCTACTGAACATAAAGCAGTACCTGAGTCACTCAAGCACTGGAATAACATTCTTGAAATAAACGCCGAAGTGAAAGCAATTCCAGTGAATGAAATGGGTCAGCTTGATATGGATTTTATCGCAAAAGAGGTACCCAATGCCTTAATAATTTGTACCATGGCGGTTAATAACGAAACCGGTGTTTATCAAGACATCCAACTTTTAGACCAAACCATACGTGCCAATAATAAAAGTACTGCGTGGATGGTAGATTGCGTACAAGCATTAGGCAAAACAGATTTGAACTTGGCTAATACCAGTATTGACTATGCCCCCTTTAGTGGTCATAAGCTTTATGCTCCTAAAGGCATTGGTTTTATGTATGTTAAAGAAAACGCACCATTTACGGCATTTATTGCCGGTGGCGGCCAAGAAAGTGGTTTACGATCAGGTACTGAAAACTTACCAGGTGTAGCGGCTTTAAATGTAATATTTAGTATGCTCAACGGCGATAGTAAGAATACTTTTACACCTTTAAAAACACTCCACTTATTTCGCCAACAACTTGCCACTGCTTTAACCCAAGCCTTCCCGAAAATTGTGTTTAATCATAGTTTTGAAAATTCAGTACCAACTACCCTTAACTTTGCTATCCCTGAGTTTAGCTCTAAAGAAATAATGGATTTATTCGACGCCGCGAATTTAAGGGTCAGCTCAGGCTCTGCATGTAGTTCAAAGGTCACACGCAGTTTTGTATTAGACGCTATGGGACTTCCTGCATGGCAAAGTGGATCCGCAATTCGAATGTCCTTTGGGCCAGCGATGACACAACAACAAATTGACGAAGCTTGCACTCGAATAGTTTTTGCAGCTCAAGCGTTGACACAAAGCTGTTTAACTATAGACACAGATATCATTGCTGACAAAATACCCCTAGAAGGTCTAATTCAATTTAAAGTCGGTGGTGGATGCAGCTGGTTGTATGTGGATAAAAACACTAAATCTGCAATATTTATCGACCCGTTGCCCGAGTTAACTGAACGCCTGAAAACACTGCTGACCTGCCAGGACCTAAATTTAGTTGCCGTTATCGACACTCATGGCCACGCTGATCACCAGTCATGTCGAGGAGATATTGCCGAAGATTATTTGGCCCAGCAGCAAACAGACATTCTTGGATGGCCAATTAACTCAAAGACAACAATAATTCATGGCAAACCCTACTCCTACATTATCTTGGGCGATAAGTGGCTAGTCAAAGTAAACACGCCTGGCCATACCGCAGATAGTATTAGCCTATTACTTTGTGATCCTGCTAACGCTGCAACAGACGAATTGGTTGTTCATTACGGGTTTTGTGGTGATTTGCTCTTAATGGATAGTCTTGGCAGAACCAATTTTTCAGGCAGTAGTGCAGCAGCTATGTTTACAAGTTTGCAGTTATTAAAATCGCTTATCGGCACTGACAGCCTTATTTGTCCCAGTCATGATTATAATAATGAGTTTACTACTAGTATTACAGCCGAAATATCACGCAACTCGTTACTTGCACAAGTTATTGCTGACGAAATAGACAGCAAACAATTTGAAGTTCAAAAAACACTAATGGATACACATATTGTCGATCAATCAGGCTCTGAAATTATGTGTGGAGCTTTAATTGGTGATTGCCAAAAAGTATCAGTGCGTGAATATACTAGTCGCAGTTTGGCCGAAGCTTTAGAACAACCAAATAATATGAAATTAATTGACCTTCGTGAGCCCTACGAATACGCACTGCAGCACGACAAAAATTTCGAAAACAATGTGCCCTTGACGCAATTAGTCGAATTTGTGCAGCAACATAAACATAATAAACAACAACAACTCATACTGGTTTGTCGCAGTGGTAGCCGTTCTCAACTGGCTGCACAAGCTCTTGTACGCTTAGGATTTGAAAATGTCGGCCACTTAAAAGGTGGTTATGCATTGCACCAATACTAAGGTGTGTTCTTTTGTGTCAAAGCAGTATCTAGTTGCAATAGTGCAAAAATCAATAGCTAGTATTTCTATTGGTATAAGTAAGAGTTTATAAAATGTTTATTGTTTTTATTGGTGCAAGCCTTATTGGCCTGAGCCTAGGTATTTTAGGGGCAGGCGGTGCAATATTAACAGTTCCGATGCTAATTTATGGTTTGGGTTATTCTGAAAAAGTAGCCATAGCAAGTGCATTGCTTATTGTTGGTTCTATTAGTGCAACCACAGCTTTAATAGGTATAAAGCAAAAGAAGGTCGACTGGACACTGGTCATTTATTTTGGCGGACCAAGTATGCTCAGTGCCTATGTGGGAGCTTGGTCAAGTAGCTATGTTTCAGGCGCAACACAAGTCATAGTATTGGCAATTGTTATGCTTGCCGCTGCTTGGAGAATGTTTCACTCTTTTAAACCGCAAGCGCCTAACGAGTTAAATCGCTTGTTAACCATAATGCAGGGGATTGGTGTAGGTTTATTGACAGGCTTTGCTGGTGTTGGAGGTGGTTTTTTAATTGTGCCAGCCCTAGTTTTATTAGGTGGATTAGTAATGAGCCAAGCAATTTTTACTAGTTTGGTGGTGATATCAATCAATTCAGGTGCGGGATTTATTAAATATCAATCCATTCTTCACGAAAGTAACCTGCTATTGGATTGGTCGACTATTACCATAATATCAATTATAGGTATTCTGGGAAGTTTTATAGGTCAACGTTATTCAATGAAATTACCACAGCAAAAAATCAAACATGCTTTTGCCGTATTTTTAACCATAATGGCAATATTCATATTATGTCAAAAACTAATGATTAACACATGATAAGCGACTTACCATGCCCGACTAGTGGCGCTTATCAGCAGCTATAATTTAAATTACCCAGCTACAGTAAACACCTATATTTACTATCCAAATATCTTTTCCCACAAACTTTTGGGCTTATCAGGCACAGTGGACTCACCAAAACATTTTTTAGGTACTGGGGGCAGAGCATCGATGATAGCTGGCACACTAAAAGTGTCAGTACAGCCTGCTTTGCTTAAATGTCCTGTTGCATTATCAAAGTGGGCAATGCCTAAACCATCAGGGAAACGTCTCACCAGCGACTTAGGCTCTTGTTGTTGCTGATAAGCAATAAATAATTGCATGGCACCACTAGCACCACTTAAGTTAACAGGCTGATTGTTATCTTTGCCTATCCAACTGGTTACTAGAATATTTTTATCAAAACCACTGAACCAACTATCGCGATAATCATCTGTTGTACCCGTTTTGCCTGCCATATTGATATCAGGGAATTTATCTTTTATAGCTTTTGCCGTGCCCTCTAGCGTTACTTTGTGTAGTGCATAATTTAGTAAATAAGTAGCCTGTTCATCCACTCGTTGCTCTTCGGAAATATCGAAGTGCCACAATAACTTATCATCTGCTGACATAATGGCAGTAATGGAATGCAGAGGTATATAACGACCGTTGTTAGCTATGGTTTGATACATCTGGTTCACTTGAAGCGGCGAAAAATTTACCGCTCCCAAAGTAAGCGCCGGATACAACTCGAGTTCCTCTTCCACCCCTAAGCGCCAAATAGTATCGGCAATGTTCCCTAACCCTAGGTTCATTCCTAAAGTAACAGTGGGCACATTCAGCGACCGACTCAAAGCGGTCAATAGTGGCACTTCACCGCGGAATTTTTTATCTGAATTTTGTGGCTCCCACATTTTTCCATAGGTACTTTTAAGTTTTATTGGCTCGTCTTTTAAGTGTGTGGCTAAGTTATAGTCTGCTGCCTGCTCTAGCGCGGTAAGGTAAATTGCGGGTTTGATCAATGAACCAATAGAACGTTTGGCATCCAACGCTCTGTTAAAACCAGCATAATCAGTATTTCTGCCCCCAACAATCGAACGAATTTCTCCAGAATCAATGTTGGTTACTATCATAGCCGCCTCAAAACCGCTTAAGCCAATGCGTTTTTCCTGTACTGCGACACCTCGAGAAACCGCACGTTCGGCCTTCACTTGTGCATTAGAGTCTAAAGTCGTGAACACTTTTAAACCCGACTGGCGAATATCTGGGTTGTCTAGCACCATTCGCAGCTCACGTCTTACTTGATCCATAAAAGCCGGATGTTTATCTTTTTTCAAGCTGGCGCCAGTAGCCAGTTTAATCGGCAGCTTTACTAAATCTTGGTATTGGTTGGGTGACAAATGGTTACTTTCAAACATCGAACGCAACACTATATTGCGTCTTTCTAGAGCTCGCTCAGAATGTTTACGGGGATTGTAATATGAAGGGCCTTTGATAATGCCAACCAAGGTGGCCATTTCATCAATACTCAGTTCATTCAAGGGGCGGTCGTAATAAAAATAACTGGCTAAACCAAACCCATAAACACCGGTATCTCCATTTTGTCCTAAAAACACTTCGTTTAAATAAGCTTCGAGGATCACATCTTTGCTATATTGGACTTCAATAAGCAGTGCCATCATTGCTTCTTTTGCTTTACGAACTAAGGATTTTTCGCGGGTTAAAAACAGGTTTTTAACCAACTGCTGAGTCAAAGTACTGCCACCCTGAACGGTGCGCCCCGCTGAAATATTCGCCATTAAGGCTCTGATGATGGATAGTGGCGCCACTCCAAAGTGTTGATAAAAGTCCTTATCCTCCACTGCTACTAATGCCTGAGTCAAAATAGTCGGGACATCGTTGATTTGTACCAACATACGATCTTCTCGGCCACTACTGACCAAACGAGTAACCAGCCAAGGCTCGAGATAAACAGAATTAATACTTTGGCCCAGTTTGAGCTCTTGGATCTGGCTGATACGCTGATTTGTGATGCTTATCTCAATGTAACGTAAATCCTCAGTGCCGTGGGAGAAATCAAATTTACGACGCTGGATACGGATGCGATTATTTAAGACTTGGTATTCGCCAGAGCTGTCTGCACGGGTGACTTTTCGATAACCCAGCAACTGTAATTCTTCTACAATCTCTTTAATGCTGATTTCTTGTTTTACCCTCAAAAGCATCGGACGGGCATAGATTTGCGCTGGCACTTGCCATTTATTCCCCGCAAACTTCGCCCTTATTTGGGCGTCCAGATAAACCCCATAAGCCCCCACTACTAAGATAAATACACTCAGTAATTTAAGCCAATGTCGCCCAATCCAGCAAAAAGGGTTAAGCCGTTTCCAAATAGAAACTTTGCTACCTGAAGTCGATTTCGCTGTAGCAGTTTTTGTGGTTTTGGATTTACTTGCGGGGCTTTTACTCATTATTTACTGCTCATTCTTTTTTTAGTACGTGTTGTAGCTTGGGCATTGGCTGGATCATCAGGCCAGAAATGTCGAGGATAACGGCCTTTCATTTCTTTTTGTACCTCTTTATAACTGCCTTGCCAAAATCTAGGCAAATCTTGAGTCGTTTGTATCGGTCTACCTGCTGGAGAAAGTAACTCAACGGTAATGGGGAATTGTTGTGCAACTACTGGGTGAAGCTGCAATCCATACAATTCAGTCATACGTACCGATAACATCACGGTTTTGTCACTGGTATAGGTCAACTGGGCACTCCTACCACTAGGCAATGCCAAGCGTTTCGGTAACTCTTTGTTCAAATATTGTTGCTGCCCGTAGTCCAATTCATTGAGTAATTGTTGTAAAAAATGGCATTGAGTAAATTGCTGCCAAGTTAATGTATCAGTGAGGTAAGGAATTAACCATCGCTCAATTGAATTAAGCAATCCGGATTCAGTGAAATCTGGAAGTGACATTGCACCAGAAAAACTTGCTGCAATTTGAACTCGATAAATAAGTTGCTGTGCGTCTTCATTAAAAGGAATACTTGTTATGCCTTTGGCATGAATGACATCTTGCCAAATAGTCTGAATATGTTGCTGTGAAGGACGCTTGATGGATTGTTTGTTGATAACAACCTTGCCCAAGGTCTTTTGCATTTCGGACACTATTCTTTGGTTAACATTATCCCACTCAACACGCTCCTTTTTCTCTATCAAATAATAAAAATATTGCTCAATTTGCGACAAGGTTAAAGACTCAGCATAACGGATTTGCGCATTATCTTGTTGTCTATCACTGGTTTGCATATTCGCTATAGCTAGCCAAGTGTGTGCGGTTAAAGCGTCGTCTTCAAACAATACTGCGCCGCTTCCATTTACTAACTGATAACGTTCATCTTTTCTCTGTTTTGCGAGCCATTGCGGAAAAGCATAACCAACCAAAACAGCGGTATCTTCGATTGGCCAAATTAAAACACCACACGCCAATTTCGAATGCCATTGACGGATAGCTTGCCAAATAAGATGATTTTTTTGCTGTAATACAAAATGTAACCTAGCAGATAAGCTTGCACCGTTATTGGTTCTGCCCATAGGATCTTTATTTTCAATAAGTGCCGCTAACGCACAAGCCAGACTTAAGTGCTCTTTGCTCATCTGCGCACTTTTCACTAACATAACGGCGATACTAGGGTGGCAACCTAAACCATGGGCCTTGCGCCCTAAAGCGGTCAGTTTGTTGTTCTTATCAAATAATTCGAGCTGACTTAACAGAGCAAATCCTTGGGATAACTGAGCATCACTAGGGTGATCTAATAAAGCCAGCGTCCTAACATCCGCTCCCCAAATGGCACTTTCTAAAATAAAACTGCTCATATCACTCTGCATGATCTCAGGCGTACTTTGTTTGGCTAAGCGATCGTGCTGCTCTTTACCCCACATTCTGTAACATGTGCCAGCAGTTAACCGCCCTGCTCTACCTGCCCGCTGGGTTGCAGATGCTTGAGATATTTTTTGGCTTTGTAGGTGAGTGATACCGCGATTTAACTGAAAAATGGCCTTTTTTTCAATACCACTATCGACAACTACTTCAATACCCTCAATTGTTAAACTTGTTTCAGCGATATTGGTCGCGAGTACAATTTTTCGTTTTCCTTCGGGGTGAGGCAATAAAGCTTGTTGTTGTTCATTCTTAGATAATTCTGAGAACAACTTAAAAACCTCAACCTCAGTTCCAAAATATTGACTTAAACGCTGTGCGGCTTTGTTAATATCGGCTGCACCGGGTAAAAAAACCAAACAATCATCCTGATGTTTTGAGAAAACTTGGATCACTAGTCGACTGACTTTTTCAAATAAATGTAAGCCTGAATTGTCCCCTTGATACACTATGTCTACTGGATAACTTTTACCTTGAGACTCTAATAATTTAGCTTCAGGCAATAATTCACTTAAGGCTCCAACATCAAGTGTGGCCGACATCACTAACAAACGTAAATCTTCCCTAAGCGCCTGTTGCACCTCAATACACAGAGCCAAAGAGAAATCGGCATGTACACTGCGTTCATGAAACTCATCAAAAATCACTAAGCCCACATCAGGTAGTTCGGGCTGGTTTTGCAACATTCGGGTTAAAATGCCTTCTGTGACTATTACTAACCGTGTGTTAGCACTTACTTTTACTTCACCTCTTATTCGATAACCAATCGTTTGTCCAACAGACTCACCCAATTGGCTTGCTAGGTAAGCAGCAATAGCTCTAACCGCAATACGTCTTGGTTGTAGCAGGATGATCTTTTTGTCTTTAAATATTTCTAATTTGAGTAAAGACAAAGGCAAACACGTCGACTTTCCCGCCCCTGGAGGAGCGACAACAATGGCGTCACCAACTATAAGTTGTTGATGTAAAGCGGGTAAGATATGTTCAACAGGTAACAAATGAAATCTCTTTGGGTTTAATTATAAATTTGAGTAGAGTGTCTAGCAAAGATGATAACAAACATAAGGGGTAGCAGTATGCGGGCATTTTTTGGTTTATCACCCGATACTAAAACAAAATTGGCAATAGAGGTATGGCGTAATAAAGCTTTTCCGAAATTCGATGCACCGGTAGCGGCTGCCAATTTTCATGTCACCTTAGCGTTTTTGGGGCAAATCTCGCCTAAGCAAATGGATACATTATCTGAGGGAGTCGAGCAAATTTCTGATCTACATACATTTAATGTTTCCCTAAACCGTGTGGGTTATTGGTCAAAACCCAAGGCACTTTGGCTAGGCTGTGAAGATACTCAAATTGAACATCTACAACTTGCAAAACGCCTACATCAAATAGCTAATTCAGTAGGCTTACAACTCCCTAAACAAGATTATGTGGCGCATCTCACTCTTGCCAGAAAGTGCGCAAGCAATCCACCAGCATCTTTAATCGAACCAATATTTAATTGGCATAACGCTGAATTTCATTTATACGAGTCAGTTTCCGGTAAAAAAGGGGTGTCTTATCATATTCGCCAATCTTGGCCATTAGCTAAACGATTTGCTTTTAAATCATTCTGAGTTTAGGTGTTTACTTAGTAATCATTGCGTTAAAAATGCAAATGACAAGTACTATGTTTATTCTGAAATAGCAGTTTTTGTTCTTTACGCCATTGGCTTTAACGGGTGACAATAAGCCGCAAAGGAAATATAGGTTTTAATAGTTATGCCGCAAACATTTAGATTAGTCATCGATTGCCCTCATCAAGTAGGGTTAGTCGCAGCCGTGAGCCAATTTTTAGCTGACCAAAATGCCACTATTGTCGAGGCTAACCATCATACAGATCAGCAAACCGGACGTTTCTTTATGCGTCATGAGATCAAAGCGGCTTCGATTAATATGAGCATAGAAAGCGTCAAACAAGCGTTTACTCCTATTGCTAAAAAATTCCAGATGCATTGGAAAATTGCTGATTCACACAAAAAACAAAAAGTAGTGATGCTGGCTAGTCATGAGTCGCATTGTTTGATGGATATTTTGCATCGCTGGCACAGCGGTGAATTGCAATGCGATATACCTTGTATCATTGCCAATCACCCACAAATGAAACAATTTGCAGACTGGCACAATATCCCCTTTCATTGGGTGGATTTTAAAGACCAACCAAAAGAAAAGGCCTTTGCTGAAGTAGAAAAACTTATCGAAGCATATGATGCAGATTTAACCGTACTTGCTAGGTTTATGCAGATTATTCCTGAACACCTTTGCAAAAAATTAGCAGGTAAAGCGATCAACATTCACCACAGTTTTTTACCTTCATTTGCCGGCGCTAAACCTTATCTGCAAGCTTATAATCGTGGCGTTAAGTTAATTGGTGCCACTTGCCATTATGTGACTAGTGATCTAGATGAAGGACCTATCATTGAACAAGAAGTAATGCGAATTAGCCATAGTGATACTTCTGCAGATATGGTGCGTAAGGGTAAAAACTGTGAAAAAACCGCCTTAGCTAATGGAGTGCGTTACCATTTAGAAGACCGCGTTATTATTCATAAAAACAAAACTGTGGTTTTTGCATAGGGGCTGGGCCATTTATTCGCCTACCTTCGTTATTTACATTTCGTTTAGAATGACTAAACTTCAAGGCAAATGCCTTGGTATCCAAATAAATGACCTCAGTCTCGAGGATATATGAAGGATGAACAGCCCCTTATGTCTATTTATCTGATCCGCCACGGCCAAACTAACGGCAACAGGGATAGAATTGTACAAACACCTGATACTCCCCTTTCAGAACTAGGCCATCAACAAGCAAAACAACTAGCTCTGAGTTTTCAGCATATTGCCATAGGCAACATCATCAGCAGTGACTACATACGCACCCAACAAACAACGGCTCCTCTTCGAGCAATAAAACAATCGGCATTCAGTCTACAACCGCTACTTAGAGAAAGAAGTTTTGGCGATTTACGTGGTAAAGCCTACGCCGACATCACTCCTGACATTTTTGCTGAAGGATATGCACCGCCCAACGGTGAAACTCATCCGCAATTTATAGAGCGAATAAAGCTTGCGTGGGATTTTATATTGGCGACCTATCAGAATACTGCTGGGAGTCTAATTGTTATGACACATGGCTTAGTGTTGCGCGAATTGATTAAACAACATTTGATAGTAGCTGATGATATGTCGCCATTGTCAGATTTTCAAAATACCTGTATTACAGAAGTGGATGGTACAGATAAAAAAACAGTCTTGAGATTGTGCGATGCACAACATTTGGAAAACAAAGATGTGCTAGGGACAGCGGTTTAGATTGTTGATAATACAGGGCTAAAAATAGCCGTTGTAACTTAAAGCAATTTTGATGTTGGTTGCCCCGCTTTCAAATACCCCACCAAAGTCATCTGAAGCGCTCCATTTTTGACTGGACGCCGTCCATTCCCAATAATGTTCATTAGCAAAACCATCAGTGCGAGCATTCAGCAACCACTCAGTATTTTTGGGTAAGTCAAACTCAACCCCTTGAGTGGTTTTAAATTCAGTTTTTGATTGAGCAATCAAGCCGAAACCTATGCTAAAACCATGACTAACTTGATATCTAGGGATAAATGAAAATTCTTTCACTGAAACTTTTTGACTAAACACTCCCCAAGAATGTTTACCTTTGGCATAACCTAAGCCCACTTCAAGTACAAAGTTTTCGGTTAAAGGTTGGGTCAAAGCGGCTAAATACTCTTTCTGCTTACAGCCAGTAAATTTTATTGCAGACTTAGCTAGGTTGAATTCGATATTTTGTGGAGCCCAAGTTTGCAACCAGCTCATGGTTGTTGCAAGTGCATCTGAACTAGCAGCACAATGACTCGATACCAGTATACATGCAGCTAGTAGAACTGATTTCATGTCAGCCTCTCAACTTGGGTTTCAACATCATCACACTGTAACCAATGCACATCTAATTACCGTATAGCCAAGGCTACTCCGGTATGATAAATCATACCAAAATAGCAGGTTATGAAATTCAAAGTTCCCCCCTTACTCCCTTGTACTTTGATGCCAGAACATTACACTCACATCCTCGTTAGATTACTTTCTGACGAACTAAATCAAAACAATAAAAAATATCAGGCAAGGAATTATGAAAAAAAACCTAGTAGTGCTAGTTAGTAGTGCGGTATTAGTGGCATTAAGTGCATGTAGCGAAAATCTCTCCACGAAAACCCAAGAAACAAAATCAGCAACTCAAGTAAAAATACAACATCAAAATCCTTTATTAGCAGAATATGCTGGACCTTACGGCGGTGTTCCAGCTTTTGATAAGATGGCCTTAACAGATCTTAAAGCGGCGCTAGAAAAAGGTATGGCCCTGAAGTTGGCAGAAATAGATACAATAGTAGACAATCCAGAGCCTGCGAATTTTCAAAACACTATAGTGGCTTTAGAAAAAGCCGGCAGCGATTTAAGCAGAGTATTTAGCTATTGGGGTATTTGGGGTTCTAATAAAAACAGTCCTGAGTTTCGAGATATCCAAAAAGAAATGGTGCCAAAAATTTCTGCTTTTAATTCAACTATCACAGGTAACGAAAAACTGTTTGCTAAAGTAAAAGCCGTTTACCAAAGTGAAGAATTAAAAGCCTTAACCAGTGAAGAACAAAGAGTCACATGGTTAACCTATAATAGTTTTGCTCGTAACGGCGCAACACTAGAAGGCGAGGCTAAAGCCCGTTACGCTGCCATCAATCAAGAAGTAGCCGGTTTACAAACACAGTTTGCTAACAACATTTTGGCAGACGAAGAAAAATATGTGTTATTTCTAAATACCGACCAATTATCGGGTTTGTCAGAGTCATTGGTTTCGGCTGCGGCAAACGCTGCAAAGGGACTTGGTAAAGAAGGACAATATGCCATTACCAATTCTCGCTCTTCAATGGACCCATTTTTAACTTACTCCGACGAGAGAGAATTGAGAGAAAAGGTTTGGAAAACCTACTACAGCAGGGCTAACAACGGTGACGAGTTTGATAACAATGAACTGATCAAAAAAATCCTCACTTTACGTGATGAGCGTGTTGCACTGCTTGGTTACGATAACTATTCACAGTGGCGTTTAGAAGATCGCATGGCGAAAAACCCAGAAAATGCCATGGACTTAATGAAAAAAGTTTGGCCGGCAGCAATAGCACGTGTGGATGAAGAAGTGGCAGATATGCAAGCGATAGTAGATGCACAAGGAGCCAAATTTAAAATCGCACCTTGGGATTATCGCTATTACGCTGAAAAAGTCCGTAAAGACAAATACTCACTAGATTCAGATGAAGTAAAACAATATCTACAATTAGATAAGTTACGGGAAGCTATGTTTTATGTAGCGGGACGTTTGTTTAACTTTGATTTTACTCCTGTTCCAGAAGGTTCAGTACCGGTATTTCATGAAGACGTAAAAGTGTGGGAAGTTAAAGATAAAACTTCTGGCGAACATATTGGCCTTTGGTATTTAGACCCATTTGGTCGCAAAGGAAAACGTTCTGGTGCATGGGCCACCACCTATCGTAGTCATACCACTTTTGATGGTAAAAAGACGGTACTTTCCTCTAACAATTCTAATTTTGTTAAAGGTTCACAAGGCAAGCCAACACTCATATCTTGGGACGATGCAGAAACCTATTTCCACGAATTTGGGCATGCCTTGCACTTTTTGTCAGCCTCGGTCGCTTACCCGACTTCACACTCTGGGGTACGAGATTACACCGAATTTCAATCTCAGTTGTTAGAACGCTGGTTAACCACAGACGAAGTGATAAATAACTATTTAGTGCACTACAAAACAGGTGAGCCGATACCAGCTGATTTAGTGGCTAAAATCAAAAAAGCCGCCACTTTTAACGAGGGTTTTAAGACCACTGAATATATGGCGTCAGCCATTATGGACTTGTTATACCACACTACGGATCCGGCCAAAATTGAACCGCAGACCTTTGAAAAAGAACAATTAACCGCGCTGGGTATGCCAGAAGAAGTGGTAATGCGCCATCGCAGTACCCAGTTTGGACATGTATTTTCAAGTGAAGGGTATTCCTCTGGCTATTATGGTTATATGTGGGCAGAAGTACTCACCTCAGATGCTGCTGAAGCTTTTGCTGAAGCTCCCGGTGGTTTTTACGATAAAGACGTCAGTAAAAAACTAGTGGATCACTTGTTCTCGATCCGCAATGCTATGGATCCAGCTGAGGCTTATCGTTTATTCAGAGGACGTGATGCTAAAGTAGAAGCGCTGATGCGAGATAGGGGCTTTCCAGTCACCCAATAAACCCCATATTTATATACATAACCCGATTTCAGGTTAAATAGTGTTGAATAGTGTTGAATATTTGAGAAGTATGGACTCCCTACATTATAAAGAGTCCATACAGATTAACCTGTAATCATCATCCTCAGTTCAGTTTAAATAAGCTGAACTCTGGTTAAATACTCATGCTTCATCGGCAATTTGTTTTAATGCCTGCTCAAATACTTCAGTAGGCTGACCACCACTGATCAAATGTTTGTCATTCACTATCACCGCTGGTACCGAACTCACTCCGGCTGCTTGATAATGTTGTTGCAGTTTTCTCACTTCAGCCGTGTATTTATCTGAATCCAATATCTGCTTAGCTTGTGCTACATCTAACCCAAGACTTTCCACAACAGCTAACAATTGCTGATGATCACTAGGGTTACCACTTTGCTGAAAATACAAATCAAACAACGCCAACTTTAACTCAGTTTGTTTGCCAAACTCATGGGCCCAATGTAATAAACGATGTGCGTCAAAAGTATTGTAAATTCGACCGCCACCACGATTGCCAAATTCATAACCTACTGAAAGGCCACGCTCTTTAATTGCGGCTCGGTTTTGCTCAGCTTGTTGCTCGCTGATGCCATACTTCTGGGTAATGTGCTCGGTAATTTCCTGCCCTTCTTTTGGCATCTGAGGATTGAGCTCAAAAGGTTGCCAGGTTATATCAGCTTGAATATCTGGAGCTAAATTGGTTAAAGCTTGGTTTAATGCTTGATAGCCAATAATACACCAAGGGCAAGATACGTCGGATACAATGTCGATTTTCAATTGAGTAGTCATAACTTTCCTTTTTTGAGTCAGTCCTTAAAGGACAGTTAATTTACATTTATTATTTCAAGCTTATACCAATCCGCATAAATAAGTGACCTCTCAGCGAGATTTTAAAAGGGCTTAATCAAGGCGCTTGAATGAAGTAATAGTTATTCTATTGCGAATTCGAGCAACGCAGAGTAAGCCCTTTTAAAACTCGCCCTAAAGGGAAAGCACCAGCCATTCTTGCACTTCGTTCTCACTATTTGAAAGGGCTTGCCATTCCTGCATAGTGACGCCTTGTGCAAAAATGGCTGGTGATTTCTGAGTGGTCACTTCTTTATGCGGAATGGTATTAGAGATTGATAATGCTCCACTACAGGAAATGGCTGGTAGAAATAATGAAGTAAAGCTTTCCACTTTTTATAATCGCTGGATTGACGAAACCCAATGCTGTGATCTTCTAGCGTTTGCCATTGCACCAACAGCAAATAACGATTATCAGTTTCAATACACTTATGTAATTCATGACAAATGTAGCCGGGCAAAGCAGAAATGATTTTTTGCGCTTGTTGAAATGCTTGTTCAAACGCCTGCTGTTTACCTGGAATAACATCTAATACTGCTTGTTCTAATATCATGTATTTTTTCTATGTTTATGGGGAGTAAAACACAGTAAACAATAACCTAAAAGATGCAGTATTCCCTCCAACAATATGGCAATTAAAAAACCACATATGACTCCCCATATCAACGCTTGAGGGTCGATAAGTATCATGTAGCTATATTGCTCCATGGTTTGTTGAATAATTTGTTTGTCTGCTGCTGTGATGACATGAAGTACTCGCCACAAAGCAGCTTGTTGCAGAGTCTGAGCCTCAGCCTGAAGTGATGCGACACGGTCAGAGATGTAACGAATGTTACGGGCATCATTGTTAAAGACAGGATCGTCACTGCTTTCATAATGCTTGACAAGATTTTGTACACTGCCATTAAAATAGCGATCAGCGGTTTGTTGAAACCCTGCCAAAATCTGTAGTGCTTCTGTTAGGTGGGCATCTATGCGTTTTTCATATTGATCAACAACGGCGGGGACCTGAATGCCAATCAGTAAACCACTGCAAAACAGTATAAGTCGTAAATATTCTATGCAAAATTTTATCATTTCTATACTCATTCACGGGCAAACATACCTTTGTCCGCCTGAATTGCCTTGCCGCTAAGGTGATGAACTTCTATAGTAAACAAAAGCGCTACCTAGGGGATATATGTTTGTTAAATTTTAAATTGAAAATTTCAGTCTTGTTGGCTGCATTGACGAGTATCTCATTGCAGGCTCAAGATTACGAAGTTGCAGATACCCTGCCACAGCAAACTCAACTAGAAGTTACAAAAACGGAAGCCCAAGAGCCAGTGACCGCAGATACATCCATTCAAGAATCAAAACCAGAACCAGCAGAACTAGATAAAATACCAGAAACACTCAGCCCAACTTGCCCCACGGATTTCTACACTTTACCTTTATATCCTAATGCCAAATTTTGTCAGTTATTTGCACAAGGTCTACCTGCCAGCATGTCGTATTTTACGATCAGCGACCCCCAAAGTGCCAAAGAGTTTTATATCAACCAACTAGGCCAAGCCGAAGATCAAAAAATGCTCAAAGGCCGTATTGTACTGCAATATTCAAATGGTCAAAAAGTAATAGTGATATCTAAAGATGGCCAAGGTAGTCAAATCGACATACTCGTTAAATCAACTGGTTAAGCTTAGTTTTAAGCTATTTCCTCAATAAAAGTTAAAAGCCTCATTTTCTTCCCACCATTGGCACTTTCTTTGCTTAGTCATAAATAGACTAATACCTAGTCAATTTTCTGACATTGGCTTTTGGAGATACCATGGAACTAGCAATTGTATTGATGATGTTACTGATCATAGTAGCTGTAGGCGCAATGAAACTATATGAGCCCAGTTTGGCATTCCCTTTTAAAAAGAAAGGCAACTTGTTTACACCCGTTGAACGTACATTTTTAGGACTTATCGAGGAAGCCGTAGGAAACGAATTTCGCATCTTATGCAGAGTGAAGATGAGCGATATATTGACTATTCATCAAAAAACAGATAAAAAAACCAGTAAAAATGCAGCTTCACGAGCAGGCAGTAAACATCTTGATTTTGTGCTTTGTTCCAAAGCAGACATGTCACCTATCATGGCTATTGATTTAGTTCATAACAATGGCAAAGATGGTTACAAGAGTCAGCGCGACTTTTATGTAAGCGGCGCCCTTGATGCAGCGCATATACCTCACGTCAGGATAAAAGTTCGATCTGGCTACAAGGCACAAGATATTAGAGAGTGTATCCAAGCTAAACTACCTAAAACAAAGTTGAAGTTACTGAACGCACCAGTGCCTCAAAGTGGTGGTCGATTGGCCGCAGAATTCGCTAGGCAAGCTAAACCTACACGACCTATTCAAACTAATAAAACTGTAGCTAGTCGACCTGTAGCTGCAGCATAGAAATCGACGTAAAAGCCATCTTAAAAGAACTAATTAGAAAAGTTTGAGATGGCTTGTTTGTCCTTTGAGAATAACTGTTCCACCTAAACCCTGCCAAATGTATTTAAATTAAACCCACTAAACAATTACTCAAACGCTCTAATAATTATAGTCTTGCCTTATTCTACTAAACCTATGTTTTAACCTGCTATATCTTAGCTAATGACACGTTACCATTTGTAATACTTCTTCTTTATTAATACAAATCTAGAATTTTTTAATAAAACAGTTTTTCACACAAAAAAAACCACCCGTAAAGGTGGTCTTAATAATTGCCTATAATTGACAATCTATATTTAGCTACTTATTAGCTAGTTTTTTTATTACGTCTTGTAACAGCCAAACCCAACAGACCCGCTCCAAACAATAAAGCAGATGCAGGTGCAGATACTGGTGTAGCAGTGGTTTCAGTATAATCGTACGAGATACTAGCTGAGCAGAATGCCGATGTCGTTTGGTCATTACTGATATTAGCGCCACCGCCAACAAAAGTAGAACCAGATAGTGTAGAACAAGACGTATCAAAAAGGCCAGTACCAACAAAAGCAGTTAAATCACCACCAGTTAAGGTTACTGAATAACTAGCTATGTCTGAGACAGGGCCAAGATTTAGTGACGCGCCACTACCTAGATTTACAAATCCAGCAGTTGATGCCAATTGTGTTACGAAAGCTGGTACTGGAGTTGTCACGCCAACAGAACTTGCATCAAAGAAAAAGTTAAGTACCGAAGTAAAACTAAAGTTAGCCGGATTAGCCGCATTATTTGTTAACACAGTTGAACTTAAAGACTCTCCACTTAACGTTAGAGTAGCTGAGTTTAGAGTACCTAGCGCACTATCAAACTGACTTAACGACCCTGTTTGGTTGATTTCGGTAACTTCGAAAGCGTTTGTAAAAGAACTTGTGATGACAGTTGCCTGGGCGCTTGAGGCAATAGCTAGACTGCCAGTTAACAGTACAGAACCGATTATTTTATTAAGTGTTTTGATATTCATTTTTCATCCATTAATACTATAAGACTCCAACGACAATATTGGCGCTTTCTTTATTTCACATCAGCATAAGCAAAAAACAGGCCGAAATAATAAAACCAATATTAATCAATCAGTTAAAACCTAACAATTTAGTAATTTTTCTATAATGTAAAATTTACTGACACTATTTATAATTATATACATTGTATGTAAAATTTACTGACACTCCTTTTAAGGATAAAAGACTATCAACACCTATAACAATGCAACAAACATCCTGCTTGTTAGCTTGTGAATTATTGCTAATGTAATCACAAAATGCCCTTTTCAATTCAAGTTAGATGAAAGATTGTATAGGGGATGTAATTGTATTTTTATGTTTGACGTAACTCATACTCTAACCATACGCCCAAGTAAATTGCTCAAAAAAAAGAGCTACCCAGTTAACTTGGATAACTCTTTAAAGTTTGTAGCGCATCAATTTTACTGTAAATGCGTTATTTCTAAGAGGTATTTGTAAGTGCTCACTTATTACAAGTCAATGTAATCAGCACTTCAATAAAAACTAACCTTTAACGAATGCAACACCCATAGCGATATCACTACGTAAGCCATCTAACATTGCGTTTTTAGCGTTTTCTTCAAATTCACTCAACTCGCCGTAAGATAAAATTTCTTCTACGCCGTTTTTCCCTAAACGTACCGGATGAGCAAAAAATGCTGCGTCGTCACTATTAGTTTCAACGTAAGTATATTCAACCACGTTTTCACCGCGCATAGCATCAACCAAAGATAAACAAAACCTTGCTGCAGCTTGACCCATAGAAAGTGTAGCCGAACCGCCACCAGCCTTAGCTTCAACTACTTCAGTGCCAGCATTTTGGATGCGAGTAGTTAAACTTGCCACTTCTTCATCAGTGAAATCTACACCGTTAACTTGCGATAAAAGAGGCAATATTGTGGTGCCAGAGTGCCCACCAATTACTGGTACATGTACGTTCTCTGGGTTTAATCCTTTTAGATTGCCCACAAAGGTTTCTGAACGTATAACATCAAGGGTAGTAACACCGAACAATTTATTCTTGTTGTACACACCTTTAGCTTTTAACGCTTCTGCTGCAATAGCAACAGTAGTATTAACAGGGTTGGTGATAATACAAGTACAAGCTTCTGGACAATTATCTGCAATGGCATCAACTAAATTTCTAACGATCCCAGCATTAATGTTAAACAAATCAGAACGATCCATACCTGGCTTACGAGGTACACCTGCTGGGATCAACACTATGTCACAACCGCTTAAGCAAGCAGCTAAATCATCTTTCCCGAAACCTAGTACTTTCACATCAGTAGGTATGTGACTTAAATCGACCGCTACGCCCGGAACCACTGGAGCAACATCATACAAATTCAATTCTGAGCCAGCTGGCAATTGAGTTTTTAATAATAATGATAACGCTTGGCCGATACCACCGGCTGCACCTAATACGGCTATTTTCATGATTCTCTCCTGTGAAAAGCTTTCTGCTTTGCAATAATCAAAACTAACATGGGTTGTATACCCTTCCCCATTGAAACTGCGGCGTTGTTGGCTGCTATCACGTTCCCCAATCACTTAGTATATCTAAGTTCATGGGGCTAAGTTCCTTTGCCGCCTAGCTGCAATTCAAATGGCTTTGAGTATAAAATAACAATCTTGGTCAATATTTTAGACTGTGGGATTATACTAGGGTATTCCCCTATTTAATAGGCAACTGTGTTTTATCATATATTCATCATTATTGATGAATACCCATCCATCTCACTAAGTGCATAACAATTGAGTTGGGTTGTTATACTAATCCGTATAAAGGCAAATTGCTTAAACCCAAGCAATACGGCAAAATACAACTATCAACTCCAGCAACTAGTCCCTTATGGCCACCATTAAACAAGACGCATTGATAAAAGCATTTAAAAACATTCTTAAAACGGAAAGTTTTGGATCCCAAGGCGATATAGTCGAAGCGCTAAAAACACAGCAGTTTGATAATATCAGTCAATCCAAAGTGTCCCGGATGTTAAGTAAATTTGGCGCGGTTCGAACTCGCAACGCTCGGGGTGATATGGTTTACTGTTTGCCCCCTGAAATGGGTATGCCTACTGCAAAGAGCCCCCTTAAACAACTTGTTCTAGATATTGTACACAATAATGTGATGGTGATTATTCGCACTAGCCCGGGCGCAGCTCAGTTAATTGCTCGTCTATTAGACTCTTTAGGCAAAAAAGATGGCGTGTTAGGCACTATTGCGGGGGATGACACTATTTTTATCGCTCCTGCCGATATAAGTACTATCGAAGATACTCGCAAGCGAGTCGAAGCATTATTTGAAAACGTTTGAAAATGTATAAAAAACACCTTGGCTTTGCCTTTAACATTATTGCATTAGGGCTATTTTTCCCCGGCATACTACTGACTATGTTTTCCTTTAATATGGAAATGGCAGCCAATCTTAGTGGCTCCGCCCTAACTTCGTCGCTAATAGATAAAGAATTATCAATTATGGCTACTATTAGTGAACTATGGAAAGACCAACGATTATTAGTTGCAGCGCTAATATTTGCATTTTCAGTGTGTATACCTCTGGTAAAAACAGTACTGCTCTGTTTCGGCTACTTTACTAAATCACTACAAGTTGAAAAAAGACTGATCAACTTTGTGAGCGCCATAGGCAAGTGGTCGATGGCAGACGTGTTTGTCATCGCTATTTTCCTGGCGATTATGTCTACCAACCATGCAGATACCACTACATCTGAACAATTCAGTGTGTTTGGCTTTAAGGTTGCTATAGATATCAGCACTCAAACCTTGTCTGCTGCTGGTGAGGGGTTTTATTACTTCACAGCCTACTGTGTGCTGTCTTTGATTGGTACTCAGTTTGCAAGTTCTGCTATTAAATCTAAGTATGCAACTTAAGCCAGACTTGGTTATCATCTTCCTAAATGCTCTTAAAAAAACACTAACTGCTATTAAATCAGGTCGAAAATAAGAAATGTATTTATGAATCACAAACTATTATCAGCTGTCATTATAGTTATCAGCCTAATATTTTATGCATGCGGGGGGAGCTCGAAGCCATCACTTGTGCCCCCAAAACCTAGTATTAACGAGCCTAAATGGATAGCAGGGCAATTTTCAGATGATTCAATTTACAAAAATCTTTGTGCAGTTCCACGAGTAGCTCCAGATAGTAATGGCGATTCATTTTTGGATGCTCAAGGCACCATCATGCATGAAAAAATGTGGCTACGCTCTTGGACTAACGATACATATCTTTGGTACCGCGAAGTAGATGACAACAACCCCGCACTTTTTTCTGTGGCTGATTATTTTAGCCAACTAAAAACCAATGAGCTCACTGCATCAGGTTCCTTTAAAGATAACTTTCATTTTACTCAATCAACCGAAGAGTACAATCAACGCACTCAAAGTGGCGTGTCCTCTGGTTATGGCATCAGTTGGGAATATGTGAGTTCCAGCTCTCCTAGACGTTTGATTGTGCGTTACACCGAACCAAGCTCACCTGCCGCCATCGCCAGTGTTAGTAGAGGATACGAATTAAAAAAAATTGATGGTATTGATTTTAAAAATGCAACTTCTCAGACCGAGGTGGACAAAATTAATGCTGCATTAAACCCAACAGATCCGGGGCAGACCTTCAATTTTGTATTTACTGATAATGCTGGAAAAGTGTTGTTAGAAACTAACCTAACATCCGCCAATATTGAGTTACAGCCGGTACAAAACGTAAAAATAATAGACACGGCCGCTGGAAAAATGGGCTACATGCAATTCAATTCCTTTATTAGAGCCGGGCAAGCAGGGTTAATTACTGCTTTTCAAGAATTTGTTGACCAAGGTATCACTGAACTAGTTATCGACCTACGTTATAACGGTGGCGGTTTGTTAGCTATGGCCTCACAAGTCGCTTATATGGTTGCAGGGAGCGGACAAACTAATAATCAAATTTTTGAAACACTACAATTCAATGATAAATATCCTAATAACGATCCAGTAACAGGTAACACGCTGCAACCAACTCCCTTTTACAGCAACGAAATTAACTGGACTACCAACACGCTTACAGATAATAACTTACCATCTGTTGCTTTGACCCGAGTGTTTATTCTGGCAACAGACAATACCTGTTCAGCTAGCGAGGCGGTAATTAATGGCCTAAGTGGAATTGATGTTGAAGTCGTATTAATTGGCGATACCACCTGTGGCAAACCATTTGGTTTTTACGCAACAGATAATTGCAGTACCACTTATTTCACCATTCAATTTCAAGGTGTAAATGCCAAAGGTTTTGGGGAGTACTCTGACGGATTTTCACCTGTCATCAGCCCAGTATTTGATGATCAACTAGTAGGTTGCACAATAAACGATGACTTCACTCACGTCCTAGGTAATGAAGATGAGTCCCTGTTAGCGGCGGCGATTAGTTATGCCGAAACCGGTTTATGCCCAGTTCAAAATAAATCTGCGAGTAAAATGGTGAAGACCCAAGGCACAGGTATTGCCATCAAAACACCTAATACCATCTTAGACTCGATAAAGATTTTAACGCCTATCAATGAGCCCTCAACGTTATGAGAGAAACACTGCTTATCATTATTGCCCTCTTTATCTTGAGTAGTTGCTTAGCCCCCCTACCTTTGCCACCTGCTGAGGCATTGTTAACACAGCCCTCAGCAGAAAGTCGAAAGATAATAGAAAACGCGATAGGTGAGTTACTGAATAGCCAACCCATAAAGCTCGCGGATAATGCATTTACTGAACAAAGTACTGTCATTATTGAGCGTATTCAGTCTAAAGATAGCCGAGGCAAGCTTCTTAATGGACGAGAAGTAGACCAAGCAGACACATTTTCATTACTCTCAAGAGATAGCAACTGTTATGTGAGGCATGACCAAAGTGGAACTACCAAACTCCTGGTCAACATCAGCTGCGAGCCCCCGGAACTTTAATAAGTAACCTGAGTTTGGTATAAGCATCACACCTGACACAATTTCGAAAATAAACCCTATCCCTGTATTGTTTGGTATAAAACACTTAAAAAATGGCAAAAAAAAGGCGCTAACCTTGCGGGTAGCGCCATTTCGATTTTTTTACTAAAACAATTATGCTTTAGTAATAACTTCCACTAACGTCCAGTTTTTGGACTTAGATAAAGGACGACATTCACGTATTGTTACTACGTCACCTTGATTACATTGGTTAGTTTCGTCATGTGCGTGTAGCTTAGTAGTGCGTTTGATGAATTTCCCATAAATTGGGTGCTTCACTTTACGTTCTACTGCAACAGTGATGGATTTCTCCATTTTGTTGCTAACCACACGACCTTGTACTGTACGAAATGTTTGTTCAGTCATCTTACGCTCCTACTGGGGCTGCAGACTTTTCAGTCAGAATGGTTTTAACACGCGCGATAGTGCGACGCACTTTACGAAGACCGTCAGTTTTTTCAAGCTGACCTGTGCTCGCTTGCATACGCAAGTTGAATTGTTCACGAAGCAAGCTAAGTAGCTCTGCGTTCAATTCTTCTACGCTCTTTTCTTTCAGTTCTGTGGCTTTCATTACATCACCGTCCGAGTTACGAAAGTTGTTTTAAAGGGCAGTTTTGAAGCTGCCAATGCAAACGCTTCGCGTGCTACTTCTTCTGGAACACCTTCCATTTCGTATAAAACACGACCTGGCTGAATTTGGCATACCCAGTATTCAACGTTACCTTTACCTTTACCTTGACGCACTTCTAGAGGCTTCTCAGTAATTGGCTTGTCAGGGAAAACTCGTATCCAAATTTTACCTTGACGTTTAACGGCACGTGTCATTGCACGACGAGCTGCTTCGATTTGGCGCGCAGTCATTCGACCACGTCCTACGGATTTAAGTCCGTAAGTTCCGAAACTTACACTGTCACCCGAGGCTAAACCACGGTTGCGACCTTTGTGCATTTTACGAAACTTCATACGTTTAGGTTGTAACATAATTAGCCCTCACGCTTAGGAGCACGGCCTTTCTTCTTAGGTGCGGCAGCGGGCTGCTCGTGAGTAAGTGGCATGCCACCTAATACTTCACCTTTGAAGATCCATACTTTTACGCCAATGATACCGTAAGTTGTAGCAGCTTCTGACGTTGCATAGTCGATGTCAGCACGGAAAGTGTGTAATGGAACACGACCTTCACGATACCATTCGGCTCGTGCAATTTCAGCTCCGCCTAAACGGCCGCTTACTTGAACTTTGATACCTTTAGCACCAATTCGCATTGCATTTTGCACTGCACGCTTCATAGCACGACGAAACATTACGCGACGTTCTAATTGGCTAGCAATACTATCTGCAACAAGTTGTCCGTCTAATTCTGGCTTGCGTACTTCAGCAATGTTGATCTGAGCTGGCACACCGGCTAGCTTAGATACATACTTACGTAGCTTCTCAACGTCTTCACCTTTTTTACCGATAACAACACCAGGGCGAGCAGTGTGAATAGTCACACGAATGCTTTTCGCTGGACGTTCGATAACGATTTTCGAAAGTGAAGCAGTTTTAAGTGCCTTAGTCAGATACTGACGTACCTGATGATCATTAAACAGGTTATCTGCATAATCTGCAGTATTAGCGTACCAGGTAGATGTCCATGGTTTGCTGATACCCAGGCGTATACCTGTAGGATGTACCTTCTGTCCCATTACTTTCTCCTAGTTATCAGACACAACAACAGTGATGTGACTGCTACGCTTCAATATACGATCAGCACGGCCTTTGGCTCTAGGCTTGATACGCTTCATAGTTGGACCTTCGTCAACAAAGATTTTAGATACTAACAATTCGTCAATATCTGCACCTTCGTTATGTTCGGCGTTCGCAATCGCTGACTCTAGTACTTTCTTGACTAGATCGGCACCTTTTTTAGGGCTGTAAGACAGCACCTCAAGGGCTTTTTCAACGTGTAAACCACGAATTTGATCTGCTACCAAGCGAGCCTTCTGAGCAGAGGTACGAGCATGACGATGTTTAGCAAAAGCTTCCATAATCTATTTCCTATCTCTTGGCTTTCTTATCCGCGACATGGCCACGGTAAGTACGCGTTGGAGCAAATTCGCCCAATTTATGGCCGACCATTTCGTCACTGACAAATACAGGAACGTGTTGGCGACCGTTATGGACTGCAATGGTCAACCCAATCATATCTGGGATGATCATAGAGCGACGAGACCAAGTCTTTATTGGTTTTTTCTCGCCTTTCTCCACTGCAGCCTCAACCTTCTTCAGCAAGTGTAGGTCTATGAAAGGACCCTTCTTGAGAGAACGTGGCATGGTGAATCCTCGCTGTTACTTATTACGACGACGTACGATTAATTTATCAGTACGCTTGTTACTACGTGTTTTCTTGCCCTTAGTTGGAACGCCCCAAGGTGAAACAGGATGACGGCCACCAGAGGTACGACCTTCACCACCACCATGTGGGTGATCAACAGGGTTCATGGCAACACCACGTACAGTTGGGCGGATACCGCGCCATCTGTTCGCACCGGCTTTACCAAGTGAACGTAGCATATGTTCTGCATTACCGATTTCGCCAATAGTGGCACGGCAATCTGCTAATACTCGACGAACTTCACCAGAACGTAGACGAAGAGTTACATAACCCTCGGCACGCGCTAGGATCTGTGCATAAGTACCTGCAGAACGAGCAATTTGGGCACCTTTACCTGGCTTCATTTCAATAGCGTGTACCGTAGTACCTACTGGAATGTTACGCATTGGCAAAGTATTACCTGCTTTAATCGGCGCATCAGAACCTGACTGGATTGCATCGCCTGCTTTAGCACCTTTAGGCGCTAAAATATAACGACGCTCACCATCTGCATATAACACCAAACAGATGTTTGCAGAACGGTTTGGATCATATTCTAAACGTTCAATTTTGGCTGGAATGCCATCTTTGTTACGTTTAAAATCGATAACACGATAATGATGCTTGTGACCGCCACCAATATGACGCACGGTAATGCGACCATTGTTGTTACGACCACCAGACTTGCTGTTTTTTTCAAGCAAAGGAGCATAAGGTGCGCCTTTGTGTAGATCATGGTTAACAACCTGAACTACGTGACGACGACCAGGAGAAGTCGGTTTAGCTTTTAATAATGGCATATCTAATCCCCTTCTTAGCCTTCGCTGCCAGTAAAGTCGATGTCTTGACCTTCTTTAAGCACAACGTAAGCTTTTTTCCAGTCTTTACGCTTGCCAAATGATGCACCATGACGCTTGGTTTTACCCTTCACGTTTAGGGTACGAACAGAGTCAACTTCAACTTCGAACAATTTTTCAACTGCCGCTTTGATTTCTTCTTTGTTCGCATCTTTGACTACTTTCAAAACAACAGTGTTGTTTGTCTCGGCAGCTAGCGTTGCTTTTTCAGAAACATGTGGTGCTAGTAGCACCTTAAGTAGACGCTCTTCATTTATCATGCTAGCGACTCCTCTAATTGTTTAACTGCATCAGCAGTCATCAATACTTTTTCGAATGCAATAAGACTTACTGGGTCAATACCCTGAACATCACGAACGTCAACTTTATACAAGTTACGTGCTGACAAGAACAAGTTCTCATCAACTTCTGATGTCACAATAAGTACATCTTTAAGTTCAAGCTCTTTTAACTTAGAAATTAATTCTTTAGTTTTTGGAGTTTCAACTGCAAATTTTTCAACCACGATTAAACGTTCTTGACGTACCAATTCTGAAAGGATGCTTTGAATAGCACCACGGTACATCTTTTTGTTAACCTTTTGGCTGTGATCCTGTGGCTTAGCTGCAAAAGTTACACCACCAGAACGCCAGATAGGACTACGGATTGTACCAGCACGGGCACGACCTGTTCCTTTTTGACGCCAAGGTTTGGCACCACCACCGCGTACTTCAGAGCGTGTTTTTTGCGCTTTAGAACCCTGACGAGCTCCAGCACCGAATGCTACTACTACTTGATGTACTAGTGCTTCGTTAAAATCACGTCCAAAGGTTGCTTCGGATACTTCAAGAGCGCTTTTCGCGTCTTTCAATACTAATTCCATCACTTAACTCCCCAGACGTTACGCTTTGATAGCAGCTTTGATAATGACATCGCCACCAGGAGCACCAGGAACTGTACCTTTAACTAATAAAAGGTTGTTCTCAGTATCAACTCTGACTACGTCCAAAGACTGCATAGTTACACGTTTGTTACCCATCTGACCGGCCATTTTCTTACCTTTGAAAACTTTACCAGGTGATTGGTTTTGACCAATCGAACCAGGTGCACGATGCGACAATGAGTTACCATGTGTGTTACGTTGGTGGCTAAAGTTCCAGCGCTTAATAGCACCTTGGAAACCTTTACCTTTAGAAGTTCCGACAACGTCAACCATTTTAGTGTCTGCAAAAATTTCAACAGTAATTTCACTGCCAACTTCTATGCCTTCACCTTCATTGTTGTCTAAACGGAATTCCCATAAACCGCGGCCTGCTTCCACGCCAGCTTTAGCAAAATGACCTGCTGCAGCTTTATTAACGCGGCTAGCTTTTTTCTCGCCAGCGGTGACTTGAAGCGCTTTATACCCGTCAGTTTCGTCAGTACGTAACTGAGTCACACGATTCGGGGTGGCTTCTATAACAGTCACAGGAATAGACACACCATCTTCAGTGAAGATGCGAGTCATACCTACTTTACGACCGATAAGTCCTATCGCCATGTTAAAACCCTCTCTTGTTAGCCCAGGCTGATTTGAACATCAACACCGGCAGCCAAGTCCAATCTCATCAACGCATCTACTGTTTTATCAGTAGGTTCAATGATATCCACTAAACGCTTATGTGTACGAATTTCATACTGATCACGCGCATCTTTGTTTACGTGAGGTGAAGTAAGTACTGTATAACGCTCTTTACGTGTAGGTAGTGGAATAGGACCGCTAACCTGAGCACCTGTACGTTTCGCAGTTTCAACGATTTCAGCCGTAGACTGATCGATCAACTTGTGATCAAACGCTTTCAAACGAATACGAATTCTTTGATTTGGCATCGATTAAGCTCCAATCGAAAGAACAAAAAAAATCATCCACACCATCAATTATTATTTGATAGGAGGATGCATGTATACTGCTGACCCAATATTAGGGCCCTGTTGTTATTTGGTTGTATATTGAATATCAGTAAAAGCACCTCAATTCTAACCAAATGCACTTGTTCCGAAGAATCAGTGGGCGCGAATTATATACAGATTTGATATTTATGCAAGAGAGAATATCAAATTAGACATAACTCAGTCATATGGTCGCTACTTAACAACTGTTTATGAATGTATGATCTATATATTAGAGTATCCGCACAGCAAGCAGAAATATTTGTAATCCATGATTTGCCAGCCTTTTTCTATAGCTAACAATGCTAGTAACAGTAAAAGCTATTTGCTGTCTGTAGCGCGTCAGTTATAGTAAGGTTTCCAATATAAGAAAATACAATAGCCTAGAAGTACATTAAGCAACTATATGAATGCCGAACTTAATCAAAATCATCTCGACCGAATTAACCAGTTGCTTAAGACGTATCCTTCTCTTATGGATGCGTATCACAAGTTAGAGCCCTTCGTATTGGGTTTATTTGATGCCGAACGTATGAGTATTTTCCAGCGCCGCAGGCAGCACCAAGATTTGGTAGCTCGTTTTAAAACAGGTAAAGAAACCCGTGAAATCAAAGTGCCTATTAGCCCGATGTCTATTGCCGGTTACGTAGCACTAAGCCAATTACCCCTCATTATTAATGACCCATATAATAAAGAAGAACTAGCTAGTATCCATAAACGCTTAAACTTCGCCGATAAGTTCGATAAAGGCTCCACCTTTAAGACTCGGAATATTATTTGTATTCCGATCCTCGACTCTGGCGTATTAATGGGCGTGATGCAGATCATCAATAAGAAAGATGCTGCTTTTACCGAAGACGACCTTAACCTTGCCAATGCCATCGCAGAAATCATGGGCAAAAAATTTCGTTATGAATTAGGCGGCACCAGTCAACCCTTTGATTATTTAGTACACCGCAACCTTATTTCTGAAAAAGAGCTGAAGAAACTTCAAGAATCCAGTCATGACAATAGACAGTTGGTGCAACGTCTGACATCTGAGCACAGAGTACCTGAGGATGACTTAGGCAATGCATTATCTGTGCACTATCAGGTACCTTATATTGCGTATTTACCTGATAAGTTTCACCTATTTCAAAGCGACAGTAAGCTGAATCTCTCTTACCTTAAACGTAATTTTGTTGCGGTGTTAGCAGACGTAAAAGATAACCCTATTGTGTTGATGGCAGAGCCAAATAATGCCACTTTATTAATGGAAATTGAAAGTGCGTTAGGTATAGACAGTTACGAGATATCGGTCAGCTTACCCAATGTCATCCTGCAATATTTAGGGGAAGCGTCAGGAGGCGGTGCAGGTCCAGGTGCGATGGACGAGATCCTTGATGAGATTGGCACCAGCGCAGATGAACTAGATGAACAGTCTGATGAAATGTCAGACGACGCGCCTGCAGTTGTTAGGTTGGTTAGTCGCGTCTTACATGATGCCAAACGCTTAAATGCTTCTGATATTCATGTTGATCCAGAAAAAAATGCACCTACTCGAGTACGTATGCGTATAGATGGAGTATGTAGAGATGTTACTCAAGTACCTGCATCGCACCATAGTGCCGTGATTGCCCGTATAAAAATCATGTCGAATCTGAACATTGCTGAAAAACGTGTACCACAAGATGGCAAACTGTCCTTTAGAATGTCGGGGCAACTTATTGAAGTCCGAGTAGCGACTATTCCAACTATTGCCGGCGAAGGTGTAGTTATGCGGATATTGGCTGCAGGTGGTGCAATGCCTTTGAGTAAGCTAAATCTATCGCCACGCAATCACGAAAAAATTCTTGAGTTAGTGCAAAAACCCCACGGCATTATATTAGTAGTAGGACCTACGGGTTCGGGTAAAACCACTACTTTGCATGCTGTTTTAGGGCACATCAATACACCAGAAAAGAAAATTTGGACTGCAGAAGACCCAGTAGAAATAACTCAACCTGGCCTACAACAAGTACAAGTCAGCGCTAAGATTGGTTTTACGTTCGCCAATGCATTAAGAGCATTTTTACGTGCCGACCCAGACATCATACTAATTGGCGAAATGCGTGATAAAGAAACCGCACATGCCGGCATAGAGGCCTCTCTCACCGGACATTTAGTATTTTCTACTTTACATACCAACTCAGCTCCAGAAACCATTTCTCGTTTGTTGGACTTGGGGCTTGATCCGGTCAACTTCTCTGATGCTTGTGTGGGTATTTTAGCCCAGCGTTTGATCAGAACCATCTGCCCGAATTGCAAAGAGAAATACCCTGCAACTGAGTCGGATATTGCCTTTATTAAAAGACAATATGGTGAAGAATACCTTGCAGAGCTTAATTTACCTGAACCGCTAATGTTATTTAAAGGCAAAGGCTGTGATGAATGCGGAGACACCGGATATAGAGGCAGAACTGGGGTACATGAATTGTTATCCATGACCGGGGAATTACGCTCTCTGGTATATAAAGAAGCCTCTGTACACGAAATGAAAGCCCAGGCTATGAAAGATGGCATGCGGACACTCACCCAAGACGGCATTTTAAAAGTGTTAAAAGGTGATACCGATATTCCGCAAATTCAAATTATTAGCGGCACTGGTTAAACATTTATTTCAACTAAAGTGCCAGGCTAATAACGCCATATAATGCTTATACACTCTAGAGCTTTACTCAAGCATATAAGATATCTACTGAAGAATTGAAGCTGTTACTGTGTTGATAGCTATACACTCTGCCTCAGCTAGTTTTTAACATTTTTCAAAGCCTGTCTTGCAGATATTAACCATAATGCTAATGTATTTATTTTCAGCCGCCAATGACACAGTCTTAATATAAATCTATAAAAATCAATGAGAATCTAGGGAATTAACTATGACACGCTTCAATAAAAATCTGCTGCAAGCAGCGGGTTTAGCCACAGTGCTATGTTTTTCAACTTTGACGTTTGGCCAAACTGAGCAAGAAGATGAGCAAACATCAGCTGAACAAGAGCAGAAAAATCAAGACTGGGACGTACTTAATCCACCTTTTGATTTAGCCACTGTATCAATCGATACAGACAACACCACTTGGTCTAGTCTAGATATCACTCCCGATGGTAAGAGTTTGGTGTTTGATATGTTAGGCGACATTTATGTTGTTGCTTTAGATGGGGGCAAAGCCAAGGCACTGACACAAGATTTTGCATGGAATATTCACCCTGCTGTTAGTCCAGACGGAGAAAAAATAGCCTTTATCTCTGACCGAGGAGGACTATCTAACCTATGGGTGATGGACAAAGACGGCAGCCATTTAAAACAACTTAGTAAAGAAAAGAACAACTTAATCCATTCACCTAAATGGAGTCCAGATGGACAATATATAGCAGTGAGCAAAGGCATAATGTCGAGTCGTAGTATTCCGGCCGGTGAAATTTGGCTTTATCATCATTCTGGCGGTGACGGCTTAGCAATTAAAAAGCGAGTAAACGGTAAAAAAGACCAAAAAAACATTGCTGATCCCGCTTTCTCTCCTGATGGAAAGTATCTGTACTTTACTCAAGACGTATCTGGGGGCAGTACGTTTAGCTATAACCGAGATCCACTAAAAGGCATTTTTGCCATTACCCGATACGAATTAGCCAATGGTGAGGAAGAACGTTTTGTCAGTGGCACAGGCGGTGCTGTTGTCCCAACTCCCTCTCCTGACGGTAAACACCTTGCTTTTATTCGAAGAGTAAAAGAAAAAACCGTACTTTTTGTTAAAGACTTAGCTACGGGAATGGAAAAACCTCTGTACATGGATCTCGAGCGAGACATGCAAGAAGGTTTTGGCTCAGAAGGGTATTTTGCCTACTTTGATTGGACACCAGATTCCAAATATATCGTTTTCTGGACAGCTGGAAAATTTCATAAACTCACAGTTAAAGACCAGTCTATCGCCACCATACCAGTGCAGGTTCATGCAGAACTAAAATATGCTGACGCGGTGCGTTTTGATGTAGATGTAGCGCCTGACAGTTTCCCTATAAAAATGACGCGCTGGGCACAAAAGTCACCTGATGGTAAATCGATATTGTTTCAGGCTTTAGGTAAACTTTATGTGAAAAATATTAAGTCTGGTAAAACCGAACGATTAACCAAACAAAATGAGCACGAAGAACTTTACCCGCGTTACTCAAATGACGGAAAAAATATTGTTTACACCACTTGGCACGACCAAGAATTAGGTTCAATTAGGATCATCAAAGCCCGTGGCGGCAAAGGTAAAGTATTAACTACAACACCAGGTCACTATATCGAACCCAGTTTCTCAACCGACGGAAAATTAGTGGTCTATGACAAAATCACTGGTGGCTATCTACTGAGCCCAAAATATTCGGTCGAACCGGGTATTTACGTGGCAAATGTTAAAAGTGGTGAAACTAAACGTATTGCCAAATCTGGTTCAGCCCCACACTTTGCCGGCGACAACACACGCATTTATATGACCACTTCAGTTTCAGGTAGCAGTTACCCTGAAACTCAATTAGTCAGTGTAGATTTAAATGGTGAAGACAAACGAGAGCATTTATACGGCGCCGATAAAGTCACTGAATATCGCTTATCTCATGACAAAAAATGGGTCGCCTTTGTACATCAATATAATGCTTATGTTGCACCTTTTGTGGATACCGGTAAGCGGGTCAATATAGGTCCTAAAATGTCTTCATTGCCCGTTAAACAGATATCAAGCCGCGCAGGTGAATACCTAACTTGGAGCGCCGATAATCAGTCTGTAAGTTGGTATCACGGCGCTACTTTTTATGAGCGGAAATTACAAGATGCCTTTGAGTTTTTTGCAAATTCACCAGAAGAATTACCGGAACCAGTCAGTGAAGGTATTGACTTATCTTTTCAACAAAAAGCAGACAAACCTTCAGGTTACAAAGCCTTAGTAGGTGGCACAGTTGTCACCATGCGCGATGCAAATAGGCAGCGAGAAGTCATTGAAAACGGCGTGGTATTAATCAAGGACAATAAAATTGTCGAAGTTGGAAAATCTGGCGATGTGTCTATTCCTAGTGAAACATTACTTATTGATACTAAAGGTAAAACCATATTACCTGGGCTTATCGACGCTCACGCTCATGGTTCGCAAGGCAGTAATGAAATAATCCCGCAACAAAACTGGAGCATGTATTCAAGCCTAGCCTTTGGTGTCACTACTATTCATGATCCATCAAATGATACCACCGAGATCTTCTCGGCTGCCGAATTGCAAAAAGCAGGAAAAATTGTCGCCCCTAGAATTTATTCAACCGGTACTATTTTATATGGTGCCGAAGCAGTAAATTATAGGGCGATAATCAACAGTTACGACGATGCTTTATTTCACATACAACGACTAAAAGATACCGGGGCTATTTCGGTTAAAAGTTACAATCAACCTAGGCGCGATACACGTCAGCAAATATTAGCTGCCGCCAAACAACTAGGCATGATGGTAGTGCCAGAAGGCGGTGGCAAATTCCAACAAAACATATCAATGTTAGTAGACGGTCATACAGGCCTGGAACATTCTTTACCTATAGCCAAAGGTTATGACGATTTAACGGCTTTATGGTCAGCCACAAAATTTGGCTACACCCCAACATTTGTAGTGTCATACGGCGGCATGATGGGTGAAGAATACTTTTATGACAGAACCGAAGTATGGAAAAACCCTCGCTTAATGCGTTATACCCCAAGCTTTTTGGTAGATAAACGTTCTATTAGACGCCCTACTGCACCTGACAATCAGTACAATCATGTTGCTGTTGCTGAGTATGCCAAAACATTACGAGACAAAGGCGTAAGCGTACATATAGGCGCCCATGGTCAGCGCGAGGGGTTAGCCGCTCACTGGGAATTGTGGTTAATGAATAAAGGTGGATTTACACCTTGGGAAGCGCTTCGAGGTGGAACAATTGACGGTGCGACTCACTTAGGCATGGACAAACAAATAGGCAGTATTGAAGTAGGTAAAATAGCGGACTTAATGATAATAGACGGTGATGTACTTAACGATATTCGCCGCAGTGAGTTTGTTGAATACACAGTGTTAAATGGCCGAATTTATGAGGCGGCAACCATGAATGAAGTAGGCAGTAAAAAACAACGTAAAGCGTTTTTCTTTGAACAAAACAATCAGTTGTTTATGCCCAAAGCAACACAACAAGCCATAAACGCTAAAGCACAAAAGCATCATTGGGTGCATTAGTCTTTTTTTCTAAACAAGCCCTAACAATTTTTGTTAGGGCTTTCTATTTAAGATGCGTTCATATATGAAAAAAAATTTAGTTTGGGACATTCCGGTAAGATTATTCCACTGGTTATTAGTGCTCTGTTTGTTTGGCCAATGGTTAACTGCAGAGGTGTTAGAAGATGCGATGGATATCCATTTCTATATTGGATACTTCACTTTAGGATTGATTATTTTTCGATTAATTTGGGGATTTGTTGGTACCAAATATGCCAAATTCAACAGTTTTATTGCAGGACCAAAGGCAATGTTAGCCTATTTACGTAGTGTGATATCCAAACAACATACCTTGAGTATTGGTCACAACTCTGTGGGTGGATTAATATTACCTGGGGTAATAATTCTAGTGGGTTTGCAGGCCATCAGCGGCTTGTTTACTACAGACGACATCGTCTACTCTGGCCCCTATTACGCCAGTGCTGACACAGATTTACAGCAATTAATGCAATGGTTGCATCATAATGTTTTTGACATTCTACTAGCCATTATTGGGTTACATTTAGTCGCTATTGGATGGTATTTGATTTTCCTTAAACACAATCTTATAGGGCCAATGTTAGATGGTAAAAAAGCAGTAGCGCCAAAAGATGGTATCGAACATTCTCAACTTATTAAGGCTATATTGGTAATGTGTTTAGTGGCGATATTTGTTTATTGGTTGGTAGAAATAAACCCGCCTCCAATAGAAGACGGTTATTACTATTAAATATTAATCTTCTTTGTAGTTGTCGTGACAACCTTTGCAGCTTTTGAACACTTGACCAATAGCGGGCTTAAACTGACTTGTATCTCCTGCTTTAGCAACTTTGTTCAAGTTACTGGCGGCAGCCGTTAAAGCACTTATTTTGTTTTTAAAATCAGCTTGATTTTCCCAAATTTTGTCCAATGCAGCAGTTTCAACATCAAAGCCAGTTGTATCTGTTGCAAAATAGTCTTCCAACATCAAAGACAATTGTTCAATACGTATGGCGTTGGTTTGCATTGTTTGCGCGTCAAACGGGATAGCACCTTTATTCATTGCCCCTAAAACACCCACATTGCTCTTTACAAGTGTAAGGATCGCTTGTCTAAACTCAGTAACGTCTTTGGCCTGTTTGTCCGATTTGGCGGGTTCTGCAAACACAGAAAATGTACTCAACAGCGCTGAACCTACAATTACTGCAATAGCCTTCTTGATCATATTACCTTCTCCAGTAGTTAAATTTGATAAAGTGTAGAACGATGATAACGGTTTTTATTCTTCCATTCCTGCTATTTAACAACAACAGCTTTAAATGCTAAAGACTTTTAGTTGGGCTTACCTCAAATCGTAAACGTTTCCCTCTGACATACCGTGAAGATACTGTAACTTACCATTGTAATATTGACGGCTAACAGATAAATATAAAAGTGAATCAGCAACAACTTGGATTGGATGATTTGAACCTGTGAATTCTGCTCCAGCCGCATCAACTGTACTACCCTTCACTTTCAACGCAGTTTTACCCTGCAAACGCACGTTAGTCATAGTAACAAAGGAATTATTCACCTCCATAGTCAAGTTATCCGATTGAACAACAACCTGCTGCATAGTTACATCGGAGTTTTCAATATAAATCTGCTTTGCAGTGAGATTGCTTAAGGTAATATATTTACAGCCACTAATATAAACAAAATCATAGTGCCCACTAAAAGATCGATCATTTTGGTTGTTGCAGGTTAAAGTAGCTAAATCTTCGCTTTCTATATAAGTTAAATGCTGCCGTTTTATAGGTGGGTTGTTTAATGCATAATTTAACTTCTGCATAAATTCTGTGGGTTTATCTTTCATTGGCACATGGCCTGCGTCTTGGATAACATTTAACTCAGCATTGTCTAAGTGAAACTGCAACAATTCTCCAGTTCGTAGTGGCGCAACTCGATCATATTCTCCCCAGATTATGTGAGTGGGCACCAAAAGTTTATCTATTGCCTGGGAGAAATCTTCATTAATGAGTCCAATAGCTGCGTTTAAAGTAGGGCGATCTTTATAAACATATTTTTGCGCAAATTTATTTTGCAGCAACACTTGTGTGGGATCTGGCAACTTATCCATCTGACTAAGCACTGAACCACTGACACTATTAATAAATCTATTGAACCTGCTCACTGCGGTATCTATAAAATTAAAGCGTTGTTGATATTTTGCTAACCATTCATAACGATCGGGCATTTGTGTCATATGCCGAACAAATACTGAGCGTTGCAACACTCCGGCAGTATCTACCATAATGAGGCGTTCAACCATGTTAGGAAATTCTGACGCAAAACGTAAGCTGATTGCAGCGCCCATAGAATGGCCAATTACAGTCACTTTTTGTGATGAAAACTGCGGGATCAACCATTGTAGTAGTTGTGCATAACGTTGTGGGGCTAGTTGTAATGATGTTGGATCGGACTCTCCAAAACCTGGTAAATCTAAGGCAATAATATGATAATCAGACTCAAGTTGCGGAATAATATCTAACCAATCTCGTAAGCCACTGTAGCCAAGACCGTGTACTAAAATAATGGCTTTTTTGTGCTTTTCCCCCGTTTCTATTACATGAACAATCCCACCAAATATAGGTTCATTTATTCGCGACTGTTGCCAATGCGCAGGCAGTGGAGCTAAGGTTTGTTGTAGAGCGTCATCGCTATTTTCTTTTTCTTGAGCAAAGCTATTGATGGCAAAAAAACAGCAAAAAAATACAACTTTAAAACAGCTCATAGAGACATAAAGACCAGCAGCAGAATAGGTAACTTTTAAATTAGAGATGAGTTAGTATCATGTCAAGTAAAGCGATTGTTAATCAACATCTCGGCTTTACTCTCAAAAGAAACCGGATATAGCGCGAGCACCTGTATTCTTTAAAGTAAAATGAACTTGAAAACATGGTAAAGATGGGACTTATTTAATGGCAGATAATAATTTAGAAAAATCTTTCGCAACATTAAAACAAACAATACCTCTAATGCTGAAGCATAAAATTCCTGCCATTCCTAACAATTATGCGCTTTGGTATACCTATGTTTCTAATGAATCGCCTGAGTTAAAAAACGCTATTGATTATGTCTTAGATAATAAAATGCAGTTTTCTAAGATAAAAACAAAAGAACTTTATCGCAATTACCTTGCAGAAGCTGAAGAAGTTTCAGCTTGGGAACTACGTCAGTCTGTGGAAGCTATGTTGATTGAGTTATCTCAATCCTTGCGGGACACCCGCTCTGAAACTACCAGCTTCAAAGAAACTATGGACACTTGTGTTGATGACCTAACTAAAGTTGAAAAAGAAGGATTGTCAGTAATAGAAGTGATGGCCTTAGTGCGTAATTTGGTCGAAAACACACAAAACATCAGGCGTAGCACTATAAACTTTAATGCTGCCTTAAAGGACGCTCAAAACGAAATAGAAGCACTCAGAGGCCAGCTTGAACAAAGCCAACAAGAAGCTTTGTATGATGCCCTAACAGGGTTATGTAACAGACGTTACTTTGATGAAGAACTAGCCACTCAGTCTTTAAAACCTAACTTATGTTTGATACTGGTTGATCTTGATTACTTCAAAAATATCAATGATAACTACGGCCATCTTATGGGAGACTTAATTTTAAAAGCTACCGCTAAAAAGCTCCAAGCAACATGTCGAGATGGTGCGCAGGCCTTTCGATTTGGTGGTGAAGAATTTGCCATTATTGTGCCTAACGTAAATATTGCTAAAGCAAGAAGCATGGCTGAATCGATGCGTAAAGCCATAGAAAAAATAAGAGTAAAAGACAAACGCACAGGTGAAATATTGGGCGATATAGCGGCCTCATTTGGAGTTGCAGAACTAATAAAAGGCATGAATCCATTGGCTCTGGTGGAGCAAGCAGACAAACAACTTTACGAAGCTAAACGTCTAGGCCGTAATCGTGTTATGCCTATGATGTAATAGAAAAAAGTAGGTCAACAGCCTAATTACCAACAATCAAACAGGAACAGACGGTGACCGGATGCATCACTGCTCCGCAGCCTTTGGCCCCTTTGTTAATATGAGCAACAGGTATGCCTCTTTCATCTGACATATGTTGATCTCCCCATCTAACTGACGCCAACAAAATAGGGGGTAACTCCAAACCTTTTTAGTAAGACGGTATTCCTCCCGTAATGATCGTTGTTGGTAGGGCGTTTTGAATAAGACCCTCTGCTTTCAGAAGGGTGGTAACAAACTAACAATGAATACTCAATGTTATTCCCATAAAAATCTTGAATACCGGACTTTATTCACGCAGGTAAGATCGGATATCAAAAATATCAAAAGCCTATGTAAATATCCTTAAATAGCTCGTTGGCTAACACTTTAAGCAGCTTTTTCATGGATTTTTTTTATCTTCCAAATAAAAAAATGCAATTAACTTTAAAATGTTTGCATCTTAAGTAAAGAAAATAGGCAATTACTTAAAATATCTTGTATAATCCTGCGCAATTTTTACTCATACTGAAGTTGGAATAATGACAGATTTAGCGAAGTACAGAAACATCGGTATTTTTGCCCACGTTGACGCGGGTAAAACGACCACTACAGAACGGATCCTTAAACTTACTGGTCAAATACATAAGACCGGTGAAGTACATGACGGTGAATCAACTACCGATTTCATGGAACAAGAAGCCGAGCGCGGTATAACAATTCAATCAGCAGCAGTAAGCTGTTTCTGGAAAGATCACCGTTTTAACGTTATCGATACTCCTGGACACGTTGACTTCACAGTTGAAGTATACCGTTCACTTAAAGTACTAGACGGCGGTATCGGCGTATTTTGTGGATCTGGTGGGGTTGAACCTCAATCAGAAACTAACTGGCGTTATGCGAATGACTCAAGAGTTGCGCGTATTATCTTCGTTAATAAATTAGACCGTATGGGTGCTGATTTCTATCGCGTTGTTGCTCAAACTAAAAAGGTACTCGGTGCTAACCCTCTAATCATGGTTCTGCCAATAGGTATCGAAGATGATTTTGTTGGGGTAGTTGACCTTCTTACTCGTAAAGCCTACGTTTGGGATGACACTGGTCTTCCTGAAAACTACGAAATCACTGATGTGCCTGCGGACATGGTTGATAAAGTAGAAGAATATCGTGAAATGCTGCTTGAGACAGCTCTTGAGCAAGATGATGACTTATTGATGGCTTACATGGAAGGCGAAGAGCCTTCTGTTGACGAAATCAAACGTTGTATCCGTAAAGGCACACGTACTATGGATATATTTCCAACCTACTGTGGTTCTGCATTCAAAAACAAAGGTATGCAATTAATTCTTGACGCCGTTGTAGATTACCTACCTAGCCCTACAGAGGTTGATCCTCAACCACTTACGGATGAAGAAGGTGAACCTAATGGTGAATACGCAATCGTTTCTGCAGATGAAACCTTTAAAGCGTTAGCTTTTAAAATTACAGATGACCGCTTTGGTTCACTTACTTTCGTACGTATCTACTCAGGTACGCTTAAGAAAGGTGATACCATAATGAACGCCGCAACAGGTAAAACTGAGCGTGTTGGCCGTATGTGTGAAATGCAAGCTGATGACCGTAACGAGTTATCATCAGCACAAGCTGGCGATATCATCGCTATTGTTGGTATGAAAGGTAACGTGCAAACTGGTCACACTTTATGTGATCCAAAACACCCAATCATCTTAGAAGCTATGGTATTCCCTGAGCCAGTCATCTCTATCTCTGTTACACCAAAAGATAAAGGTTCAACTGAGAAAATGGGTATTGCTATCGGTAAAATGGTTGCTGAAGATCCTACTTTCCGTGTTGAAACTGACCAAGATTCAGGTGAAACAATCCTATCTGGTATGGGTGAGCTTCACTTAGATATCAAAGTAGATATTCTTAAGCGTACTTACGGCGTTGAATTAACAGTAGGTGAACCTCAGGTTGCTTACCGTGAAACTATCACACAAGAAATTGAAGATTCTTATACCCATAAGAAACAATCTGGTGGTTCTGGTCAATTCGGTAAAATCGATTATCGCATTAAGCCTGGCGAAGCCAATTCTGGCTTTACATTCACCTCTAAAGTTGTTGGCGGTAATGTACCTAAAGAATTCTTCCCTGCGATTGAAAAAGGTTTCAAGAGCATGATGGATACTGGTGTTCTAGCTGGTTTCCCAGTGCTAGATGTTGAAGTTGAATTATTCGACGGTGGCTTCCACGCAGTGGATTCATCAGCGGTTGCATTTGAAATTGCGGCTAAAGGCGCATTCCGTCAATCAATTCCTAAGGCTGGACCTCAGCTAATTGAACCTATCATGAAAGTTGACGTGTTTACGCCTGACGATCACGTAGGTGATGTAATTGGTGACTTAAACCGTCGTCGTGGCATGATCAAAGATCAAGAGCCTAGTGCAACAGGTGTTCGAGTTAAAGCTGACATTCCTCTTTCTGAAATGTTTGGTTATATCGGAAGCCTACGTACTATGACATCTGGTCGTGGTCAGTTCTCTATGGAATTCTCGCATTACAGCCCTTGTCCACAAAATGTGTCTGAGAAAGTCATTGCAGAAACCAAAGAGCGTAACGCTGCTAAGAAGTAAAAACGTCTAACGACTTAAAAAGCCCCATTAATTTCAATTAATGGGG
>NZ_BAEO01000056.1 GCF_000314995.1 Paraglaciecola arctica BSs20135 | reverse complement strand
TTCTGAAAGCCCCACTTCCACCCCCATGCGAGAGTAGCATATTGCCAGATTCCCAATTAGAGAAAGGGCTATCCGTAAGGGTGGCCCTTTTTTGCATCTGCGGTTTTATCAGATTGGTTGTGTTGAAAATCGGTGAGTAGTCAAATACACATCCCTGATGATATGCACCCAAACTCGTCATCCATGACTCGTTGAAAATGCCTAGCCGAGCAGTGCTCGTCTCAAAACGGCATTTTCCCAAACTCGCCTTCCTTGGCTCGTTGTTCAGCAAGGCGCTGCTGTGCAGCTAAAGAAACTTGCTGAACCCTCCTGCGAGAGTAGACAGGTTTTTGCTGCTGCAAAACCTGCACTTCCTACATCCATGTAGGTCGCACATTGTCAGACTCCCATTTAGAAGAAAGGCCACCTGCATAAGGTGGCCTTTTTTTGTGGTTGGAAACTAATAATTAAGTACAAAGCCACCTTTATCGGGTGGCTTTTGGGTTTAGGGGCATTGGAAAATGGTTACGAATTTAAGGACATAAAGAGTCGTATCACTTGAAGTAGTCAAATACACATCCCTGATGATATGCACCCAAACTCGCCTTCCTTGGCTCGTTGTTCAGCAAGGCGCTGCTGTGCAGCTAAAGAAACTTGCTGAACCCTCCTGCGAGAGCAGCACATTGCCAGACTCCCATTTAGAGAACACATTGCCAGACTCCCATTTAGAGAACACATTGCCAGACTTCCATTTAGAGAAAGGGCTATCCGTAAGGGGGGCCCTTTTTAGAGTTTGAAATTTGAGAAGCTGACAGATACAAAAAAAGGCGTTCAGTTGAACGCCTTTATACTGTTTATTTTAACGCTTAGTGAGTATGGCCACATCCGCCCTCTGTATGTGGATGGCCATGTGCTATTTCTTCTTCTGTCGCTTCTCTTACTTCAAGTACTTCAACATCGAAGTTGAGCGTTAAGCCGGATAATGGGTGATTACCGTCGACAACTACTTCGTCATCATTGACGTCGATAATCATCACAGATTGTTCCCCATCATCAGTTGTTGCTCTGAAGGTCATGCCGGGATTAATCTCCATATCTTCAAACATGGTTTTTGGTACCGCTTGCACGAGTTCTTCATGGCGTTCGCCATAAGCAAGGTTGGGGGGAATATCTGTAACAAATTTGTCGCCAGCTGACTTACCTTCTAATTCATCTTCTAGGCCTTGGATCATAAAATGACTGCCTTGCAAGAAAACCATAGGTTCGCTATTTTTCGATGTGTCGATTTGAGTACCGTCGGATGAACAAACAGTAAAGTGGATGGTGACAACGGTGTTATTGGCTATATTCATGTTATTCCATTCAAAATTAATTTATTACTTATTGTAAAGGATAGGGAAGTGCTTGGGCAACGAAGATTGTGTTCGGCGAAGATTTAACTCTAAAAGCGCTGCCAACTTCAGTATCTATGGCTAACACTGCAAATATCCATGTCTGTCCTAAATTTGCACCACTGCGGAGTATTTTCCCTCCAGGGCGCCAATTGTCACCGATTTGGTATTCTAATTGTTCGCCAGTTAAATCATCGTTTTCAGATTCGGCTTTTAAAATAAAACCAGCGCGCTTATTGCGACCTAAGTATTTTGTCCTAGCAACGACCTCTTGCCCCATGTAGCAACCTTTTTCGAAATCGATGGCTTGCAAAGCCTGTAGATTTAGCATTTGTGGTACATATTCGTTTATTGTTGCTTCGCGGATATCACCTAGTCCAGCTTTTATGTTGGCAATTTCCCATAACTTGTCATTTTCAGCCACGTCACAGTTTAGTTGCTTCGCAGCATTATTAGGCTGTAACACTAGGTAACGTTGTTCTGGCCGAGTAACAGACATAACTAACCCATAAGCGTCTGATTTAACAACTTGATCACCAACTGGTAATTCGTCAAACAGCTCTATGATTGCGTTTTCAAATAGGCTACCTGAACCACCTGTTATTTGCCATTTATCGCTTTGGTTGGTGATTTCAACTTTGGCAAATACCCCGTATTTATTTAATTCGGCTAAGGATTTATCTAACACAGAATTATGGGTGATTAATAAAATAGAATCTTGCCAAGCGAAGGTATAGAACACACTCCATATTTTGCCTTTGAAATCACAATGACAGCCCAAAAGCGCGTTTTCGTCAGTCAGTTTATTAACATCCGCGGTTATTTGGCCTTGAAGGTATTTGATTTTTTCATCTCCTGTAAGCACTATGACGCCATTATTTTTAAGCTTGTTGGCATACTGCTTTGTTTGAGAATGATCTAAGGTGGGTTGTGACATGTTTTGGTCTCTTTCGCTAATCAGCACTAGCAATTAATATGGGGTACGAGTTTGATTTAGCAAGGAAAGATCTGAAAACAACTAGGTAATACTGTTATTATTAAAAGGTGATAAAACTTGATTTCCAAGTTTGAAGCGACAGTGTATTAGTAAAAGAGGTTATAAATGTTTGATAAGAAACGATATGGTCGATTAAAATGGGCATGTCGCCGCGGAATGTTAGAGCTTGATGTATTATTCATGCCTTTTGCAGAAAGTGGTTTTAATGAGTTATCTGACGAGCAGCAAGAGGTGTTTGAACGCTTGTTAACCAGTGATGATCCTGACCTCTATGCTTGGTTTATGGGACATCAAGTCTGTGAAAATCAAGAGTTTAACCAAATGATTCAGCATATCTTGAGTCGTGTCAAAGTATAGAGTTGAGTTTAAATCCTCTAAATTATTGCTGATTTTTCAGTTGCTGACTTATGGGGTTTTGGTTTTATCTGTCTTAAATTGGCAAGCTGAGATCATCCAATACCAATTTCTTCTGGAAATATTGATTGTATCCATCATTAGTTTTTGTGTTTTCAGAGCTGTTTTACATAGTAGACGTCAAACGCAGTCTCCAGTCATTTTGTCCTTACAGGGTGAATGGTTGGAAACAAATATAAATGAGCAAATAAGTTGGAAGATCACCTCTAGATCTCGAGTGAGTAGCCTAGTGTTATTTATTCATTTGATTTCCCCTGTTAATGCACTTCATTCAAAATGGTGTTTAATATATAGAGACCAAGTAACCGAGCGAGATTTCCGCCGACTATGTTGCGCCGTTATTTATCAGCAGCAAACTACTGGGAATATTGATTAATGACCTTATGCTCAGCGGATATAACCAAGCTTTCTAGTATTCCAAATATTAAATGCTTATTAATAAAGGCAGGGTTAAAAAAGTCTAATTATGATCCGCTAAAATCTACCAAAGTCATATTGCCGAGCAATAAATTTTACTGTGATAGAGTTGTATTAGATAAACCTAATTATAGGCTTTATCATCAAGTCATTGGCTGGGATCTGGATTCTGATATTATTCATCCTTGTTACTTACATTCGCTGGCTTTTCCGCTGCATATTAAGTTGCTTTTACAAGCTGAATTTCCCTTCCCTTTATTGGGATTAGTCCACATTAATAATCAGATATCTCAAATAAGGCCCATTAAAAAGGGTGAGACGTTATCTGTAACTAGCTGTTTTGGGCAACTAGAGTTACATCCTAAAGGATGGGCTTTTTCGATTAAAGTGAAGTTTTATAGCGGCTCTGAGCTGGTATGGCAAAGTATCAGTAGCAATTTGTTTCGCTGTAACCATGGCCGAGTTGTTGAACCAACACTAGAGCATGTCTTGAATTGTTTTACTAAGCCAATAGATACAATTTGGAAGTTGAATGCTAATTTAGGCCGACGTTATGCAAAAGTGTCTGGGGATTTTAATCCTATACATTTAAGTAAATGGTCGGCTAAGTTATTTGGTTTTAAACGACATATTATTCACGGAATGTGGACTAAGTCATATTGTGTTTCTGAGCTGCAGAAAATTAATCCTTCTCTTTTTTTGCAAGCTTTTGAAATTAATACTTCGTTTAAACAACCTCTTTACTTGCCAAGTCAGATTAACTTGGCAGTGCAACCTTTTGGGGCTAATACTCCTGCTGAAATGCAATTTAAGGTGTCAGGGTTGGTTTTAAACAATCCTAGGTCCTTGCATCTTATTGGTGATATTAGGCCTATTTAAAGTCGTTCTTAATTATAGTCGGTTTTGGATGCTCAAGTTTGTCTGGAAAGTCTAAGTTAAAGTGTAGACCACGACTTTCTTTGCGTTCTTTAGCGCACTTCACTATTAGCTCAGCAACGGTCAGCAAGTTTCTAAGTTCTAGTAAGTTATTACTAACTTTAAAGTTATAATAATAATCATTCACTTCCTGTTTTAATAGTTCAATACGATGATGCGCACGTTCTAAACGTTTATTTGTACGTACTATACCCACGTAATCCCACATGAATAAGCGTAATTCATGCCAATTATGTTGAATGATTACCTCCTCATCAGAGTCACTCACTTTACTTTCATCCCATGCTTTTATTGGTTCATCTGACGTTTTTTCATTTAGCCTAGTGACTATATGATTTGCTGCGGAATGGCCATAAACAATACATTCTAATATCGAGTTGCTCGCCATTCTGTTTGCGCCATGTAAGCCTGTATAGGCTACCTCTCCAATCGCATATAAGTTGTCAATATCAGTATTCGCATGATGATTGGTAACTACACCCCCACAGGTATAATGTGCTGCAGGGACAACAGGTATGGGTTGTTGGGTGATGTCGATCCCTAAAGATCGACACCTTCGATAAATATTAGGAAAATGCTTTACAATAAAGTCGCTGGACTTATGGCTGATATCTAAATACATACAATCAGCACCAAGGCGTTTCATTTCGAAATCGATGGCTCTAGCTACGATATCACGTGATGCTAAATCTCCTCTTGGGTCAAACTTGTGCATAAAAGGAGTGCCATCAGGATGACAAAGTTTCGCGCCTTCTCCCCGTAATGCTTCGGTAATTAAAAAGTTTCGAGCTTCTGGATGATACAAACATGTTGGATGGAATTGATTAAACTCCATATTGGCAACACGGCAACCAGCGCGCCAAGCCATGGCAATACCATCACCACTAGAAACGTCTGGATTCGAAGTATATTGATAAACTTTACTTGCTCCTCCAGTGGCCAGAGAGACAAACTTGCTGCGGATCACTTCTACTCTTTCCCGTTTTCTATTCCAAACATAGGCACCTAGTAAGTGATTATCTACTTCTTGGCTTTTTATCAAATCAACTGCGTTGTAACGCTGGAATAGATGAATATTAGGATGTTGTTGTACCGCTTCAATAAGAGTCATTTGTACAGCTGCGCCTGTGGCATCGGCTGAATGTAAAATTCGTCTGTGACTGTGGCCGCCTTCTCTGGTCAAATGGAATCGTGTTTCACCTTTTTCTGAGCTTTCTTGATCAAATGGCATTCCAAAATCAATTAGCCATTGCATACAAGTTTTGGCTTGTGAGGCTGTGAACTCTACAGCGTCTTTGTCACATAGACCGTCGCCGGCTAATAGAGTGTCTTCAACATGTGACGCAATGGAATCATTTTCATCAAAGACCGCGGCAATACCACCTTGCGCATATTTGGTAGATCCTTCAGAAATATCACTTTTACTTAACACTATAACCTGGCAATGATCGGCAAGTTTTAGGGCGTGACTTAAACCAGCGGCGCCACTTCCAATAATAAGTACGTCACATAGGTGTTCAATAGTAGATTGCATAGGGTAAACTAGATAAAAGTAATCAATTTGTTGGGCAATACTAATTTACACGTAATAAATTACAATGCTTTTCATAGATGATTGCCTGGATATGTCCATTATTGATGGTTAATTAATTATACATTGTTGCTTATTTTGAAAAAAAAGTAGGTTATTTACGAACTTTTCAAACTAGATAGAGTCAATATTAGTGCTTGCATGAGCCGTAGTATATTTTCGCACAGGAGTAAGGGCTCGAATGAGCGAGCAGATAGCAGATCAACAAATTGTTGAAAGAGTACAGCGCGGAGATAAAAACGCTTACGGGTTGTTGGTTACTAAGTACCAACATAAAGTATCTTATTTAGTTTCCAGATATGTAAAAAATTCAGGAGATGTGGCGGATGTGACGCAAGAGGCGTTTATCAAAGCTTACAGAGCCTTACCAAATTTTAGAGGTGATAGCGCTTTTTATACTTGGCTATACAGAATTGCAGTGAACAGTGCCAAAAATTATTTGGTATCTCAAGGAAGGAAACCGCCAGCCAGTGATGTTGATGCTGATGAAGCGGATTATTATGACGGTAGTGATGCATTGAAAGAAAATAATTCACCCGAAAAAAGTTTAATGTCAGAGCAAATGGAAAAGCTATTGTTTGACACCATGGACAAGCTACCTGAAGATTTACGAATGGCTATTAGTCTGCGTGAACTAGAAGGTTTAAGCTACGAAGATATTGCTAATGTTATGGATTGCCCAGTTGGAACCGTAAGGTCGCGAATATTTAGGGCCAGAGAAGCATTGGATAAAGTTATTCAACCATTATTGATGAATGATTGATTTTTTATCAAAGTAGAAATTAAATTAGCGGGAACCATATTGTATGTCGCAAAAATTTGAAAATTTATCAGCCTTAGTCGATGGAGAAGATAGTACTTCTACCTCATCGAGTAGTCATGTGTTGGATGCGGTTAAGAATGATGCCGAATTGCAGCTGAAATGGAAAAGTTATCACCTTATACGTGATGGTTTACGGCAAGAGCTTCCTGCAAATATTAATTTTGACATTGCCGATAGGGTTGCTCAAGCGTTAGAATCTGAGCCAGCAATTTTGGCGCCAAAGAAAACTTGGCGAGACTTACCTTTAGTTGGCACAGTGATACCTTTTGCAAAACAAGGTGGGCAAATGGCCATTGCTGCCTCGGTTGCTGTAGCTATGATAATTGGAGTTCAACAGTTCAATCAGACTGATGCTAACCAACCCTTCAATGCTGCTCCTCCTATCCCTGGAATTCAAGGTGGATTATCGCCAGTGAGTTTTGACCAAACTCGAGCTATACCGAACTCTGATGGTGTTGAGCAAAGACGTAGGATCAATGCGTATTTGACAGACCATAAACAGCAATTACGTTTTAAAACAATGCAATTGAACAATGATGAGTCTACGATACTAGATCTGAATATTAAAAATGAAGAGGCGCAATCAGACATTGTTGAAAACACCCCTCAATAAAATTATCAATAGAGTCATATTGACTCTGCTGATAACTATATTTCTTCCTATGCAAGTCATTGCACAGGAAGAGGAACCGACTAACGAAACGTCTAGTAATTCTCACCAGTCTGACAGTGCACAAGCATGGTTAGCTAAGATGTCTGATGCCGTTAAGTCTCTCAATTATACCATTTCATTCATTTTGTTAAAGCCAGGCGCGGACTCCCAGCCCTATCTTTGGCGACACGGTGTGAATGAAGCCGGCCTTGAAATGGAGCAGCTTAATCAGCTAAATGGCCCAGGCAGGGAGGTCGTTCGTATCGGTAATAAAGTGAGTTACTTTGAACCTAACGTTCCTCCTTACAGCTTGCAATCTTCCATTATCAATGGGCCTTTCCCTAGTGAATTTTTCCAACGTCCTGAAAAATTAATGTTAGGTTACGAATTTATTATGGTCGGTCGAAGCCGCATTGCTGGCCGTGCAGCGCAACAAATTCGGATTATCAGTAAAGATAAAAGCCGCTTTGGTTTGAATGTTTGGCTTGATCAAGAAACTGGCTTATTGTTGAAAATGAATTTGATCGGTCAAGAGGCACAACTTCTAGAACAAATTCAAGTGACAGGCTTACAGGTGACTAAAGAACCCGATCCGTTCTTTGCAAAAATAGAGCCTGGAATGTTACCTGAAGTTGTGAATTTTAACCCTAGTGCAGCAATTAATTCACCTTGGACGATAAAATATCTTCCTAAAGGTATGACAATAGTAAAAAGAGATCTGCGTCGTTTGTCTGGTTCCGGTGAAGTAGTTGAATACATTATGTTAAGTGATGGATTGGTTGATATCTCTGTGTATATTCAAGATCGAAGCAATAGTAAGCCACAGGATAATTTAGTGGGTACAGTTCAATCTGACACATTGCTTACCATTGAGCATGGCGAACTTAATATTACTATTATAGGTAAGATCCCAGCAGCTACCGCTAATGCCATCGCTAAATCGATTCAAAGAATTATCTAAATGATCGAAGAAATTGGGGTGATTTGCTCGATAGAACAACACAACAACCAACAAGTCGTAATGGTTGAAACCCAAATTAAATCGACTTGTGGCAGTTGTGAAGCTCAGTCCAATTGCGGCACTGGTGCTATCGCTAAAGTTTTTGCAAGTAAGCGGGAAATGTTACGCTTTCAATTGAATGAATTGGTAGAAGTAGGGCAAAAAGTCAGTTTAGGTATACCCGAAGAAAACTTACTCAAAGCTTCTGCCATGGTTTATTGTTTGCCATTATTTGCCCTTGTTTTGTCTGCGCTTGTTGGACAAAGTATTCTACCCTTAGTTGGATTGATGGCGGAAGGCTGGCTAATATTATTGTCCGCTATCAGCACTTACTTGACCTTTAGGTTTGTTCGTCGCTTTTTGAGCAGTGCTGACCAAGGTGATTTTTACCCTCGTATTATCAAAGTTTTCCCTTTAGAAATAGATAATATTCAAATCAAACAAGTGTGATCGCACTTTTCTGATACAAAAATCTACAAACAATGCTTTTGTTGTGTCGCAAAGTGACTGATAAAACTGTAAAATTCCGGCCTATTTAATTTTTGTCCCATACTCTAGCGGCTATTCTTTATTTAACTAGTTGCTTGGAAACAAAACCACTTGGTAATTTTCTAAAATTTTATGCAACACAAGCACATACGTAACTTCTCAATTATTGCTCATATAGACCACGGTAAATCGACTCTTTCTGATCGCCTGATACAACATTGTGGAGGATTGACCAGCAGAGAAATGTCTGAACAAGTCCTCGACTCTATGGATATTGAAAAAGAGCGTGGTATTACTATCAAAGCGCAAAGTGTCACGCTGAACTACACCGCAAAAGATGGCCAGACCTATCAATTAAATTTCATCGACACACCAGGACATGTGGATTTTACTTATGAAGTATCACGTTCTCTTGCTGCTTGTGAAGGTGCTTTATTGGTAGTCGATGCTGGACAAGGAGTCGAGGCACAAACCTTGGCAAATTGTTATACCGCCATTGATTTGAATATGGAAGTGGTGCCAATAATAAATAAGATTGATTTACCACAAGCTGAGCCTGACCGTGTCGCAGAAGAAATAGAAGATATAGTGGGCATCGATGCAATCGATGCCGTGCGCTGTTCTGCTAAAACAGGTATAGGAATTGAGGACGTACTAGAAGTTATAGTGCGTCAAGTACCGCCACCAGAAGGTGACATTGACGCTCCTTTAAAGGCCTTGATCGTTGATTCTTGGTTTGATAATTATCAAGGTGTGGTATCTCTTGTACGTATTATGCAAGGTGAGTTACATAAGAACGACAAAATTAAAATTATGTCGACGGGTGGAATTCATCAAGCCGATAAAGTGGGTATTTTCACTCCTAAAGCAACTAATACTGGGGTATTAAGAGCCGGTGAAGTTGGGTTTGTTGTCGCTGGGATAAAAGAAATCCATGGCGCTCCAGTAGGTGATACTATCACTTTAGCGAAACGACCTGCATCTGAAGCCCTTCCGGGATTTAAAAAGGTAAAGCCTCAAGTATACGCGGGCCTCTTTCCTATTAGTTCAGACGACTATGAAGATTTCCGTGATGCCTTAGCAAAATTGAGTCTCAATGACGCTTCTTTGTTTTTTGAGCCAGAGAGTTCTTCTGCACTTGGATTTGGTTTTCGTATTGGTTTCCTAGGTATGTTGCATATGGAAATCATTCAAGAACGTTTAGAACGTGAATATAACCTTGATTTGATCACCACTGCACCTACTGTAGTGTATGAAGTTATCCACAAAAATGGTGAAACCATTTACGTTGATAACCCTTCAAAATTGCCGGCTGTTAATGATATTGAAGAAATTCGTGAACCTATAGTTGAAGCCCACATTTTGGTGCCACAGCAATATCTGGGTAATGTCATTACTTTGTGTGTTGAAAAACGTGGCATGCAAACCAGTATGACTTATCACGGTAAACAAGTTGCTGTAAGTTACGATTTGCCTATGGCCGAAGTGGTGATGGACTTTTTCGATAAATTAAAATCGACTAGCCGAGGTTTTGCATCTTTGGACTATAATTTCAAACGTTTTCAAGCGGCTGAAATGTCACGTCTAGATATTTTGATCAATGGCGAACGGGTTGACGCCCTTGCAATGATTACACACAAAGATCATGCTGTGACCCGCGGCCGGCAGTTAGTAGAAAAACTCCAAGAGCTTATCCCTAGACAAATGTTCGATATTGCTATCCAGGCAGCTATTGGCAATCAGATAATCGCTCGCAGTACCATTAAACAATTACGTAAAAACGTTACTGCCAAATGTTATGGCGGTGATATAAGCCGTAAGAAAAAACTCTTGCAGAAACAAAAAGACGGGAAAAAACGTATGAAATCAGTTGGTAACGTAGAACTGCCTCAAGAAGCCTTTTTAGCTCTACTCAAGGTAGGTAACTAAATGGCTAATTATTTTTCAATTTTTTTGGTGGCGCTGACAGTCGGTTCTGGGTTGATTTGGTTAGTTGATAGTTTACTGTTTGCTGCTAAGCGTCGTGAGCGAATGGCTATTACTAGTGGCTCCGGCGGTGCAAAATCTGCTTTAGAACAGGATGCACAATTGCCTTGGTTGGTCGATACAGCCCAACAAATTTTCCCCGTTATCGCTTTTGTTATGGTGTTGCGTTCTTTTTTGTATGAACCTTTTCAAATTCCATCTGGTTCAATGATGCCCACCTTATTAGTGGGAGATTTTATTCTTGTTGAGAAGTTTACATACGGTCTAAAAGATCCTGTAATGCGTAAAAAGTTTGTCGATATCGGTGAACCTGAGCGCGGTGATGTTGTGGTGTTTAAGTTTCCACCTAATCCACAACTAGACTACATCAAACGTGTAGTAGGGTTGCCAGGTGATACTGTTATTTATCGAAACAAACAACTGCAAATTAAACCTGCCTGTGACACCCCCGAAAATTGCGCTGCATTTCAAACTGTAGATTTACAGTTTGAGAGTAGGGGAGAGGCTTATCAGCAATTTGCACCTTTAGAAAAATATACCGAGCAATTAGGCGATGTTAGTCATCAAATATATCGTACTCAAGGCAGAGCCAGTTCCAGTCGTTATTATTCACAACCCGGAACGAAAGCGGATGAGTGGATTGTTCCAGAAGGACATTATTTTGTGTTCGGTGACAATCGTGATAATAGTGAAGACGGCAGGTATTGGGGTTTTGTGCCTGAAGAAAATTTAGTGGGTAAAGCTGTAGCGATTTGGATAAGTTTTGAATTTGACCGTGTGCCTAGTAGCTGGGTACCAGGATGGATCCCAACTGGTGTCAGGTTTGAACGTGTGGGTAGCATAATATAAATGCCTCTTGTTAACCCATATCTACCCTTGTATAAGCGCTTGGGTTACACCTTTGCCGATGAAGCTAATATAGTCAAAGCTTTAACTCACAGAAGTGCTGGTAAACAACACAATGAACGTCTGGAATTTTTGGGAGATGCTATATTGGGAATGGTAATAGCTAAAGGCTTATACCAGCGTTTTCCTAAACAACCCGAAGGTAAGTTAACTCGAATGCGCTCGAGTTTAGTCAAAGGGGATACTTTGGCTGAAGTAGCGAGAGAGTTTGAGTTGGGTGAATTGTTACTACTTGGTCCCGGTGAGCTTAAAAGTGGAGGTTTTCGCCGAGATTCGATATTAGCCGATGCGGTAGAAGCCATTATTGGCGCTATTTATTTAGAAGCCGGTATGGATAAGTGTGAGTCCTTAATCCTGGAATGGTTTGGCCCAAGGCTTAAAGCTCTCGACCCTGAAGCGGTTTCCAAAGACGACAAAACCCGTTTACAAGAATATCTACAGTCAAATAAACATCCTTTACCTCTATATGAAGTCACTGAAATTAAAGGTAAATCACATGATCAGACTTTTTATGTTGAGTGTAATGTAGAAGGTTTAAAAAAAGCTGTGATAGGTAAAGGCAATAGCCGACGTAGAGCAGAACAGAAAGCCGCAAAGCAAGCATTTGAGAAATTAATTAATGATAGATAAAAGTTCTGGTAAAGAGCATGATGAAAAGTCGATTGCCGACACTCACTGTGGAATGATCGCCATTGTTGGACGCCCAAATGTGGGTAAGTCGACTTTGCTGAATAAACTGCTTGGTCAAAAAGTCAGTATCACTTCACGCAAACCGCAAACCACTCGTCACAGAATAATGGGTATCGACACAGTAGAAAATCGTCAGGCGGTTTATGTGGATACTCCCGGATTACATATTGAAGAAAAACGCGCCATAAACCGTTTTATGAACCGTGCAGCTTCTAGCTCTATTGGAGATGTGGGTTTAGTACTATTTTTAGTCGAAGGCACCAAATGGACTGATGATGATCAAATGGTATTGACCAAAATTCAACAGTCTGGCTCGCCATGTTGGTTGATTGTAAATAAATCAGACAATGTAAAAGACAAAGAAACCATGCTTCCTCATCTTAAATGGTTGGGTGAGCAACATAACTTTCAGCAAATTATGCCTATCTCAGCTAAAACAGGTAAAAATGTCGAAGAATTACGTGCCTTAGTATTGGCTACTTTGCCCGAAAGTGAATTTTATTTTCCTGAAGATTATATTACAGATCGTTCAAGCCGGTTTATGGCATCTGAGATTGTTCGTGAAAAGCTAATGCGTTTTACTGGTGACGAATTACCTTATTCTATTACTGTGGAAATTGAGCAATTTCTACTGGCAGAAAATGGTATCTATCGTATAAACGGTTTGATTTTGGTTGAACGTGATACCCAGAAAAGCATGGTTATTGGTAAAGGTGGACAACGCCTTAAAACCATTGGTATGGAAGCACGAAAAGATATGGAAGTATTGTTTGATGCAAAAGTCTATTTAGAACTTTGGGTAAAAGTGAAGTCAGGCTGGGCAGATGATGAAAGGGCATTACGTAGCTTAGGTTATGGTTTAGATAACTAATCTAAACCGGAGGTTCCATCCTTAATAAATAAGAGGTTTACATGCGTTCAATCAGCGATATTCGCCGTGACTACACTCAAGCAGGGTTAGATGTCGATGATTTGACACCTGAACCTTTTGCACTTTTTGAACGGTGGTTAAAAAATGCAGTCGATGCTAACTTAGCTGATCCCACAGCTATGACAATAGCGACAGTTGATAAAACAGGTCAACCCTCTCAACGTATAGTGTTATTAAAAGGTTTTGATGAAACAGGCTTCGTTTTTTACACTAATACTGGCAGTAAAAAGGCTCAGGACTTAAGCCATAACAGTAAAATTTCGTTGCATTTTCCATGGCACATGTTGGATCGCCAAGTCAAAGTTTCGGGTATTGCTCAGCAAATAAGCTCGGTGGATGTGGCTAAATACTTTTTATCACGTCCTAAACCTAGTCAGATTGCCGCTTGGGCTTCGGCGCAAAGCCGTCCTATTAATAGTAAACAATTACTTATGCAGAAATTTGCAGAGGCTAAAGCTAAGTTTGCAAAGGGGGAAGTTCCATTGCCATCATTTTGGGGTGGTTACCGAGTTGTCGCTCATGAAATTGAGTTTTGGCAAGGAGGAGAACATCGGCTTCACGATCGATTTGTTTATACTAAAACACCCGAAGGAAATTGGCAGTCAGAACGTTTAATGCCTTAACCGTTTGAGGTGTATTTGTGTTAATTGATAGTCATTGTCACCTTGATTTTAGCTGTTTTGATCATGACCGAGTTGAGATTTTAGGTAACTGTAGAAAGTTGTCGATAGACACTATTGTTATTCCCGGTACTCAGGCTAGTCAGTGGCAAAAACAAATTGATCTATGTCATTTGTATCCACAGCTTAGATTTGCCTTAGGTTTACATCCGTATTTCCTTAATAGTTTTGAATCTGAACATTTAGTTAATTTAACTTATCTGCTAAATCAATATCAAAACAAAGTATTGGCTATAGGTGAGATTGGTCTTGATAGTCATATTGACGTCAATTGGCAGTTGCAAATACAAGTATTTGAACAACAACTAACTATAGCCAAAGAAAATCTGTTGCCAGTCATTTTGCACCATAGAAATTCACATAACGAACTAATACGAATACTTAAAGCAACAAAATTCAGCCAGGGCGGCGTTGTGCATGCTTTTTCGGGGAGTATCCAAGAAGCGCAGACCTACATTGATTTGGGGTTTAAAATAGGAGTTGGCGGTGGTATCACCTATGCTCGCGCAAATAAAACACGTAAAACTATTGCTCGGTTGCCTCTTTCTAGTTTAGTTCTAGAAACCGATGCTCCAGATATGCCGTTAATGGGCAAGCAAGGACAAAGGAATAGTCCTGTGTATTTAGTTGAAATATTTGAGAGTCTGTTATCCCTACGTAAAGAAACTAAGCTGCAAGTACTTCAAGCATGTTCCCGTAACGTGCTGGATAGTTTTGTAAACTTATAGGCTACCTATTGTTTCGATGCACGGATCAGTTGTCTATATCTGACTTTATAAAATGCGCGGGTGATTAATATGCCAGCAATGGCTGCTAGGATCATCAACATTTGTACTTGTTGATTGAGTTGATTTTGATACTCGCTATGGTACGCCATCACCTTCTTTTCCTCCAAAATGATACTCAAATAACCGATTATCTGTTGATTGTGGGTGATGCTTTGCACGAAGACTAAAGGAGATATGGTGTTCAATTTATAAGCTGCAACTACCGATGCCGCTGAATTGTTATCAGCTAACACTCTACCTTTATTATCGAATAGCGACACGCCAGCAACGTGAGGGTCTGCGGCAATATAACTAAGTTGTTGGCTTAATTTTTCCGAATCATTTTCTAGTAACGAACTTATCAGCATTTTACCAGACAAAGAAGATAAACTAACACCTAACTGATTTGCTTGTTTAGAATGCCAGTTCAGTGATTGCTCAGAGCCTATAAGCCAAAGGTTGATGCTAGCAATGCACCCAACAACGACCAAAACCAGATTCACTATCCGTTTGAATATGGAATAGCGACTAGGTTGCTTAAAAGGAGCAATAAAAAGAGAGGGAGTGATTTGTTGCATGAGCAGACAATAAGGCAAATTGGTTGTGATGCCAAGCTAATAGCTTGTAGGTTGTAAAAAAATCTCATTAAGTATGAGCAAAGCACATATTACATAGCGTTTTTTTCGTAAACTACTAGATAAAATATTGAAAATTAGCTGTCTATCACCATATCTACAGCGCATTCGTTATTGGTCATTACAGGATTATTATGATCTCAGTCAAAAATATATTTAAGTCATTCAATGGTTTTCTCGCCGTTAATGATCTCTCATTTGATATCAAGCCAGGCGAAGTGGTGGGATTTTTAGGTCCAAACGGAGCTGGAAAATCTACCACCATGAAAATGTTGACAGGTTTTTTACTTCCCACTAGTGGTGATATCTATATTAGTGATTTGTCTCTTAAGCAGTCTGCATTAGAGATAAAAAAGAAAATCGGCTACTTACCGGAGGGAGCGCCAGCCTATGGTGATATGACTCCACTGCAGTTTCTGAATTTTATTGCCAGAATTAGAGGTTACAAAGGTGCTGAAAAAGCGGCAAGGATTGAACAGGTTGTTAATCAGGTCGAACTTCAGGAAGTATTAGACAAGCCTATTGATAATCTATCCAAAGGCTTTAAACGACGCGTAGGTTTAGCACAGGCCTTGATCCATGACCCCGAGATATTGATCCTTGATGAACCTACTGATGGACTCGATCCGAATCAAAAGCATCAAGTCCGTGAACTAATTAAAAATTTGTCTAAAGATAAAATAGTGATTATCTCTACCCATATTCTGGAAGAAGTCACAGCTGTGTGTAATCGCGTGATGATTATATCCAAAGGGAAACTTTTGTTTGATGACACACCGAATGCTCTTAACCGTAGGTCGAAATATTATGGTGCAGTGACTTTACATTTTAGCTATCGCGCCGATGTCGCTGAGTTAGGTGAATTGGAAGGTGTGGCAGAAATGGAAGAGGATTTAGAGACGGGACGTGTGACCCTGTTTCCAAAACCCGGTGCAGACATATTGCATTTAGTCACAGCTCACGCTCAAAGATGCAAGCTACCAGTAGATAGCTTATATGTCGAGCAAGGTCGTTTAGACCAAGTGTTTAGAGAAATTACTCAAGAGGTGCCCAATGAGTAACATTAGTATTTTATTTAAACGTGAGTTTTCTAGCTTTTTTGCTACGCCTGTCGCCTATGTGTTTATTGGGATTTTCTTGGTTTTATCCGGTGTGTTTACATTTTTTGTAGGTGGTTTCTATGAACGTGGACAAGCTGATTTGTTGCCATTTTTTAATTTTCACCCTTGGTTGTATCTTTTTTTAGTGCCTGCTATCGCTATGCGAAGCTGGTCTGAAGAACGCAAAAGCGGCACCATTGAATTGTTAATGACACTACCAATTAGCACTTGGCAAGCCATGTTGGCTAAACATCTTGCTGCTTGGGCGGTATTAGGTTTGTCGCTTTTATTAACTTTCCCTTTGTGGTTAACGGTTAATTATTTAGGAAACCCAGACAACGGTATTATTGTCGCCGCTTACCTTGGCAGTTGGTTAATGGCTGGAGCATTTTTGTCAATAGGCATGTGTATGTCGGCACTCACTAAAAATCAGGTGGTTGCCTTTATCTTATCAGTGGTGGTGTGTTTTGTATTTGTAGTAAGCGGTAGCAATATCGTCCTTGATGCATTTAAAAGCTGGGCGCCTAGCATGGTCATTGATGTAGTGGCCTCTTTTAGTTTCCTGACCCATTTTGAGGCCATGGCTAAAGGTGTGATTGCGTTAGATGATTTAATGTACTTCCTGCTTGTGACCACATGTTGGTTATTTGCAGGTTTAGTTGTAATTGAACAAAAGAAGGCGGATTAGTCATGCAACATAAATTGACATCATCTGTGAATTTGGTTTTGTTAGTCGTGGTGTTTTTTGCTCTTGTGTTTTTGAACAACCAATTGTTATCTTCGGCTCGGTTAGATTTAACTGAAAACCAAGTTTATTCGTTGTCTCAGGGCAGTAAGCAGATCCTCAAAGAAATAGACGAACCAATCAATTTATACTTTTTCTTTTCAGATAAAGCCTCAAAAAACATGACTAGTTTACGCAACTATGCAAACCGTGTTGAAAGCCTATTAACTGAATATGAAACCCTTGCCAACGGCAAACTAAAGTTGCGAGTTTTAGATCCTCAAGCATTTTCGGAGCAAGAAGATCAGGCCGATCAATATGGTTTAACCGCTGCTAATATTGGTGCAGCAGGTGAAGCTATTTATATGGGAATGGCGGCGACTAATGCTTTGGATGAACAAAAGGTCATTGCGTTTTTTGACCCACAAAAGGAAGGTTTTTTAGAGTATGAAATCAGCAAACTAATTTATCAATTAAGTGAGCCAGAACCTGTCAATGTTACTTTAATAACAGACCTTGCCATAAAGGGGGGACAAAATCCCATGACGGGACAAGTTGATCCTGCTTGGACATTTCTGACTCAGTTAGAGCAATTGTACCAAGTAGAACAACTCGATAGTGAAACCACCAGTTTACCGGATAACACCGACGTATTGCTGTTAATTCATCCTAAAGAATATAACGATGCTTTGTTATTTGCGATCGATCAATATGCGCTCACTGGCGGTAAAATTTTAGTTTTTCTGGATGCGCATAATGAATCTGACCAAATGGCAATGATGGCCGGACCTATGCCTAGTGGCAATAGTTCTAACTTGGAACCCTTGCTCAGCGCATGGGGTGTTCAGTTTGATAGTGAGAAGGTGCTGCTTGATGCCTTGGCTGGGCTAGACATACGCACCCAAGATGGTGGCGTGACCAGACACTTTGGTTTTGTAGGCCTAACCACAGATCAGCTTGATCGTGAAGATGTAGTTACATCAAACCTTGAAGTGATAAATGGTGCGTCCTTTGGTGTATTTAGTCAACGTGAAGGCGCCGAAACTACTTGGTTACCACTGGTTCGCTCAACACTAAATTCAGACTTGATGGATGTTTCGAGCTATGCCATGACACAGGATCCTCAAGAATTGGCGAAAGCTTATCAAAGTAACAATAAGACATATGTTTTAGCTACCAGACTTTCAGGGCCAAGCCATAGCGCTTTTGATAAAGCCCCTGAGGGGGTTGAACAGAGCGAAATAACTACATCAACTGATAACTTAAACATCGTTTTAGTAGGTGATTCTGACATGCTCGCGGATCGTTTTTGGGTGCAGCAATCAAATTTCTTCGGACAGACTATTTTTACCCCTTTTGCTAATAACGGTGACTTTATTACTAATGCCGTCGAGAATTTAGGCGGCAGCGATGCGCTTATTAGCATTAGAAGTCGGGGGGTATTTAGTCGCTCTTTTAGTAAGGTTGATGAACTCACTGTTATTGCTGAGCAAAAATTCCGTGATCAAGAACAGATACTGCAACAACAACTAGAAGAAACTGAGCAACAATTGTTGCAGTTACAAAATCAACAAGTTGAGGGTGGTGCTTTGGTCATAACCCCAGAGCAACAGTTAGCTATTGATGAATTTATGCAAAAGAAAATCACTATTCGTAAGTCGCTACGTGATGTTAGACATCAACTTGATAAAGACATTGAAAGTTTGGGTAATTGGTTAAAACTTATCAATATTGCAATAGCCCCACTTTTACTCATTTTATTACTAATGTTGTTAAGAGGGATTTTCAGAACTAAACCTCGTAAAGCAGTTGCTGAGTCAAAAGAGGCCGCTGTTTTATGAATAAACAAGTTTCTATATTGACTGCTATTGCGATATTAGCTGTTGGACTAGGGGTATGGCTGATCCAAGCACCTACCAAAGATACATTTGAAGCAGGATTTTTGTTTGAAGATCTGCAAAAATTTGCTAATCAATTGGATAACGTCGAAATAAAAAATGCACAAGGTGTGTTATTTAGTGCACAAAAACTAGGTGACAGTTGGTTGGCCACTTTTGATCCTGGACAACATGTTTATCCTATTTCACAGGACAAACTAGCAGATTTTGTCGAAACTATGATGCGCGCAAAATTAGTTGAGGCAAAAACGAGTAAGCCAAAAAACTATATCCGTTTGGGATTACAATCTATAGATACTGACGACAGCATGGCAACGTTAGTAACCTTTAAAGCTGATGATCATTTATGGCAGGTTTTAGTAGGTAATAAGGTCACTGTGGGGGAAGGGCACTATATCCTTAAACCTGAAAACCCTCAAAGCTGGCGAATAGATAAAACAGTAAATTTACCAATAGATAAATTTTCATGGTTAAAACAACCGATTTTACCTTTTCAAACACAAGATATTAGTTCCGTTTCAAGAGTAGACAACTTAGATTGGCAAATAACAAAATCTGCTAGTGGTGATTTTCAATTAATTAACATGCCCAAAGATAGAGAATTGCAGTACGACAGTATTCTTAATGCAGTTGTTAGTAACTTAATCGATCTTAATTTTGAACAGCTACTCACCGCGGATGATGATTTTACTCAATCGTTAAAGATATTGACTCAGCTAGAAGTGAGTACCTCAGACGAAAAAATATTTCAGGTCATCGTAAGTGAACTTGATGATAAACATTATGTGAATTTTAGTTCTAACGATCAGCCAGAGTATTGGCAAAAATGGTATTACCAAGTGTCTAACTTTTCAGCACAACAATTGATCAAAACCCTAGATGACTTTTTAGCAGAACAGAACGCCACTACAAACAATAGTGATCCAAGTCCTGAAACTGTTGATGAAGGGGATTCACCTTTCTAATAGGTATGTATTATACGGGTTCTGGTTATTTTAATAAGGATTGTAAGTAGCTTGAACCTAGTTCCCTTGCCTTTGTTATATTGTTTTCAGGAATACTTTCTGGTTCAGGGTAATGTTTCAGCACAGCTTCAATACTGCTTTCTCTGAGTATATGTAAAATGGGGTAGGGTGACCTATTAGTGTAATTGGCTGGATCATTTTGATCCTCACCATCGAAGCAGTAATCGGGATGAAAGCTGGCTAATTGATAGATACCTCCATAACCACCTTGGCTTATGAGCGAGTTGGCCATTTCAAGCATATCTAAATAACACTCAAAATCGGCAAAGCCTGATGGAAAAATCAGCAATGTGGTTTGGATATTCTGTTTTTGGTCGAGTATTGCCAGTTCTTCTAGTAAATGGCTTAGAGCATCATTAACTTGAGTCGCGGGGAAAATGGCATAACGCACAGTATTGCGTTGTATTTCTTTTTTAGCGAAAGGACAGAAGTTTTGCCCTACAATCACTTTGTCTATCCAATATTTGACCGCAGTCAGAACCTCTTCATCCGGTAACTGGGCAGATATGTTCATATTTATGAATGGTACTTCACATAAGCTTCTAATGTATTTTCAATTAGACTGGCGACTGTCATCGGTCCTACACCACCTGGCACGGGAGTTATCCAGCCAGCTCTTTGAGAAGCTCCTGCATATTCAATATCTCCTCCTAAGCTACCATCTTGATTACGATTGATACCTACATCTATAACAATTGAACCGGGTTTTATCCAATCTCCTGGAATAAATTCTGGTATGCCTACCGCCACGACTAATAAATCAGCACGCTGAACATGAGATTTCAGATCTTGAGTGAATTTATGACAACTAGTTACTGTACATCCGGCTAAAAGGAGCTCCATAAACATTGGACGACCGACAATATTGGAAGCGCCTACTATGACTGCATCCAAACCTTTAATAGGGCGCTTAGTGGACTCAATAAGACTCATGATGCCTTTAGGTGTGCAAGGACGCAAAGCAGGGATACGCTGGGCAAGTCTGCCGATATTGTAAGGATGAAAGCCATCTACATCTTTGTGAGGATCGATACGCTCTAATATTTGCTCTTTGTTTAAGCCTGCGGGAAGTGGAAGTTGTACTAATATACCGTCAATTTCATCGTCGACGTTTAATTGGTCGATAATATCGAGCAGAGATTGTTGAGACGTTGTCGCCGGTAAATCATAAGATTTAGAGACAAATCCAACTTCTTCACAGGCCATGCGTTTCTTGTTAACGTAAACATGTGAGGCAGCATCACTGCCCACTAATATAACGGCCAAACCTGGCGCTCTTCTGCCTGATGAGATTATGGCTTCGACTTGTATAGCTACATGTTGTCTAATATGTTTGGCAATTAAAATACCATCAATTTTCTGTGCTGGCATGAATAACCTAGAGCAAAATATTCCGTGAGTGTATTGTCACATATCGCTGGGGTTTGTCGCAATTAGGATGTATTAAAAATGCCAAAATCAATCATAATTCTTAAACCATTTCTAGTTGTTATTGATATAACGTGCAGTTAGTCTAGTAGGTGAAATTTATTAAACTAACGTAGATTTTACCTCTGAAAAGAATGGTTACTGGACTTATTACAGCAATTAATAAATGTGAGATGTAAATGAAAAAAATTCCAAATGAAACCCAATTGTTGAAAAAAGCCTTAGTAGTGGGCGAAGCATATGCCAAAAACAGAGGGTTCAAAACTTTCTCAGCAACAGATTCTGCTAAAGAAAAAGTTGAATGTATTTATCGTTTGTTGGCGAATGACAAACTGATTACGCCGTTACCTGCTGGCAGTGAAGATTTATTGAGTATGAAACATAAACTTGCAGTTTGGCTTAGAAACAAGCTACCTAAAGACCATGCACTTTTGAAATAAAAGTTCGTATGTATAGTTTTTTAGGTGCTGATTTATCAAAAAATGCGCATCTTGGATTAAAAGTAATCAATCGAAAAAATTGATCGAAAAAGTGTTTGACGAGGTTATGTAAGCTATGTAACATGCGCCTCCCGTATCGAGATGAGAACAACGTTACGGGTTAAGTCGGTGAGTAGCGCAGCTTGGTAGCGCACTTGGTTTGGGTCCAAGGGGTCGCAGGTTCGAATCCTGTCTCACCGACCATTTCTCAAATGTCACCTTAGGTTCCATAGCTCAGCTGGATAGAGCAACGGCTTTCTAAGCCGTGGGTCGAAGGTTCGAATCCTTCTGGGACCACCATTTGGTTCTAATTCTTTCGAACGCATAAGCGAGCGAGAGGTTGAGAAATAGTTCTTAATTTAAAAGTTGAAAATTTACTACAGTTTATTGTGGTGAGCGTAGCTCAGTTGGTAGAGCCCCGGATTGTGATTCCGGTTGTCGCGGGTTCGAGCCCCGTCGCCCACCCCACTCGCGGGAGTGGTGGAATTGGTAGACACGCTGGATTTAGGTTCCAGTGCTTCACGGCGTGAGAGTTCGAGTCTCTCCTTCCGCACCATATTTATAGTCATTTGATCCCAAATGGTTTTTATATTAAGAAAGTAATTTTTAATTTATCTAATTTGTATATCCCTATACAAAACTGATAGTTCATAAGTTCATTATTTTAAGGAACTTCATCTTTAAATATTGTGATGAACTTATAATAGGTTGTTTTAGAGTTAAGTCGGTGAGTAGCGCAGCTTGGTAGCGCACTTGGTTTGGGTCCAAGGGGTCGCAGGTTCGAATCCTGTCTCACCGACCATCTTTTCTTGTTTTATATTCCTTTAATAAAATGTTTACTTTCTAAGTCGTATTTCGGCAACTTTCTGAGACCTCCTTAGGGTGGCATTACGATGAGTTTCCTATTAATTTCTATATTCCATCTCGTGTCATAAGCTTGCTCAGACACTTACCGCCATCCATGGTGATTGCCCTACTTAATTCGAAAAATAATCGGCGAGCTTTAATCTGTGGGGTCAGGTTTGTTGAAAGTGAAAATATTGGACTCATTGTCAAATTAAGAATTTAAGTTATTGATTTTAAAATAAATTGTTTTTTCCTGCGTATGCCCTGTGAGCAATAGATCTTTAGTCTTTTGTATTATGATGGGCTTGTTTAAACTTAATTATGGAATTGAACATGGAACGTCCTACTAAAGAGCAGGTAAGTAGATTGCCATTGTATGTTGGCCTTAGCCTTGCAGATATTGATATTATCGAAACTGAGTTAGATGCAGTAAATGCATTAAAAGAGTTAGAGACTGAAATTTGTTTGGGGTTTGATACTGAAAGTAAGCCTATTTTTCGTAAGGGGCAAACCAGCCCTGGACCCACCTTGATCCAACTAGCAACAGCAACTAAGGCCTTTTTATTCCCTACTAAGTTTCCTTTCGCTATATCTACAGCTAAGGCTATTTTGTGCAACCCAAATATTCAAAAGGTAGGCTTTGGTCTTAAAGGAGATAAAAAGGAACTTCGTAATAAACTCAGTATTGATATTGCAAACACACAAGATTTATCAGTTGAGTTAAAGAACCTAGTGGGTGATAAAGATTTGATTGGAGCTCGAGCCGCTGTGGCAATGGTGCTTAAATCTAGACTAGGGAAGGGGGCTCAGAGGTCAAACTGGGCACAATACCCACTTCAGCAACATCAAATATTATATGCAGCGAATGATGCTCATTCAGCTATTTGTGTTAAAAATCATTGTGTGGCTCAGGAGCATATTGTTGACGGTTGACGGTAACCTGAATTCTGGTTTACTAAAGAGTCAATCAAACAGAAGGGAATTCTGCGAGAAAAAAGCATGAATGCCAGTATGTAGAGCATATGCTCTTAAAATCTCGTATCTCGAAAATTTAACTATAGCAGCTATGTCATTGTATCTATGGCAAGGATTTTTTAAGTACCAAAGTCGTTATTAAGTTACTAAACGACAATACTATTCCAATGCAGGGCATTTTACCCTCGACTTGCGTAATAGCTATCGCTATACTACTGCGTCTTTTTATCAGGCTGTCTTGGCTAGAAATAAGTTTTTTTCTTTTGTCAGGATATTCGGACGCAACAAGTGTTATCCGTAACACTCAATTATTTTGCGCCGATAAAAGCTCATTAGTCATTATACATAAGCGCAAGTATGCGCATAATTGAGGTATTAGAATGCAAGTTTCCGTTGAGGCGACCAAAGGTTTAGAACGCCGTCTTACTATCACCGTTCCTGCTGAGTCAATTGATTCTGCAGTTAAGTCTCGCTTACAGCAATTAGCTAAAACCCAAAGAATCAATGGTTTTCGCCCTGGTAAAGTTCCTGTTAATGTTATTAAGAAACGTTATGGCCAAGCCGTTCGTCAGGAGATTGCTGGTGAAGTGATGCAACGCAACTTCTATCAGGCTATTACTCAAGAAAAAATTAATCCAGCAGGCATGCCTAGCTTTGAAATGAAAACTGATGAAGATGGCAAAGACTTAGAGTTTGTTGCCGCTTTTGAAGTGTATCCAGAAGTAGAAGTGAAAGATATTGCTAAGATTAAGGTTGAAAAACCAATAGTCGACATCAGTGATAAAGACTTAAGCGAAATGATTGACACTTTGCGTAAGCAACATGCTAACTACAAAGAAGTTAAACGCAAAGCTAAGAAAGACGACAAAGTCACTATTGATTTTATCGGTACTATCGATGGTGAAGAGTTTGATGGTGGTAAAGCTGAAGATTTCGCCCTTGAAATGGGTAAAGATCGCATGATCCCTGGTTTTGAAAAGCCAATAGTTGGCAATAAAACTGGCGACGAAGTTATTGCTGATGTTACTTTCCCTGAAGATTATCATGCTGAAAAGCTGAAGGGTAAAGTGGCGCAGTTCACTATCAATATCAAAAAAGTAGAGCAATTAGACTTACCTAAAGTTGACGAAGAGTTTGCTAAATTGTTCGGTATTGAAGATGGCAACATTGAAGCGCTGCATGCTGAAGTTCGCAAAAATATGCAACGTGAGCTAGATCAAACATTAAAAGCGTCAATAAAAGAGCAAGTGATTGCTGGTTTATTAGAAAAAAATCAAATTGATTTGCCAAAAGCATTAGTTGATCAAGAAATTAATGCGTTACGCGAGCAAGCTAAACAACGTTTTAGCCAGCAACAAGGCGGAAACGTTGACAACATGCCAGAGCTACCTGCTGATTTGTTTGAAGAAAACGCCCGTAAACGCGTAAGTATTGGTTTGTTGTTAGGTGAAGTGATTAAAACTAACGACCTAAAAGTAGATACTGCTAAAGTAGATGCGCTAATTGAAACTGCCGCTTCCGCTTACGAAGATCCTCAAGAAGTGATCGAATACTACAAAACTAATGACGAATTAATGCAACAAATGAACAATGTTGCTATGGAAGAACAAGCAGTTGAATTATTGCTTGAACAAGCCAAAGTTAAAGAAGTGAAGAAATCTTTTGATGAGATCATGAACAAACAGGCTTAATTTGGCCATTGTTAATTGACTTATCTAGTCTGTAACTGCTTAAATGCTCGGTAACTACCGAGCATTTTTATTTGTGAAGAATTCTAATATATGATGAATACACCTTTTGATCCTACAAACGCATTAGTCCCTATGGTCGTTGAGCAAACTGCTAAGGGTGAGCGTTCATATGACATTTATTCTCGTTTACTTAAAGAGAATATTATTTTCTTAGTTGGTCAAGTTGAAGACCATATGGCTAACTTGATCGTGGCACAGATGCTTTTTTTAGAAGCGGAAAATCCAGAAAAAGACATTTTTTTGTATATAAACTCCCCTGGTGGTTCAGTTACTGCCGGTATGGCAATTTACGATACAATGAATTTTATTAAGCCTAATGTGAGTACTATTTGTATTGGGCAGGCGGCGAGTATGGGCGCATTTTTGTTGTCGGCTGGTGAAAAAGGTAAGCGTTATTGTTTACCAAACTCACGGGTGATGATCCATCAACCTTTAGGTGGTTTTCAAGGACAGGCTTCAGATTTTGAAATACATGCCAAAGAAATCCTGTCTATTAAAGAGAAGATGAACAGGTTGATGGCACAGCATACTGGAAAAGATTATGAAACTGTTGCTAAAGATACCGATAGAGATAACTTTTTAAGTGCTGATGAAGCTATGGAATATGGCTTAATAGATAAGGTCTTTACTAATAGGCCTGATAATCAAGCAGAAACAAAAAGCGACAAATAAGATAGTGACTCTTTGAAATATTAATGAGTACACTGTAGCTCAATCAGTATTAGGGCAGTTGTGGTAATAAGTCGGTTTGAGATAGGAAAAGATTGTAAATGAGTGATAAAAAAAGCAACGATGGCGACAACAAACTTTTGTATTGTTCGTTCTGTGGTAAAAGCCAACATGAAGTAAGAAAATTAATTGCTGGCCCGTCGGTTTTTATTTGTGATGAGTGTGTCGATTTATGTAATGACATCATTCGCGAAGAAATAAAAGAAATCGCACCCAAGAAAAAACAAGATGACTTACCTACACCGAAAGAAATTCATGCTCATCTAGATGATTACGTGATTGGTCAAGAGCATGCAAAAAAAGTGCTTTCTGTTGCGGTTTATAATCATTACAAACGTTTAAGAAATGGCGATGTACATGAAGGTGTTGAATTAGGTAAGAGTAATATCTTGCTAATGGGTCCAACAGGAAGTGGTAAAACCTTACTAGCCGAAACACTTGCAAGGTTGTTAGACGTGCCATTTACCATGGCTGATGCAACAACATTAACTGAAGCGGGTTATGTAGGTGAAGATGTCGAAAATATCATTCAGAAATTACTACAAAAATGCGACTATGATGTTGAAAAAGCCCAGCGCGGTATTGTTTATATCGATGAGATAGACAAGATATCACGTAAATCAGACAACCCATCTATTACCCGAGATGTATCCGGTGAAGGCGTACAGCAAGCACTACTTAAACTAATTGAAGGCACAGTTGCTTCTGTCCCCCCTCAAGGTGGCAGAAAACATCCGCAACAAGAGTTTTTGCAAGTAGACACCTCTAAGATATTGTTTATTTGTGGTGGTGCTTTTGCTGGTTTAGATAAAGTGATTGAGCAGCGTGCTCATACAGGAACCGGTATTGGTTTTGGTTCAGAAATTAAAAATATTAGCAACAAAGCGCAAGAAGGTGAATGGCTTAAAAAGGTAGAGCCCGAAGATCTAGTGAAATACGGCTTGATCCCAGAATTTATTGGACGTTTGCCTGTACTTACTTGTCTTGAAGAACTTAGTGAAGATGCATTGGTTCAAATTTTACGTGAACCTAAAAACTCCTTAACCAAACAATACTCAGCGTTGTTTGGAATGGAAAACACTGAACTAGAATTCCGTGAAGATGCTCTTCAAGCTATAGCTAAAAAAGCCATGCAACGTAAAACGGGGGCTCGTGGTTTACGCTCTATAGTTGAAGCTGTATTGCTGGATACTATGTACGACCTACCATCAATGACTAACGTCAGTAAAGTTGTGATTGATGAAACTGTCATTCGTGGGGAATCAAAACCTATTTTGATTTACGACAGTGGTGTCGATAAAAAAGCCGCTTCGGAATAAAAATAAATAAAAGGCTCGAAAGAGCCTTTTTTATTGCTGAAAATATCCCCAGAAAAATCTATTTACTGCACTTTATTCTGCTTTGTTTTAAATTATCATTTGAACTTTTACTGCCTAGCCCCATATACATCCGATAGATTTAATATTAAATGACTTAATGCGAGACCAAGAATGACTAAAAAGCGAGAAAATCGCATTGAAATGCCTGTTTTGGCGTTACGTGATGTAGTTGTATATCCCCATATGGTTATCCCATTGTTCGTTGGGCGTGAGAAATCAATTCGTTGTTTAGAAGCAGCGATGGAAAAAGATAAACAGATATTCTTGGTCGCTCAAAAAGATGCGGGTGTTGATGAACCTGAAGTAGATGACATATTCACCGTAGGGACAATCGCAACTATATTACAGTTGCTTAAGTTACCTGATGGTACGGTTAAGGTGTTAGTTGAAGGTAATCAACGTGGTAAAATTGACTCTTTTGTTAGTACAGAAGACTTTTTTATTGCAGAAGTACTCAGCTCAACAGATACCGAATTAGCTGAATCAGAACAAGAAGTATTGATCCGTTCGGCTATTTCTCAGTTTGAGGGATACGTCAAACTGAATAAAAAAATTCCACCTGAAGTTTTGACCTCATTAAGCGGTATTGAAGATGCCGCGCGCTTGGCTGATACGATGGCGGCACATATGCCCCTGAAGTTGTCTGAGAAACAAAAAGTGCTTGAGATGCTTGGGATCACAGAACGCTTAGAATATCTAATGGCGTTGATGGAAAGCGAAATTGACTTACTGCAGGTAGAAAGAAAAATTCGCACCCGCGTTAAAAAACAAATGGAAAAGAGTCAGCGAGAGTACTATTTGAATGAGCAAATGAAAGCCATTCAAAAAGAACTCGGCGAACTTGATGATGCGCCAGATGAATTTGAAGCACTGAATAAAAAAATTACCGATGCCAAAATGCCAGCAGAAGCCCAGAAAAAGGCGACTGCTGAATTGGCTAAATTGAAAATGATGTCGCCTATGTCGGCAGAAGCTACTGTTGTTCGTAGTTATATTGACTGGTTAACCAATGTTCCTTGGGTAAAAAGAAGCGTTGTCAAAAAAGATCTCGCCGCTGCTGACAAGATTTTGGATGCAGATCATTACGGTTTAGATAAAGTTAAAGAACGTATTATCGAGTATCTTGCGGTGCAACAGCGAGTGAAAAAACTCAAAGGACCTATTCTATGCTTAGTAGGGCCTCCTGGAGTGGGTAAAACGTCTTTAGGACAGTCTATAGCTAGAGCTACTGGTAGAAAGTATGTACGTATGGCTTTAGGTGGTGTCCGTGATGAAGCTGAAATTAGAGGGCATCGCCGCACCTATATAGGTTCTATGCCAGGAAAAATGGTTCAAAAAATGGCTAAGGTAGGGGTTAAGAATCCACTCTTCTTGCTCGATGAAATTGATAAAATGGCGTCGGATATGCGAGGTGATCCGTCTTCAGCCTTATTAGAAGTATTAGATCCAGAACAAAACAGTACTTTTAGTGACCATTATCTAGAGGTAGATTACGACCTTTCAGACGTCATGTTTGTTGCTACTTCAAATAGCATGGATATTCCGGGCCCATTACTGGATCGTATGGAAGTTATACGTTTGTCAGGATATACCGAAGACGAAAAGCTGAATATCGCGACCCAACACTTAATGGATAAACAGATATCCAGAAATGGTCTTAAAAAAGGCGAGTTGGTGATTGATGAAAGTGCCATTATTGGCATTATTCGTTATTACACCCGCGAAGCAGGTGTTAGGAATTTAGAAAGAGAAATTTCTAAAATATGCCGTAAGGCTGTTAAGAATATCTTATTGGGTAAAAATATCACCCAAGTACTAGTGAACCAGGATAACCTGAATGAATATTTGGGTGTACAGCGTTTTGATTACGGTAAAGCTGACAAAACTAACCAAATAGGTCAAGTTACCGGATTAGCTTGGACACAAGTAGGTGGCGAACTATTAACTATAGAAACCACATCTGTAGTGGGCAAAGGCAAAACTACCTTCACCGGTTCATTGGGTGATGTAATGCAAGAGTCGATTCAAACTGCCATGACAGTGGTGCGCAGTCGAGCAGATAAATTACGTATTAATAATGATTTTCACGAAAAACGCGATATACACGTACACGTGCCTGAAGGCGCAACACCTAAAGATGGTCCTAGCGCGGGGATCGCGATGTGTACTGCCCTAATTTCTACGCTTACAGGTAACCCTGTACGCTGCGATGTGGCGATGACAGGTGAAATTACACTTAGGGGAGAAGTGTTACCTATTGGTGGTCTGAAAGAAAAATTATTGGCAGCTCACCGTGGTGGGATCAAGACCGTCATTATCCCTAAAGAGAATGAACGTGATCTCGAAGAGATCCCTGACAACGTAAAACGAGACTTAAATATCCACCCTGTACAGTGGATAGATGAAGTCTTAGCCCTAGCCTTAGCAGAGCATCCGGAGAAATTTCAGCCAGTTGTTGTTAAAAAGATTAAAAAATAAGCATAAAAGAGAGTTTTTTCAATTTTTTTTCTACTTTAGGGCTTCACTATGTAAATAGTTATGGTAGCCTTTAAACCAGATTCCCTTAAGGCCTTGTCATGAAAGGGATTGAGACGATTCATTGAAAGTTAATGATTTGTAAATATATAGCTTGAAGTTAAGTTTCATGCTTGATATAAATGTTCGGCTTTGCATGGTGCAGGCCGCAAAATATAATAACAAATGAAGGGGTTCATATTGTGAATAAGTCAGATCTTATTGATACCATCGCTGCAAGTGCAGATATTTCTAAAGCAGCTGCGGGACGTGCACTAGATGCATTAACTGGCGCTGTAACAACAGCACTTAAAGATGGAGATCAAGTTGCATTAGTTGGTTTCGGTACATTCTCGGTACGCGATCGTGCTGCTCGCAGTGGTCGTAATCCTCAAACTGGTGCGACTATTCAGATTTCAGCAGCTAAGGTGCCTTCGTTTAAAGCTGGTAAAGCATTAAAAGACGCTTGTAACTAATCACTTAGTTCATTTATACCAAAAGGCGATGATTTATCATCGCCTTTTGTTTTTGTGCAGTTTGTGTCTAGTCTGTTTTAATAAAGAAATTAAAACAGCCTAGATATTTTTCAATTCACTGCGAACAATCATTAATAAATTAACTCGGTTGGTATATAATCCCGCGCGCTTGCGTACAAGGCAGCCTAACTTGGGTGTCTTCATTACTTATCAATAACAGCTCATTTGGAGTTTGGACTTTAGTATGTTGGAAAGAATCAGAGAAGGATCACAAGGCCCTTGGGCTATGGGGATCTTAGCATTAGTTATTTTAAGTTTTGTATTTGCAGGAGTGGGGAGTTACATCAATTCATCTGCATCTAGCGCCGCAGCCACTGTAAATGGCGAAGAAATAGGCATCGATGAATTAGAACGCGCCTATCAAAACGAACGTTCGCGGATGGAGTCTCAGTTTGGAGAAGCCTTTGCTACATTGGCAAGTGATGCTGCCTATCTACAAAATTTCCGTCAGGGGATCTTAGATCGCCTAATTAGTGAGAAACTTCTCGACCAAGCCGCACAAGAATTGGGTTTGCGAGTCAGCGATCAGCAAATCAAGTCAGCCATAGTAGGTATGCAAGAATTTCAAGTAGATGGAAAGTTTGATAATGATCGTTATCTTGCCATTTTACGCCAAGCAGGTTTTCAGACAAATAACTTTAGAGACTATATGCGCGTTGACATGGTTCGCAGGCAACTGTCGCAGTCATTAATAGCAACAGAATTTGCTTTAACAAGTGAAGCAAAAACAGCGCACCTAATGCAGCAGCAAACTCGTGATATTCATTATGTAAACGTTCCTGCCGCTAAATTTATTGATCAAGTAAAGGTCACTGATGATGAAATTTTGGCTTATTATCAAAGTAATATCAGTCAGTTTGATACTGAGCAGAAAGTCAGTTTGTCCTATGTTGAGTTGGAATTAGAAGATTTATTACCTACGATTAAGGTTAATGAAGAAGAGCTCACTGAATTCTACCAACAAAACCTTGGTGATTATCGTACAGACGAAGAGCGCCAAGCGGCACATATATTGTTCGAAAGTTCTGAACAAGACGAGACCATTGCTGCTGAGGCTGAAGAAGTTCTTGCTAAAATACAAGCTGGAGAAGATTTCTCAGAACTCGCTAAAACATTTTCTAGCGATACTTTTAGCGCTGAAAATGGTGGTGATTTAGGTTGGTTTGGCAAAGGAATTATGGATCCTGCATTTGAAAACGCTGCCTTTTCACTCGTTAATAAAGGTGACGTGAGTGCTGTAGTCAAAAGCGAATTTGGTTACCACATTATTAAGTTAACAGATGTTAAGCCTGAGCAAGTTACTGCTTTCGAAAATGTCAAAGAAGAGATAACGAATAAAGTTAAAACTTTCAAAGCAGAAGAGCGTTTTTACGAAATTAGCCAAAGAATTTCAGAAGTGGCTTTTGAAGTACCAGACAACCTTGACGAAGTAGCAGACATTGCCGCTAAAGCGATAAGTACCACAGCTTTGTTTAGTCGCAATAATGCGCCAGAAGTAGTGTCTAACCCCAATGTATTAGCAAGTGCATTTAGTGCTGAATTAATTGAAGATGGGGTAAATAGCGAAGTAATAGAGCTGGGTAGCAATCACATTATGGTTGTTAGAATAGCCAAACAAGAGCCTGAACGCACTAAAGCGATGGAAGAAGTCAAAGATCAAATCCAACAGACATTGTCTGCAAAAGCAGCTCAACAGGCTGCCAGAGATTGGGCCTTGGATGTGAAAACAGCCTTGAGTGACGGCGAAGATGTGAATGCTAAATTAGCCGCTCTTGAGCTTAGTTGGGAAGACAAGCAAGGGGTTGCACGAAACGACGCTGCTTTGTCTCAGACTATTGTTGAAGCTTTGTTCAAGCTATCTGCAACAGATACAAGTGTTGTTGATTTAGTCAATGGAGATATCAGTCTGGTGCAACTAGTTCAAGTTAACTCAGGCACTGAGGCAAATGCCCAGCAATTGGCTTCATTACAAAATCGTCTGGCATCGAATAAGTCTCAAATATTATATGGAGCAGTAATAGAGTCTTTAAAAGCACAGGCAGATATTGAGATTTATTAATAGTCCGACATATATGTATATTTAGGATCGGTCATTGAATAATAAAAAAGAGCGTTTATCGCTTCTTTTTTTTTTGTTAATTTTGACAAGCAACTTTATTAGCCTGTCATTGCCATTCAGTTATCCATAACAAAGAGCTGTAAAATAGTGCAATTACAGCGCAAAAAATGAAAATATATATAAACCCTTGTTTGCCATCACCTAAGCTATAGTTCTTCTTTTTTAAATACATAAACCAAACCAAACACAGCACAACAGGAATAAGCACTAAAAATTTTATCAAAGTCACCTCTTCTCTAAATTACTTTAGCCTCGATTTTAGGGACAACAGAATAATATGCAATCTATACTAGGTATTTGCTGTCTAATTGCATATAATCCGCGCGAAATTTTATGTGTCCTTTCAAGGGACGAAATATAACTAATACTGGAGTTACGAAAATGGCCTTAGAGCGCACTTTTTCTATTATTAAGCCTGATGCAGTTGCAAAAAATGTTATCGGTGCTATTTACAACCGTTTTGAGTCTGCTGGCCTAAGATTAGTGGCGTCTAAAATGCTTCATTTAAGCAAAGAGCAAGCAGAAGGATTCTACGCTGAACATAGCGAACGTCCATTTTTTGGTGCTTTAGTTTCTTTCATGACTTCTGGTCCTGTTATGGTCCAAGTCTTAGAAGGCGAAAATGCTGTATTGAAAAATCGTGAAATCATGGGTGCTACTAACCCAGCTGAAGCGTTAGCGGGCACTTTGCGCGCTGATTATGCTGCTTCAATCGACGAAAATGCTTGTCATGGTTCAGATGCTCCTGAATCAGCAGCTCGTGAAATTGCTTATTTCTTTAGTGATGAAGAAATCTGCCCACGTACACGCTAAGCGGAAATTTGCTTTTGATAAAGGGAGCTTAGGCTCCCTTTTGTGTTATTTGTTATTTGTAATATGTACTGCAAAAACTGAGTAATCGGTTAAAATGGCAGTAGTTTAGTCTGTTTATTGAGGTTTATTGTGTCAACTGAAGTGGTATCTGCCCAACCTAAAAAAATTAACCTACTTGATTTAACTCGAGATGGTTTACGTGTCTTTTTTAATGAAATGGGAGAAAAGCCCTTCAGAGCAGAACAAATTATGAAGTGGATCTACCAGCAAGGCGTGGCAGATTTTGAGCAGATGACCAACCTCAACAAGGCCTTAAGAACTAAACTGCAGGCCAAATGTGAAATTAAAGCACCAGAAATAGCCTATCAGCAGAATGCTTCAGACGGCACCATTAAATTTGCCTTGAAACTTGAAGGCGGTCAGGAAGTTGAAACAGTGTGGATCCCAGATGGCGATCGAGCAACATTATGTGTGTCTTCACAAGTGGGTTGTGCACTGGAATGTACTTTTTGTTCAACCGCACAACAGGGATTTAATCGTAATTTAAAAGTCTCTGAGATAATTGGTCAGGTTTGGCGAGTAGCCACCACAATAGGTTTAAATAATGATACTGCTAAACGTCCCATCACTAACGTAGTGATGATGGGCATGGGTGAGCCATTATTAAATGTTAAAAATGTTGTGCCTGCAATGGAACTGATGATGGATGATCTTGCCTTTGGTTTGTCCAAACGTAGAGTGACCTTAAGTACCTCAGGTGTGGTACCGGCCCTTGATATGTTGGGTGACCAAATAGACGTAGCTCTGGCGATATCTATTCATGCACCAGACAATGCATTACGCGATGTACTTGTTCCGGTTAATAAAAAATATCCTTTAGAGGTATTTCTAGCCAGTGTTAGAAGGTATTTGGCTAAGTCAAACGCCAATCAAGGAAAAGTCACAGTAGAGTACGTGATGTTAAATGGGATTAACGATAGTACCGACCAAGCTCATGCTCTGGCAAAAGTAATGGCAGACACGCCATGTAAAATAAATCTTATTCCGTTTAATCCATATCCTGGCTCACCTTATACATGTTCTAGCAACTCGCGGATTGACCGTTTTGCTAAGGTCCTTATGGAATACGGGCTAATAGTGGTAGTTCGCCGTACTAGGGGCGAAGATATCGATGCCGCCTGTGGACAGCTAGTGGGGGAAGTGGTAGATCGTACAAAAAGAATTTTGAAAAAAAAGCTGAAGGGCGAGAGCATTTCAGTCAAGATGACACAATAGATTTTTTATCGGCAATATGTCACATAGGTCCTAATGAACTTCATTCTAAAAATTATCAGTATCGTTTTTATTGCACTGATATTCCTCAGTGGATGCACCAGTCGAAGTAGTCAAAATTCGGGCCAAAATTTTGACAAATTAGAAGCTTCCAAAACTCGTGTTTCTTTAGGTTTGACTTATCTTAAAAACGGAAACTATAGCCAAGCAAAATATAATTTAGATAAAGGTTTAGAATTTGCGCCAAGGTCAGCAGACGCTAATTTTGCAATGGCTTATTATTATCAAAGTGTTAGCGAGTTAGAGCAGGCCGAAAATGCTTATCAATTTGCTATGGATCTTGATCCAAAAAATGCCAACATAGCCAATAGTTATGGGGCGTTTCTATGCCAAAATGGAGACTATGAAAAAGCCAAGACATATTTTCTTAAAGCAGTGAATACCAGCAGTTATGTCTCCAGCGCCGAGACATATGAAAATTTGGCCTTGTGTAGCCAAAACCAAGGCCGATCTGAAGATTCTATTCAATATTTACGCAGTGCAGTTAATCACCAACCAGGAAGAGCTAGCAGTCTTTATCTTCTTGCTCAGTCGTTGCTCGATACACAACAGTGGCAAGAAGCGAGAGGTATTCTTAGACGTTATGAGAAAGTTTCGCAGATCAGTCCGCAAAGTCTGTTGATGGCAATGAAGATAGAGCGAGGTACAGGCAATGATACTGCCGCAAAAGGTTATTTGGATATGTTGGTAAGGATATTCCCTAATGATCCAATCACCAAGTCAATATTAACTGACATGCAGTCGCGTCCTGAAATAGTCAGCAAAACAGAAAACCCTCCAATGTTAAAAATAGCAGCTAAAATCTCACCCGAGTTAGTTGCTTCTCAAGTCACTGAAATGGCTACGGACAATACAGTGGCAGTGACAGAAACAGAAACGAACGATTCATTAGCAATAGTAAAAGACACCGATATAAAGACGGATGAGATTGTACAATCCAATGTAGCTGCTACAGAAGAATTGTCGGAGCAGGTAACTCAAGCAACAGAATTGCCTACAGACAATACAGTGACAGAAACTAACGATTCATTAGTAATTGTAAAAGACGCCGATATAAAGAAGGATGAGATCGTAAAAGCCAAAGTCGCAGAAAAATTGTCGCAGAAAACCGAAGTAGAGCCAGAAATTTTAGATACACCCGACTTCCATGTTGTTACCAAAGGCGAAAATTTATATCGAATTTCGCTTCTTTATAACATCAAAATGCAACGTCTGATAGAATGGAATGATTTGGCCGACGCGTCGGCTATTTACGACGGTAAGAAGTTATCTTTAGTAGCCCCAAGTGTTGTAGAGTAAAACTAAACTATGATTGAAAAAGAAGCAGTTCAACAACCAGAAGCCATTATTCAAGGGCCGGGCCAGATATTAAAACGAGCCCGAGAGAAGGCTGATATGTCGTGCCAAGACATTGCTGACAGAATGAAATTAAAAAAGAGCCTAATTGAAGATATTGAGCAAGACAACTATGACATTAATATTTCACTGACATTTATCAGAGGGTATCTAAAGCTTTATGCAAAACACGTTAAGGTTGACGAAGCTGAGATACTGAATGCGTTTGAAAGTCTAAGCACTCAAAAAAAGGAACCTGCCAAACTACAAAGCTTTTCACGCAGAGTGGCTCATCAAGCCAATGATGACAAGCTGATGTTAGTGACTTATTTAATTGTTGCAGCGGTCATAGCTTTAGTGGTTATTTGGTGGTTTCAACAAAGCTCAAATGACACTACTACAGCGTCAAATGTGAGTAATTATTCTGAAACGGTTACAGAAAATGTTGTTGCTAAAGAAATATTCTCACTCGAAGAAAAGTCGGATGATTCTGTTGCTACAAAGTCAAGTGTGCAACTTCCTCCGAGCGATAACCAATCTATTAGTGCTGATAGTGCTGATAGTGCTGATAGTGCAGAAAACGCAGAAATTGTGGATGATTCCAACAACTTGAACGAAACCACTGATGTGATAGAAACAACGGTAATCGAAACTGCAGCGCCAGTTAAGTTGATATTCGAGTTTGCTGGCGATTGTTGGATGAATCTGACTGACGCCACGGGTGAAAACATTGCTTACGGGGTCAAAGTTAAAGGGAGAGTTATGCCAGTAACAGGAATTCCTCCTTTTGTTGTGACTTTAGGTGCACCTGAAGTGGTAAAAATTCGTTATGCAGGTGAACCTTTGGATATGTCTTTTTTACCCGCTGGACGCATCGCCAAATTTGATTTACCCCTGTCTGAATAATTGAACGAATTAATAGAGCTAAATTATTACTATGTTTGCTGAATCACCGATTAAACGCCGACCTTCCAAACGTATCAATGTTGGTAATGTGCCTATTGGGGATGGAGCACCCATTGCGGTGCAGTCTATGACTAATACCCCAACTACGGATGTAGAGGCGACAGTGGCGCAAATTAAACGAATTCAGGCTGTTGGAGGCGATTTAGTCAGAGTCTCTGTGCCCACTATGGATGCAGCTGAAGCGTTTAAATTAATCAAACAGCAAGTCTCAGTACCACTAATTGCCGATATTCATTTTGATTATCGCATTGCCTTAAAAGTGGCAGAATATGGTGTGGATTGTTTGCGGATTAACCCTGGCAACATTGGCAGTATGGACAGAGTTCGCTCAGTAGTAGATTGCGCCAGAGATAAAGGCATTCCCATTCGTATTGGAGTCAATGGTGGTTCTTTAGAAAAAGAGATCCAAGAAAAATATGGTGAGCCAACACCAGAAGCTTTAGTTGAATCTGCCATGCGTCATGTGGATATTTTAAATAAGCTCAATTTTGATCAATTTAAGGTCAGTGTCAAAGCTTCAGATGTATTTTTAGCAGTAGGGGCTTATCGATTGCTGGCCAAACAAATCGAGCAACCCCTACATTTAGGCATTACTGAAGCTGGCGGCATTCGTGCTGGTGCAGTAAAAAGTTCGGTAGGCTTAGGTATGTTGCTGGCTGAGGGTATTGGCGATACCATTCGTATTTCCTTAGCGGCTGATCCAATTGAAGAAATCAAAGTTGGTTTCGATATTTTAAAGTCATTACGCATTCGCTCTAGAGGCATTAACTTAATTGCTTGTCCAAGTTGTTCTCGACAAGAATTTGATGTGATAAGCACAGTGAATGCATTAGAACAGCGTCTAGAAGACTTACTTACCCCAATGGATGTATCCATTATTGGTTGTGTAGTGAATGGACCTGGAGAAGCTGAAATCTCGGATTTAGGCTTAACGGGGGCGCGAAATATGAGTGGTTTTTACTTAGATGGTATACGTCAAAAAGAACGCTTGTCGAATGATGATTTAGTCGACCAACTTGAAAAGCGCATTCGTGCCAAAGCCAGTCAGCTTGATATAAGCCGTAAGATCGAGGTAAAACAGTTAAGTTAGTTCACTAGCTAATTGTTATAGCTAGATTTTCATTAACTTTTTATGGGTTTTTGAGCTTCATTATTTTACGTTTATCCATAAAGTCCCTATAATGCGGGGCTTTTTTAATTATTGCAGAAGAGATTATTTTTAGTGTCGAAACAAATTCAGGCTATTCGAGGAATGAACGACTGCTTGCCTACTCAATCAGGGCTTTGGCAGTACGTAGAATCTACTATTCGCGAAGTAGTCGCCAGTTACGGTTATCAAGAAATCCGCACGCCTATTGTTGAAAGCACCGATTTATTCAAACGCTCTATTGGTGAAGTGACCGATATAGTCGAAAAAGAAATGTACACCTTCGCCGATCGCAACTCAGACAGCCTCACATTACGACCCGAAGGCACAGCCTGTGTGGTGCGAGCTGGAAATGAACATGGTTTATTGTATAACCAGCAACAACGTCTCTGGTATATAGGCCAAATGTTCCGCCATGAACGCCCGCAAAAAGGACGTTACAGGCAGTTTCATCAATTTGGTGTAGAAGTATTTGGTTTAGCTGGGCCAGATATTGATGCTGAAGTGATATTGCTTAGTGCAAGGTTGTGGAAAAAGTTTGGGATCAGTGAAAACGTCACTTTAGAAATTAACTCTCTAGGTTCTACTGAGGCTAGAGTGGCTTATAAAGAACAGTTAGTAGCTTTTCTAAAAACTCGGGAATCGGAGTTGGATGAAGATAGCTTAAGACGACTCAAGAGTAACCCGTTACGAGTGCTTGATAGTAAAAATCCACAAGTGCAAAACGCCGTAAAAGATGCACCAAAACTGATTGATTGCCTTGATGAAGAGTCGGCCAAACATTTTCAAGGTTTGTGTGAACGTTTAGACAACTTAGGTATCCAATATCGGGTCAATCCTGCATTGGTGCGTGGACTGGATTATTATAATCGAACTGTATTTGAATGGGTCACTGATAGTTTAGGTGCCCAGGGAACAGTATGTGCTGGCGGACGCTATGACGGTTTAGTAGAACAACTTGGTGGAAAAGCCACTCAGGGCGTAGGTTTTGCCATGGGACTAGAGCGTATAATCTTGATGCTACAAGCATTGGAATTGGACAAAAGTCTAAAGTCGCCAGTTGATGTTTATGTTACTGCCATGGATGAATCTGTTGAACTATATGCCAGACAAGTCAGTGAAACATTAAGAGATGATTTACCGCAGCTAAAAGTGATGAATCATTGTGGCGCTGGGAATTTTAAAAAGCAGATGAAACGTGCTGATCAAAGTGGTGCCAGTATTGCTTTAATCATAGGTCAGGATGAGATGGTCTCGCAGCAAGTTGCCGTTAAATACTTGCGAGAGCAGCAAGCTCAAGAAACAGTTTCAATTAACGAATTAACACAGTTTACGCAAAAGCTATTTAACGTCTAACAGCGTAAATTTTTTGAATTAACATTATGTGCTATCAAATTTTATATAGCCATGTAGTCAGAGGAATGGATGATGGAACAGTACGAAACAGAAGAGCAACAAGTCGAGGCCATTAAACGCTTTTGGAAAGAGAATGGTGTAGCACTAGTTATTGGTGCACTTTTGGGCTTGGGTGGTCTTTTGGGCTGGCGTTATTATAACGATTCACAAATTGCAGCAAAAGAGCAAGCTTCTTTTGCTTATGAAAAAGCTTCAGAAGAATTAGTAAAAGGTGAAGCGGGTTTCAGTCAAGCTAAAACCTTTATGGATAGCCATAGTGGCACTGGTTATGCCATGTTAATGGCATTGGAATTGGCTCAACAGGCCATCGAGCGTAAAGACTTAACTGAAGCTGCCAAACAACTTGAATTCGTGGCCGACAATGCCAAGTTATCAGCCGTTAAGTCAGTTGCACAGCTTCGTTTAGCTCGTATTCAAATAGAACAAGGTGAATTCGAGCTAGCCATTGCAAGTGCAGACAAAGTTACCGATCAAGCTTTTAAAGCTCAAAGCCAAGAAATTAAGGGCGATGTATACCAAGCTCAAGAGTTATTTGATAAAGCTAGAGCTGCTTACAGCGCTGCTTTGGAAACAAATGGACGTGATCCAGTTTTAAAAATGAAGCTAGATAATTTAGCCATTGCAGCCAATGGTTAAGGTGAAAATAGTGAAACATTTTTTTTTATTCTTGCTGTTAACCAGTTCAGTTTTGTTATCAAGCTGCACCACAATTAGTAATTGGTTTTACGATGAAGAAGAGTTAGAAATTCGCAGGCTTAAGCCTATTGAAGCACAATTTACTCCAACGGAAGTTTGGTCTGTAGACTTAGGCGCCGGTATTGGTAAGTTCTATTCAAAACTTGGTCCTGCAGTGGCGTATGACAAAGTGTTTGCAGCAAACCGACAAGGTAACGTTAGTGCTTTTGAACAAGCCACAGGCAAAGAGATATGGTCTAAAGATTTTGCGACCTACGACGAACAAGGATTGACCTCTGGAATAAAAAAACTCTGGTCTAATGGTCTATCAGCTAAAATTGCCGGCGGGCTCAGTGTTGCATACGAAACTGTCTTTTTTGGTACTGAAAATGGTGAAGTGATAGCGCTAGACGCAAATACTGGTGAACAAAAATGGATCACAACGGTTAAGGGCGAAGTATTAGCGGCGCCAGCCATTGAAGCGGGTATTGTACTAATTAATACCGGATCTGGATTTATTTTTGCTTTGAATGCCGATAGTGGCGAAGAAGTTTGGTCTACAGAGGCCGATGTACCACCTTTGTCATTGCGTGGGGTTTCTTCACCAGCGGCGGTTAACGGCGGGGCTATTATAGGTACTGCTACTGGCAAACTGATTGTGAATATCCTTGAAACCGGGCAGACTGCATGGGAGCAAGTTATTTCGGCTGCTACTGGTGTGACTGAGTTAGAACGAATTGTAGATATCGATAGCGAACCTTTGGTGGCTGCAGGTAATGTTTACGTTATTTCTTATGACGGTACGCTTGCCGCAGTTGAATTGCGTACAGGGCGAGTTATTTGGAAACGTGAATACAAGTCTTATCGTCGTTTGTCATTGTCGGGCAGCACACTATATTTAGTTGATGTAAACAGCAACTTGTATGCATTAGATAGTCGTAATGGTGTTGAATTATGGAGCCAAGGTGCTCTTAAAGAACGTTTGTTGACCGGCGTTACACCTGTAGGAAACTATTTAGTGGCAGGTGATAAATATGGTTATTTGCATTGGTTTGACCAAGCTGATGGCAAAATTGTCGCCCGTTTAGAAGTGGGCGATGATGATGAAGATGAAAGTATTTATCACTCACCGGTAGTGGATGGAGACACTTTATACACTCAAACCAGAGATGGTAAATTAGTGGCTATCAAAACACCATAAACTAATTTTTGTGTGATTTTCGTTAAAGAATCGCACCAATAATTTTTTAACGGCTTGGAATATTTCCAAGCCGTTTTTGTCTATAGGATATGTATTTATGTTACCCGTTGTTGCCTTAGTTGGCCGCCCAAATGTTGGAAAATCCACTTTGTTTAATCGTCTCACCCGCACACGAGACGCGTTGGTGGCTGATTTTCCCGGCTTAACTCGGGATAGAAAATACGGTACTGCCAAATACGAAGGACTGCAGTTTATTGTGGTTGATACCGGTGGTATAAGTGGTGACGAACAAGGTATTGATGTAGTTATGGCCGAACAATCTTTGTTGGCTATTATCGAAGCTGATGTGGTGTTGTTTTTAGTTGATGCCCGTACCGGTATGACGGCGGCAGATCAAGGTATTGCTGAGCACTTACGTAAGCAAGAAAAACCAGTTTACGTGGTCGCCAATAAAGTTGATGGAATTGATGGGGATAGCGAAAGTGCTGATTTCTTTGCCTTAGGTTTGGGTGACGTTAATCAAATCGCTGCTGCTCATGGCAGAGGCGTAACACAATTATTGCAAAGTGCGCTTGCTCCCATAGCTGAGCAATTTCCCGATATGCACATTCCTGAAGAAAGTGATGAAGAGCTTCAAGAGATAGACGCCGATGAGCAACTAGCCAATTTGCAAGCTCTACCTATCAAGTTAGCGATAGTTGGTAAGCCCAATGTGGGTAAGTCAACTCTGACAAATCGTATTCTTGGCGAAGAACGTGTCGTAGTCTATGACGAACCAGGTACTACACGAGACAGTATTTTTATTCCCATGGAACGGGATGGAAGAGAGTACATTCTGATTGATACCGCTGGGGTGCGAAGACGTAGAAATATCTCAGAAGCAATAGAAAAATTTTCTATTGTGAAAACATTACAAGCTATAGAAGAGTCCAATGTGGTGTTATTTGTAGTTGACGCCCAAGAAGGCATTACCGATCAAGACTTAAGTTTATTAGGTTTTATTCTCAATGCCGGTCGTTCGTTAGTGGTGGCCGTAAACAAGTGGGACGGTCTAAATAAAGATGTAAAAGAAGAAATCAAGCGGGAGTTAGACCGACGTTTAGGTTTTATTGACTTTGCCCGCTTACACTTTATTTCTGCTTTACACGGCACCGGAGTTGGGCACTTATTTGAATCGGTGCAAGAAGCCTATGCCTCTGCCACCAAACGAGTCAATACCTCTATGTTGACACGTATTATGGATATGGCCCAAGAGGATCATCAGCCTCCAGTGGTACGTGGTCGCCGTGTTAAAATGAAATATGCCCACGCTGGTGGATACAATCCGCCGCTTATCGTTATTCATGGCAATCAGTTAAAAGACTTACCAGATTCGTATAAACGATATTTGATGAACTATTTCCGTAAATCCTTAAAAGTGATGGGCACACCAATCAAAATTGAATTCAGGGAAGGTGCAAATCCTTATGAAACTGATCATAGCTCCCTGAATGATTCCCAGCGACGTAAACGCAGACAACTTATGCGTATGCATAAGAATGCTAAGTAATTAGGTATAGTTGCATTTGGAAATACTATTAAAACTACGATATTGACTTGCTTGATGTCACAAATAAAAGTAATCGGGTAACTACTGTTTTAGTTGATATGATAACGAGACACCATTGCATTGCCCGATAGTTTATTTTGTGACAGGTTTCTTTCTACTAGTTCGATTAAGTTAGTATTTTTTTGTAAGGCTTCGAGTGAAGCCATGCCCGCAGCAATATCTATTTGTTCAAATGTTAAATCGCCATCTTCGCTTTTGTGTTGAGCTATTGAGCTTAATACTTTTTGTACAATATGTTTGGCACCAAATATGTAAGTATCGGGCAATAAGACCGCAAATTCATTGTCGCTATACCTGATTAATGTGTCGGTAGGGCGACTCAAGTGTTCTGATATTAGTTGCACCACTATCCTTAAATACCTAGCTTCTACTGCTGATGTATGTTGTTCATCAAATAATTCGATATTTTTCAATTCAAACATAACAAGGGATAATGGTGCATCATTTCGTTTCGCTAAGTAAATTTGCTTGTCGTAACAGTCATTAAAAAATCGTCTGTTGTATAGGCCAGTTTGAGGATCTACAAACACCTTATTTTCGATACTATCTTTTTGTAGCTTAGCTTTAACATGTGCCCTAACTCGTTTAACTAAGGTTTGAACCACTATGGGTTTGTTCACAAAGTCAGTAGCACCTGCATCCCAGCATTTCATTTCTTGTTCAGTAGAAGTATCAGCAGTCGAAAACATTATGGGGCAATTGAGCATGGTGGGTATGGTTTTGAGCATTTTACAAGTTAACAAACCATCTAAAACAGGCATATGCAGATCTAGAATAACCAAGTCAGGTGCATGAGTGACACAAAAACCAATGGCATCTTCGCCTGACCCTGCAGAAAAAACCCGAAAGTAAGGGCTTAACGTTTTTACTAAAAAGTCGGTGGTGGTGGGATTATTGTCAACCACTAAAATAATTGCACTCAGCAGTTCTGAATCTGAAGATGATAAAGAGATGCCTTCCTTCATGATAAAAATAATCCTTTATTGATTTAAATACTAACTAAAACTTACCCTGTTAATTTAGCGTAAAATATAAACGATTCCAAATATAAATTGAATGAACAACAGATATGAGAAATTATCTTCTCGCTTATTCATTTGTCGATAGAAAATGTATGCAAATCGAAAGACTGACCTATGATTTGCTACTTAAAGTAAATGCCTAGACTAATTGATTTGATTAATCTCACTGCGTATTTCACCGTCTTCTAAACGGGTAACTAATGTATCGCCAACTTGTACTTTTTGAATGCTTTTAACTATCTCGCCCTGTTTAAAACTGATGCTATAGCCCCTTGCTAAAGTGGCTAATGGACTGACGGTATCTAATAAATGCATGTTATTAAATAATTTCTGCTTTTTGTTATCTACTAGTAGTTGGCAACCTCTTTGTAATTTAGTTTGCAACTGCTGTAAATTTTGTTGATACAGTTGTAGCAGTTTTTGGGGAGACGATAAGGAAAGTCGGCTATTTATGTGTTGTTGCTGTTGATTCGCTTGAGAAAGGTTTTGCTTAATGGCATTTTGTAAAGCAGTTTGCAATTGATCTACATACTGACTTTTTTGCTCAAGTTGTTTTTGTGGATGGTTTTGCAATAATCGTTGTTTTACAGTTCGATGCTGGTGATTCAGTTCTTGTTGTAACCTATTATATGATTTCAGTAATTTGTCCTGAAGGACTAAGATTTTATTGTGCAGAGACGATTGATCCTGACTGACCAATTCGGCAGCAGCTGAAGGGGTTGGGGCACGCATATCTGCCACAAAATCTGCAATACTCACATCTATTTCGTGACCGACTGCACTGATTATGGGGATAGTTGAGGCGAATATTGTTCTGGCCACTTGTTCATTGTTAAAACACCACAAATCTTCTAACGAACCGCCGCCTCTGCCAACAATTAACACATCCACTTCGTTTCTTAGGTTGGCTAGAGTTATAGCCGCACAAATTAGTGACGCTGCACTATCACCTTGCACTTGGCTAGGATAAATAACCACTTCAATAGCAGGGTTTCGGCGTTTTAGTACAGTTAATATATCATGCAATGCGGCACCCGTAGGGGAGGTCACTACCCCTACTCTTAATACTGTATCAGGTATTGGCTTTTTATATTCTTGGGCAAATATCCCTTCAGAGGCTAACTGCCGTTTTAACATTTCGAATTGTTGTTTAAGTTGCCCTTCACCTTCTGGCTCCATATGCTCAACAATAATTTGGTAATCACCTCTAGGCTCATACAAGCTGATGTTTGCTCTGACTAAAACCTTGTCACCTTCTTTAGGTTTCTGATGCACTTTACGGTTTGCACCCTTAAACATGGCCCCTTTGACTTGGGCACGATCATCCTTAAGGGTGAAGTACCAATGTCCAGAACTAGCAGCGACAAAATTCGAGATTTCAGCTGACAGCCAAATCTGACCAATTTCGGCTTCTAAAACCGAGCGAGCTAAACGATTAAGTTTGCTAACAGTAAGGATATTTTTTGATGTGGTTTGGGCAAGAAACATTGATTGCAGGGTTCTCTAATATAACATTGCCAATTAGTTTACCTGATTTACTCGCAATTCTGATATATATCTAGACTGATATGCCTAAAGCCGTTAGAATTGCGCCGCAATTAAATCCGCATTTATAGGTGATATTGCATGTTAAGGATCGCGAAAGAAGCCCTTACGTTTGACGATGTTTTGTTGGTGCCAGGGCACTCAACTGTTCTCCCTCATACCGCCAATCTTAATACAAGATTGACTCGTGGTGTAAGTTTAAATATTCCCCTAGTTTCTGCCGCAATGGACACAGTTTCCGAAGCGCGTTTAGCTATTGCGTTAGCGCAAGAAGGCGGTATTGGATTTATTCATAAAAACATGACGCCAGAACAGCAGGCAGAACATGTACGTACGGTGAAAAAATACGAAAGTGGCGTGGTGTCTGACCCAGTTACTGTTCTGCCCAGCGCTACCATTGGCGAAATTAATGCCTTGAGTAAAAGACACGGCTTTTCTGGTTTTCCTGTAGTAGATGAAGATAATAACCTTATAGGTATTGTAACTGGCCGTGATTTACGTTTTGAAAACAGTTTAGAACAACCTATTTCCAGCGTTATGACAAAGAAAAATGACTTAGTTACAATCAAAGAAGGCGCCTCCTCAGAACAAGTGCTTGAGTTAATGCATGAACACCGTATAGAAAAAATTCTAGTGGTAGACGATGCATTTAAACTAACTGGCATGATCACCGTTAAAGATTTTCAAAAAGCAGAAAGTAAACCTAATGCTTGTAAAGATGAGTTGGGTCGCTTACGTGTAGGTGCAGCGGTTAGTGTTGGTCCTGGGACCGATGAACGTATCAAAGCTCTAATCGAGGCTGGTGTTGACGTGTTACTGATTGATACCTCTCACGGTCATTCTCAAGGTGTAATTGACCGTGTCACTAAGGTACGTAAAGACTATCCAGACGTGCAGCTAATTGCAGGTAATGTCGCAACTGGTGCAGGCGCTAAAGCTCTAGCTGATGCCGGTGTTGATGCAGTTAAAGTCGGTATAGGCCCTGGGTCAATATGTACCACTCGAATTGTAACTGGTTGTGGTGTTCCGCAAATAACTGCAGTATCAGATGCGGTTGACGCCTTAAAAGGTACCGATGTGCCGGTGATTGCTGATGGCGGTATTCGCTTTTCTGGTGATATTGCAAAGGCTTTGGCTGCGGGCGCGAGCTGTGTGATGGTTGGTAGTTTGCTGGCAGGAACCGAAGAGGCGCCGGGTGAAGTTGAATTATACCAAGGTCGCTATTATAAATCCTATCGTGGTATGGGCTCTTTGGGGGCAATGGACCAAAGTAATGGTTCTTCTGATCGATATTTCCAAGACAGTAAAAGTGCAGAAAAACTTGTTCCTGAAGGCATAGAAGGCCGCGTGGCCTATAAAGGCCCAATCTCCAACATTATTCACCAACAAATGGGTGGCTTGCGCTCCGCGATGGGATTGACGGGGTGCGCAACTATTGAAGAGTTACGCACTAAATCACAGTTTGTCAAAGTGACTGCAGCTGGTATGGGTGAGTCCCATGTGCATGATGTGAGTATTACCAAAGAAGCACCAAACTACCGCCTAGGGTAAGTGCTTTATTTCAAATGAACGCTGTTTGCCGGTCAAATGGCGTTCACATTTTATTTTTATAAGAGTAACCAAATGAGCTTAGATATCCATGACCAACGTATTTTGATCCTCGATTTTGGATCGCAATACACTCAATTAATTGCACGTCGAGTCCGTGAAATTGGCGTTTATTGTGAACTTTGGGCATGGGATGTCAGTGAAGAACAAATTCGTGAATTTAACCCCAATGGTATTATTTTATCTGGTGGCCCTGAGTCAGTGCATGCCGAAAACTCCCCTAGAGCGCCAGAGTATGTATATCAAGCAGGTGTGCCTGTATTCGGTATTTGTTATGGCATGCAGGTCATGGCTGAACAACTTGGCGGTGCGGTTCAAGGCTCAAATAAGCGTGAATTTGGCTATGCTCAAGTCGAAGTGATTGCTGACATGGCGTTGTTAAATAACATTGAAGATCACGTAGGTGCCAATGGTAATGCCTTACTTGATGTGTGGATGAGCCACGGCGATAAGGTCAGCGCTGCTCCTCCAGGGTTTGTAACCACGGCGAAGACGGATAGCTGCCCATTTGCTGCGTTTGTGAATAAAGAAAAACAATTCTACGGTGTGCAATTTCACCCTGAAGTCACCCACACTCGCCAAGGTGAGCGCATTTTATCGCACTTTGTTTTAGACATATGTGGTTGTGAGAAACTGTGGACACCAGCAGCCATTATCGAAAATGCCATCGAGAAAATGAAAAAACAAATCGGTGATGACCAAGTTATTCTGGGTTTGTCAGGCGGTGTCGATTCTTCTGTTGTGGCTATGCTGTTACATCGAGCTATTGGTAAAAACCTCACTTGTGTATTTGTTGATAACGGTTTGTTGCGTCTTAATGAAGGCCAGCAAGTAATGGACATGTTTGGCGATCACTTTGGTTTGAATATTCGCAAAATTGAAGCTGAAGATAGATTTCTAGATGCTCTAGCTGGAACAGATGAACCTGAGGCTAAACGTAAAATTATTGGGCGTATCTTTGTTGAGGTATTTGATGAAGAGTCGAAAAAGTTAGTCGATGCCAAATGGTTAGCACAAGGCACTATTTATCCTGACGTTATCGAGTCTGCAGCTTCAGCCACAGGTAAAGCCCATGTGATTAAATCTCATCACAACGTGGGAGGATTGCCTGCAGATATGAAAATGGGGCTAGTGGAACCACTGCGTGAATTGTTTAAAGATGAAGTGCGCAAAATTGGTTTAGAATTAGGTTTACCCTACGACATGTTATATCGTCATCCTTTCCCTGGGCCGGGTTTGGGCGTACGGGTTTTAGGTGAAGTGAAAAAAGAATATTGTGATTTGTTACGTCGTGCCGATGCGATTTTTATTGATGAATTACATGCAGCTGATTTGTACCAAAAAGTCAGCCAAGCATTTACGGTCTTTTTACCTGTTAAATCTGTTGGTGTAATGGGTGACGTACGTAAGTACGATTGGGTGGTGTCATTAAGAGCTGTAGAAACTATAGACTTTATGACAGCTCACTGGGCACATTTACCTTATGACTTTTTAGGTAAAGTATCGAATCGTATTATCAATGAAATTGATGGGATTTCTCGTGTGGTTTACGATATATCAGGTAAACCACCGGCTACCATAGAGTGGGAATAATATAGTAAGGTGTGTTGGACTTTGATCAAAAGACGACCTATGAAAGGTCAACACACCTTAGTTGAATCGTTAAGTAGAGAAGGCAAAACGCCCTATGAGTAACATAACAATAAGAGCTGCAGTACAAGCAGACTTGCCAGTATTGAAAGGCTTTGAACAAGGGATTATCGCTACAGAGCGGCCTTTTAATGATTGTTTAAAGTCGCAAAATATTTGTTATTACGATATTGGGGCGTTAATTGATAGCGAAAATTCTAATGTAGTGGTAGCTGAAGATAACGGCGTGATTGTGGGCTCGGGTTATGCTCGTATCAAACAATCTAAAGCACATTTAAACCATGAACTACATACCTATCTTGGGTTTATGTATGTTGCGCCAAGCCACAGAGGCCAAGGCATTAATCAAATGGTTATTGAAACCTTGATTCAATGGGGTAAAGATCAAGGTATGCGGGACTTTTACCTTGAAGCATACGCAGACAACATCCCAGCACTGAATGCATACAAGAAGTTAGGCTTTCAAGCTTCGCTTATTGAAATGAAATTATCCCAATAGGGCAGGCACAAATAGTCAGCACTACTACTATGGACATATCAACCTATGGCTTTAAAGCCAACCATTTATAAATTCAAATTATCTGTATCTGATCTTAACCATGATTATTTTGATACCCTTAATTTAACCGTTGCATTACATCCATCAGAAACCAAAGAACGGATGATGGTGCGGGTTTTAGTGTTTTGTTTACATGCCTATCAAGACCACGAGAACCTAATGACCTTTACTAAAGGTTTAAGTGCAATTGACGAACCTGATATTTGGTTGCGAGGTTTAGATGATCAACTTCACTTATGGATAGATGTTGGTGAACCCAGTTTTGAGCGGATCAAAAAAAGCTGCCGTTTATCGAAACAAACTTATGTATACAGTTTTAATTCAAAATCTAATGCATGGTGGAAACAGTCACAAACCCAATTTAGTTCCTTGCCAGTGAATGTGCTCAGTTTTGATTGGCAAGAGATCCAAGGGTTGAGTGGTTTGCTTGTCCGTAAAATGGACTTCTCAGTCACCTTAAGTGGAGAATCCGCATTTATCGCCGCTGAGAATGAGCAAGTGGAAGTAAACTGGCAAGCCTTGCAATTAAATGAAGAATAAATAGCTATTAATCGCTTCGCAGTTTACTGCGCAGACCATTACTAAATCATTTGCCGACTGGCACAATAGACGGCAAAATATGCCGCCTATTTTACAGTAGAGACAATAAAAACAATATGCCTACTAAGTTTGATTCAATTCGGCCCTTTGACGACGCAGATTTATCTGTTGTTTTACCTAAGCTTTTTAATAATAAAGAATTTATCAATAGCATAGTCGCTTTCAAATTTAGTGCTTGGCCGCGCTTTATGCGTCCGGCTTTAGGTTTTGTTACCCGTCATTTTATCATCAAACAAATAAGTAAAATTACTACGCTTAGAAGCTTTCAACACTTAGTTGAACCTTATATGGAGCGAATGATCAGTACTACTACAGAGTCCTTTACTGTTAGTGGCTTAGACAAACTGGATTTATCTCAAGCCTGTTTGTTTATGAGCAATCATCGTGATATTGCCTTAGATCCTGCTTTTGTGAACTGGGCGCTACACGTCAATGGGCAAGATACTGTACGTATTGCTGTAGGTGATAATTTACTTAAAAAAGAATGGGTTGCCGATCTTATAAGATTAAATAAGTGTTTTATCGTGAAACGCTCTGCCTCTGACAGACGTGAGAAACTAGCTGCAGCCAAGTTATTAAGTGAATATATTGAATTCACCTTAAATACTGAACAACAGCATATTTGGATAGCGCAAAGAGAAGGGCGTGCAAAAGACGGTAATGACATCACTAATCCCGCTATTTTGTCGATGTTGGCATTAAATAAATCTAAAGATGTTGAGTTTTCAGAATACATTCGAAACTTACGTATTGTGCCTGTATCCATATCCTATGAGTTTGATCCCTGCGATATCAATAAAGCCAAAGAACTTCAACAAGTTGAACGTGAAGGTAGTTATGACAAGCCAGATAATGAAGATGTTAGAAGCATAGTTAATGGTATTACCGGTCAAAAGGGTAGGGTACATATTCATTTTGGTGAAGTATTAGCCGCTGAGTTTAGCAACGCAAAAGAAGTGGCTGCACACATAGATCAAGAAATACTGCAGGGATACAACTGTTTTTCAACTGGGCCAGTTGCGGCAGAAATGCTAAGCAGTGATAACAACAGGATTGCTACAGAAGGCCTTGAGACTGATGCGTATACCAAGGCTGCTACTGATTATTTACAGGCTAGATTAGTCAATTTATCTAAAGCAGAGCAAAACAAATTTCTGAATATGTATGCTTGTGCTCATCTCAGAAAAATGAGGTAAGTTTGTTACCTCATTTTTTCCGAATACAAATAAAAATTAATCGTTTAGTTACAAACTCTATGTACTTAAAATCATCCAGTTTGAACAATCTAAAAGTTGCGACTAGGCCACTTTATCTTTTTTTAAATCATCAAATTGACGATTTAGATCATATTTTTCGTCAGTAACGATTTTTTCTAGGGTTTCAATGCGTTCACGCATAGCAGTCACTTCACGTTCTAAATCATTAGTTAGATTGACCTGGTCGACTTCTTTTTTATCCTTCTTTTTGCCTTTTGGTCCATTTACCAGTTCAACTATTGCCCAACAAACTAAAGCGACTATTGCGATGGCTGTCATATTCATGTTTTATCCCCTTTGCCTTGATACGATTTATAAAAAGTTTATGCTTATGCCAATAACAAAGCAAATAATTGACCATAATTTAAAAGCTATACTTATCATCTAGTTATGATGTTTTAGTAATATTTTGACTTTATGGTTTGGCGAAAATGGCCAATTAAGTGAGCTAATTAACCAAAAGTAGAGAAATACAACCATTGAGTACTGAACAAGACGAATATTGGATGCGCCACGCCTTATCTTTGGCAGACAACGCGCAGCAGCAAGGTGAAATTCCTGTGGGTGCAGTGCTGGTCAAAGATAATCAGATTATTGGAGAAGGCTGGAATCAACCCATTAGTTTGCATGATCCCTCTGCACACGCAGAGATGATGGCGATCCGTGATGCTGGGAAAAACATGCAGAATTATCGGTTAGTTAACAGTTGTTTGTACGTAACACTTGAGCCTTGCACTATGTGTGCAGGATTATTGATCCACAGTCGTATTCAGCGTTTGGTTTTTGCAGCGTCAGATTTTAAAACAGGGGCCGTAGGAAGTTTGTTCGACTTACTAGGTGATCCTCGAATGAATCATCATGTTGAAGTGATTGGTGGCGTATTAGCACAAGAGTGTGGTGATAAATTATCAGCGTTTTTTAAAATGCGCAGGGAACAAAAAAAATCTTCTAGGAATAAAGATTAATATCTTGGCTTAGCAGGCTTGTGCTAATTCTTCTGTTGCCTCTATTATTTGAAAATTTTGGCGACGAGATATCACTTTTTGATGAACACGTTTTAGCAGTTGGCGCCTTCGACTGTTGCTACCTAAGCGGTTTCTATTAATGTTTGTGGTACGTTTTTTCATTATGAACTCCTATTTAATTGGGTATATAGACTCTACAAAATCTATTAAAGTTTCAATCAATATAAGTTATCTTTATTAAGAATTTATGACAGTGCAAATTTTAAGCGCTATCTAAGTTCTTTTATCTACATGTTATTGTTATTACGTCGCCCATAGTTGATAGTGAAATCTTCATTTTGTGTCGTTATTAAGCTGAATAAATTTATAATTTTTATAGGCTAAGAGCTATAGGTGTGTGGTTCTGTTGGAATTCCCTTTGAATAACAAAAAGCATGGCTGTGACTATATTAGTCTTGTTGTCCTCCTGTGAGGGCAGTTCTGATCAAGATGCTGCATCGATAACGATTGAAGAGCCCCTGTTGTTGAAGTGCCAGAAACCTTTGCTGGCTGCACTAATGTGCAATATACGATATTAGGTGCAGACGACAATGAGGAAGCTGATCCCGAATATCCGCAACGCGCATTCAGGATATGCTGGGTGTGAGTAGTGGCTAATCAGCCACTACTTCAACTTCTTGTTCCGTTTCATCCGGTGTAATTTCAGGCTCTAAAATTTGCGGTTGTTGTTCGTCTAACCACACCAGAGTGTCGTAGTAACGCCTGATGTTATCGACATATGCGACGGCTTCATTGCCTCGGGCATAGCCGTAACGAGTTGTTTTATAATATTTTTTTTGTCTTAGCTGGAGTAGCCGTATTTTTACGTCTACCCACATGTCAGGGTTGGCCCCTTGGCGATCTGTTAATACTCTTGCATCTTCTAAATGCCCCAATCCCACGTTGTATGCCGCCAGTGCAAACCATAAACGGTCGGGGTGGGTAATGCGATCTGGGATACGTTTAAGTAGTTTAGTTAGGTAGTTTGCACCACCTTTAATACTTTGCTCAGGATCCAGTCGAGACACTATGCCTAGCTCCTTAGCTGTGGCCAGTGTTAGCATCATCATGCCGCGCACACCTGTGACAGATTTAGCTTTGGGATGCCAGTGACTTTCTTGATAACTCATGGCGGCCAATAAACGCCAGTCTAGATCATTCGAATATTGCTCAAACCAAGGTTGAAATTTGGGCAGAACTTCTCTTGAAGATTTTATAAACGCCCTAGTATCAACATAATTAAATAGTCTTACATGTCCAAAATATTTGTCTTCTAACGCAGCTAAAGTGCCATTGTTTTGGATAATGCCAAAATATTCAATCAGAGCTGCCAACAATGAATCATCTCTATCTTTATTGACTGCCCAAGCAATATCTTGTTCAGGGCTGATGGAAAAACCTATAGATAGTTCAGGATAACGGCGGCGCATTAAGGCCAAAATGTTAGAGTCGGCTATGGTGTAGTCAAGTTCTTCGGTCAACACCATTTCTAGCAGCTCTTCCATATCACTGTCGTTGGTTTCTTGCCAACTCAGTTGCTCAAACTCCTTTTGCAATTTAAGAAGAGATTCATGATGGCTACTGCCAGCAGCTATAACTAATTTACCTTTTAAATCTTCAATTGTTCGTGGCCATTCTTTACCTTGCTTGAATACCAGTTTTTCACTGACACGCTGGTACCCGGGGCCAAATTTGAATCTTTGATATCGTTCGGGGCTGACACTCATGCCTGCTGCAATCATATCTAGGTGGGCGTTTGATAATTGCGGAAATAAATCATCCAAATTGTAGTATGGGAACACTTCAAGTTTTACACCAAGGTAAGCAGCAAAACCTTCAGCCAGTTCATATTCAAAGCCAACAGGCCCAGTGGCACCATTGTAATAGGTGGTTAGCCCATAGGTGGTTCCAACTTTTAATATTCCAGCATCTAATATGTCGCCCAAGCTGGAAGAATGTTTGATGTCATTACAACCACCAATTATCAGTATTAGGAACAAAATGAGACTGCGCTGTAAACGAATAATTATTCCCTCATTTAGGTAGTATTTTATATAAGATCCTATTGTGAACAAATTATTGGATTTCATCCAGTGCTTTGTTTATACGCAAGTCTAACAAAAGTAGACTGTTTGGTCATATGGCAAAGTAAGCAAAGTTATGAATTAAAACAAATAAAACTAAGTTTTTAGCCAAACTGATGCTTATAAATGTAGTTAAATTACCCTATAATCCGCGCCTTAAAATTCCTCATTCATCGATTCGCATATTTTAAATGATATGTGAATTCTGCTATAGGTAACGGCTTTATGTTAGTGCTTCGCGGTACCCCTGCTTTATCCGATTTTCGTATTGAAAAATATCTTGCTCAATTTGCCGAACATGGCCTACCAGTATCTAGTATTTATGCTGAATATGCACATTTTGTGAAGGTTTCTGAGCCACTTAGTGAGCAAGAACATTCAATATTGGCCAAGTTGTTAACTTATGGCCCTAGTATTCAAGAACATCAAGCTGAAGGTACACTACTTTTAGTGACCCCTAGGCCTGGTACAATCTCACCTTGGTCCTCTAAATCCACTGATATAGCGCACAACTGTGGTCTAGGTAAAGTGCAACGTTTGGAAAGAGGCGTAGCTTATTATCTGCAAATTCAACAAGGCGATTTAACTGAAACACAATTAGCAGCATTAAAAGCATTACTTCACGACAGAATGACAGAAGTGATTATGGCTGATTTCCAAGCTGCCGAGTCGCTGTTTGTACAAAGTGAACCTACTGCTTTGACTTCTGTGGATATGCTCAGTCAGGGTAAAACTGCCTTAGAACAAGCCAATGTTCGATTAGGATTAGCATTAGCGGACGATGAAGTGGATTATCTGTTTGATAATTTCAGTCGCTTGGGGCGCAACCCAAATGACGTTGAATTGTATATGTTTGCTCAAGCAAACTCTGAACATTGTCGTCACAAAATATTTAACGCTGATTGGACAATAGACGGCCAAGTACAGCCTAAATCATTGTTTAAAATGATTAAAAATACTTATGAACAGTGCGGTGAAAACGTCCATTCAGCCTACAAAGACAATGCTGCTGTGATGGAAGGTAGTTTTGCAGGGCGTTTTTTCCCAGAGTCCCAGGGTAACGAATATCGCTATCATCATGAAGACATCGATATTTTGATGAAAGTCGAAACCCATAATCACCCCACAGCTATTGCGCCGTTTTCTGGCGCCGCTACCGGTTCTGGTGGTGAAATACGTGACGAAGGCGCAACCGGAAGAGGCTCTAAACCTAAAGCCGGCTTAGTCGGATTTTCTGTGTCTAACCTACGTATTCCTGGATTTGAACAACCATGGGAAACAGATTTTGGAAAGCCATCTCGTATAGTTAGCGCGTTCGACATTATGATGGATGGCCCTCTTGGAGGCGCGGCATTTAATAATGAATTCGGTCGCCCCAGTATTTTAGGTTACTTTAGAACCTACGAACAAAAAGTGACAAGTTTTAATGGTGAAGAGGTGAGGGGATATCACAAACCCATTATGCTCGCTGGTGGTTTGGGTAATATTCGCAAATCACATATCCAAAAAGGCGAAATCACAGTTGGGGCTAAGCTAATTGCTTTAGGTGGCCCGGCAATGAATATAGGTTTGGGTGGTGGTGCTGCCTCGTCTATGGCGTCTGGCCAATCTAGTGAAGACTTAGATTTTGCATCGGTGCAACGTGGTAACCCAGAAATGGAACGTCGTTGCCAAGAAGTGATTGATAAATGTTGGCAGATGGGCGATGAAAACCCTATCCAATTTATTCATGATGTGGGTGCTGGTGGTTTATCTAACGCCTTCCCTGAGTTAGTGAGCGATGGCGGACGGGGTGGCAAGTTTGAATTGCGCAATGTGCCAAACGACGAACCTGGAATGTCACCTTTAGAAGTCTGGTGTAATGAGTCACAAGAACGTTATGTGATGTCAGTTGCACCGGAAAACCTTGCTACCTTTGCTGAAATTTGTCGCCGTGAACGAGCGCCTTTTGCGGTCGTAGGTGAGGCTACTAAAGAAGAACATCTGACACTCAGTGACCAACATTTTGAGAACAACGCAATTGATATGCCTCTGGAAGTATTGTTAGGTAAAACCCCTAAAATGCACCGTGATGTCATCTCTAAAAAACTTGATTCGATAGCAGTTGATACTAGTGTCATGAAACTAGCAGAAGCGGCAGAACGAGTGTTGAATTTACCCACTGTGGCCGAAAAAACCTTTTTGATCACTATTGGTGATCGTTCAGTGACAGGCTTGGTCGCTAGAGACCAAATGGTCGGGCCTTGGCAAGTACCTGTAGCTGATGTAGCGGTAACAGCCAGTTCCTTTGATAGTTATCAAGGTGAAGCTATGTCTATGGGCGAGCGCACCCCTATTGCATTAATTAATTATGCAGCATCTGCCCGTATGGCGGTTGGTGAGGCCTTAACTAACTTAGCGGCAGCTGATATTGGTGATTTAAAACGGATCAACTTATCGGCCAATTGGATGGCCGCTGCAGGGCATCCTGGTGAAGACGCAGGTTTATATGAAGCCGTCAAAGCCGTGGGTGAAGAGTTATGTCCAGCTTTGGATATCACCATTCCTGTGGGCAAAGATTCGATGTCAATGAAAACCACTTGGCAGGATGAACAAGGTGATAAATCAGTAACATCACCACTTTCGTTGGTGATCACTGCTTTTGGTGCCGTAAAGGATATTCGCAAGACCTTAACGCCAGAATTAAACACCAAAGTAGCTGAAACTGAATTATTACTGATTGACTTAGGCCAAGGACAAAATCGTCTAGGTGCATCGTGCTTGGCACAAGTATACCAACAGTTAGGTAATGTGGCTCCAGATGTAGATTCTGCTCCGCTATTAAAAGGGTTCTTTTTAGCCGTGCAGCAATTAGTCAATGAAAAACGTTTATTGGCTTATCACGATAGATCAGACGGCGGTTTGTTTACCTCTATAGTGGAAATGGCTTTTGCTGGTAAAACAGGTGTGGATATTCATTTAGATGCACTTAGCGGCTCGGCCATTGAATTATTATTCAACGAGGAACTAGGCGCAGTTATTCAAATTTCAGCGACTGAGAAAGAACAGGTATTAAAGGTTTTTGCTAAGCACAAAGTCCAGCATTTGGTACACAGTATCGGTAGCCTCAATAACACTGACCAGATTGTCTTCAAACAAAACGGACAGGTTGTTCTTGAAAATAGCAGAGTGTTTTATCGTCAAGCTTGGGCACAAACAACGCTGCAAATGCAGAAACGCAGAGATAACCCAAGTTGCGCCGAACAAGAGTTTGCTGCTAAAGCCGATGTTAAAGATCCTGGTTTACATGCCAATTTAAGTTTTGATGTCACTGAAGATGTTGCTGCACCCTATATTCTTAAAAGTGTCGCCCCGCGTATCGCTATATTACGAGAACAAGGCGTGAACTCCCATGTGGAAATGGCCGCTGCATTCGATCGTGCAGGATTCAGTGCGATAGATGTACATATGAGTGACTTGTTATCGGGTAAACAGTCTTTAGATATGTTTAAAGGCTTAGTCGCCTGTGGCGGGTTTTCTTACGGTGACGTGTTAGGTGCTGGAGAAGGTTGGGCAAAATCTATTTTGTTTAACAATCAAGCCAGAGACCAGTTTGCTGAGTTTTTTGCTCGCCAAGATTCGTTCTCTCTGGGTGTGTGTAATGGTTGTCAGATGATGTCTAATTTGAAATCACTTATTCCTGGCGCCGAATTGTGGCCACATTTTGTAACCAATCAATCTGAACGTTTTGAAGCGCGGGTCGCGATGTTGGAAGTCAAATCATCAAAGTCGATATTTTTTGATGGAATGCAGGGCTCAAGAATGCCTATTGCGGTTTCTCACGGTGAAGGTCGAGCAGAGTTTGCCAACGAACAGGGAGCGCTAACGGCTTTACAAAGTGCCGCTGTTTCCCTGCAATACGTCGACAATTATGGTCATGTCACTCAAAACTACCCCGCTAACCCGAATGGTTCACCTCTTGGGATAGCAGGTTTAACCAGTAGTGACGGTAGGGCAACCATTATGATGCCTCATCCTGAAAGAGTGTTTAGAACTGTTGCTAACTCTTGGCACCCAGAAGATTGGCAAGAAGACAGTGCGTGGATGCGTATGTTTAGAAACGCTAGAGTTTATCTTGGCTAGAGATGAACTTTTACGAATAAATACAATCTATGCTTAATGTAAACAGATAATTATAACCAGTATTTATTGAAGTCGACTTTTATTAATGACTGGGAAATTTACAACTCCAGTCATCTTAAATTTTTGATAATTTCAAGTTTTTTATTAAAGAAAAAATAAAACCCTTGTATATCAGTGAAATAGTGATTAATATTTAGCCACATGTTGACAGGGAGTACGTCTTCTGCATGTTAACAAAGTGTAAATGAATATGTGTTTGATGAAATTAAAAATTAAAAATAATAAGAGACGCTCATGAATCGTTCAAACAAAGGCTTTGGTTTAGCTGGTGTAATAGTGACAGTTATATTCCTCATTGTTGCCGCTATTTTTAGCGCTTCGGCTAAATCTTCTACTCTTACTGAGTTTTCTACAGACTCTCCCCCAGAAACGGTTATCAAATTACACTCTGAAATCTAATAAGTTTTCTTAGTTCCATTCGTTTCACTAGTCCTACTTTTGGCGATGTAACTCGCGGTTATTGGCTTTTGCTTGTTGGTTCTTTTTCAATAAAGCATACACTGCACTATTTCCACCATGTTTAGGCTGTGCCGTATGGTATGCAATAACCTCTGGCATTTGTTGTAACCATTGATGCAGGTAACTTTTTAAAAGTGCCGGAAATGGCTGACTGTGCAAACCTAGGCCGTGTTTAATTAATAAAGTACGATCCCCTTTTTTGTGACTATCTATGATGTGATTAAAAAGCGAGGTTCTAGCCTGTTCAAATTGATTTTGTTGTAGATTTAAAACAAAATCAATTTTGTATTTACCTAATCTTAAATTTTTAAAAACGCCCTGTTGAACACCATCCTGCTTAAAACTAATGTGATCATATGGATCGACAGGCTCGACCTTTTCAACGCTCAGGTAGTTATTCGTAAGGTTTTGGGTGGACTCTATTGCCTGTCTTTTTAATTGTTGAGCCAAAGTGTTTTTTTGATGACTAGTAGGCACAGTATCGATTTGTTGGATCGGTTTTACATCTTTTAGTTCGTTTAAAAACTCATCTAGACCCTCGTCAAATATTTCCATGCTTTGCATTTTTTCCATCTATTTACCTCCGATTCACTTCCTATTTACCGCCACTTCATAGCGAAGAATACATTGATATTCGGCAACTTGTCATTACAAAATACATTCAGTGAATTGGTATTACATATTTTTATGTGGCGCTAAATATGCCACACTTTATCTAAGTACTTTCTATAAGGTAAAAACATGTTTACAAAATACATTGTTGTTGGCGCTGTGGCTTTAACCATGCTTAGCGGTTGTTCCGACAATAGTACAACTAAGACAACTGCTAGTCCTAAAATAGAGCAATCTGCAGCTGCTACTGAAGTGGCAACAAGTACCATGCAAGTCGGCAAGGATTATCATTCCTTTGCGAATCCAGAGTCGATTAAAGTGACTCACTTAAGCTTAGATTTGACTGTGGATTTTGCTAAAAAAGTTTTAGTGGGAACCGCTCAGTTAGATTTTCAAAGAGCAGAAAAGAACGCAAAACAGTTGATATTAGACACACGTGATTTAACTATAAAAAGTGTCACAGCTATGGGTAAAGAGCTTAATTTTGATTTAGCCAGCGGCGATTCATTTTTAGGGGCAGCCTTAACCATTGAAATACCAGCCGATGCAGATAGTGTGGTGATTAGTTATCAAACCTCACCCGAAGCATCTGGCGTACAGTGGCTTACACCAGAGCAAACAGCCGGTAAAAAACATCCGTTTTTGTTCACACAAGCACAAGCTATCCACGCTCGCAGTTTTATTCCACTACAAGACTCTCCTCAAGTCAGAATGACCTATGACGCGACTATTCGTACCCCTAAGGCATTACTTGCAGTAATGAGTGCGTCTAACGATCCTGACACTGAACGAGATGGGGTTTATGAATTCTCTATGCCACAACCAATCCCGTCATACTTGATTGCGTTAGCTGTAGGTGACTTACACTTTAAATCAATGGGTGAACGCACTGGGGTGTATTCTGAAAAAGGTATTTTGGACGCTGCTGCGGCTGAATTTGCTGATACTGAGTCTATGCTAATTGCCACTGAAAAAGCCTTTGGACCTTATAGCTGGGATAGATACGACTTATTGATTTTACCTCCATCTTTCCCTTTTGGTGGAATGGAAAATCCAAGATTATCTTTTATTACCCCCACTGTGATTGCAGGGGATAAAAGTTTAGTGTCGCTGATTGCCCATGAATTAGCTCATTCTTGGTCTGGTAACACAGTCACTAACGCTACGTGGAGAGACCTTTGGTTAAACGAAGGTTTTACCACCTATTTAACTTATCGAATTATGCAGATGGTTTATGGAGACGAACGATTCGAAATGGAAGCTGTTTTAGGTCGTCAAGACTTGCAAGCAGATATTGATTCGTTGCCTGCCAATGACCAGATTATGGCCATTGATTTAAGAGGCCGTGATCCTGATGACGTTTTCAGTAATATTCCTTATGAAAAAGGTGCATTATTTTTGCGTGAATTAGAAAATAAAGTGGGCAGAGAAAACTTTGACCAATTTTTATTAGGCTATTTTGAAAAATTTGCATTTAAAAGTATCACCACAGAGCAATTTGTTAGTTATTTAGAACAAACATTACTTAAAGAACACAGCGATAAGTTGTCAAAACAAAGAATTGAACAATGGATTTTTCAAGCGGGGATCCCCGATGATGCCCCGGTTCCTGAATCTGATGCTTTTAGTGTGGTAGACCAAGAAAGAGATGCTTGGTTAACAGGTTCAATTCAAGCTAATGAAATTGATAGTGAAAGTTGGGTAGTGCATCAATGGTTGTATTTTTTAAATAACATGCCTGAAAAATTAAGCCAAGAGCAACTCGCCGATTTAGATAAGGCATTTTCCTTAACCAGTAGCAAAAATAATGAGATTGCCCATAGCTGGTTATTGATCAGTGTTAACAATTGGTATCAACCAGCTTTTAAACGATTGCATGAATATTTAACGTCTATTGGTCGCAACAAGTTAGTTAAACCATTATATAAAGCACTATCGCAAACCTCAGAGGGTAAAGTTATGGCTCAGAAGGCCTTTGCTGAAGCTAAAGCGGGTTATCATCCTTTAACCGTTAAAGCCAATGAGGGCTTTGTCGAGTAAGGTGAATTGATTACCTAAAATGCGAAAAGCCAGTCATGTGACTGGCTTTTTTAATTTGTACGGATTGGTATAACTTGAAAAAGGGGATTAGCAAACTTCTTTAAACAAAGACTCATCAATAATAGTGTTATCAATAATTGCTTGCGCCATTTGTACACATTTACCACATTGTGTGCCAACACCTAACTTTTGTTTAAGCAGACGCATATTACCCACACCGTCTTCTAAGACAGCCTGTTTAATCGCTTTATCTGTGATGCCATGGCATAAACAAACGTACATAAAATTTCTCAATAACCCGTATGCAAATAAGAATAATTGTTATTTACATAAAGATCAAGTATTAGATCTCAACATTATTTTTATTAATGCTGTGCAATAAACAAACGCTTTAAATTTTAATCCTCATTCCTAGCATAATTTTTTAAGCTAACTATTGTTTTTTATCCAAACGCACTCATATGCTTGGTAGCATCTATAATATTATTTGGTCTCACAGACATAATTATCAAATTGTGATCCATTCAATTACATAAACAGGAGAATTTAATGAGTGTATTAGTTAGTCGTCCAGCCCCAGATTTTACTGCAGCAGCCGTACTTGGCAGTGGTGAGATTGTTGACAGTTTTACCCTAAGCGAAGCCATTAAAGGTAAAAAAGCGGTTTTGTTTTTCTATCCTTTGGATTTCACTTTTGTTTGTCCATCTGAGTTAATCGCTTTTGATAAACGCTACGAAGAATTTGTTAAGCGTGGTGTTGAAGTAATTGGTGTCTCAATCGATTCTCAATTTACCCATAACGCTTGGCGTAATACTGCTATTAATGATGGCGGTATTGGTCCAGTAAAATACACTATGGTTGCTGATGTTAAACATGAGATCTGTCAAGCCTATGATGTTGAGCATCCAGATGCAGGCGTGGCTTTCCGTGGCTCTTTCCTGATTGATGAAGCGGGTTTAGTTCGTCATCAAGTAGTAAATGACTTGCCTCTTGGCCGTAATATCGATGAAATGTTACGTATGGTTGACGCCTTAAACTTCCATGAAGAACATGGTGAAGTTTGTCCAGCAGGTTGGACTGAAGGCTCAAAAGGTATGGTAGATAGTCCTGATGGTGTGGCTAGTTACTTATCTGAGAATGCTGATAAGCTATAAATAGAACAGTGTTTAAAACAAAAAACCGCTCTCTGAGCGGTTTTTTTATGGCTGGTTTTTCTCAATTATGAGCTTCTAAGCCGCCCAAGCTTTGCCATTTGTTAAGAATGTAGCAAAATAACTCTGCTGTTTTTTGAGTGTCATACAGGGCTGAATGTGCTTCATTTTGATCAAAGCTTATACCCGCAGCCATACAGGCTTTTACTAATACTGTTTGTCCTAAGGCTAAGCCAGACAAAGTGGTAGTATCAAAAGACACAAAGGGATGAAACGGACTACGCTTAATATGACTTCGCTCAATAGCGGCGTTCACAAAACCTTGGTCAAAAGCTGCATTGTGGGCAACTATGACTGAGCGTTGGCAATCTGCATCTTTTTGCTCTTTACGCACTTTTTTACACAAGTCCTTCATTACTTCAGTTTCATCCAGTGCACCTCTAAGGGCACAATAGGGATCAATACCATTAAAATCCAAAGCAGCTTTTTCTAAATTAGCCCCTTCAAATGGGTTAACGTGGTAATGAAACGTTTTGTCTGGGTAGAAGAACCCGTTTTCGTCCATTTTAGTGGTGACTGCTGCGATTTCCAGTAGAGCATCGCTTTGTGAATTAAAACCAGCGGTTTCAACATCAACTACCACAGGGAAATACCCCCTGAAACGATTTTTTATTTTAAATAAATCAGACATGGAAACCTAGAAAGTTTTTTTGAAAAGCGATTATGACAAGGTTCTTTTTCAGTAGCCAGTCTAAAACGTTAAACAATGGTAATTTAAAGCAAACTCAATTAACCTCTGTTTAATATATAGACTGGCTTTATTATTACTAATCTATATAAATAAGTTGTCACTTAGAGAGATGTTAAAACCCCTTAATCAATCGCTGAATGAAGTAATGGTGACGCCTGGTGAAAAAACGCTGAGCCCATTATTAGAAGCCACTTATTTATATTGAATGGTATTAGCTAAACGTTTATTGAATTTTGTCGATATAATTGACAGAAGCGAGGGGCTCCTTAATCCATGATGAATAAAATGTTAAAATCCATTCTTTGTGCCATCTTAGTGTCACTGTCGGTTAATTCTGCCGCTGCGCTACGTCAATATACTGCCAAAGTTGAGAATTCAGATTGGCAGCTTAAAGATGAAACTCGTTTACAGTGCACTTTAAGTCATAAACTTCCCGGTTATGGTGAGGCTATGTTTAGCAGTTTTGCCTCAAAACAGCTAAATATGGAATTCGAACTAGATATGTTACGACTGCCTAAATCTTATGGCGTAGCGGCTGTGTATTCAGTGCCTCCAAAATGGATGCCTGGCCAAGTGCAACGCACTATTGCCGATATGACAATCCGTAAACAATACAATGGTGACTTACCTGAACAAGCCGCTTGGACTATGCTGTCTGAGCTAGAGAAGGGGTTTTGGCCAACTATTTATTATCAGGATTGGTACAACCAATACGACAAAGTGGCTGTGGGATTAAATGCCAGTAATTTTGCTGTGCCCTACACACAATTTGCTGAATGTGTGGCAAATCTATTACCTTATAGTTTTCAAGACATTGCCTATACAGTGCTTAATTATCAATTCAATAATACTAAGTTGACTAAATACTCCCAGAAACGTTTAGCTATGATTGGCGAATACTTAAAAGAAGATACAGATTTAGAATTGGTGTTGCTAGACGGTTATACTGACAGTTATGGCGGTAGAGAAATCAATAAACAGATTTCTGTGCGTAGAGCTGTGGAAATAAAAGCGTTTTTCAGTTCTATGGGGGTTGCACCAGAACGAATAGAAATCACTGGGCATGGCGAAAGACGTCATGTGTCATCTAACGCAAACGAAAGCACACGAGCTAAAAACCGCCGAGTGGTGATTAGAATGTCAAAACCTTAATTTAGCTAAGCCATTGAACATAATTTCTCCTAAAAAACTACAGAACAGTAAATGGACTGCAGTAGTGCCTTTGAATAAAGAAAAGCACTTTATTATTACGGAGGTGGAATATGATGAGGATGGGGTTGTCATTTCATGTTTGTTAGAAGCGATCATCTCTAAACGTTCAACACATATTCATTGGCCAAGCTTAAAAGATACAGAGCAATGGTTACAAGGTTGGAAGTGAGCTGTTAGCCTAATTCACTTAACAGCAACCGAGTCCATAAGTTATCTTTAAATTGTTCTCTAAAGAAACCCAAATGACCAATACGTTTTTCTCCTAAATCTCTAGGATGCAAATTCTTTAGCTCTTTGTTTTTATTGCCAAATAAAGCATGTAAGTCATGCATATTAGTTAAGGACAACATTTCATCGTCGCTAAAACAAACAGAAACAAGTGGCACTTCAAGTTGTTGAAACTTCGCTTTTACACTTTCTGACTCAACTCCTACGCAGTATTCGGGATGCAAGCACCAACGTCGCCATTGAAACATCACTTGTTTTGGTAAATCGCCAACCATGCCAAGCTTTTTCCCGGGGAAATAACCCAATAAGCTGGTGGCTAGGGGCATAATAACATACCAAAATAAAGGCGCTTTTTTACGCAGTGCAGGCGCGTTGTGTTTCCAATACCCTGTACCAGAGGATACAGTAATAACCTTTTTAACTTGTTCAATATTGTCAACTAATGGGAATATCTGGCCACCTAAACTATTACCTAACCAATAAATTGGGGAGCTTGAATCTGTGTCTAACACAAATTGTAATGCGGCCGAATATTCATCTGTAGCCCAGTCTAGAATATTGCAGCGGTATTCTTTCAAATGTTTATCTTTGCTTTCTCCGATGCCACTGCAATCGAAGGTTAAAACACAATAGCCTTGTTCAGTTAGCCAGTTGGCAATTGATTGGTAGTAGGCTTGAGTCACCCCCATAGCAGAAGCTATGACTATTTGACCTATAATTGGTTTTGCATCTAAGCCCTGTGGCGTAAACCAGTAACCCTTAATAGCGTTATTATTTTTAGTTTTTAAGGTGATGGCTTGCATAGTCTTAGTCCTTAGTTTTAATCTTCTGATTGGGTAATTTGTTGCGTAAACAAATTCACCGCGCAATCACACATTTCATCTATATGACTGCGGTCAGCGTAGATCCCATCGATCAATAATCGTGCTATACCGTGCATAGTGCCCCAAGTGACCTGCGACAAACGTAAAGTATCTTCGCCGCTGGGCATTAACCCTTGTTCTTGCCATTTTTTGGTCATTTTCACTTGGTGGTGAAAACTTGGGTAAGCCGCATTTCGTAGTTCGCTAGTGGCACTATTTTGTTTCCAAATTGTACGACCAAACATTAAATCGTAAAGTTCTGGATTATCAGCGGCATAACTGATGTAACCATGAAAAAATTGACGATATTTCTCTTTGGGAGATAACCCGGTTTGGTTAAATATATTTGCCGCATCTTGTTGCCATTGCACAAAACCTTTTTCAGCGATAGCACACAACAATTGGTTTTTATCTTTAAAGTGGTGATATGGGGCGGTGCGAGATACTCCCACTTTGTCAGCTAATTTACGTAGAGATAAACCTTCAATACCTGTTTCTTTTAACAATACATTGGCGGCATTGAGCAGTGTGATGCGTAAATCACCATGATGATAACTTGGCTTATTTTGTTTTTGTTTCAATGCTGTTTGTTGACTCATAACCGACTATTAATAAATTTGATGTTTGTTATCTTGACAGCGTCAACATATGCTTTTATCTTGACGCTGTCTAGTTTAATTTTTTGTTAACAGTTTGGGCTTTATTTACTGACTTTCAGTAATAAGCGCGTACTAAGCCAAGGAGAATACCCGTGCCGAATATTGATTTTTCAGCGCTAGAAACCTTATCTGTGAGTATCGAGAATAACATTGCTCATATCCAATTGAGTCGTCCTGAAGCACTCAACAGTATGGTGCCAGCGTTTTGGCGAGAACTGCCCGCTGTTGTGAGAAAAATTGACGCTGAGTCTCAAGCGCGGGTGATTGTTATCTCATCCCAAGGCAAACATTTTAGTGCCGGCATGGATTTGTCAGTATTCACTAATATGGCCAAAGATTTTCAAGGCGAACCTGCAAGACGTGCAGAACGTACTCGTCGATTGGTACTTGAGTTACAAGATAGTTTTAATGCAATGGAAGAAGTGCGTATTCCAGTGTTAGTGGCCGTTCAGGGGGGAGTAATCGGTGGTGCTGTGGATATGATATGTGCCGCAGATAGTCGTTATTGCACTGAAGATGCCTATTTTACTATTAAAGAAACTGAATTAGGTATGACCGCAGATGTAGGCACATTACAACGTTTACCTCATCTTATGCCTCAAGGTTTGATCCGCGAATTGGCCTACACCGGCCGCAACATGCAAAGCGAGGAGGCAAAAGCCTGTGGTTTTGTAAATCAAGTGTTTAGCGACCAACAAACAATGCTTGAAGCGGTAATGAAAATAGCTGCCAAAATTGCCATGCATTCCCCAATGGCTGTGGCTGGCTGTAAAGAAATGATTAACTACACACGTGACCACAATGTAGCAGATAGCTTAACTTATATGGCCACATGGCAAAGCGGTATGTTCCAAATGCCTGATGTACAAGAAGCTATGGCCGCAGGGCAACAAAGGCGTTTGCCTGTGTATGCCGAATTACACAAAAAATCTTCTGGCATGTAAGTCAGCGTAAACAAAATCAAGAAAATAGGAACAATATTTAAATGACAGCCAATACAGCATTAGAACAAGGTTTAGACAAATACCCTCATCTACTTAAACCTTTAGATTTAGGTTTCACTCAACTCAAAAATCGGGTCTTGATGGGATCCATGCACACAGGCTTAGAAGAAGCGCCTAATGGTCATGTACGTATGGCCGCTTATTTTGCTGAGCGTGCTAAGGGAGGAGTAGGCCTGATTGTTACTGGTGGAATAGGGCCAAATGATGAAGGCGCGACCCACAAAGATACTAGGCGCCTAGATACAGACGAAGCGATAGCCAATCATAAAACCATTACCGATGCAGTACATCAGTATGGCAGCAAAATCTGTATGCAAATATTGCACACAGGGCGTTATGCCTATAATCCAGCCTTAGTTGCGCCCTCTGCGGTGCAAGCACCAATCAATCCTTTTAAACCTAAGGCGCTAGATGCACAAGGTATAGAAAAACAGATCCAAGATTTTATTAATACCTCACTACAAGCGCAAAAAGCCGGTTACGATGGCGTTGAAATAATGGGATCTGAAGGTTACTTCTTAAATCAGTTTATCGCAGCGCGTACTAACCACAGAGAAGACGAGTGGGGTGGTTCCTATCAAAATCGTATTCGTTTGCCGCTAGAAGTAGTGCGCCGAGTGCGTGAAGCTGTGGGTGAACACTTTATTATTATTTACCGTTTGTCGATGTTAGATTTGGTTGAAGGCGGTTCGACTTATGATGAAGTGGTTGAGTTAGGCCAAGCCATTGAAAAAGCAGGCGCGACTATTATCAATACTGGTATTGGTTGGCATGAAGCACGTATCCCCACTATTATCACCAAAGTCCCCCGTGCAGCCTTTACTTGGGTTACCGCTAAATTTAAAAAAGCCTTGTCTATTCCAGTTGTCACTTCAAACCGTATCAACACGCCAGAAGTGGCTGAAGAGGTGTTAGCCCGTGGTGATGCCGATATGGTATCAATGGCAAGACCATTTTTGGCCGATCCTGAATTTGTAATTAAGGCCATGGAAAATCGTGCCGATGAAATTAATACCTGCATAGGTTGTAATCAGGCATGTTTAGATCACGTGTTTGAAAGCAAAATGACTAGCTGTTTGGTTAACCCACGTGCTTGTCATGAAACTGAATTGCTTATTGAAGCAGCCAAAACCATAAAAAATGTAGCTGTAGTAGGGGCTGGACCTGCTGGTTTGGCTGCGGCCACTACAGCGGCGCAACGCGGTCATAAAGTCACCATTTTTGATTCTGCTTGTGAGCTTGGCGGGCAGTTTAATATTGCCAAACAAATCCCTGGGAAAGAAGAGTTCTTTGAAACCCTTAGGTATTATGCTCGCCAGTTGGAGCTGCATAATGTCACTGTAAAACTCAATACTCGGGTTGATGCAAATACCCTAAATGGTAGTGAATTTGATGAAGTGATAATCGCCACTGGTATTGCTCCTCGCACGCCACCCATTGAAGGCATTGAACACAGCAAAGTACTGAGTTACATCGATGTGATTGTCGATAAAAAACCAGTTGGCAAAAAAGTCGCCATCATTGGTGCAGGCGGTATTGGCTTTGATGTTTCGGAATATTTGTCCCATGCGGGCGAGTCTAGCAGTCAAAATATCCCTGCATTTATGAAAGAGTGGGGGATTGATATGACCTTTGGCTCTCGATCTGGTATTGAAGGCATGAAACCTTCTCCTACACCTTCACCTAGAGAAATCTATTTGTTACAGCGTAAATCTACAAAGGTCGGTAAAGGATTAGGTAAAACAAGCGGCTGGGCCCATAGGGCAGGTCTACTCAGTAAAGGTGTAAGTATGCTGGCTGGTGTTGAGTACCTAAAAATTGATGATGCTGGTTTGCATATTAAGGTGAATGACCAAGTGCAGGTATTGGACGTCGACAACGTCATTATTTGCGCCGGACAAGAGCCCCTTAGGGAATTAGTTGAGGGTTTGACTAAACCACACCATTTAATTGGTGGTGCAGATGTGGCAACTGAATTAGATGCCAAACGTGCAATTAGTCAAGGAACACGATTAGCTGCCGAATTGTAGGTAGTTATTTGAAAAAGCTAGGTTCAAGCCGACTCTATGAGTCGGCTTTTTTGTGTTTTTTTTACTGTTCTCTTTACTTCAGCTTAGGTTAATTGGTATTAAATTTACCCAATTAAATAACATCTGAAGTTGTTTTAACAAACAAAGTTAATTATTGTCTAATGGCTTAAATCTAAGTGGCTACGTTTAAGTCGTAGTTGAAATTATTAGAAGGATAAACGGATGTTCAAAAGATCATTATTTATTGGCGCACTATTGAGTATTACTCTGGTTGCATCACCTTTGGTTTTTGCCAAAGAAAAGTTTGAGAAAATAACCGAAGTTGAAGGGATCAGCGAATATAATCTCGATAACGGCTTACGTGTTTTATTATTCCCTGACCAAACTAAAGAAACAGTAACAGTCAACGTTACTTATCATGTGGGTTCAAAACATGAAAACTATGGTGAAACAGGCATGGCTCACCTACTGGAACATTTGGTTTTCAAAGGTAGCCCTAAACATAAAGATATTCCCGCAGAGTTGAGCTCCCATGGTGCTCGTCCAAATGGCACCACTTGGACCGACCGCACTAACTATTTTGAAACTTTTTCGGCTAATGAAGAAAATATCAATTGGGCGTTAAGCATGGAATCAGATCGTATGGTCAATTCTTTTATCGCCAAAAAAGATCTTGATAGTGAAATGACAGTCGTTCGAAATGAATTTGAACGTGGTGAAAATAGCCCATTTGGTATTACTCTTCAAAAAATTTCTGCGGCTGCTTACATGTGGCATAACTATGGAAAGTCCACTATTGGTGCTAAAGCCGATCTAGAAAATGTACCTATCGACAGATTAAAAGCTTTTTATAAAATGTACTACCAACCAGACAACGCGACCTTAATTGTGGCAGGTAAGTTTGTAGAAGCAGATATGCTAGAATTAGTGAATAAGTACTTTTCACCTATTCCAAAACCAGACAGAGTGATAAGGCCCTTATACACGGCTGAACCAGCACAAGATGGTGAAAAAAGTGTGACCATAAGACGTGTGGGCGACGTTCAAATGACAGGTGCGGCTTATCATATTCCTGCAGGCTCCCATGAAGATTACGCCGCCATTGATATACTTAGTCAAATTTTAGGCGATACCCCTAGTGGTCGTTTACATAAAGCGTTAGTTGAAGAAAAACTAGCCAGTCGTGTTTTTGGCTTTAACTTTCAGTGGCAAGAACCTGGGCTGGCGATTTATTTTGCCGAAGTCGATAAAAAAGCAGATTTAAGCAAGGCCTCTGACGCTATGGTCGCGGTACTTGAGGACTTAAATAGCCAACCCATTACCGATGAAGAAGTAGAGCGAGCAAAACGTACCTTATTAAAAAATATCGAGTTATCGTTTAATTCATCAGAGCGTATCGCATTAAACCTAAGTGAATGGCTGGGTATGGGGGATTGGCGTTTATACTTTCTACACCGCGACAGAATTGAACAGGTCAATACCGCAGATGTGCAGCGCGTAGCTAATAGTTATTTACAACGTAATAACCGTACCGCTGGACATTTTATCCCCACAGATACACCTGATCGCGTTGAGATCCCTGCTGTAGCTAATGTGAATGACATGATCAAAGGTTATAAAGGTCGCGCAAAAATTGCCGCAGGTGAAGTATTCGAACCCTCTTTTGATAACATCGACTCACGTACAGTTGAAACAAAGTTAAGTAATGGCACTGAACTGTCGTTATTGTCTAAAAAGACCCGAGGTGGATCTGTCGTCGTTTCTATTAAGATGAGTCTAGGTACTGAAAAAAGTTTGCAAAACATTGGTATAATTGGCAATGCTACCAGTGCAATGCTGATGCGGGGGACCAGTGAATTATCTCGCCAAGAAATTCAGGATGAGTTCGATAAGCTAAAAGCGCAGGTTGCTGTTGCAGGCGGGACAGATTGGTTAGTGGCCAATATCACCACGACTAATGAAAACTTGCCAGCGGCACTTAGGTTAATGCATAAGGTATTGAGCGATCCTGCTTTTGATAAAACTGAGTTTGAACAATACAAATCAACCTTAAAGGTAGATATTGAAAAAAATCTACAAGATCCCCAGCGACTGGCATTTAACGAATACAGTCGTAAACAAAATCCATATGAAAAAGGTCACCCTCATTATCGACAAACCTTCCAAGAAAGTTTAGACGAACTTAGTGCGCTTAAATTAAGTGATTTAACAACCTTCCATCAGTCATTTTTTGGCGGCAATCACATGAATATTGGTGTAGTGGGTGATTTCGATCAAAATCAAATCAAAACTGAGTTAGAAACCCTTTACGGTAATTGGAATGCTAAAAATACTTACGAGCGTGTACCAGATCCGTATAAGGAAGTAACTGCCAGCCCTACTGCGTTTGATACGCCAGACAAAGAAAATGCAACATTTGTTGCAGCCATTATGCTACCTGTTGGAACAAATAGTGATGATGCACCAGCACTAGAGTTAGGCAACTATATTTTTGGTGGTGGCTTCTTAAATAGTCGCTTAGCCACAAGATTAAGACAAAAAGACGGATTAAGTTATGGGGCGGGGTCGTTTCTAAACATGAACACTCAAGACGACAAAGCCACTTTAGGGGCTTACGCGATATGTGCACCGCAAAACCTAGCCAAAGTCGAAATAGGCTTTAAGGAAGAGCTAAGTCGCATGTTGAAAGATGGCTTTACTGACGAAGAAATTGAAAGCGCTAAATCTGGACTGTTACAAGGTAAAAAAGTGAGTCGTGCACAGGACAGAGAGTTGGTGGGAACCTTACGCCGAAATTTAGTAGTAGATAGAACTATGCAATGGAACAAAGCCTATGAGGCAAAACTTGAAGCTCTAACTGCTGATGATGTCAAAAGTGTGATGAACAAGTATCTTACACTTGAAAATTTCTCAATTATTAAAGCTGGTGATATGAGTAAAGTGGAAGGTTAATTAACTTAAAGTATATTGATTTAACTAAAAGCGCCCATTTTAATGGGCGCTTTTTTTACATGTTTTATGACAAGGTTGCTAACGCGTCACCAGAGTAGGTTTCTAGTTTATCTATTTCACCTTGGCGGATTTTATTCGCCCAATTTGGATCTTGTAATATAGCCCGTCCTACAGCGACTAAATCAAATTCGCCTTTATCTAGACGTTCGATTAAATCGTCTATTGAGCGTGTTTCTGATCCTTTGCCAGCAAAAGCGCCAAAGAAGTCTCCGTTTAAGCCTACAGAGCCTACTGTTATCGTGGCTTTGCCTGTGAGTTTTTTGGTCCAGCCAGCTAGGTTGAGGTTTGAACCTGCAAATTCTGGCTCCCAGTAGCGCCTAGTTGAACAATGGAAGATATCCACTCCTGCATCTGCTAGTGGCGCTAAAAACTGTTCCAATAACTCTGGGGTCTCGGCCAACCTAGCGGTATAGTCCTGCTGCTTCCATTGTGAATAACGTAAAATAATTGGGAAGTCAGGATCAGTGGCTGCACGGATAGCTTTAATAATTTCTACCCCAAAACGACTTCGGTTAGCCATGCTACCGCCCCATTCATCAGTGCGTTGGTTGGTACCACTCCAGAAAAATTGATCGACGAGATAACCATGAGCTCCATGAATTTCAACCCCGTCAAAACCTATACGTTTGGCATCCGCAGCCGCTGCAGCAAAACCATCAATAACACTGTGAATATGCTCAACTGTCATTGGTTCGGCGATTTGTTTGCCAGGTGATAATAATCCAGAAGGGCCAGCGCTTGGTAATTCTGGGAAAGGGGCTTTTTGCGGATTACGTGCCATGCCAACATGCCAGAGTTGCGGCATGATTTTACCTCCAGCAGCATGGACTTCTTTTACAACATTTTCCCAACCCGCTAGTGCTTGTTGACCATGTATTTTGGGGACTTTTCCATCCATAGTGGCGACGGGATCGTTAATAGTTGTGCCTTCGGTAATGATTAAACCCGTCCCCCCCTCTGCACGGCGACGATAATAACCTGCTACGTCTTCAGTAGGTATGCCATCGGGTGAGAAGTTACGGGTCATGGGAGCCATGGCAATTCTATTTTTAAGTGACAAGCTTTTTAAGCTAAAAGGTTTAAAAAGTGAGTCTGCATTTTTACTCATTTAGGTTTCCTTAAATTGATTTAGGTACAGTGACAAAAGTTAATTAAGAATTTTTATCGGGATTGTTTTTAGTGAGATCTGGCCAAACAAAGGCTTCCGTTGGCTTCTTAGGTTTTTGTTTGGCTGGAGTCTTAAGGGTGTACAAATACAGTTGCTCTACCTTTTCTCTTGCCCAAGGCGTTTTACGCAAAAACTTTAAGCTAGACTTAATCGATGGATCGCTGGTGAAACAATTTATTTTGACTTCTTCGCCCATTTTTTCAAAGCCAAGTTTGTCTACCAGAGTTTCGAGAATGGTCTGTAGTGTCAGCCCATGCAAAGGGTTATTTTGTTGTTCAGTCATAAGAATTCTTTATTTAAGTACAATTACAATTCGTCATTCACCGCCAGCCTGAATATCGAATTTGGTTGCGAAGTTAGCTGGACCCAGCGCTACGGCTATTTTTCTAGGCTATTTATATAATGCAAAGCTTGTAGCACATTAATACCAGCAAAATAACGTTCAAAACTGATGGTGTCAGATAACACAAACTTACCTTTTTTGGTTACAGTCACTAAAAAGCCTTGTGAATAAAAGGTCGCATAATCTTTGGCTTTAGTGAGCGTTAGCAGTAGCAACATCGGAATCTTAGTTCAAACATTGTCTGCTGAAAAACACCAAAAAAAAAGCCCTGATTAACAGGGCTAATATTTATTATTTTTATATTGAGCTATTAAGCGAAATTTGCCGCAGCAAAATCCCAGTTAGCCAATGCCCAGAAACCTTCAAGGTACTTAGGACGCACGTTACGGTAATCAATGTAGTAAGCGTGTTCCCACAAATCAACAGTAAGTACAGGAGTCAAGCTAGCATCAGTCAAAGGTGTAGCTGCATTACTAGTGTTAACTATGTCTAGGCTACCGTCAGCTTTTTTCACTAACCAAGTCCAGCTAGAACCAAAGTTGTTCACTGCTTTGTCATTCAACGCTGCTTTGAAGTCTGCGAAAGAGCCCCATTTTGCATTGATTGCATCAGCCAATGCACCAGAAGGTTCGCCGCCGCCATTCGGGCTAAGGCTGTTCCAGTAAAAAGTGTGATTCCAAATTTGGGCCGCATTGTTAAACACGCCACCTTCAGAATTCTTAACTATCTCTTCTAGGCTTTTATTAGCCAAGTCTGTACCTTCAACCAAACCATTTAACTTAGCTACGTAAGTGGCGTGGTGTTTACCGTAGTGGTATTCCAAGGTTTCAGCAGAGATATGTGGTTCAAGCGCGTTCTTTTCATAAGGAAGAGCTGGTAATTCAAAAGCCATGATGTTTCTCCATAAAGGGTGATGTGTATTTAAATTCATAACCAGTAAATGCTAGTACTTTATATAACAATGTAAAAGCGCTGGTTTGTTATTAGATAAAACTAATTTTTCAATACATCAGATATTGCGCCTTGATACTGTTTTTCAAGTGTAAATTTAGTTAATTAAGCTGAATTCGGAATAAGTAAGTGATTAAAACCAGCCATCAAAAGATCAGTAGAGTATTAATCATTAGTTGAAAACGTTAAACTTGTCGCCAGATATAGATCTATTGATCTTAACCACAAAAATTTAAAGAGAGTCGCAATGGACACTATTGAAAAAATTAAGCAACAAATCGAAGAAAATCCCATACTTTTATATATGAAAGGCTCACCTAAATTACCTAATTGTGGTTTTTCTGCTCAGGCCACCCAAGCGTTAATGTCTTGTGGTGAGCAGTTCGCTTATGTCGATATTTTACAAAACCCTGATATCCGCGCTGAGTTACCTAAATACGCTGATTGGCCTACTTTTCCGCAGCTATGGGTTGATGGCGAGCTAGTTGGTGGCTGTGACATCATTATGGAAATGGCGCAACAAGGCGAGTTACAGACGTTAATTAAAGAGTCTGCAGCCAAAAGAGCAGATGAAAGTCCAGCTGAATAAATCCAACGCCAGATATAAAAAAAGAGCGCTTAGCGCTCTTTTTTTTATCTTTAAATAACCCTATCCAATGCTACGAAGTTGGCCCAGTAAGCATGTTTTCTACTTGATTGGTTTTTTTCTCTGCAGCAGTCACTCTTCGGCGTAGCTCATCAATTTGATCGGTTAAGCCATTATTAGCTAATGCAGTGGAAATAAGCTTTTCACGTAAACTCGCAAGTTGCTGTTCAAAATCAGCATCTATGCTACTGACTTGGTTAAATTGTTTATTTAATTGATTTAGCACCTTGGCCTGATTTTCCAATTGCTCTTTCACCAAGCCAATACTGGTAATATTTTCCGCAGTTTCGTTACTCAGATTTTTTGCACTTTTTTCATTAGCGACTTTTAGCGCCTTAACCGTTTTATCTAAATCGCCGATTTCAGACTGGTTACGTCGCCAAGCCGAAGCCCAAAGTTTGTCCATTTCGGACCACAAATGTTCTGTTTTTGAACTGAGTTCAGATACTTTAACTTGTAATGCAGCCGCTGATTGATCCATATCTTCACCCGTTGCAGACAAACGACTCTCTAGTTCTGTAATACGACTTTGTGCTTGCTGTAATACTTTATATTGTTGAAACGACCAATAACCAGTTGCACCTACAATAATGATAAGTAAAAACAAAAAAGCAAACCAAGAAGGGGAGTTAGATGCTGGGCGTGGCTCATCAGGCTCTTTACCTTTTTTTGAGCTTTTATTAGTAGCTTGTGCTCTAGTGCGATGAAAAGATTCCAAGTCATCTTTTTCTAGCCTGATTTTCGGCATGTCATCTAACGGGTCGGTTGGCATATCATTCTTTAATAAAGTGAATATGTATTTGATTATACATAGCTAAATTAATATTGGGATAGTGGTTATCTAGAATGTTTTTAACTAAGGCAATAAACCTTAAAAAAGGAAGAGCGAATGTTAGGCTAAATGGTGTATTTGTGAGATTGGCGACTAGCGCACAAATTAGTGCTCTTTTTTGTGAGGCGGGTGAGTGACACACAAATAAGTGATGTTTTTTGTGAGGTAAGCTAATGCGAATAATCAGCACATGCATAATAACCCTATCAATCAACTTAACATTTAACTAGCTTATCCGCTTCTGATAATCCTGTGCTACACAAGAGTATCAATAGTTTTAACAAATAGCCTTTTGGGCTGACTTTTCTTGACATGAGATATTCAGGTGGAGTGGCTGAAGGCCTTGTTTTTATTGGTCTTGAGTGGTTTTAGGTTAACGAAGGTATATGCTGATAATGCGCTATGGCGTCCCCACCTGGAATCGAACCAAGATCTAAGCCTTAGGAGGGCCTTGTTTTATCCATTAAACTACAGGGACTGAGTTTAGCGCGGGGCATTATGTCCCAGTCGCACTTGGATTTAAACCCTTCTTAGTATTTATCTGCGTGCTACAAAATCGTTTGGTTGAATATTAGCCAAAGGGGCGCCTGTAATTGACTCTACCACTGCTGTTTCGGCATATACTTGTCTAACTATCACTTGTTCAGGGTGTAACTGAAATTGTCGGTGTGGGAAATTTTGGGTGTCAAAAAACTGATTCATTTGAAATAGGGTTAATTTGTCACCTTGTTTTACGCCATTGTGTTTGCCAATGTTAATGCTTAGGCTCTCACCTGTCACCTTTATTACTCGTCCAAATGCAGGGAGACAACTTACAGAGTCGTCTATTGATTGCACTACTTCTTGGATAATCTTTTCAGTAGCCAAGCCAAATGTAGATCCCCACAATAGCCGACTATTACTGTCTATGGATTTGTATGGGTCAAAGTCCCATAAAGCTGAAATGTTTTGTGTATCTTGAAAAACCATTTCACCAGAGTTGCCATCATACATTGAAAAGGACAGTGTCAGGTTTCGTTTGCTTTGGTCACTTTTCCAAAATTGCATGGCTGAGGTGGTAGAGGTTTCTACTGCAAACTCTACAATTTCACCAAAAAGCACGTACTGAGCATTGGTTTTTTGCGCTAAGGTAAATGCAGTTGATTTTTTGTCTTTATCTAGTGGGTTTAAATAGTAGGGCTCAACTCGGTTAATAAATGAATATCTAGCATGGTTTTGGGCTTCTTCTTGTATCTTTTCAGCTAGCACCTTACCAAAGTCATAAAGGTTGCCGACGGCAGCTTGTTGCCGTTTATTGATGTTATACCATGTGGTGACAATATTTTTTTTGTAATCTGAGGCAGAACATAATGCTTCTTGTGGGAATATATCTGCTCTTATGGAAACTGTTACAAAGTCGTCGTGGTAAATTTCATCAATCAACTCAATGTTATTAACTTCGCCTGAAGCGCGAATTTCAAAGCGGTCGTCTTCAAGCAATCCATTAACAAGAGACTGGATACTTTTAACTGACGCGCCTGAGAACAGTAGCGCTTGTTTAATGGCTTCTTGAGTGGCTTGTTGCCGTGCTGCTTCTTTTTCGCCATTGTGGATAACGGCTTGACCTGTGGCCTCGAACCAAATGGCCAATGCAGGGCTGCTGCTAACAAGTAGCATTAAAACGGCGCTTATTTGTATTATTCTACCTAGGTGCATAATTTGCCTTTCTAACATGCGTAAAGTGGTTCTTGTGATAATACATAGTCAAATTTCAGTCAGATTTTCTAATATGTTTAACTTTGATTAGTTATGTTTAGCTATTCTTATATAAGTACAAATCTTTAAGCACAAATCGTACCTATATGAGCATAATGGTTTTTAGGTATGGTTATTGCAGACCAAAACCTAGAATAGTGATATTAAAACAGTGAACAGTAGGGTGTTAGAAAAATGGTAAATATACTAAGGGTTAACAAACTAAGCAGTCGATTTTTAGCTTTAACAGCAATGTTAAGTGTATGTTTGACTGGCTGTTCAAACCTATTTAATAAACATGTTGAATGGGAAACTGTCGCTCCTGAAACTTATCCTGTTATTTTGGCTATTGGTTATGCACCTATTTCAGATCAAAAAGGCGCAAGTGAGTCCAGTAAAATGTTGATGGCACTCAAAGCTTCAAAATTAGATGCATATCGCGAATTGACTGAGCAAGTATATGGACAAAAGGTCGAGGGTGGTCAGTCTCTTTCAAGCTTAATTATGCAAGATACGCATTTAGATAGTTCAGTACAAGGAGTGATAAGAGGAGCTAAAGTGGTAAAAAGTTATCCAGTAGGGAATGATACTTACGCGACTGAACTAGAACTAGACTTTAAATTGGTTAATGATATTTACTTATCCACGGCACGTCCTAAGCGTGTTAAAAAAGTTCATTATTACTAAGAGCAGCTACGAGTGGTGAGCTTCTAGGGTTTAGCTTAAAGATAAAATATGTTTAAAAAAGTATTAAAGAGGGTAGATGTTTTTCACTGGGCTTTTTACTATTCAACTCGAAGCTCGAAGCTCGAAGCCTAAGCGCTGATCCCACCACTAGAACTACCACCTTGAGTACGACCGGTTTTATCATAGGTCATCGACTCTTTGGCTCTTGATTCTAATAAAAGGTTACGTAGGTGTTCTAGGCGCAATTGGCCTTGTTCTACTGCGGTTTGATTAATTTGAGTGCGGAACTGGCATTGGGAAACTATTTCTTTTGCTTGATTAAATAGCGCAACAACCTCTTCATCATCTTTTTGTTCTTGGCTTGCTTTTGTATACAGGTTGGCAATAACAGTATCTTGTTGTTGAACTGAATCAAGTAGGGCTTCTTTGGTTTTTAACATGTTGATCAGTGATTCAGCATCTCTGCTACTGATAAGATGAAGTTCAGTTTCAAGAATATGTTGCAAATCTAATAAGAGTTTTTGTTGGTTTAAAATTGCTTTTTTTAATTCAGACATAAGCTTTATCACAGTAAAAGACAGCATCCATTATGCTGTCTTTATGCTTTTGTGCCATATATTTCTGATTCTAATGTTGAAATCTTTTGCGCAAGTGATTCAGGATTAATTTTATACTCACCACTTTGGATTGCTTTTTTCAATCGATCAACCTTTTCCTGGTTGACTGGTGCTTCTGTACCTTTCCTCTGAACCTGACTAAGTTGCTGTGCAGATGATGTCAACGAAACTGAATCCTGACGAACACCGACAGTGGCAGCTTTTTGCGTGTTTGTTTGTTGCGCATTGCCATTATTCAAAGCCTGCTGTTGCTGACTAAGCTTTTGATTATCAACAGATGCCTTAGGGCTACCGTTGTTTATATTGCTAATAGACATGATTAATACCCACTCCCTTTTATTTAACCTCATTTTAGTTATCGGCCATGATCCCGAATACTTTAACAAAAAAAACAAATAACAGCACTAAATGAATAGAGACTTAAATCTGTCGTTTGAATATATCTTAAATACCTATTTCCACTTGCCCTGTACCCACAACTCGTGCGTATATCTTTTTACTCGAACGTCTATTTTCAACCTGAATGGTTTCACCCATTCTGCCGTCTTCTAGCGCGAAACCATTGGTTTTTACACGCATACTGAGATTGCCAGCAGAAATAGTCACGTTGTCGCCTTTACATACGTAACATAAGTTATTCGGGTTAACTGGTCTGCCTGCAGAGACTCGACGTTTTATTCTGGCTCCAACTACGTCTTCTATATCGGCAAATGTGGTACTTCTTAAACGTTTTTTATCCATTTTAACCACATGAACATTATCAGTGGTTAATAATGTGCCCGGGCTGACCGCACTCGATAATATTACAACAGGTTGCGTTTCGGTGGCTTTGACCACCATAAACATATACCAGTCGTTATCACTACACTGGGCTTTTACCATAACATTCGATTGACTAAGTGCTTCTGGACTCGATGAAAAGGTCAATTCAGAGCTACATACAGGTACATGAACGCGTTCATCAATAGGCATGGCTACTGCATCAATGGTTTTGTCATTGTTAGGGTCAAGTTGACCTAAAACAAATTGTTCGGCTTGGCTACTCAATTGCTGTTTAATTAAATTATTTTCATCTGCCGCCGTTATACCAATATACATATAAGTAGTTATTGCGAACAGTCTGACGAATGCTTGATAATAATGTGATTTAATCATGTTCTCTTGTTGTTAAGTTGTCTATGCTATGGACATATTAAACAGAGCATAAAGCGTCAATATTCGGTCGCTATAATAGTAATTTTACAATTTCTATTATTCTGCTCTGCTATGAGTGACATTAAGTGTCAATTTGTTGCGGTTCTACGCAGTGAAGTTGAGGTTTAATGGTACTTAGTTGTACTTAAAACAAGATATAAGCAAAAGTTACGCCGCTTTTAATTCGTATTGGAGTCATACATGTCTGGAATTCTTAACTCGGTCAATCAACGTACCCAACTAGTTGGTGAAAATAGATTAGAATTGTTGTTATTTAAACTCAATTCAAGACAACGATTTGGTATTAACGTATTTAAAGTGCGTGAAGTGTTGCAGTGCCCGCCATTAACCTCTATGCCTAGATTAAATAAGTTAGTTAGGGGGATTGCTCATATTCGTGGACAAACTATTTCTGTGATTGATATGAGCTTGGCAGTTGGCGGTAAAAGAATTGACGACTTGAGCACTGCGTTTGTTATAATTGCCGAATATAACAGTTCAGTACAAGGTTTTTTAGTGTGCTCAGTAGAGCGTATTATTAACACTAACTGGCAGTCCATTATGCCGCCCCCTAAGGGAAGTGGTAGGGCAAGTTATTTGACTGCGGTAACTCACATTGACGAAGAATTAATAGAAATTTTGGATGTTGAAAAAATTCTAAACGACATTTCACCCGTTAATACTGATTTGAGTGACGACCTTGCGAAAACTATGCAAGTTGAAAATAAACAAGAAAAAATTATATTTATTGCAGATGACTCTTCAGTGGCTCGAAATCAAATTAAGAAAGCGCTATCGTCACTTGGATTGAAAATTGAATTAGCAAAAAATGGTCTTGAAGCCTTACAAAGGTTAAAAGAAATCGCCGCCGAAACAGGAGAGATAACCGATAAAGTAGGGGTTTTGATATCAGATATCGAAATGCCTGAAATGGATGGTTACACGCTAACTGCAGAGATTAGAAATACCCCAGAGTTAAAAAACCTTCACGTGATTTTACATACATCATTAAGTGGTGTGTTTAATCAAGCAATGGTCGAAAAAGTGGGCGCTGACGATTTTATTGCTAAGTTTCACCCAGATGAGTTAGCTACCTCAGTGCAGAAGTGGTTTGGAAACGACTAGTCAATGCGTAAATAATTGTTGATTAAGTTAATGAGAAAAAGTTGTCTATACAAAGGCAAGTTGATAGAGAGTATTGAGTGACGGAAAAAGAATTTGATCAGCAACATTATGTTTCATTTAGTTATTTTTTGGAACGAGCTTGTGGCATTGTTTTAGGGGAAAATAAGCAGTATTTAGTTCGCAGTAGATTAACACCTTTAGTCAAACAGGGCCATTTTGCCTCTATTAATACCTACATTGACTCGGTAGTTAAAGGTAATAGGCAGCACCAAGCTGCCGCCATTGAAGCCATGACGACTAATGAAACCATGTGGTTTCGTGATGACTACCCTTTTAAGCTGCTTGAAAAAAACATACTTAGTCAGTTTTCTAGTAAAGCTAAACCATTGCGTATCTGGAGTTCAGCATGTTCGTCTGGACAAGAAGCTAACTCAATAGCTATGACTATTTTGAATTTTAAAAAACAACAGGCTAATAGTTTTCGTGCAGGTATCGAGATCCTCGGGACAGATATTTCCGAAGAGATGTTGCAGCGATGCCGATTAGGTGAATATGATCAAATGGCCATTTCTCGTGGCTTACCAGAGCAGTTCAAAAAAGATTATTTTGAACCTGCAGATCACGGCAAACTGAGATTAAAATCACAAGTTAAAGCTTTGACCAACTTTAAATCTATTAACTTGTTAGATAGTTATTCTTCTCTTGGTAAGTTTGAAATTATTTTTTGCCGTAATGTGCTGATTTATTTCTCCAATGAAGTGAAAAAGCAAATACTGCAAAAGATTGCCGCTTGCCTGCAAGATGACGGCATATTATTCCTCGGTGCCTCTGAATCTCTCTCAGGTTTGAGCGATAAATTTACTATGGTCAGATGTAACCCCGGCCTTTATTACCTTAAAAAACCTCTATAAAACCTCACTTTAGTTCGCTACCTCTATATTAATCTAGTTTAGTAATGCATATGGCACAGCCTTTGCTTTAACTCGATATATAGAGGAGAAATATATGGCTATCAACCTAGACAAATTAATGGGCTTTCATCATAAAGCCCTGCAGGTTCGGACTGACCGTATGGAAGTTATTGCGGGAAACTTAGCGAATGCTAATACACCTGGCTATAAAGCTAGGGACATTGACTTTCAAAAAGCGATGAAAAGCGCCCAGCATTCCAGAGATCATAATTTAACTCGCACCAACGACAACCATATTAAGGGCGCAATGCAAGGCACTGGTGAATTACAGTTCCGCATCCCAAATCAGCCTGATACAGGTGATGGCAATACTGTCGATGTGCAAATTGAAAGAAATACCTTCCTAGATAACGGCTTACGTTATCAAGCTGGAATGGAGTTTTTAAATGGAAAAATTAAAAGCATGAAAAAAGCCATAACTGGAGGTCAGCAATAATGAGTCTATTTAATGTAATGGATATTGCCAGTACCGGTATGAGTGCACAAAGTGTACGTTTGAATACCACTGCTAGTAATGTAGCTAATGCTAATAGTGTTAGTAGTAGTTATGACGAAACTTATAAAGCTCGCCATCCAGTTTTTGCTGCTGAATTACAACAGGCATCACAACAACAAAGTGTGGGCTCTCGAGTTAGCGTATTAGGTGTAGTGGAAAGCTCTGCTCCGCTGCAAATTGAATATAGTCCAGGTCATCCTATGTCAGACGAAAATGGCTATATCTATAAACCCAACGTCAATGTCGTTGAGGAAATGGCAGATATGATGTCAGCATCAAAAGCCTACGAAACAAACGTGCAGGTAGCAGATACTACCAAACGAATTTTTAGAAGCGTATTAAGACTGGGTCAAGGCAGCTAGCCGTGACGTATAGCCGAGGCCTTTGCTAAGGCTTCTAGTAATGCTGACTGACAGCATGATTTATAGAGAGGAATAATTGTGGATACAGTAAGTAATGGCTTAAACAGCTCACTTTATTGGCAGCCTGAAAAGGTTCCAGAGGCTGATGGCAGCAATCAGACGCTGAGCCAAGAAGATTTTTTCTCTTTATTGACTGAGCAGTTAGCAAACCAAGATCCAACCAAACCAGTTGATAACGATCAAATGGTAGCTCAAATGACCAGCTTTACTATGGCTGATGGTATCGAGCAGCTTAATGATAAATTTAGTAGCTTTGCGACCTCCATGACTTCTAACCAAGCTTTGCAGGCATCTAGTTTGATTGGACAAGAAGTGTTGTTACAAGGTGACATCGGCTACATCTCTGCTGAAGGGCAGGGAGTCGACGGTGTGGTTATTTCTGAGCAAAGTGTACAAAATTTAAATATCACCATTGAGAATGAAGTGGGTGAAATTATTAAAACCATTAATGCGGGTACTCAGGCTGCCGGCAATGTTGAATTTACTTGGGATGGAACCGATGCAAGTGGCAAAACTATGCCGGTAGGTAATTATGTGGTGCGTGCACAAGGTAATGTAGCAGGAGAGCCAATCTCATTGCCTACAGCAATCAATAGGCATGTCGATAGCGTCAGTTTGGCAGCAAGTAATCAAGGTATTATTCTTAATTTGGATGGTAATGTAAGTGTCACACTTAGTGATGTCATTCAAATCGGCGGTTAACAGGAGAAATAAAATATGTCTTTTAACATAGCATTAAGTGGTGTGTCAGCAGCACAAAGAGACTTAGATACAACAGCAAATAATATTGCTAACGTGAATACCGTGGGATTTAAAGAGTCTCGAGCAGAGTTTGGTGATGTGTACGCTCAGTCTTTACTGGCGGGTGGCAAAACTAAAGTTGGTGACGGTGTTATTGCACAAGAAGTAGCGCAGCAATTTTCTCAAGGTAGCTTGCAGTTTACTAATAACTCTCTTGACTTAGCCATTACAGGTAATGGCTTTTTTGCCACAGTACCAGGCTTAGACTCTCGGGATTTCTCTTATACTCGTGCAGGAATGTTTAAGTTAGACTCGAGCAACTTTGTTGTAAATTCTAATGGTGACAATTTACTCGGTTTCCCCGTTAATTCCGATGGTACGTCGTCGTCAGTTGCCTTAAGTACCACTGAACCTGTTAGCATTCCAGATTCTTCAGGTTCGCCCACAGCCACCACTGAAGTTAAACTCAAAATGAATTTACCCGCTGGTGATGAAGCAAAGGATCCTGATTTCTTTAACCCAGATGACACTACAACTTATAACTCTGCGACATCAGTCACCATATATGATTCATTAGGTGACAGTCATGTTCAGACCTATTACTTCATAAAGGACAGTGGTAATGCAAACGAATGGTTAGCTGTGACTTATGTGGATGACCAACCTTTAGAAGATGGTGCTACAGGTGCCGCAGCTAATACAGTAGGCGCTGTTGGCTTGGGTACTCCTATACGAGCCATGAGGTTAGAATTTAGTACCGGTGGTGATTTTCAAGCAATGTATGACTCTGATGACACTTCTTTGCCTTTAGGTGATGCCACTTCAGTTGCATTAGGTGCCACTATATTAACCAATGGCTCGGATCCTACTCAAACTATTACCACAAACTTTGCTTTAGAAGCCACTGGTTCGACAATTGATGAACCCACTCAGTATGCTTCAGCTTTTGAGGTCACTTCATTAGAGCAAGACGGTTTAGCAGTAGGGCGTTTAACTGGTATTGATATTGATACCGACGGTTTGGTGCGGGCGACTTATTCAAACGGTACATCAGAACCCATTATCCGCGTTGCCTTAGTACGTTTTGCAAACGATCAAGGCTTAAATCAACAAAGTAATACCCAATGGCAAGAAAGTATTGATTCTGGTGAAGCTCTAGCAGGTGAAGCGACCACTGGTACTTTTGGTGATATCAACTCATCGGCTTTAGAGCAGGCAAACGTTAACCTCACCACCGAGCTGATTGACCTGATTATTGCCCAAAGAAACTTCCAAGCCAACTCAAGAGCTTTGGAAATTAATAACCAGTTAAATCAAACTATACTTAATATTCGTTAATAACATACTGATATATAAGTCTTTATTAGGCTGCTTTCGAGCAGCCTTTTTTATATCTGAAATGTAAATCCCTTAATAGCCTTAGATGGCATCGTACTTGCAGATATCTTAACCAAGATCCAACAAAGTCAAGATTCTGTCATGGATAAACTACTTTACATTGCCGCTAGTGGCGCCAAACAAGATTTACTTGGCGCTGGAGTGCGTGCCAATAACTTGGCGAATGCACAAACCACTGGTTTTAAATCCCAGTTAGAACAAGCTCGTGCTATGCCTGCTTTCGGCGAAGGTTTGCCTACTCGAGTGTTTTCTATGACCGAAAATGTCACCAATAATTATGAAGGTGGTGCCATGATCCAGACCGGCCGTGAACTGGATTTAGCGATACAAGGTGATGGTTGGTTTTCAGTGCTTGATGCACAAGGCAATGAAGCATATAGCCGTAATGGTAGTTTTGAGTTAGGGCCTGACGGTGCACTCAAAGATACCCATGGCAATACTATTATTGGCGATTTTGGCCCGATTTATTTACCGGTTCCACTATCCAATGTGAATATAGCCAATGACGGTACACTCTCGGTTCAACCTCAAGGTGCTCCGGAAACTGTGTTGGAAGAAGTAGGCCGATTGAAATTTGTGAATCCAAATGTACGTGATATGGAGCGGGGCACTGATGGCTTATTTAGATTAAAAAGTGGTGAACTTGCGCAAGAAGATCCACAGGTGAGTATCCGCACAGGTATGCTCGAAGGTAGTAATGTCAACCCTGTGGAAGAAATGGTTAATATGATTAACCTGCAACGACATTATGAAATGCAGGTGAAAATGATGAAACAAGCAGAAGATCTTGATACCCGTGGTAACCAGTTGTTGCGCATTATATAACCCGATTTTTAGCTCGGTTGATCAGCATCGCAATTAGCGACGCTGGTAAATAAATGAATTTTTAGGAGACAATCTATGCATCCAGCATTATGGATAAGTAAAACAGGTTTAGATGCCGCACAAACTGATGTCGCGGTCATATCTAATAACTTGGCTAACGCCAGTACTGTAGGTTTCAAAAAAGATCGCGCTATTTTCGAAGACTTACTGTACCAAAACATTAATCAACCAGGTGGTCGTTCTTCGGCAGACACAGAATTGCCTTCAGGATTGATGTTAGGTGCGGGTAGTAAGGTGGTGGCAACACAAAAGGCTCATACACAAGGCAATATGCTCACTACTGAAAACTCTTTGGATATGATGGTACAAGGCGAGGGTTTTTTTGAAATATTACAACCAGACGGTAGTAATGCTTACACTAGAAATGGCCAATTTACCCTTAATGATCAAGGGCAGATTGTAACACCTGGCGCAGGTTTTTTACTGCAACCCACTATTACAGTTCCTGAAGATGCTCAGCAAATAACTATTTCCCAAGACGGAGAGGTGTCAGCTTCTATTAGAGGGCAGGCAGATCCACAAGTGTTAGGGCAGCTTAGTTTGTCTGATTTTATTAACCCTTCAGGTTTGCAACCTACAGGCCAGAATTTGTATGTTGAAACGGCTGTAAGTGGCGCGCCACTTCAAGGTGTTCCAGGCTTAGAAGGCATTGGTACTATTATTCAAGGTGCACTTGAAACCTCTAACGTTAATGTCACAGAAGAATTAGTTAACTTGATTGAAAGCCAACGACTGTACGAGATGAACTCAAAAGTAATTTCAGCCGTTGACTCAATGTTGGGTCAGGTTATTCAGCAGCTTTAATGAGAGTCAAACAATGATGATTCAAACAAGGTTATTAAAATTATTTTATCTATGCTTCAGCCTCAGCATAATGTTGTTAAGTGGTTGTCAATCAACTAACAGTCGAGAGCCACTGCCTAATGACCCGTTTTATGCACCTATTATGCCCGAGATCCCACGGCAAAAAGTGGCCGATGATGGTTCTATTTTTCAAGCTGATATGGCCAATAACCTTTTCTCAGATGTAAAAGCAAGGCGTGTTGGTGACATTATTACTGTCAACCTTTTAGAGAACACCCGAGCGACTAAATCAGCAGGCACTAGTACCTCTAAAGAAACCGGAGTCGCGGTAAATCCAATAATAGGATTAGGCGGCAATGCGCTCAATATTGGCAACGAATCGATACAGCTGGGATTGGATACTAGTAATGATTTTGAAGGTGATTCTTCAGCCAATCAAAGTAACAATTTAACCGGGAGTATTTCAGTAACAGTGGTACAAGTTTTGGTTAATCAAAACTTGTTAGTTAGGGGGGAAAAATGGCTGACCTTAAACAATGGTGATGAATATATTCGCTTAACAGGTGTGGTTCGCCCAGCTGATGTAAGCCCAAGCAATGAAATTGAGTCAACCAAAATAGCCAATGCCCGCATTCAATATAGTGGTTCGGGTAGTTTTGATAGTGCACAACAGGAAGGCTGGTTAAGCGGCTTTTTCTCATCCGAATATTGGCCGTTTTAGCGTGGAGAATTACATGAAGTCTTTTATTACCCTGATGGTGGTTTGCTGTTTAATCTTGTCGCCTATGACTTATGGGCAGAGAATAAAGGATCTCGCTTCTGTTCAAGGCGTCAGAAGTAACCAGCTAGTGGGTTATGGTTTGGTTGTAGGTTTGCCCGGAACAGGTGAGCAGAGTCCGTTTACTGAACAAAGTTTTCGAACTATGTTATCTAATTTTGGCATCAGTTTAGATAGTAGTCTTAAACCTAAAATTAAAAACGTTGCCGCTGTAGCTGTACATGCTTTACTGCCTCCCTTTATTAAACCAGGCCAAACTATAGACGTAACTGTGTCGTCTATAGGAGAGGCTGCCAGTTTGCAAGGCGGTACGCTGATCCAAACCTTTTTGAAAGGCCTAGACGGCAAGGTTTATGCGATAGCGCAAGGTAGCTTAGTGGTCAGTGGTTTTGGTGCACAAGGCGGTGATGGTTCTAAAATTGTGGTAAATACACCTACTGTTGGGCGTATAGCCAATGGTGCCTTAGTTGAGCGGGCGGTGCCTAGCGGTTTTATGGAAGGTGATTTTTTAACCCTAAATTTAAAATATCCTGATTTTTCAACCGCAAAAATATTGGCTGATACTATTAATGCTCGATTAGGTGCAGATCCTGATAAAGGTTATACCATTGCTACACCCATTGATGCTGCTTCTGTGAGGGTGTCTGCCCCTAGAGGTGTAGGCGATAGAGTAGGGTTTCTCGCAACCTTAGAAAATTTCGAATTTACCCCAGCAAAAGCCTCTGCGAAAGTGGTCATTAATAGTCGTACTGGCACCATAGTGATTGGCCAAGATGTGCGTCTTTTACCTGCCGCCATTACTCATGGTGGACTAACAGTGACCATTGCTGAGAATCAAATGGTGACTCAACCTAATGCCCTAGCAGACGGCGAAACTGTAGTGACTACACAATCCATTATTGACGTGAATCTAGACGATACACGTATGTTTAATTTTAATCCTGGCGTTACCTTAGATGAGTTGGTCAGGGCTGTGAATGAAGTCGGTGCTGCCCCTGGTGATTTGATGGCTATTTTAGAAGCATTGCGTGAAGCGGGAGCCTTACAAGGCGACTTAGTGGTTATTTAGGATATTATAATGGACCAGTCTATTGTCACTCAAAATCCTCTCGAATTATCCAGAAATGCTAATGATATTAAAGGCTTGGATGCGTTGCGCCGTGCAGCGCAAAGTGGTGATAGTAAGGCGCTTGATGAAGCAGCCAAACAATTTGAGGCTATCTTTGTACAGATGATGCTTAAGTCTATGCGTAAAGCGCAAGATGTGATGGCGGATAAAGACAGCCCATTTAATTCAGAGCAAGTTAAATTCTATCGGGATATGCATGATACCCAGATAGCCAGTGATTTAGCCAGCAATGGCAGTATTGGTTTAGCTGATATTATTGTGCGCCAATTAGGTAAAACCGGTGATGGGTATATGCCTGCTGGCGCCTTGCGTAATGACGGTAACCTTTCCAGCATTAATCGAAATACTATCGTTAGTACTCAAAAAGCCCAAGACGAAGTATTGGGTAATCAGCCAATAAAAACATTTCAGTCTTTTAAAACAGCTGCTTTTGACGATGCTAAGTCTTTTATCGAACAACTTTACCCAGTTGCACAAGAGGCTGCAGCAGAGTTAGGTATTGACCCCAAAGCACTATTGGCACAAGCCGCAATTGAAACTGGTTGGGGTCAACACATGATCCACAATACTTCAGGTCAAAACTCCCATAACTTGTTTGGTATTAAAGCAGACCGACGTTGGCAGGGGGACCGGGCGATGGTAAAGACTATCGAGTTTGAACAAGGAGTGCCGGCAACAAAAAGAGCGCCATTTAGAGTTTACGACTCATTTGCTGATTCAATGCAAGACTATGTGGGGTTTGTAAAACAAAACCCACGATATGAAGAGGCGGTAAAGCAAAGCCAATCGCCACAGGATTATTTTACAGAATTGCAAAAAGCCGGTTATGCCACTGATCCAGACTATGCGAATAAGGTGCTATCTGTACTCGATGGCGAACAATTAAAGCGCTATTTGCCATGAATAATGTATTAATTATCAAGTCTGGGAGAACACACTTTGTATACTAATTCAACGACTCGTAATACCGACTTGTTTTCAATTGCGACCAGTGGTGTTAATGCAAGTAACCAATTATTAACCACTGCCGGTAACAACATTGCCAATGTTAATACAGAAGGTTTTGTTCGTGAGCGTACTAATTTTGTAACCCAATTAACGGGTGGGGTGGGACAGTCAACCACAGAACGAGTGCTGAATGTTTTTGCTCAAAACCAGTTGCGTCGTGATACCACTATGCAAAGTGAGTTTGAGGCTTTTTATACTAAAACTTCGGTTTTAGATAATATGTTTGCTAGTGAATCAAATAGTATTGCTAGCAGCATGAGCCGTTTTTTTGCAGCCATACAAACTGCATCAGACGATCCAACTAGTATCGCATCAAGACAATCAGTTCTTACTGAAGCCCAGTCCATGGTTGGTCAAATAGGTACTGTGAGCGGATTTTTGCGACAAAAAGAAGAAGAGTTTAATTTAGAACTCGAAACTAATATTGATCAAGTTAATGGCCTAATACAAACAATCTCCGACCTCAATAAATCAATTGTGATTGCTGAGGCCAATCTGAGAAATGATGAACCTGGAGCCTTATTAAATCAAAGGGACAAAGCAATATTAGATTTGGCCAGCCTGGTATCTATTGAAACCCGTGCAAGCTCTAACAATAGCGGCGCTATTATGGTCAATTTAACTTCGGGTGAATCATTAGTCATGGAGGATGGCTCATTTAGTGTATTTGATGTCAGTAATGATGCCGACTTAAATGCTAAATCATTAGAACTGACGAGTAATGGTAAACCTACTACGCTGTCGATATTAGAAACAGATTTAGGCGGTTCTATAGGTGGGTTGTTTAGGTTTCGTGATGAAGTGTTAGAGACTAGTCGTAGAGAACTAGGACAAATTGCTTTAGCTATTACCGAAACAATGAATACCCAAAATCGTCAAGGTATGGATTATGACAAACAGTTGGGTAGCAATATATTTACCTTGCCTGACTTTATTGGTTTAGATTATCAAGGTAATAGCAATACAAATAGTATTGTCACTGGGCGTATTGCTCCAGGAGCAGCTGCTGATATCAGCAGTGCTGATTATGAAATAACCATCGACAGTGTGACCCCTGGAGCGCCTCCTACTCTGGGAATTACTGTATCCGCGCTCAATGCTGATGGTAGTGCGGTCACAGATACAAATGGCGTGGCGATTAGTCAAACTTTTACTGGTGTTGAAGCCGCAGATGGCACATTTACCTCTGTGATTGGTGGTTTAGAATTAGAATTTTCAACTGGTACTAACTACACTGTCGGCGATCAATTTTTAATTCAACCTACTAAAAATACTGCTGATTTAATTGAAGTTACAATGACCCGGCCGGAAGATTTGGCCCTTGCTGGCCCCCTTAGAATTGATGCAGCTGCAGGCAATTTGGGTGATGCAGAGCTTCTTTCTACTACTGTCAGCAATACTTATGTTGACAACACTCTTGCTGATAACAGAGTGTCAGCTTTCGATGGCAATGGTGATATTCATGGACCAGGAGCCGCTCCTGGTGGCACAGTCGGCGCGCCAGCGCAAATTGTATTTACAGCCAGTGATGAATTTCAAGTATTGGATAGTGCAGGCACTGTTATTACTGTGGTTTCTGGAATTACAGATATGAGCAATTTACTGGCCCAAGCTGAAAGTTCTGGAGCTGGCCCCACATGGCCTGCTGCTTTTAGTGCTTTAGATGACTACCCAGGATATGATTTTTCTTTGGCAGGTATTCCCAAAGCGGGAGATAGCTTTACCATTGGATTTAATACCGATGGGGTGAACGACAACCGTAACGGCTTGTTAATGGCGGACTTACAAAATGTCACGAATTTGCAAGTTGATAACAGTGGCTCGGGTGAAACCGTTAGTTTTCATGAAGCTTATGCCAATATAGTGAGTGATGTAGGTCAAAAAACGGCCAGTGCAGACATTGCCTTACAATCTGCCAACGCACTAAAAGCTAGCTCTGAAGATTGGTTTCTATCGGTATCTGGAGTGAGTTTGGATGAAGAGGCCGCTAACTTGATTAAATATCAACAGTCGTATCAAGCGGCAGCCAGATTATTAAGTACAGCACAGGACTTATTCAATACAATTCTTAGCGTAGTTAGTTAAAACACAAGTTAGGTAAATTATGCGTATTTCAACAGAACAACTTTATAACCGCAGTATCCAATCGGTATTGGATAACCAAGGTACTTTGTCGGATATTCAAACACAGCTTGCATCAGGTAAAAAACTACTACGTCCATCGGATGACCCCGTAGGCACTTCTCAGCTATTACGTCTAACTGAAGAAATAAGCCTTCTAGAACAATATAACAAGAATAATAACCTGCTAACTAACAGCTTAGAGCAGGAAGAAACCGTACTAAGCAGTATTAATACATCAGTGAATAAGGCTAGAGTGCTGATGATTGAATCAGGTAATGGCATTATTAGCGCTGACGATAGACAAGCGATAGCTATTGAAATGGAGCAAATTCGAGATCACATCTTTGACTTAATGAATAGCCGCAACCCAGCAGGGGAATATATATTTGCCGGTTTTCAATCGGCTTCCCCTGCTTTTAGTTATAACGCCAGTGCCACGGGTAACAAATATAACTTTGAAGGCGACCAAGGCGAAATGGAAATTAAGGTTTCAGACACTGTTACTTTGCAGGCTAATAATTCAGGTCGGGATGTATTTGAAGATGTATTTTCACGATTTAAAGCCGACATTACAGGTTCTGTTGGTGCCACATCTTCTAAGTTAACTATACAGGGACAAACGGCTTTCGATAAATTTCACACTGCTAATTATGATGCTGTGAATGCGACAAATAATGATTTTAGAGTAACAGTATTATCTGCCACTCAGGCGCAAGTCACCAATGTAGGTACTGGAGCTATAATCGACACCGTTGATTTTTCTAGTGGCGATGGGTTTTTATTTAATGGTTTGGAAATTGAAATAACAGGCACTACAGGCGACACAGTAGATTTTCAACTAGAGCCTCCAGCAAAAAAGAATATTGCAGAAACCCTAAATGATTTTGTAAACGCCCTTTATAACAAAGATATCTCCGACAGTAATTTTGATGAAGCGTTATCAGATGCCGTAATTGGTGTAGATAATTCATTGACAGCTATGGGTAACGCTATATCTGCAATCGGTGGCAGAAGGAACGTGGCAGACTCTGTACGTTCTTCGAATATGGATTTAGAAATTGCCAATAAGACATCTAGGTCAAATATTGAAGAAGTTGATTATGCCGAGGCAGTATCGGAATTGAGTCGGCAAGAGACTGCGTTACAAGCAGCTCAAGCCACATTTTCTTTGGTAACAGGCACCACTCTTTTTGATTATATCTAATTTGGGTTTACGGCTGTGTTTCAACACTAAGCCAGTTCATCTTTGTTTATAAGTAAACTGAGATCTAGTTGCGCTAAATATACGCTACTTTTGTTATCTTGATGTGATGAATAATAACTGACATAAAGTATTTGCCCATCAAGTACTAAACCAGGGTAACTATTGTCGCCAGCCGAAGGTAATATTCCTAACTCAAATAATTTGCCATTAGATAAATTTAGTTGCATTAAACCCGTTACCAGCTTTCCTTTTTTTATTATCCTACCCGCTACTATGGCAACCTTTGGTGCGATTTTTAGCATGACAGGCCCGCCAATATATAAGCCAAGATCAAGCCACTGCCATTTTTTGTAGGGGTAACCACTTGTACCTAACTGTGCTGAATAACTATCTGCATCTCTCCTAACAATTGCGTAAGCGTTATCGTCTTCAAACAACAAATCGCTCTCGTTAGGGTAACCCTTATTATGTTTTTGTAAACTAAGGGCATTGGGCTGGTGGCAATGGAAGCTACGCCTAGGATCGCCAGAATACAAATGGATGGTATTGTTCTTTTTGCTATAAGCAAAACCATAGGCAATATCTTGTTGCCATCTCACTCGCCACAACCAGCCTCCTTTTGCTGCAAATTCTCTATGGGATGACCAACTATGCCCTGTTTGAGATACCCAACATAAATTTCTTACGGACAAGGTGCCATTGTTATGATTAGTTTTCCGTGCATAGGCGATGAGTAACAGACGACCATCAGGGGTGATACTTAACTTAGGATCACGAAGATCCACATTAGCCATTTTAAGTCGATTTATATTACATACTTTACCTTCTTTATTGAGAGTAAGAATACAAATTCCAGCTTCAGCACTAATGTGATTTTTTGCTTCTCTATAGCAGCAAAATAATTGTTGATTAAACTCACATAAATCTACAAAAGCATTGTGAACTGCCTTATTTCCAATCTTTTTTAACCAATTTAGCTGCATATTAAAAACTTTTTTATCTAATTTAACCCATTGAAACTCAAGTGAAAACTAAATGCAAAGGCGGCAAAATTTTGCCGCTAATGAGAAAAATGGCAAATTCTTGTTAAAGGGAATTTTAAATGGGTCGATACAATCTGTGAGAGAGCCAGTAGTAATGATTTTTTAAATACAAAATCGTTACTCTATTAGTGTTAATTAACCAGCTGAATAATTATAAGAATTATTCAGTCGCCAGCATCGTCTGGACTGAGAGTGTAGGAGAAAAACCATGGGTTTATTCGTAAATACCAATGTATCATCATTAAACGCGCAACGTAATTTGTTCAATTCAGCGCAATCTTTAAATACGTCTTTTGAACGTTTGTCTTCAGGTTTCCGTATTAACCGTGCGGCTGATGATGCTGCAGGTTTGCAGATCACTGACAGATTAACTACCCAAATACAAGGCCTTAACCAAGCAGCACGTAACGCTAATGATGCTATTTCATTAGTGCAAACAGCTGAGGGCGCGTTAGGCGAAGTAACTACATCACTGCAACGTATCCGTACACTTGCAGTACAATCCCAAAATGGTATCAACTCATCTGCTGACCGTGTTGCGTTGCAGAAAGAGGTGTCAGCCCTTAAAACTGAAATTACTCGTATATCAACTGATTCACAGTTCGGAAATTTAAATATTTTGGATGGTAGCTATTCAGCTAAGTTCTTAGTAGGAGCTAATGGTGGTCAGAATATTTCTGTTAATTTGGAAAGATCGCAGGGATACGGTTCATCTGGTTTAGGCGTGAACACAACTGATGTATCTACTGTAGGCGGTGCGTCAGCAGCTCTTACGGCTATTACAACAGCCATCTCTGCTGTTGGTGGTGTACGTGCCGATTTAGGTGCATTACAAAACCGTTTCCAATCAACAATTCGTAACTTGACCAACATTTCTGAGAATGTTTCTGGCGCAAGAAGCCGGATCAAAGATACTGATTTTGCCTCTGAAACTGCGGAATTAACCCGTAACCAGATTATTCAACAGGCTAGTTTGACAGTATTAAGTCAGGCAAATCAGCGTCCACAATCGGCTCTATCTTTACTAGGTTAATCTTTGCTGGGTTAGTCATTTATTCAGACTAACCTTCGATTGGCCTAGGTTTCGAGACCCTTCTTCTGTTTAGGGACTTAGAAGCCAGGAGGTAGTGCACTGGGTTGATAAGAACCGAACAGTTGAGAGTTTCGCTCACTCTCTCTAATGAAAAAGAGCTCAGCCGGAGAATTTCTCCGGCTTTTTTCGTTGTCTAACTATTTGAAATATAAGAAATTAAAAAAGTAGTTTGTTTTTCTCCTAAAGAATTTTTAATCAAAGCACGATACATGTACATAGACGTTACGCATCTAATAAAAATATAAGCGAACGCCTTTACAGAAGCTGAATAATAATAAAAGAAAGGCTCTGTAACCATCAAGGCAACTAATAATAAAAATAGCCGGGTGGTGTTTACAAAAAAATCGTTAGGAGATTTAAAATGAGCTTATTCGTTAACACGAATGTGTCGTCGTTGAATGCAACTCGTCAGTTGTTTACGTCGAACAATAATTTAAGTACCGCGTTTGAACGCTTGTCATCTGGTTTTCGTATCAATAATGCGAAAGACGATGCTGCAGGCTTACAAATATCCAACCGTCTTACCACACAAATTCTGGGTTTAGACCAAGCTGTTAGAAATGCTAACGATGGTATTTCTTTGTCTCAAACTATAGAAGGCGCACTCGCCGAAACTACATCCGCTTTACAAAGAATACGGGTGTTGGCGATACAATCTCAAAATGGCATTAACTCTTCTGCAGACAGGGTTGCACTGCAAAAAGAAGTGACGGCATTGAAGAATGAGATGAGTCGAATTGCCTCCACATCACAATTTGGTGGTGTGAACGTCTTAGACGGCATATTTTCATCAGCTTTTTTGGTAGGCGCTAACGCAGGTCAAACCATTAGTGTCAATGTTCAGCGAGCCGGAGGTTTTGGTGCTTCTGGATTATTTGTGGCAGATGCATCTGTACTAACAGAAGCACAAGCATCGGCCGCCATGACAGCTGTAACCGAAGCTATCTCAATTGTTGATGCCCAGCGCGCGGATTTAGGTGCGCTACAAAACCGTTTTCAATCCACTATCAGGAATTTAAGTAATATTTCTGAAAATGTCTCAGCGGCAAGAAGCCGTATACGTGATACTGATTTTGCCGTTGAAACGGCAGAGTTGACCCGCTGGCAGATCATTCAGCAAGCTAGTATTACTGTGTTAGGACAAGCTAATCAGCGGCCACAAGCAGCATTACAGTTATTACAAGGTTAATTAAATAGAGACTAATTATGTGCAATATTGTTGAGCAATTGCGGGGGCAGGCTGCAACTAAGAATACGAGGATAGTCGCTATTTATCTAGAATATATAGCCAGGTAGATAAACAAAAAACGGTCGAATTGCAAATTGTGGGGACAGGCTGCAACCGACCGAGGGATTTATATTATTAAATATTATCAACACGTTACAACAAGTTTTAGGGTGAGATTTATTAGGTTTAGCAAATTAAGCCGAGGCTTTTTTTGTTAAATCGCTAACAGACAGAACAGACGCCAGGAGGTAGTGAGGTATTGAGGTTTAGGCCATCAATTCTGTCTGTCAGCTAGAGCATAAGCTCACACTTTTTGCATTTGTTTTTTGTGTATCTAACACTCAACAAAAATGCTAACCAGGGTACCAGCTAGCAATTGATATACAGCATATGGCGTGCCAATTACGCACAAAATATGTCAATTATAATTTTAGCAATATCAGAATATCACTGACATTAAAAACAAAAATAAAAGTCAGTGTACGGTTAGGAGAGAAAAATGAGTTTATTTGTTAATACTAATGTGTCGTCGTTGAATGCAACTCGTCAGTTGTTTACCTCGAATAATAATTTAAATACGGCTTTTGAACGATTATCGTCGGGCTTTCGAATTAATAGCGCAAAAGATGATGCCGCAGGGCTACAGATCTCAAACCGCTTAACGACTCAGGTTTTGGGTCTAGATCAAGCCGTTAGAAACGCCAATGATGGTATATCTTTGTCGCAGACTATTGAGGGGGCATTAGCCGAAACGACTACTGCATTACAACGTATTCGGGTGTTAGCGATACAGTCTCAAAATGGTATTAATTCATCTGCTGACAGGGTCGCATTACAAAAAGAAGTGACAGCATTGAAGAATGAAATGAGTCGTATTGCATCCACAACGCAATTTGGCGGGGTGAACGTATTAGATGGCGTATTTTCATCGGCATTTTTGGTAGGTGCTAACGCGGGGCAAACTATCAATGTCAATGTTGAGCGAAGCGGTGGATTTGGAGCTTCTGGATTATTTGTAGCTGATACTTCTGTACTGACTGAAGCACAGGCCTCGGCAGCAATGACAGCAATATCGGAAGCGATTTCGATTGTCGATGCCCAGCGCGCGGATTTAGGTGCGCTACAAAATCGTTTTCAGTCAACGATCAGAAATTTAAGTAATATTTCTGAAAATGTATCAGCGGCAAGAAGTCGTATTCGGGATACAGACTTTGCCGTAGAAACGGCAGAATTAACCCGCTGGCAGATCATTCAACAAGCGAGTATTACGGTATTAGGGCAGGCGAATCAGCGTCCACAAGCCACATTGCAGTTGTTGGGTTAGTCAGTTGGTAAGGTAAAAGTAAAAAATCTAGAGGGTAGGAAATGAGAGGCCACCCGGGGCTTTGCCCTAAAAAAGCAATGATGGATTGTTGCTATGTTATGCTAGGGAGGGCGCTATTTATAAGCTATGGTTGATCTGAGTTTGTACCATAGCCAGTACCAAGTTTGCTCCAACTCCTAACGTGAGCAAGTTGGTCGGGGACGCCTTGTAAAAGGTTTTGCCCCGGCCTTTTTTAAACAAACAGCCTAAGGCGCATTGTATGCAAGCCTTGCGGTACAAACAAAATTTCTGTTTTGGTTTACATCTTAGATGTGTAAATTAAAACGCCGACTAACAAGACCGAGAGTGTAGAAGTTTGGTTGAGAGGCCAGTATTCAGCTCTTCTAACCCTGCCAGTCGGACAGAAACCTTATTTGCTCCATCTCCTAACGTGAGCAAGTTGGTCGGGGACACCTGAAAGGGTTTTTTCCCCGGCCTTTTTTCATTAGCGACTTAATGTTTTCACAACTAGTCAGCTATCCCAATTACTAAAGCATGTAGCGTGCCAAAATTTATTTCTACATTTTTCCGCAGTTGTAATACTCATTCCTGTTAATACCAATCCGTATGAATAATTGTTCTCTCAGAGAGCTTCAGTCGATCAGCAAGCCTCTGTCGTTTTTAGGCAATACGTCGCTATGCAGAAATGGATATTTCTTTTCAAGCAGCGAAAATGCAGCACAAAATAATACTCTTACCTAAATGTTCTGTTATTTCTTGGTTGGCTGACAATCAATATTGAAATAGGGTGAAGACCAAAAGCAGCAATATTATTTATATCATTGAGTCCAATTAAATAGCCCCGATTGAGCTGCCAAAATAAAAACGTAAAAAAAACTAAAGTTTCTCTAGTGAGGGTCGATAACGTTAGTCGAGGGGTGGTCTAATTGATCACTTTTAGTCTCTTTTAGCGGTAGAGGTGCCGCTAATGGAGGTAAGTGAGGTGACGGCCAAGAAGAGGTTCTTGACCGTCAAATTTGAGGCAAACTTACTGGTACAAACACGTTATCGGCGTGTGGTGAGTTTTCAGGAGGTTTTTATGAGTTTATTTGTTAATACAAATGTTTCGTCTTTGAATGCTCAGCGCCAGCTGTTTAGTTCAGGGCAATCTTTGAATACATCTTTCGAAAGATTGTCTTCAGGTTTTAGGATAAATCGTGCCGCAGATGATGCCGCTGGTTTGCAGATCTCAGACCGTTTAACCACACAAGTTCAAGGTTTGAATCAAGCCGTTCGAAATGCCAATGATGCTATTTCACTTACGCAAACAGCGGAAGGTGCGTTAGGTGAAGTGACTACTTCATTACAACGTATTCGTACTTTAGCAGTGCAATCGCAAAATGGTATCAACTCGTCTGCTGACCGCAACGCGTTGCAGAAAGAAGTCAAGGCATTAAAAAATGAAATCAGCAGGATCGCCTCTGATACTCAGTTTGCTAATACCGAACTATTAAATGGAACTTATTCTTCTACTTTTTTGGTTGGAGCAAATGGCGGGCAGAACATCACTGTCTCTCTACAGCGAACCGGTGGTTTTGGCGCTTCAGGTCTAAGTCTAGCTGATACAACTGTTGCTACTACTGCAGGGGCATCGGGAGCGTTAACTGCGATAGATAAAGCCATTTCAGCTATAGGTGGTGCACGAGCCGATTTAGGGGCCTTGCAAAACCGTTTTCAATCTACTATTCGTAACTTGAGCAATATATCTGAGAACATTGCAGGTGCTCGTTCACGTATACGTGATACTGATTTTGCTGTTGAAACGGCTGAATTGACCAGAAATCAGATAATTCAGCAGGCGTCTTTGTCGGTATTAAGTCAAGCCAACCAAAGACCGCAATCTGCCTTGTCATTACTGAGCTAAAATTTAACATTTTCACAATAATGCATCTAGTGGCTACAATTGAGTAGCCACTAGTATTATATTAGGAGGTGATTTATGGAAATTAATGCATCACAAGTTGGCCAAAATTTTGCTTTGCAAAAAGTAGATGTCGCACCAGAGTCAATTCGAGGCAATCGTACAACAGAGAATATTTCGGAAGCTGGACAACAACAAGCTAAAGATTTATCTGTTTCAGCCGAAATAGAGGAACAAGAGTCGATTGATGTTAGCGCTGAGCAAATTGAAAATGCTGTTTCACAACTAAGTGAATTTGTAAAAAACAATAGTAGGCAGCTTAATTTTTCAGTTGATGAAGGCAGTAACAAACAAGTAGTAAAAGTAACCGATTCTGAGTCTGGAAAGATTATTCGGCAAATCCCTACTGAAGAGGTGTTAAAACTCTCAGAACGTTTACAGGACTTGCAAACAGAGGTCGGCACAGCGGTAGGTTTACTCTTTAATAAACAGGTTTAATATCATTTTATTAATGTAAACGTTATCCTTTGAAATATTATTGGAAGAGGGTGTGATATGTCAATTTCGTCATTAGGTGTAGGTTCAGGTTTAGATCTAGAAAGTCTTGTGACGCAATTACTCGAGGCCGAGAGCAAACCAAAAACTGCAGCATTAGATGCTAGAGAAAACTCGGTTGAAGCGGAAATATCAGGTATTGGTAAGTTAAAGTCCAAACTTGAAGATTTTCAAGAGACACTCGATGACTTGCGCAGCGAAACCAACCTGAAAGGTCGTGAGCCGACCATAAAAAACCCATCAGATATTGAGCCCTTTACCGCTGAAGCTAGTAATAGTGCCTTAGAAGGTGATTATAATATAGCTGTGACACAACTCGCTAGCGGTAGTCGAATTGAAACTGCAGATGCTGATTTTGCGAGTTCTGCTGACACTGTTTTAAGTGCCGGTACCGCGAGCCTCACTTTTAAAATTAATGCAACTGCCGACTCATTTACAATTGATTTAAACGCAGGTGATTCATTACAAGACTTGCGAAATGCTATCAATTCTTCTGAGAATAACTTTGGTGTAACTGCCAGCATTATTGATACGGGTACAGTAGCGGGTGGCGCCAAATTAGTATTCACATCGAGTACTGCAGGTGATGGAAATGATTTAGTTATTGTCAACGATAACGATGTGGCTGAATTGAATATTGTTTCTACAACTGACTCTACCGAAGGTGCAACTTATTTAGCGCCCGTTACCTCGGCGCAAAATGCCAAAGCCACTATCGATGGTATTGACGTAGAAAGTAAAACCAATAAATTTAAGAATGTAATAGAAAACGTCAGTTTCGAAGCATCCGAAATTTCTGATTTAAAAGCTGATGGCATTACTTTTCAAACCTCTAGACTGAGTATTGGCTTTGATAAAGAAGCTGTTGAAGAAACTATCAGAGAGTTCGTAACAAACTTTAACGCCCTTCAAGCTGAGATAAAGCTACTAACCAAATACGGTGAATCTGACTTAGAAGATGATGGGTCATTGGCCGGCGATTCTTTGGTTAGAGGCATACAAACTGGTATTAACAATATTCTGTTTTCTTCTATTGATTCATCAACTTTGGGTGGTCTTTTCCAGTTAGGTATTGAATATAACGATAACAACGAATTAGAAATTAGTACTAGCGACAAAATTGGTTTAGGCAGTGGTGATGAGCGTCTCCAAAACGCATTAGATGATAACTTCGATCAAATTGCGGCTTTATTTACCGACGAAGAACAAGGTATTGCCGTTCGTCTTTATGATTACGTTGAAGAATATACAAGTTATAGTGGATTACTTAAATCTAGAGAAAATAGTGCTAAAGATCAAAGAGAACAGATATTTGATGAAAGGTTATCGTTGGAGTTAAGGTTGGCTGGTACAGAACAAATTTTGCGTGCCAAATACTTAAATTTAGACCAAACAGTATCAAGTTTAAATTCGACAGGTGCGGCATTGCTGGCAACCTTAGGTTAGAATTTAGTGCAATTTAAATATCAACAACACGGAATATCAGCATGGCGTTAAAAGGTATCAATGCCTACAAAAAAGGCAACTTGAAACAAGAAATTAGTCAAGCAGATCCTCACAAGTTAACTTTGATGTTAATGCAGGGCACCTTAGATAAACTGGCTTATAGCAAAGGCTGTATTGAGCGAAAAGATTATGCCGGTAAGTCAGAGCATATTTCTCGTGCTACCGCTATATTGCTCAACCTCCGTGAAACCTTAGAATTAAAGGAAGGCGCAGAGGTGGCTGATAATTTATTTGCACTTTACGATTATATGATACAAAGATTGATTGACGCTAATGTACAGAATAGCTTGAAGATTGTTGATGAAGTGATTACTCTGCTTTTACCCATTAAAACAGCCTGGTCGCAAATTCCTGAGTCAGCTAAAGAAGAGGCTTATGAAATGCAAAGGCAAAAACGTCAAGCAGTGATTTGAAAAAACTAATATTAGATCATTCTTTTACTCCTTCCCCATTAAAAAGTATTAATCGAGATCTGTCAGAACTGACAACTGAAAATGATCCTGATGAGTCTATTTTTTTGAAACTCGTGAATGAACGAGATGACTTTATTCAAAAGTTTTTGGAAGACCTTCCTGAGCAAGAAAAAAATAATTTTGTGACTGCCGAATTAAAAGTAAATGGCGCATTAGTTGCTTATGCTGAAGAACTGTTTAATGCGTCATTAAAACAACTAAGCGGTTTAGTGCGAGGACGTAAAGCTGTAAATAAATATCGATGAATATCTGATATATTGACAAATGGGCGGGTCAATAATAACCAATATAACCTGTCTGATAAAAATGCGATTAAAGGCTGTGTATGTTTAATAATAAATCTATTCTAATTACAGGCGGCACGGGTTCATTTGGTAAGTGTTTTTCAGCGTACCTGACAAAAAATTATTCTCCTAAAAAAGTGATTATTTACTCACGAGATGAGTTAAAACAATTTGAAATGCAGCAAACATTTAACTCTTCATGTATGCGTTATTTTATTGGTGATGTGCGGGATAAAGAACGCCTAATATCAGCTATGCGTGATGTGGATTATGTGGTCCACGCAGCGGCGCTTAAGCAAGTGCCAGCGGCTGAATACAATCCTAATGAATGTATAAAAACCAATATATATGGTGCACAAAATGTCATTGAAGCGGCTATCGCAGCTGATGTGAGCCGGGTGATTGCATTGTCTACTGATAAAGCGGCCAATCCGGTTAACTTGTATGGTGCCACTAAGCTTGCTTCAGACAAATTATTTGTGGCTGCCAACAATATCTCAGGTGCTAAAGGCCCTAGATTCGCCGTGGTTCGTTACGGTAATGTTGTAGGTTCTAGAGGATCAGTTGTGCCATTTTTCCATAAATTATTGAAAGATGGTGTGACTAAGCTGCCGGTGACTCACGAAGAAATGACTCGTTTTTGGATCACCTTAGATAATGGTGTTGAATTTGTCGTGCAAAACTTTCAGCGTATGCAGGGAGGGGAGATATTTGTACCTAAAATTCCTTCTATTCGTATCTTAGATTTAGTTGAATCGATTAGCGGTACACGAGAATATGAGGTTGTGGGTATTCGCCCTGGCGAAAAGTTGCATGAGGTGATGGTACCAGAAGAAATGGCTCATCATTCTCTTGAATTTGAAGACCATTATGTCATTACTCCTGCAATAAAGTTTTTTGATAAAACCATCAATTATCAAAAGAATAAGTTGGGTGAAGAAGGGCAACCAGTGGCAGATAAATTTGAATATCACTCAGGTACTAATCCACACTTTTTGACCATCGATGAATTAAAAACACTTGATAAAGTGACCTTGTAAGGGGCGTTTACATGATCCCTTATGGTAAACATTTGGTTGATGAAGATGATATAGATGCGGTTGTGGATGTGTTACGCAACCAATTTTTGACCCAAGGCACTGTTGTTCCCCAATTTGAACAAGCTTTATGTGAATATACCAAGGCTAAGCATTGTGTTGCTGTTAACAGTGCCACGTCAGGATTACATGTGGCATGTTTGGCTGCTGGTGTGGTCGCGGGTGATTCAGTCTGGACCGTCCCTAATTCCTTTGTCGCGTCGGCAAATTGTGCGCTTTACTGCGGCGCAAGTATTGATTTTGTGGATATCGACCCTGATACCCGCAATATTGATATTGACGCTCTTGAGCAAAAATTACTTAATGCAGCAAATCTGAATCGTCTACCTAAAGCTTTGATCCTAGTGCATTTTTCTGGCCTTAGCTGTGATATGCAAGCTATTCACAGGCTCACCCAGGTGTATTCTATTGTTTTAATTGAAGACGCCGCTCATGGATTGGGCGGGAGTTATCAGCAGTCTAAGATTGGTAGTTGTGTCTATTCTGATATGACAGTATTAAGTTTCCATCCAGTAAAGTCTATCACTAGTGCTGAAGGTGGCGCAGTATTAACTAATCAAAGCCAGCTTCATGAAAAACTTAAATTATTTGCTAAGCATGGTGTCACTAAAGATGCTTCGCAATACCAAGGTGAAAGTCACGGGCCTTGGTATTATCAGCAAATTGAATTGGGTTACAATTATCGCCTAAGTGACATGCAAGCGGCCCTTGGTTTGTCACAGCTCAAAAAGCTGGATGTATTTATTCAAAAACGCTCTGAACTCGCCAAAGTATATGATAAAGAACTAGCTGATTTACCCTTAAAATTGCCAATTGTTCAGACTCAGTCTCAAAGTGCTTGGCATCTGTATATGGTCGAACTAACGCAACATCAGCGCCTAGACGTTTACCAGCAACTGCATAACAAAGGAGTGGGTGTGAATGTGCATTATATCCCTATTCATTTACAGCCTTTCTATCAACAATTTGGTTTTAAACAAGGCGATTTTCCTGTGTCTGAGCACTTTTATCAAAACGCTTTGACCTTGCCGTTGTTCCCCAGTTTAACTGCTACAGAACAAACCAAAGTGATTGATACGCTACACCAGGTGTTGCTGTGAATATCGCTATTATTCCCGCACGTGGTGGAAGTAAGCGGATCCCAGGTAAAAATATTAAAATGTTTGCTGGCAAGCCACTTATCGCCTACTCGATTGAGGCGGCCAAAGAATCAGGTTTGTTTGATAAAATCTTAATATCTACGGACAGTGAAGAAGTCGCAGAGGTAGCGAAATCCTATGGTGCTGATGTGCCTTTTATCCGACCTCAAGAGCTTTCTAATGATTTTGTGGGTACAAGGCCGGTCACAAATCACGGTATCAAGTATTGTATTGAACATTTTTATAAACCAGAATTTTGTTGTTGTATTTATGCAACTGCGCCGTTTTTACAGGCTAAATATCTGCAACAAGGCTTGGACTTACTTAAACAAGATAGTGAAAAGTCTTTTGCGTTCTCAGTTACCAGTTTTCCTTTTCCGGTACAACGGGCTCTGAAAATAGACCAAGCAGGTATATCAGCGATGTTTCCTGAAGATATAGGTAAACGTTCTCAGGATTTGCAAGAGGCCTACCATGATGCTGGCCAGTTTTATTGGGGTAGAAGCGATAATTATTTATCTAATAAAAAGATTTTTAGTCAACATAGTTTAGCTGTGGTTTTGCCTCGTCACTTAGTCCAAGATATCGATACCCCAGAAGATTGGCTACAGGCAGAATTGATGTATCAAGCTTACGTTCAGAGGCTAAAAAGTGAATGAGTTGTTAGAGTCTAAAACCGAAAAAATATTATTGATCAGAATGTTAAGTTCGGGCGATGTCTGCGCGATAGGCCTTCCGGTATTGCGCTATTTTCAGAAAACCCATCCGAATGCAGAGATACATTTTTTGAGCTTTGGTGATGGTGCTGAGCTGCTTAAATTAGCCGAGCCAAGCGTGCAGGTAATACATGTGACTCAGCAGCAGTGGCCAGATGAGTTTTTCCAAGCCATGGAGTCATTCTTAGGATTAGCCGAAGATATTATCGGCGAAAATTACACTCAAATAATTAATTTAGATACCACTTTTATGCCGTGCTTTTTGGCGCGTTTTCTTGCTGATGCCGGCGAACCCGTCAGTGGTAATTATTTGAATATGTCGATTCAGTTGTTATTGCAGCAAGTCCAAGACACAAGTCTGCAAGCAGACTACGTTAATTCAACAGCGGCTTTTATGGCGAGTTCGTTTGTCAATATGCACAAGTGGTATGGTCCTTGGTGGCAATATGATGTTGAGGGTGAAGGCGGATACCCAGAGTTTTATTTAACCAAGTGTTGTGGATTGGTGGTTGATAAATTACAGCAAACTATAACGATTGGTGCTGACAAACGATTGGCTAAAAAAGGTAAAACCAATAAAGTGATTGGTTTGTGTTTAGGTCAATCTGACGATGGCTACCTTTATCCCTATACAAGTCGTCTAAAGAAACTTTTAGAACAAAAAGGTTTTGTAGTTTGGGATGACGAGGATGCTAAAGGAGATATTCGTTCGTTATTAAAAATGCTCAAAGCCAGTGACCTAACGGTATGCAAACCTAGTGGATATCGCTGGTATGCACAAGCTGTTGAGTGTCCGACTTTATTGATAAGTGGCGTCAGTGAGCCTGCTTTGTTAATGCCGGAATTTGCAACTGATCCTGTTACAAGCTGTATGCAACATGGCAACAATGAAAGTCATATTGCTGCTTTAGAGTGTAACTGCGATAAACCAGAGGATTTGCTAGAAAGCATCGAGTCGATTTTTGTTCATCTAGCCATAGAGCCACAAGATAGTGAACAACAGGATGAATGACATTAAAATAGGCGGGCGAAGTATAGGCGCAGGTTTTCCTCCTTTTATCATAGCTGAGTTGAGCGGTAATCATAATCAGCAATTGGACCTTGCTATGGATATGGTGGAAGCGGCCGCGAAAGCCGGTGCTCATGCCATAAAATTGCAAACCTTTACGGCTGATAGCATGACATTAGACGTAGACAGCGAACATTTTGTTATCCAAGAAAAAGACAGCCTATGGCATGGTCAATCGTTACACGCCTTATATCAAAAAGCCGCTACACCTTACGAATGGCACAAACCATTGTTTGATAAAGCTAAGTCTCTAGGCATGTTAGCTTTTAGTTCGCCTTTTGATGAACAAGCTGTGGATTTCCTCGATGATTTGCATGTGCCTTGTTTTAAAATTGCTTCATTCGAACTGACCGATTTACCCCTTATCCGCAAAGCGGCAAGTAAGAAAAAACCTTTGATTATGTCAACCGGTATGGCGAGTCTAACTGAAATTGAACAGGCCGTTAACGTCGCTAGGCTAGCTGGTTGTAAGGATATTATTTTACTTAAATGTACCAGCACTTATCCGGCACAACCTACTCAGTCCAATATTGTGACTATCCCTCATTTGCGAGACGCCTTTGGTTGCCAAGTGGGCCTTTCAGATCATACTGCAGGTGTTGGTGTGTCGGTTGCAGCTGTTGCATTGGGTGCAACGGTAATTGAAAAACATTTTGTATTAGACCGACAAGCCGGTGGTGTAGATGCTGCTTTTTCCTTAGAACCAGATGAGCTAAGGGCGTTGGTGTTAGAAACACAAAGAGCCCATCAAGCATTAGGACAGGTCACTTATGGCGGCACGGCTGCAGAAGAAAAATCCAAGCAATATCGTCGTTCAATATACGTGTGTGAAGATGTACAACAGGGGCAAATATTAAGTACTCAAAACTTGAGAATTGTACGGCCTGCCTTTGGCTTAGCTCCAAAAAACTGGGACAAGGTATTAGGTAAAGTCGCTAAACAACCATTAGTTAAAGGTACACCCTTAGATTGGTCGATGTTTGAGTGAAGCCCATAATGCGTGTGGTCTTTAGAGTCGAAGGCGAACCAAGCATCGGACTAGGTCATGTTATGCGTTGTATGGCTTTAGCACAGAGTTTAGTGAAATGCGGCCATGAGGTGTTTTTTTTTATGTCGCAAGGTTCGCAGCATTTTTGTGGTAATAGAACTGATTGGCCTGCACCCATTTTACCCATTACCGATATGGATAAAAGCCTAGAGCCAGAATGGTTAGTCAAGCAATGTACAAATTTACGAACGGATTGGTTAGTGCTTGATGGGTATCAGTTTGATCAAGCGTATCGTCAGTCGCTTCATTCCAATAAGTTTAAGTTCGCCGTTTTCGATGATATGAATAACAGTGGTGCGCTGTTTGCAGATATGGTTATCAACGGAGCGCAAAATGCGGGTTTAAATGGTTATCAACTTACCGCTCCTAAAGCGTTATTGGCAATAGGTCGAGACTATCAGGTGTTACGGCAGGAATTCCTGCAGCTTACCAATCTAAAATGGTCAGAACGTAACAACTTAACTATTATGTTCGGCGCAAGTGACCCCACTAAATTGACGCTTCTGACATTACAATCTTTGCATAACGTTAATGCTAGTATGCCAATCACTATTATAACTGGTGCAGCCTATGAAGGATTGCATGAGTTGACTGACTTAATCAAAAACTGCAATTTGCATATCACTCATCACCATGACTGCCAAGATATGGCCTCAGTGTTAGTAAACACTAAATTAGCCATTTCAGCAGCAGGGGGCAGCCAGTTTGAGTTGCTCGCTTGTGCTACGCCATCAATATTGGTGGTGGTGGCTGATAACCAAAAAAATGCCAGTCAAGATGCGGCCAGTCAAGGTTGGTGCCAGCTAGTTTATAGCGATGATTTAAGCGCTGATGAATTAGTCATGCAGTGTTTATCCTTGTGGCAACAACCTGAGTTGTTGCACTCTATGCATAAAAAGGCATTGCAGCTCCCTGTAGTTGATGGAGCCCTTAATATTGTAAAACTAATGTCTGAAAATATAACAGCAAGTAATAATTTGTAATGAAAGCATCGCTACCTGAACATGCCTTTATACCGCTTCAAAAAGAACACTTGAAGCTAGTTTTGCAATGGCGAAACAGTCCAAGGATTATGCAAAACATGCATAATAGTGCCCCTGTAAAATGGCAAGAACACTGTGCTTGGTTTGAAAAGCTTGAAGGTGATGACAGCCGAACATTTTTTGTGTTTTTGCAAAATCAACGGCCTATAGGTGTGCTTAATTTTTCAGATATGAATACAGCTACGCCTGAATGGGGCTGTTATTTAGGTGAGACCAATGTGTGGCCGGGAAGTGGTATTATCTTAGAAGTGGCGGCTTTAGATTATACAGCGAGTTGTAACCAGTTTAGTCATTTATTGGCTCAAGTATTGTCGTTCAATAACTCTGCCAATAAAATGCATAAAGTGTTTGAATATGAACAAGTAAGCATGGAAAAAGGCGGTGAACGTAACGGCCTAGATTTTGATATCTTACATTACAGTTACGAACTTAAGCAGTGGCCTCAAAAGCGTGACAAAATACTCACCAAGTTGCCCAAAAATATTGCACTTGCTGCTGCCCAGATTAGATTTTTAGGATAGGTTTAAAAAAATAACAATGACGAATTTAGAACAACAAATTAAACACGCTATGCAACAGGTTGCCGATTTGAGTGATTGCGCCTTAGTTGAACCCATTGAGCCAACTACCTTGTTGCTTGAGTGTGGTTTGGACTCTCTTGGTTATGCTATGTTAGTGGCCCAGCTTGAAGAAGACTTAGGTTTTGACCCTTTTACTGAGTTACAAATCGATATTTATCCCAGCACCTTTGCTGAGTTTTTAGCTATTTACCAACAATGCGCTAACAACCAGTAATTTTATTATGCAAAGCCTGCTTCAGCAATTAAAAAATCTACCCAAAACTGGGGTGATAACCTACGAAGGTGAAAGTTGTGCTGTATCTGAACTGATCCAAAAAGCTGCTGAAATAAAACACCAGAACCCACAGCTTTATCAAGGTGATATTGCACTTGGTTATACACATTTAGCTGAATTTGTTACTGCGTTGATTGCGTTTGATGGCTGGTGTTCAGCGATTTATTTATGCCCTCCTAATGTTGCTATTCCTCAGGGAGAACTCATTAAATGGCCGCTAAGCGGCGATGCAGCTATGGATGATGCCACCAAAAAGCAGCCGGTTTTTAGTTCTTCTGAAGTTGTGCAAACTAAGTGGTATATGGCTACATCAGGCACTACTGGGGAGCCAAAATGGTATTCACACTCTTTTGAGTCTTTAACGGCTAGCAGTAAATACAGTGAACAACTTCAGAGTATGTGTTGGGCATTGTTGTATCAACCCTTTAGATTTGCTGGGTTACAAGTAGTATTACAAGCATTATTGAGTGGTGCGAATTTAGTGGATGCCGCTGAAAATGAACCCCTTGTACAAATTGCATTATTAAAACAAAACAAAACAACGGCAATTTCTGCGACACCAAGTTTGTGGCGACAACTATTAATGACAGGGCAGTTGGGTGATTTAAAGCTTCAATATATTACCTTAGGGGGTGAAATTGCCGATCAAAGTGTTTTAGATAATTTAAGCCGTTTGTTTCCCAAGGCAAAATTACGGCATATTTACGCTTCGACAGAAACTGGAGTCGGCCTTGTGGTCAGTGATGGCTTGGCTGGATTCCCGCTTACTTGGCTTGAAAGCCTAGCCCTGCCGGTTGCTTTGAAAGTCTCAGATACACAACATTTAATGGTTAAACCTAATTTTAAGGTTTGCCAAACATTAAGTGCGCAAACCGATCCCCAAGGCTTTGTGGATACGCTAGATATAGTTGAAATCAAAGAACATAGAGTGCTGTTTATTGGACGCGCTACAGGTACCATTAATGTTGGTGGCAATAAAGTGTATCCAGAGAAAGTTGAACAAGTACTGATGCAAAGCGCTAATGTTAGCCAAGCAAAAGTGTACCCAAAAAAAAGTGCTTTAATGGGGGAGTTAGTGGTAGCTGATATAACAGTGCTAAACGCAGACGACCCGCAACAGCTTAAAACGCAAATTTTGATCAATTGCAAAAACCAATTGCAACGCTTTGAAATACCTACCAAAATCAACATAGTAAATAACATAGCCCATGATCCGAGCGGCAAGTTAAATAGAAAGTTAAACAGGAAGCAACAGCATGACTGATTACGTCATAGTAACAGGTGCCAGCAAAGGTTTAGGATTAGCCATTTGCCAACAAGCGGCAAAACAGGGTTACGGTGTGATTGCCATTGCGAGGCAACTTTCTGAAGCTTTTAAAGCATTACAACAAGACTATCCTGATCTAGTTCATTTTCACCCTGCGGATCTAGCCGACGTAGACAATTTATCTCAGCTATGCAAACAACTGATTAAACAATATGGCCGACCTTATGCCTTAGTGAATAACGCTGCCGCGGGACATGATGGTGTTTTGGCAACTATGCCTAATTCTGCCATTGAACACTTGATGCGTTTGAATATTCAAGCACCGATTTTACTCAGTAAATACTTAGTACGTTCGATGTTGTTGAATCGCAAAGGGCGGATCATCAATATATCGTCGATTATTGCCAAGACAGGTTTTAATGGCCTGAGTGTGTATGCGGCCAGTAAGGCCGCATTAGAAGGCTTTAGCCACTCTTTAGCCCGTGAAGTAGGCAAAGCAGGGATCACAGTTAATTGTGTCGCCCCTGGCTACATGCAAACCGATATGACCAGCAGTTTACAAGGTGATAAATTAGAAAGTGTAAAACGTCGTAGCCCTTTGGGTAAGTTAGCCACAGTGGACGATGCCGCGGCTATGGTGATTTATTTGCTCGGAGAACAAGCCTCGGCCATCACAGGCACTGTGATGACTGTGGATGCGGGTAGTACTGCTTAGGTGTTGCGAGTAGGAAGCGATTAAAGTCGCTACAGTACTAGCCGATAATAAACTATAGCCAAAGCTAGATCCCCATTATTTAATGAAGAGCTAAATATGCAGAAGCTTTCAAATGAGTATCAAAAATTGTGAGCGACCAAACAATAAAGGTTGTGATATTTGGCGCAAGTTTGTCAGGGCGCTCTGCACTTTCTGGTATATCCGAATTATATGATGTGCTCGCATTTGTTGATAACGACAGTAAGAAACACGGCTCTAGTATTCAAAATATCCCCGTCATTGCAGCGTCAGACATAGCTACACTAAAACCTGATAAAATTTTGATTGCCAGTGAGTTTTTTGAACAGATACAACAACAGTTGAAACTGTTAGTTCCTGAAATAATAGTCGAAGTATTACCTGCAAGACTGATTAAACCAATACAGCTTAAAAATTCCCATAGACAAGGTCAAACCGCAGTAGACTTGCTGTTGATGTTGTCTGAGAACTTAAAACTGCACCATGTGCCTCATTATATTGATGCCGGCACTTTACTCGGCGTGTATAGAGACAATGCGCTTATTCCTTGGGATGATGATTTGGATTTTTCTGTTGATGCCAATCATTTAACCCAAACCATCAAGGTTGTAGAGCAGCTTTTACCCAAGATGTTTGAGATAACCGATGTAACTTGGACCTTACACCAATATATTAATCAACAAACCTATGGCGCTGTGCCAATAGGAGCCATTCGGGCACTTAAATTACTCCCTAATGACGACTCTGGGGACTTTCCTGGTATCGACTTTTTTGTAAAATATATTCACGGCGAACATATGGACTATTGCTTAGCTTCCCGCGGGTTTCGTATGCCTTCTCGTCATTTTAGCAAAACCCAAAGCCACACCTTTGCTGGTGGTGAAGTGTATTTACCCAATCATGTTGAAGCTTACTTAAATGGCCATTACGGCGATTGGCAAACACCTCAAAAAGAATGGTCACTCAGTGATGTTAAATCTGCCACGGTTTTTAAGGGGCAGACGTTATGAAAAATAAATTAATTGCCGCTACATCTAGTTTCAAGGTTAGTGTTGTACGTGCAGAGATAGTGAAGGTTATTGAGTAGTCATCATATGCAATACACCTTAAATAAAATTTATTCCGATTACGCTAATGTCCATCAAATATGTAGAGAAGTTTTAGATGTCTCTAATCAATCAGCAATTGAAGCCGTTCTGATTGGTGGTTCTTTATTAGGCATGGTCCGTGATGGTGATTTTTTACCTTGGGATAAAGATCTAGACTTTGCTGTTTTTGAAGCGGATTTCGAAGCGACTCTTGCACTCGAATCTAGCTATCGCGAAATTGGCTATGAATGCAGGGTTCACCACTTGGGAGTGAGAAGTCCAAAGGAATTAGACGCTGGATTAAATTTAATATTTCAAGTAACAAATTTAATGAAAGAGCGAGCTATAGAACACTGCTTAATTGGCGGTGCGCTATTAAATTTATACAGAGATAGAGCCCTTTTTGCTGAAACAGATACGCTAGGAATATTAATAAACCCTGAAGATGACGATCACTTAGATAATTTGCTAAAAAGCTTAAGAATATTAGGCGATGTATCCTTAAGTTACAGTAACAAACATATTAAAAGCATGATGTTGGTAATAGGCCAATGGCGAGTGAATTTTTTCTTGTATATCAACGAGGAAAAAGGCTTTGGCTGGCGTGATTTAAACTGTGAACATTGGTTTGACCAGCCCTTATTCCCCGCACAAAACTATGCTATTGGTGATTGTTGCTATTTCGGACCTGCTAATACAGAAGCCTTTTTACTAGCTCGCTTTGGCAGCAATTGGCAGGCTAAACCCTTAGCTAGATTTAGTGAAGGTAGAACGATAGGATCGATGCAACTCTATAAAAATGGAGTGATGTTTGATTTTATTATGCATTACGTTCGAGGCGATAAAACCTACTGGTTTGAACCTGCCGCAAATGTGATTAGTACTAAAGGATTTTTACCTTGCTCCTTAAAATCGACTACTGCTGGTGAAATGTTATTTCCAGATTATCCTGAAATATTTTTACAGGAACATTATGGAGATTGGAAGGTACCAGTTAAAACTTGGAATGGTGCGGTAGACAATCCGACTATAATTCCTGTTGATGATGCGATGCAAAAAATCCTTCAAATTGAAGTTACACAATGAATCAATGTTCGAAATTTTGCCAAGTTTATGTAAATCAGTTGTCGCATTTTGACTATGCATGTCAACTTGAGGTAGGTGTCTAGCTAATGCAACTTCAATTACCGCAGTCATCAAATAGCATTCCTAGTGTTCTTTTTCTGGATCAACCTTTTGCCGCAGGTATGGTGCACTTGTGGCTGCGAGAATATTTTTTTGAAAAAGGTTTCACTATTCTTGGAGGGGAACTTCCTCCTTGGAAGGAAAACCTATTGTTATCAAAGTACAGCGATATTGCTGAAGATTATCTCAATGAGTTAGATTGGGATGAAATGATTAGGCATACCGTCGCTCGTTTGAATGGCCAGTATGGGTATTACATAGAAACTAAAGAAGAAAAGGCAAAGTTAATAAGTTGTTTTAAAGATTATGCTAAAAAGCTGGAACAGCAATTTTCTACTCACAATGTTAAAGCTGTGGTCATTTTTGGTAATTATCGAATTGAAACTAAGTTAGGTGCCTATTTTAGTCACAAATATCAAGTTCAGTTAATTTGTATTGAAAGCTTCTTTTTACAAAATTATTTTTATCTCGAACCTAACAGTACTCAAATTGCTAATCATCATGCTTTTGTTCACAAGTGGCCCTTTATTCGCAATCTTAGAGTGCCACAAGAGCAATTTGATATGCTAGATAGTTTAATGCGTGAACGAGAAAGTCATGGATTATTAAATGGTTATATTTCTATGCCGGTGGCCAGTGAAAATTTATCCAGCAAATTGCAGAAAATTAAAAAGTGTAAAGGAAAGGTAGGATTAGTTCTTGGACAAGTGTCTTATGATGCTGTGATTGTAAATGACCTTCTCGCATTTTCAGAACAGATTTTATTTTTACGTTTTGTCATTGAACAGTTTCTTATGCAATCTACTAGCGATGATTTAATTGTTTGCAGATTACACCCTTTGGAAGCAAAGCAGGGTAACGGTACAGCCAAAGAATTGCAGAAACTCTTTGGTGATAACCCTCAAGTACTGTTGCTCAGTGGAGACGATTGCAACACTTATCAAATCATGTCTTTTGCTGACTTTGGTGTTGTAGCGAATAGTCAAAGTGGGCTTGAAATGATTTACCGTGATAAGCCTGTTTTAGTTTGTGGCAATCCTTATTATGCGGTCGAACAATTTTGTTTACAGGCGACGGACAAAGAAACCATTCAAGTTCAGCTAAGCAAATTACTGAGTGGTTGGTGTCCCAGTGAAGAAAAACTAGTGGTGGCTAAACAATATCTATGTGGTTTGATTTTTAATCATCTATGTCGACGAAATAAAGCTGATGTTTACCAGAAACTAGATAACGTTCCCGGTTTTAGTGCCTTGCAAAACCAGAATACGGCCAAAATAGTCAAGAAAAATATACAAAATAAATTGACTATTATGCCCAATGCACAAGTTGGGCGAGTTGAATTGCTTATCCCTGATGACATACTTCAAAGCAAGTCGTTACTAGTCGTTGGAGTGGGGACTTTTGCACAATATTTAGTGTCATCAACTGCACTCGACATCACATTTTGTTCTGATCTGCCTGCAGACTGTCAACTTTCAGTTCAACACCATCCGGTGCAGCTTTTAGAACAGCAATTAATTACCGAGCATCAAGTGATATTAATTTGTTGGCCAAAGGATAAATGTCTTAAGTTAATAGCAGAGATTGGAGGCCAGGATATGCACGATAAAACTTTTTATCACATTGAAAAATTACAACAAGAAAGCCTATGTGAGTTTAAGTTTTTCTTAATAGATGTTAACAGTTTAGAGATGCTGTAAGTTGCAATCTGTAAATAGGGCATATGTCTCAAGAACTATTTTCACTAGCCGATACTAAGAGATGTTTCAGTTTAGTAATGATTTAACGCACGGCAATTATAATTTACGAGTACATATTGACTAAGGTGTTGTTAAGTCGAAAAAAATGCAGTTTTTTAACCAACGATAAAGGTAATGTATCAAATATTTTTTCAAAACTTGTCTTTGGTTAGGTGGTATTTGGCCTGAGAAAAAGTCTATTTCTTTAAGTCTAAATCCCAAACGTTATTTGTAGCTTTTTTGGGGAAAGAGTCAGCAGGCAACGCAAGGAACAATAATTATGTTGAGTAATGCTAGAGTGCCAGTTTTTTCCATTATTATTCCGGTTTATAATCGAGAACAGGTCCTATTACGAGCATTAGATTCTGTTTTAAATCAAACATATCAAGATTTCGAAATTGTAATAATTGATGATGGGTCAGAATTCGCATCGTCAGCAAAGATAAGGAGTTTGGCTGATAAACTGAATGATAGTCGTATTAGTATTATACGACATGAAATCAATAGAAATGGTGCTGCGGCGAGAAATACGGGGATTAAAGCTGCAATCGGTGAGTTTATTTGTCTATTAGACTCCGACGATATTTGGGAGTCAACAAAGCTTGCTAAAGTAGCAGCACTAATTAATACCATTACGGACAAAAATGCTTTTGTTATTCATCACCAATATTGTAATTCAATCAACGAAAGGTGTTCACTGCCTTTGCCAGTGAGTTCGAAAAATAAAAATGAGTCAGTGGCACATTACTCTTTTGTTACTAATAATGTTGGAGGTATTCAATCAAGCACGATCTGCGTACCAAGAAGTTTAGCTCTTAATGTTTTGTTTGATGAAAGAATGCGAGGTCATCAGGATTGGGACTTTACTCTGAGATTAGGTGCGGTGACTGATGATTTTTATTTTATCCAAGAGCCACTTACCGTACGTTATCAAAACTCGCCGGACAGCGTTGTAAGGAGCCTCGATTGGCATTATTCACTTTGGTTTTACAAACATGTTTCACATTACTTTGATCATGAGTCTGCATTATATTTTTATCAGCGAGTAATACTACAGCGTGCATATATATCTTCTACTATCTACGGCATTATATTTAATCGCTTGTTTTTTCGAACCTTATTTTATACTCCATTTTCTAGTTTAAAAAGTTTAAGTTCTTTTATATATCTGAAAACTAAGTGGCGTATACGACTGAGAAATGTTCTGAAAGTTTGTAAAAAGCGGGAGGCGAAAAATATTATGATTTGGGGGGCGAATAACTATGCTAGGTCAATTATAAAAAGAGAGAGAATTGACCTAGTCATTACTAATATAATCGATTCAAATGCCACAAAAGACAATAATAGTTTTCTAGGTGTAAACATGAAAACAATCCAGTCAATGAACGATACAGAAATGAGGCAGACTGATGCCATTATTTTAGCTACTGATAAACACCGACCAGAGATGATGTCAGAACTTAAGCAGGCTTTTCCGCAAGCAATAGATAAAGTTATATTTTTCTAGGTGTTAAAGCTTAGGCGTAAGAAATTAACTCAAAGTCACCCTGTTAGACTTTCTAAAGTATTAATGTAGTTTTCCGATAACTATTCGACAGTAAAGAAAGTATTATTAGGTAATTTACGCGACCTTTCCGCAAGTTAAAGACCTTATTGGGGGGTCTTATAATATGCTAAGTGTTAAGTAGCAGGTTAGAACAAGTAAGGTGAATATCTGGTTGTTGTTAAACCTTCGATGAAAAGAAAAATATGAAAAATAAACTCGAGAAAAATTATAAATTATGTGTTGGTGTTCCTCTTTATAATGAAGCTGCATATATTGAAAAAACGTTAATGTCTTTAAAAATACAAGAATGTTCTTCAGATGTACTTTTTATTGTTTCTGACAATGCATCAACAGATGACTCTTGGGATATTTGTCGTCGAGTTATCGAAGATGATCCCAGGTTTTTATTATTGAAGCAGAATGAAAATGTTGGTGCATTTATAAATTTAAAATCACTGTTTGATATTAGTCAGTCGGAATACTTTATGTGGTTAGGTGGACACGACTGTATAAGCGATGGCTATTTAAATAAAGCTATCGATATTTTGGATTCAAAACCAGAAGTAGCAATGGCTTGTGGCATCCCTTGCAATTTCAAAGGGGATGAAGAACCTTCAATCTCACACTCTGCAATATATAACTTTAGCCCCAAAAAACTAGGTCGTTATATTCAGTCGGTTCGACAATTGTCAGATTGTACAATTATCCAATCTGTATTTAGAAGACAACATCTTGATGGATTTACATTCAAAGGAACGAAATCTTGCGACCATGTGATTATAAGTCGATTGTTATGGTTTGGTTCACTAAAATTGATGCAAGACCAATCTTATTTTCGTAGATTCTTTGAAGATAGAGATCCTTCATATAACGCTTATACAAAAAGAATCTCAGGAACAGATGAGTATTTGAGCAATTATGATTTTATTAACTATTATCTTGATGATTTTGCACTTTTATATGATGGTGATGAAAGAATGCAGCGTTATGTTGAGCATGAAATAATAGACATACTTCAACGTCGCTTTGGAGTTTTATCACTTATACCTAATGACGGTGTAATTTAGGGATCTTCAATTTATGAAAGCAGTTATTCTCGCAGGCGGTTTAGGAACACGAATTAGCGAAGAATCACATCTGAAGCCAAAGCCTATGATTGAAATTGGTGGTAAACCTATTCTGTGGCATATCATGAAAATATATTCACATCATGGAATTAATGATTTTGTGATTTGCCTTGGATACAAAGGCTATATTATCAAAGAGTACTTTGCTAACTACTTCTTACATATGTCTGACGTGACCTTTGACATGCGTACTAATCAGATGGAAGTGCATCAAGAACATGCAGAGCCTTGGCGTGTAACTTTAGTTGATACTGGCGAGCACAGTATGACAGGCGGGCGTTTGAAAAGAGTAAAAGACTATATTGGTGATGAAACATTTTGTTTTACTTATGGTGATGGTGTTGCTGATATCGATTTAGCTCAACTATTAGCGCATCATAAAAGCAATGGGAAGATAGCCACTGTTACCGCTATTCAGCCTCCCGGGCGTTATGGTGCTTTGAATATCAAGGACGGAATAGTGCAAACATTCAAAGAAAAACCTGCAGGTGACGGGTCTTGGATAAATGGAGGCTTTTTTGTACTTGAACCAACAATATTTGACTTGATTGAAAATGATAAAAGTAGTTTTGAAGGTGAGCCATTGCACCACCTCGCTGCACAAAGTCAATTGAGTTCTTATCAACACCATGGATTCTGGCAAGCGATGGATACTTTGCGCGATAAAAATCAGCTCGAAGATTTATGGCAATCTAAAAGCCCTCCTTGGAAATTATGGTAATGCCCTCATCTGCCAACTTTTTCCGTGGACGAAAAGTACTAATTACAGGGCACACCGGATTTAAAGGTAGTTGGTTGACTCTTTGGTTACATAGGCTAGGTGCAGAAGTTACTGGAATTAGTCTCTCACCTATTACCGAACCTAATTTGTTTTCTAGAGCAAATATCGAACTTTTATGCGAACACCACGTTTGTGATATTCGAGATTCAGCTGCGCTGACTTTTTTAGTACAAAAAGCAAAGCCTGAAATTATTTTTCATCTTGCCGCTCAGCCACTTGTGCGTGCTAGCTATCTGCAACCATTAGATACTTTTTCAACCAATATAATGGGGGCGGCTAATCTACTGCAAGCTCTACGAGAAGTGGATACTGTTAAGTCGGTAGTTATGGTTACAACAGATAAGGTTTATCACAATAACGAGTGTTTACATCCTTACAATGAAGATGCTCGTCTAGGGGGGCATGACCCATACAGTGCTAGTAAAGCGGCAAGTGAATTAGTCATTGCCAGTTATAGACAAGCCTTTTTAGCTGAACGGGGCGTTGCCTTAGCCACGGCTCGCGCAGGAAATGTTATTGGTGGTGGGGATTGGTCGGAAGATCGACTTATTCCCGATGCAGTGCGTGCTTGGCAAAATAAAAAGCCCTTAGAAATACGACTCCCTGAGGCAATTCGCCCATGGCAACATGTATTAGAGCCGTTATTCGGTTATATGCAATTAGCGAAAAAGTTGTATTTACAACCTGAGTTGGCTGGTGCATATAATTTTGGTCCTAATGCTAATGAAGCTGTGACTGTACGTGAAGTTATTGACATCGCACGCAATGTTTATGGTACTGGTGAAGTTAATTATCATCAGGAGAATAAAGGCTTACATGAAGCGGGGGTGCTGATGTTAGATACAAGCAAGATTACTAATCTGTTGCAAAATCAGCCGGTTTGGCCATTAAACCAAACAATACAAAGAACCTTTGATTGGTATCGAGCCGAAAATCAAGGGAAAACTGCATTCGATTTATGCACCACTGATATCGAAGCTTATGAGGCTTTGTTGTGAGTCGTTTTAATATCACTGATTTACCACTAGAGGGGGTAAAAAAAGTTGAACGTCAACTACTTGGTGATGAGCGTGGTTTTTTATCTCGGATATTTTGCGCCTCTGAATTAGCAACATGCGGTTGGCATGGACCTGTTGCTCAAATCAATCATACCTTTACAGCTAAAAAAGGCACAGTGCGAGGATTACATTTTCAACATGCTCCTTTTAGCGAAATGAAGTTGGTGAGTTGTTTAAAAGGTCATATATGGGATGTCGTAGTCGACTTAAGGGCCGATTCGCCTACTTTTTTACAATGGTATGGGGAAACGTTAAGCAGTGAAGATGGGAGCGGTCTGTTGATCCCTGAAGGTTTTGCCCATGGTTTTCAAACATTGTGTGATGACGTTGAATTACTTTATTGCCATTCTGCGGCTTATGAGCCAAATGCTGAAGCTGGAATTAACATCTTTGAACCTCGATTAGCCATTAATTGGCCATTGCCTGTTAGTGAGTGTTCTGCACGAGATCAAGCATTTCCCCCTTTAGATGTAGAATATTCAGGAGTTGCACGTAAATGAAATGCAGACACTGCCATACAAAGTTAATCCACAATTTTATAGACTTAGGTTTTGCACCGCCATCAAATGCCTACTTAACTGTTGAGCAACTTAAACAACCAGAGCTTTATTTTCCTCTCAAGGTGAAAGTGTGCGATCAATGTTGGTTAGTTCAAACCGAAGACTATGCGCAAGCTGATGAATTATTTAATGCCGATTATGCTTATTTTTCAAGCACCTCAAGTGGTTGGTTAACTCATGCTGCTAATTATTCAAAGGCTATTATAAAGCGTCTTAAACTGGATAGGCACAGTCATGTGATAGAAATTGCCTCAAACGACGGATATTTACTGAAAAATTTTGTAGAAGCTGACATTCCTTGTTTAGGTATTGAACCAACAGCAAGTACTGCCAGTGCTGCTGAACAAATAGGCATCCCTGTATTACGTGAATTTTTTAGCGAAACCTTAGGTAAACAATTTGCGGAAATGGAAAAACAGGCTGATTTAATTATTGGCAACAATGTTTTTGCGCATGTACCTGACATAAATGATTTTACCAGAGGACTGAAAGCGGCTTTAAAAATTGACGGAACTATTACATTAGAATTTCCACATCTAATGCAATTGATTGAACAGGTTCAGTTTGACACTATTTACCATGAACATTTTTCTTATTTGTCTTTGTATACCGTATCACACATCTTTGCAGCTGCGGGGTTACGAATATGGGATGTTGAAATATTGCCAACTCATGGGGGAAGTTTACGGGTTTTTGGTTGTCATTCAGACGATAAGCGTGCAAATTCCGAAGCCGTCAATGATATGTTAGATATAGAAATGCAGAATGAATTACAAACTTTAACTCCTTATCAACAATTTCAGAAACGAGCAGATAAAGTTAAGAATGATTTGCTAACTTTTTTACTTGAGCAAAAACGCAGGGGAAAAACTGTCGTAGCTTATGGTGCTGCAGCTAAAGGCAATACGCTACTTAATTTTGCTGGAGTTAAACCAGATTTACTGCCATTCGTTTGTGATGCAGCAACCGCAAAACAAGGCAAGTATATGCCAGGAAGCCATATTCCAATTTTGCACCCAGACTCTTTATCTAAGTTTATTCCTGATTATTTGTTAATTCTTCCTTGGAATATTGCTACAGAGATTAAACAGCAAAATGACAAACTCTCTAAACTAGGTACAAAATTTGTAACGGCAGTTCCTCAAGTAGCCATTTATGATTGATCAAACTAACTACTTTGTAAAAATAAGCAATAAAACCAATGACTAATCGAATTCACTACACTAAACCGTCGATCACTGAACTAGAAGTTCGTTATGCCACAGATGCTGCTCAAAATGGGTGGGGCGAAAAGTGTTATGAATATATTGAACGTTTTGAGCAAGTATTTAAGGCGCATCTAGGTGTTAAATACGCTATTGCTACTTCTAGCTGCACCGGCGCGCTCCATATGGGTATGGCCGCCTTAGGCATAGGTGAAGGCGATGAAGTAATTTTGGCCGATACTAATTGGATAGCCACCGCCTCTCCAATAATCCATCTTGGTGCACAACCTGTTTTTGTGGATATTCTAGCCGACAGTTGGTGTTTAGATCCTGATTTAGTTGAAAAAGCTATAACTCCTCGGACCAAAGCGATTGTTGCTGTGCATATTTATGGCAACTTGTGTGAAATGAATGAGCTATTAGCCATAGGTGAAAAGTATAGCATTCCGGTGATTGAAGACGCTGCTGAAGCGATAGGCTCCGTCTACCACGGTAAGCGAGCAGGCTCAATGGGCAAGTTTGGTGCTTTTTCATTTCATGGCACTAAAACCATTACGACTGGTGAAGGTGGAATATTTGTCACCAATGACGCTGAATTGTATGAACACGTGCTTACACTGAGCAATCATGGTCGCGCCCGTGGGCAAACGAAGCAGTTTTGGCCTGATTTAATTGGTTTCAAATATAAGATGTCGAATATTCAAGCTGCTATGGGTTGCGCGCAGATGGAACGTATTGAAGAATTGACAGACCGAAAGCGAGAAATTTTTACATATTATCGAGATCATCTATCATCATTTCCCAGTTTAACCATGAACCCTGAGCCAGACGGAGTTGTCAATGGAGTATGGATGCCTACAGTGGTTTTTACAGAAGAATCAGAGGTAACTAGTGAACGGCTACAGTTCGCCTTTGCCGAAGAAAATATTGATGCTAGAGTGTTTTTCTATCCACTTTCAAGCTTGCCTATGTTTGACCGACCTCATCATAATTCCATCTCATGGAAAATAAACTCTAGAGCAATAAATCTCCCGAGTTATTTTGATATGACCATTACAGATCAAAATAGAGTGATTCAGGTCATACAAAGGGTTATATCATGAACGTTGTGATTTTTGCTGATGGGGACGTGGGGGAAAAAATAGTATCCTATTTGATAAGTAACTATATTGATGATCTTATTATGGTCATCACCGCATCTGAAAATAATATATCAGTTCTTGCCAAAGAAAATGAAATAGAAACGCATGTTTTCTATAAAGAGGATAAGAACTTCTATGAAAGATTACCTTGTGATATTGATCTAGGGATTCTAGCTTGGTGGCCACACATCATAACAAAAAAGTTAATTAAATCAGCAAAACAGGGTTTTATTAATACCCACCCTAGTTATTTACCATTTAATCGAGGTAAAAATTATAATTTCTGGGCGTTAGTCGAGCAAGTACCATTCGGAGTAAGTATACATTTTGTTGACTTATCAATTGATTCTGGTGCGATTCTTCTGCAGAAAAAGATCCCTTACGATTGGACAGATAATGGTGAAAGCTTATATAAGAAAGCTAGTTCATCGATGGTTGATTTGTTTCAACTTGCATATATAAAATTAAAAAGTGGTCACACAGCGTGTAAACCACAGGATATTAGCATGGGTAGTTTTCACCAATCATCTGAACTCGAGCAAGCGAGTCAAATTAACCTAGAGAAACAATATAGAGCTCGTGATTTATTAAATCTTTTACGAGCCAGAACATTTAGTGGCCATCCATCTTGCTGGTTTGTTGATGATGGTAGTAAGTATGAAGTAACTATTAAAATTAAAAAGGTTGCAAAGTGAATAATAATTTTTTTAAAGAATGTTCTTCTGAAATAGAGGGCATGGCGAAAAGTGATGGCCTTTTAAAGCAGACCAATATGTGGTTTACGTTGGCAAATGAATTTAAATACTCTTATCACTTTACTTGGCAAAGTCGGCCTATAATTCAGTACCCACAAGATATTGTCGCCATGCAAGAAATAATTTGGGAAGTAAAGCCTGATCTTATAATTGAAACAGGCATTGCTCATGGCGGCTCTCTAATTTTTAGTGCTTCTATGTTAGCTCAACTCGATATGTGCGAAGCGATCGAGTCAGGCAAAATGCTGGATCCTAAAAAATCAAAGCGCAAAGTGTTAGGTATAGACATTGATATCCGCGCACATAACCGAGAAGCCATTGAAGCGCACCCCATGTCTTCGCGGATTGAAATGATACAAGGTTCTAGCATCGACCCTGATATTATTGCTCAAACTAAAGCTTTCGCTGCGAATTATTCGCGGGTTTTGATTTGTCTTGATTCTAATCATACTCATGATCATGTTATCGCTGAGCTAAATGCTTACGCGTCCTTAACAAGTGTTGGTAGCTACTGTGTGGTTTTCGATACCATCATTGAAGATATGCCTGAAAATATGTTTCCAGACCGTCCATGGGGACGTGGAAATAATCCTAAAACAGCTGTTTGGGAGTATCTTAAATCACACTCTGAATTTGAGATTGATAAGAGTATCCAAAATAAATTACTGATTACCGTTGCCCCTGATGGATTTTTGAAAAGAATCAAATAAGAAAGTTGTTTTGGTATTTGTCAAAGGGATGAATCGTTGATTTCAGGTATTGGTTTACAAAAAAAATATTGGAAAAAACTGGATTCTAATATTTATAAAATAGGTGTTATTGTTGAGTATTCAGCAATTGCTAATCAATTAATTCAATACATTGAAGATTTAAATGAGTATTCATCAGTAGATAGTATAGGAATTATTGTTGATGATGAAAATAATATTCATAGACAATGGTTTGAAAAGCATTATCCGGAAGTGCCCTTTTTATTTTGCCGTCGAGATGAGTGTAAAGAAATAGATTTATTGGATGTCATAGTTATCCCTGAGTCTAATAAATCGATTTATGAGTATATACCATCAAAAATAACTAGAATCGGTTTACCACATGGCACTGATGTTCCCATAGAATCTACACTTTGTGTCTATGGGGGAGGCTTCTATTTTGACTATGTATTAGGCGCAAGGAAACAGCCTAAATTAACAACACAGAAATACATCAACAGTTTTCCAGCAGTGATGCGCTTGCATCAACAGCCTTTCGTTTCGGAATTGCCTTTTGGTTTCCCAAAGCTCGACAAGTTTTTTAATGCAGTATCAAAACTGACAGGCCCTAAAAAAGCTATTATTTATCATCTTTCTTTATTAAGCGTTGAAGAATATTGGGTAGTGGATGTTATTTTTGAAACATTAAAAACATTGCTGGATGAATTTCCTGATAAAACGATCATTTTCCGAGTCCATCATTTTAATAATAAGCATCCTAAGGTCATAGAATGTCTTAACTTGGGCAGAGGATATTCAAATTTTTATTACAGCGATGCAGATTCATATATTGATGATTACGCAAGGGGGGCCGTTATGGTCACTCATAGGGAGTACTATAATCATCTTTTTGACCTTGCTACGGGTTGTCCAACGATAGTTTATAAATTGGATCCCAGTTATTCATTGCAGTATGGGCATGATGGACGTTACTTTACTACAGATAAAATTCATTTTATTGATGTATTAAATCAAGCACTTAATAGTCGTTTTGATACTTCAGAGGAGTGCCGGAAAAAAAGATGTTTAGCTGCGGGTATATACAACCCTGGCGCTTCTTTTGATTACCTCGTCGACAATATTGAACATATTGTTAGTGGTCAAGTGTTACCAGAATGGACTACCTATTTTCTAAACGAAGGAACTTCAAAAGATGTTGATTTTAAGTTACGTCAATTAATCGTTTCAAACCGACCGTTTGGGCCTTTTGCTATGGCTTTTGGAGTGATGGCAAATCATTCTGCGTTATCACTTTTATTATTAGCAGAAAACTATATTAGAAACAGTAATGTAAGGGAGTATTACTATCCTTTAGGCTTTACTGCTTTTTATAAGCTAGTTCATCATGAAGACTTTGACTTGCTTTCAGTAGAAAGTAAGGTTTGGTGGAAAATAAGGGGGGAAGTGGCGTTTGAGTTCTGTTGCGATGCCATTGACAATGGTGAAATTAGCGTCACACATGAATTAATGTGGTTACGGGACCATTATCAGGTTTCGATAGAAAGTGTGGAAGAGATTAATGATGTTGTGCGCAATGATTTGAAAATCATTAATTTTTATGATGGTTCGAATGTTCAATGTGGTGATATTCTTTTTTACGGTGCGGGCGCTTTTACAGAGTCTATTATCTTGTCCAATCAATGTAATAGAAACTTCAATCCTATTGCAATTTTTGATGGTGATGAATTAAAGCAAAATAGTTTATTTATGGGTATCCCAGTCTTTCACCCTGATAAAATAGAATACTTTTCACAAGATATCATCATTGGTTCACAAGGTTCTGTGACTGAAATTGTAAATTCTTTAATTATCAATAAAAATGTCAAAAATAAATTGTTTGGGTTTGTGAATGATCCAATTAATAATTTTTTGTTAAATTTATTAGCTAAAAATTAGTTATTCGCCAATGTGGTAGCTGTCGCTTCTTTTAAGTCAGTAATTGATATCCCATTTAATTCTTACATTAAAAAATATATAAAAGGTACTTGTTATGAACTCGAAAGGAAATAATCAACTATCGCCAAAACAGATATTTACCTACCTTGAGTTTGGTTCTATCGATTCTCATAAAGGCAATAAGGAAGTATACGATTTTCGGGTCAATGAAAAAGCTTATGATTGGCTCATGCACGCTCGGTATTCTAATGACATCTTTGCATATAAACAGATGACTGATGCGTTAAAGGCTGGAAATATTGACGACATAATTTACTTATTTAAAAGTGAGATCCATCATGAAAATGATTTTATTTTCAACCTAAATAAAAAAATTGCGTTGGATATTTCCGGTGGCTCTTTTCTTGAGTTGGGACAAACACTTTTTGGTTGTATAGATACCATTGAGTTTATAAATAGGCTTGAAAAATTCTTATTACCACACCTTGGAAAAGCGAATAGTTTAGAAAACGTTAATTGGTTTGGTTTAGATATATCTCCATTCTTTAACTTTATGGCAAAAAAAATGCATAAAGAATATAAAGTTAATACAGGCACAGTATTGACTGATTTATCAGAAAATTATGATGTGTTTTTTGCAAAAGGAATTACGTTGTTATACGCAATTAATTCTGCAAACGAACTATTTAACTTTGTATCAA
>NZ_BAEO01000057.1 GCF_000314995.1 Paraglaciecola arctica BSs20135 | reverse complement strand
GGTCGCTGGTGTATAACTAAAGGTACCATTTGGATTTACGGTGACCGTGCCGCCATTCGTAGAGGTATTATCAAACGCTGTCACTGTGGTCGGGTTGTCACCCAAATCATCGTTACCTAATAACGAACCACTCAGTGGGCTGTTTTCATTGATATTAAAAGTGTCATCTACTGCATCAGGTAACGCGTTGACGTTCACATTAAGAACAGTCACCGTAACTGTCGCGGTACTAGTATCACCATCAGCATCGGTGATGGTATAGGTAAAAGTATCTGCGCCAACAAAATTTGCAACTGGGGTGTAAGTAAAATTACCCGCTTCATCCACTGAAACTGAGCCACCATTTGCCGAGGTACTATTAAAAGCCGTCACTGTAGTGACTTCATCACCCAAATCATCATTGCCTAAAAGGGTGCCGCTTAATTGGGTATTTTCATTTATCCTAAAGCTGTCATCCACTGCGTCTGGTAAGGCATTAACGTTAGCAACATTCACAGTGACAGTTGCGGTGCTTGTATCACCATCTGCATCGGTAATGGTATAAGTAAAGGTATCTGCACCAACAAAATCCGTGACTGGCGTATAAGTGAAATTACCTGTGCCATCCACGGTGACCGTGCCACCATTGACCGAGCTACTATCAAAGGCTGTCACTGTTGTTTCTTCATCACCCAGATCATCATTTCCTAAAAGCGTGCCTGTTAATTGGGTGTTTTCATTTATACCAAAGGTGTCGTCTACTGCATCTGGTAGCTTGTTGACATTAGCATTGACTACCGTCACAGTCGCTGTGCTCGAATCACCATCGGCATCGGTGATCGTATAGGTAAAAGTATCGCTGCCTACAAAATCTGGTATTGGTGTATATGTGAAATTGCCCGCTTCGTCCACAGTCACAGTACCACCATTAACCGAAGTACTATCAAAAGCGGTTACTATTGTGGCTTCATCGCCTAAGTCATCATTGCCTAAAAGGGTGCCTGTTAATTGGGTGTTTTCATCTATTTCAAAGGTGTCATCCACTGCGTCTGGTAACTTATTGACATTGGCAATGTTCACCGTAACAGTCGCGGTGCTGGTGTCACCATCTGCATCGGTGATCGTATAAGTAAAAGTGTCCGAACCTACAAAATCTGTTACAGGTGTATATGTGAAATTGCCCGCGTCATCCACAGTGACAGTGCCACCATTGACCGAAGTACCATCAAAAGCCGTTACTGTAGTGTCTTCATCACCTAAGTCATCATTGCCTAATAGAGTACCCGATAGCTGAGTGTTTTCATCCATGTCAAAGCTGTCATCCACAGCTTCTGGTAACTTATTTACGTTGGCAATGTTGACAGTAACAGTCGCGGTGCTGGTATCGCCATCCGCATCTGTGATGGTATAGGTAAATGTATCTGCGCCTACAAAATCGGTAACTGGCGTGTAACTAAAATTGCCTGTTGAATCTACTGTAACTGTGCCACCATTCGCCGAGGTACTATCGAAAGCCGTTACTGTTGTGGCTTCATCACCCAAGTCATCATTACCTAATAGACTACCTGCTAATTCGGTGTTTTCATCCATGTCAAAAGTGTCATTGACCGCTTCTGGTAAGGCATTAACATTGTCAATTGGATCAACTAGTACCGGAACGTCTGTCGCACCAGCAAGATTGTCCAATTCAGCAGTATCATAACCGGCGCCAGCCAGTAATTGATTACCGTCTCTGTCTAAGGTGACAAAATCTGTCCCTTCATTAGCCGTCAAACCACCAGCTGCAGTATCAGGCAAGTCTAGGTCATCACCAGATTCTATTAATGCTTGAATAGCATCGATATCGGCTTGCACATTATCGGATACCGTCTCGTTAGACGTTTGTGATTGGACTGTTGTTGTTATCGAAACTGGCTCTGTGGTTTGAGCATCGCTGGCCAATAAGGTTTCAGGCTCAGCTGTTATTTTCTGTTCTGAACCGTCATCAAATATCAGAGTAATTTCACTACCTTGGGAAAGTGTTAAAACTGTGCCAGACACAAGGCTATCACCTATTTGTAATGCGGTATTTTGTGAAGATCCAGTTTGCACTAATCCGTTAACATCGACTATTTGAGCATTTTTTGAAATAGTGAAATTTTGCATTGATATCATTCCTAATAATTAACTTAAATCACAAATAAAATCGAGTTAGCTTCCAACTAAACAGGGCTTCAACCGAATCATGGTGTTACTAAGTTGTTAAACTTAGCAATGAAATTTATTAACATACGTAAAAGAGAGTAACAAAATATCCAGACGATTTTTAGTACTATTTGACTGTATAAGATGGTATTGAGGTATACCATCTTATACATATGTATAGGGAATTGAGGATGCTTGGTTTGCGTCTTCTTACTTTAGAAAAGGATAACGTTCTTAACGTTTAGCTAGACGAGCACCTAAACCGCAAAGGGCTAAGAGAAAGATTGCAAAGGTACTAGGCTCTGGAACACTAACTGTTTTAAAGACGTAGTTTATATACTCCCCAGATCTAGCACGATCATGTACAAATGCTGACTTATCTGTTCCGAATGTATATTTACCATCATTATCGGCGTCAGCTTTTATACCTTGCCCAAACAACGACACTGAAGAACCAAAACCGTCGTACCATGACTTGAAGTTTACTTCGAAAATAGATATGCCAACTGAAGCAGCATCCGCCTGTTCAATAGCAAATTCACTATCAGTCAACAATCCGTTTCCAACATCGAAACTAAAAGCAGAGATTGCTAAGTCTTCTATATCACCAAACCCTAGGTGTACGGCAGTTTCCAAGCCATTTAATGGTGTTGGAGCGGTTGAGAAAAGTGGACCGTCACTTACATCGAAAGCGCCAAGGTACTCCCACAACTTACCATCAGCATCTGTATAATTTTGACCATCTTCGAAATAATAAATTGTGCTAGCATTGACCTGACCAATCAAACCAATTGACATAACAGCTGCGAAAATAACTTTTAAGAATTTACTACTCATAACATTCTCCTAGCGGGTTCAATATTCATTATATTATTTTATTAATGCCTATTTTACTATCAAATAAAATGGGCAGATAATAAAAACTGCTTATATTCTAGACTAAAGCACAAAGCAGGCCATTATTTTAATTTCGTTATTTTTCATATGGTTAAATAAATACGACTGGTCAAAAAAATGACATCTGTTAAAAATGCTGACACATACGCTGTATTAAGTAACCCTACTTGAAAGAAGCACAAAGTGATGATTTTGGCAGGTGTTTAAACAAAAAAACACGCCTATAAAATTTCACACTCGGGCTAAAAACCGCTAGTTTTCATGGCCATTAATTACTTACTTCTCTTGTGGCTAATCTTATAAATCCCAATGTTGAAGTAATAAACTAACGTTTGACGGGCTGCGCAATCAACTCATGAATTTCTTTCAGTGACGGCAACCTAAAGGATTCTTGGTAAAAAAGTCGATTGAGTCGACCTAACAAATTAACTGAGCGACTTGGATCATGTGTTTTACGCCTGAGATCACTAGCATCTTGTAAAAACTCCCAAGGTTTTAAATTCAAGTCTAAAACTTGTTCATTTGAAATTTGTTGTTCCGCTATGCTACTCAAGATACGTTCCGTTTTACTTTCTTGAAGATTAACGGCGACATTATGATACACCTCGTTTAAAGGAGCACTTACCGCTTCAATTGCATGATCAATCGCCAGCCAAATTTCGTCGTGACTCGGGTGTTTACCTTTAGGAGCATAATACCCCATCACTTCCCATTCCAATTCTGCATTATGTTTTGCTATAGAACTACCAATAGAGGGCGAATAAGAAAGGTCGGGCCGCGCACCTATGTTATAGGCATCAACCGATAACCCTATATTGATGGCAATATCACCCATGCTCTTTTTATCTAGATAAATGGCTTCAAATGCAGCTCGTTTTACTCCCATCCAACCATATACTACAGGTTCAGTACTCGCAAAATCACGCACATCATCAGGTAAGTCCTCTGCATACTTATCTATAAATAGCGGGGTGGGATCTAATTGCACATTTTCATCTGGCACCCAAACTTCGTATTCTTGTCGGTTATCACCTTTGCCGCGACTTTTAATTCCATAAGATAAGTTAAGAGGCCGACAGATGCTTCTATCTTCATCAACTTTATGAAAAAACTCCGAGCGAAATCGTTTGATAAAAGGTGCATCTAAACCTGCAATCGCGGCAGTGGGGTAACGAAATCCAATATCGCTGTTATTGACAATATAAAAACCTGGAATTTCCCGCTGCAATATATTCTTCACCCCCTTAAAAGATTGATAGTCTTGTACTATCAAGCTTCGCTCTGGTTCAATAGTCAGCCTACGGCCATCAGCGGTGATAAATTTTGGTGTTTTATGATACACATAATCGTTGAGACCAAGACTTTGCGCATAAGAGTTTCTGGCCATCGCCAGTTCACTAAAAAGTGTATCGTGATTTCGAATATGTTTGAAAAGTGGTCGGTGTTTAAGCATAAATGTTCTACAAGTCTGTATTTACCTTGTTAGTTTTTTACATAAAACAGTCCAAAAAATCATCAAAAATGGATGCTTGTTTGATACTCCTTAGAAGTATTCAAATCGCAGATGACTAAATGAAATTTAAATCAGGTTCAACTCACGGGCTCGATTAACTGCATTAATTCGTTTATCTACAACAAGTTTTGTAAAAATATTTTAT
>NZ_BAEO01000058.1 GCF_000314995.1 Paraglaciecola arctica BSs20135 | reverse complement strand
CAAAGATAATAAAAAACCCGCATGGTAAACCAATGTGGATTTGGGAGATGTTCATCAGGGATGTGTTTATGACCAAGTTAAACTTTTCAAAGACAATAAAAAACCCGCATGGTAAACCGATGCGGGTTTTTTAATGTGGTGGACGCTACTGGGCTTGAACCAGTGACCCTCGCCTTGTAAGGGCGATGCTCTCCCAACTGAGCTAAGCGTCCGTATTTTTTGACAAAGAAACGATTACTATCGATTCTTTTTAGAATGTGGTGGACGCTACTGGGCTTGAACCAGTGACCCTCGCCTTGTAAGGGCGATGCTCTCCCAACTGAGCTAAGCGTCCAAAAATTTATTATTACTAGATTGAACCAGTGTTTCTCGCCCTTCTCTTATATAAGAGTAGCGATGCTCTGTCTTTTTTCAACTGAGCTAAGCGTCCAAAATCTCTCTGTTCTTACTAGCCTTGGCCTGTAAGAGGAGCGCTATTATAGGTATAGGCATTTTACTGTCAACACCTAAATGAAAATTATTGTTTTTATGGATAAAAACTGTTCGCTTTTGCCCATTATGATAAAAAATTCTCCTTTTTAAGCTTATAACAACAACCAAAACTTTAGAATAGAGTAACTAATTAAGCCCATTAAGATGGTCACAAACAAACGTTTTTGTATTAATGCGGTGATAAAAGCGACTAGGCTTGACCACAAAAAAGGATTATTCATGTGTAATGCGAGCGCTCCGTCTCGATAAAATATACTTTGAGCGATGATGACACTTAGTATTGCGATAGGTACATAAGACAACGCTTGTTGCATAGATTTAGGTAACCTGAGTCGACTGGCTAAAGCAAATGGCAGCAATCTAGGTATAAAGGTAACAGCTGCCATTGCCGCAATTAATAAAATTTCATTCATGGTGATTACTCTCAGCAAGGTCAGTAGTGGATCTTGCTGTTAAGCGATTTTCTGAGATTACGCCGACTACTATGGCAAATAGGCTAGATAATAATAAACCAGTTTGATGTGGCCATTGGTAGGTTAATAAGCCACTCACAGCTGCAGTGATCGCGCACATCCAATGACTGGGTAATCTCAGGTTGGGTACAACTATACCAATAAAGGCCACAACCATAGCTATATCGAGACCAAAACTAGTTAGAGAGGGAAGCTGGCTTCCAAGTACAATGCCTACCCAAGTACATAAAATCCAATTCAGATACATAAATGCACTAGAGCCTAAGTAGTACATTGGCAGATTTTGATGGGCGCGCGATAGTGACATTTTGTTGTAAACAACTGCAAAGGTTTCGTCTGTCATTGTAAAAGCCATAGGCCATCGCCATTTTTGCGATAAGTCTTGCACTATAGGAATAAGCGATACGCTGTACAACATGTGCCTAAGGTTAACGATAAATACCGTTAATACTATCACTGGTATGGCAGCTCCTGCTGCTAACATGGTGATGGCAATAAATTGTGAGGCGCCGGCAAAGACAAAAATTGAAATGCCAAGAGTTACCCAGTCAGCTAAACCTTGAGCTTGACCCATGGCGCCAAATACTAGTCCAAATGGCATAGCTGCCACAACAAGTGGAAAGGTGTCTTTCACGCCTGATATAAATATGGAGTGAGGGGAAGGTAAAGGCAAAATGTTTAGCTCCTGCTGATATTATTAGGTTGGAATTCCCTCGGAGGAATGCCTAACCATTTTTTAAAATGTTGGTTTAAATGACTTAGATCGCTAAAACCGCAGGTGAGAGCAGTATCTAACAATGTGTTACCAGCCAAAAGCATTTTTTCCCCATTATAGCTGGCATTTAGCAGCGGTAGACCAGCTAAGCCCTGGGCATAATGATAATCAGCGGATTCTTTCAATGGCCTAAATCTGCTTGGTGATTTGTAATAAGTTTAACAAATGACTTTGGTAAAGTTTTGGACGTTTTTGACTTTTACCGCAAAAGCTTGTTTGTAGATATAAATTCGCTGCATTGGCTGTTAAAATGCCGCCAATTTTTTGGAATAGGTTTAATTCAATGACTGTGGTAACTCGATTCGCTCCTAGCCCGACTGGCTATTTACACGTTGGTGGCGCCCGTACTGCGCTTTATTCTTGGTTATACGCTAAAAGTAAAGGCGGAAAATTTGTATTACGTATCGAAGATACGGATATTGAACGTTCAACTCAGGCTGCCATTGACGCCATTCTTGAAGGCATGCAGTGGTTAGGATTGGACTGGGACGATGGGCCTTTTTATCAGACTCAACGTTTTGACCGTTACAACCAACTAATCGATCAGTTGTTAGCTGAAGGTAAAGCTTATAAGTGTTTTATGCCTGCTGCCGAGTTGGACGCGATACGCGAAGAGCAAATGGCTAACGGCGAAAAGCCTCGTTACCCAGGTACGTGGCGCGACCGCACTGATCATCCGCAAGATCAACCTTTTGCTATTCGCTTTAAAACGCCACAAACGGGTAGTGTGGTGATTAAAGATCATATTCGTGGTGATATTGAAATTGCCAATAGTGAATTAGATGATTTAATCATTCGTCGAACCGATGGCGCACCTACCTATAATTTTTGTGTGGTAGTAGATGATTGGGATATGGGCATTAGCCATGTAGTGCGCGGTGAAGACCATATTAACAATACCCCTCGTCAAATTAATATCTTGCTAGCTTTAGGCGCACCTATCCCTGAATACGCCCATGTATCTATGATTTTAGGTGACGATGGTAAAAAATTATCAAAACGTACTAATGCAGTAGGCGTAATGGAATTTAGGGATGACGGTTATCTACCGCAAGCCTTGCTAAATTATTTAGTGCGCCTTGGTTGGTCACATGGCGATCAGGAAATATTCTCTTTAGAAGAAATGATTGAGTTGTTTTCTTTAGATGCAATAGGGCAGTCTGCCTCTGCGTTTAATACCGATAAACTTATTTGGTTAAACCAACACTATATAAAAACACTGCCTGCCAAAGTGGTGGCAGAACATGCTAAATGGCATTTTGCTCAGCAAGGCATTGATGTAACTCAAGGTCCTACCTTAGAAGATGTGATTACCGTGCAGGCTGATCGAGTTAAAACCTTAAAAGAGTTAGCTCAAATCAGTGGTTATTTCTATCAGGAATATGAAGCCTTTGATGAAAAAGCGGCTAAGAAGCACTTACGCCCAGTCGCTAAAGAGGCTTTGCTGCTAGTACAAAGTAAATTGTCAGCTCTAACTCAGTGGAATACTGAATCTATTCATAACGCGATTAATCAAACCGCTGAAGAGTTAGAAGTAGGTATGGGAAAAGTCGGAATGCCGTTACGTGTTGCAGTGACAGGAGCAGGTAATTCGCCTTCATTAGATTTAACTTTAAATTTGCTAAAACCGGCTCAAATTGAACAACGTATAAACAAAGCGCTCGAATATATAGCAAACAGATAAAAATCCTGAAAAAATCGTTGACATAAAAAGGTCAGATGCCTAGAATGCGCCCCGCTGTCAAGGAACGATGCCTACTTATTAGGAAAAAGCGAAAGCTTATTTGATAAGTTAGGGGCCATAGCTCAGCTGGGAGAGCGCTTGCGTGGCACGCAAGAGGTCGGCGGTTCGATCCCGCCTGGCTCCACCAATATCAAGGATTGTCTACTACCGCCTAGGCCAGTAGATAAAAAGATTAGACTGATAAATAAAAACTGAAAGGTTTTTGTATATCGTAAGACAATTATTTTAGTTGTTTGGAAAAGATTCTGCCGCTCAGTTCGCAGGTTCACTTCTCCTAACAACAATTTATCAAAGCTTAGCTTTGATAAGCAAAATTGTTGTCCCCATCGTCTAGAGGCCTAGGACACCGCCCTTTCACGGCGGTAACAGGGGTTCGAATCCCCTTGGGGACGCCATATTGATTAAGCTGCAGGATGCAGCTTGAGTTTTAAAACAAGGATTATTAACTACCGCCTAGGCCAGTTGATAAAATGTTTGATAGAAGTTTTGTTTTTGTAAGAGAATGTTTGTAAGACGACTAATAAGGTCGCTCAGTTCGCAAGCTCACTTCTCCTACAGAAACTTATCGAAGTGTACTTCGATAAACTAAGTTTCTGTCCCCATCGTCTAGAGGCCTAGGACACCGCCCTTTCACGGCGGTAACAGGGGTTCGAATCCCCTTGGGGACGCCAAATATCAAAGCCGCTTAAGCAATTAAGCGGCTTTTTTATAGCTTGAGTTAATTACGTCACTAAAAGTTTTAAAAGCATACCCTGCTAATTTGTCATTCATTAATATTTTTCTTCTATCAGAGTAATCGTAATTGGTCATTTGAATAGCACGTATATTAGAGTGATCTAATATATTTGCTATTCAAAAGCATACCGAAAAGCTGCCCTATCACACAAAGGAGAAAATCGTGAGTTGCGATACAAAACTTAAGCCAATAAAACCGAATAAAAATACAGAAGTTAATGTCGAAACTAATCTTTCTGAGGAGAAAAAACGTGAGTTCAACGATGGTTCGCAGTGAAATTCCAGAATTTGAAATGGAAGCCTATGACTCAAGTACTGGGCATTATACAACTGTTTCTAGTAATGATTATATAGGTAAGTTGGGCGAAATTTGTTTCTATTCTGCTGATTTCACCTTCGTTTTTCCAACTGAAATTTCCGCTATGAATGCAAAATATGACGAGTTTCAAAAAATGGGAGTAGAAATTCTGCCTGTCTCAGTAGATTCAAAATTTTCCCATAAACGCTTTGTAGAAACAGAGCCTGTATTGGCAGGTTTGAAGCTAACTATGGACGCAGATAGAACTCCTCAGGTCAGTCGTGATTTTGGTGTGTGATAGAAAATGAAGGGGGCGCTTTACGGGGGGCGTTTCCTTTTTAACCCCGATGGTATCTGTGTTGCTCAGGAAGTTCAGGCAGATTCAGTGGGACTTAATGTCAATGAATTATTACGTCAAATTGAAGCATGGCAGTATGCCATAAAACTGGCGAGGTTTGCCCTGCAGGTTGGAGACCTGGAAAGAAAACACTTCCGGTAAATACGGATGCTGAACAAATGACTGGGTGCGTAGGTGATTACATCACTATTGAAGAAATCTTGAGTTGATAGGCCCGAATTATAAAAGCCGGGGGGGCCCGGATTTTATATATCTGTTATAGATTCTAAAATTAACAAGCTATCCATCGTAACTGTGGATAGCCTAGCATCCTTCGACCTTGAATTTAGGGGGAATACAAGCCCTATTTCCGAGAATACTACTTAATCGAATAAGTAACTAGATTAAAACTTATATGAAAGTTTGTGTTCAAAGCCAAGAGCAATGAAAGTGTTATCTGGATTTTCTTCTTTTTCAATTTGCGCATACCAAGCATAGAGCTTAGTTTGTTTACCCAGTGGATAATCGAAACCAAGATTAAAGGTTCTATCATCTTCTAAGGTTTGATATTGCAGTTTATAGATTAAACTACCGCTATTAAAACTGTAGCTAACTAAGGCGCCAGATTGACTCTCGCCACCAATACTGGGCTCTTGTTGTTGTACCATGCCGCCTATTACATGTTTGCCCATTTTATATTGTACACTGGCTCGCGTGGTGTCATAGCCTTTCACATCAAAATCATGGGCTATCGCAGCAAAAATTGGATATTTTTTTAAGCTTGCGTCACCGTAGTATATACCTGCCGACGTTGCTGAATCTCCATCAGCAGTTTTCTCAGCTTGGTAGGTCACTCGCACATCAAAACCTTGATATGAAGGAGAAATATAGGTTGCTACATCACTGAGTCTATTTTCGCCTTTCCATATTTTTGCGATGTCACCTTCATAATGATTGTATAAATCAATCTTGCCCTGTGCCATCCACAAAGCGGTAAAATTGCGGCCAAGTGTTATTTCGCCAAAATTACCTCTTACCCCAACATATTGTGGTCTTTCCGTTAAACTATCACTTCCTGATTCCCCGGTAATGTCGACTTTCCATTCAAGACGATAAACTACGGATATATCTGAATTTAATTCATAGGCGCCTTTTACTCCAACCCAAGAGTTGTTGCTTTTTATCTCACTAAAGCGATCCCCTCCCTCATCGGAAGACTGGGCATCGACATTTAGTTTTGCGTAAAATTCACCTTGATTAGGCTCGTCAGCAATAGCCTGAGTAGCAGTTAAACACAACAGTAGAATCATTTTGGGTGACGTCATATTAATATTCTCTTTGCAAATTTTGAGTTTATAGCTTATACCATTTAAAGTTGAATATACTCAATGCAAGATAAAATAATATTCATTAAAACAAAAGTTTATCACCAGTTCATTAACGTAAATACCTTGATTTATATTCAAGTTACATAAAAAATCGCCGATACTTAAGTTGTATTTTTGTACATGTTGCAGTTATAAAAAAGGGGATTTTATCCGTGACAATTAATGATTTATCTATTCGCTCTAAATTTGCGATTCCTTTATTATCAATCACCCTAATGTTAATCCTAATTAGTGTTTTGAGTCTTTGGTCTAACAATAAATTGACTCATAACGTGGATCGCCTGTCAGATACCTTTCTTAATTCCATTGAAGATGCTTTAAATGCTGATAGAGATCTATATCAAGCATTAACAGCAAGCCAAAACTATCTGCTTAAGGTCAGTCATGGTAATCAAGATACTAGTGGTGAAATTGACAGTTTTAATGAAAATGCAAAACAAGCGCTAGATCGCATGAATAGTGCCAGAGCACTATTAAAGAACTACCCGGAGGTGGGACAGTCTATCGCATCTTTTGAAGCCCACTACAAAGCTTGGCTGTCGGAAGCGCAAAAAGTGTTTGCTCTAGCGGATGCAGGTAAAATCCAAGAGGCTACAAAATATGGTAGCAATCAAGTATTAAAAGATTTTGAGATACTTAGAACCGATTATGATTTGATGGGTAGTAAAGCTAGAGCTGTTGCTGATAGGTTGACTTTAGAAGCGAAAGAATCAAGTGAAGTTAAGCAAACTATTTTGATAGTGCTGATCGTGTTTTCTTTAATTGTATGTACCATCAGTGTAGTGGTAGGTCCAAGACTCGTTACTACTCGGGTGTTCGAATTAAATGATGTCATAAAAACTATAAGTGATGGGGAAGGGGATTTACGTTCGCGTTTAAATGCAAAAGGTAAGGATGAACTGGCTACACTTGCTGGGACTTTTAATGGGCTGATGTCTAAATTACAAAGTTTAATTATCGCCATTAAAAATGATGCAACAACCCTTGATACAGCAGTGGAGGATTTAAATGATTCGACTACAAAGAATCAAACAATCTCAGAAGAGCAGTCAATAAACCTGCATCAGATTTCCGATGCAATGACTCAAATGGGGCAAGCTATTCATGAAATAGCACTAAGTGCTCAAACCGCGCAAAGTGAAACAGAGACAGTGAAACACAACACCGCAATGTCTACCGAAATTGTGGGTGAAACAGCGGTTAATATTAATCGTTTATCAGATGCCATTCTCTCTGCTAAAGAAGTTATTGGAAAACTTGCTACAGAGTCTAATCAGATAGTACAGGTGTTGGATGTTATTCGTTCTATAGCAGATCAGACTAACTTGTTAGCTTTAAATGCAGCGATAGAAGCCGCAAGAGCGGGTGAATATGGTCGTGGTTTTGCAGTGGTCGCAGATGAAGTCAGAACCTTGGCCAGTCGGACGCAAAAATCTACTGAAGATATTCAAAAAATGATTGGAGGCTTAGAGAAAGGAGTGGAAGAAGCGGTGAATGCAATTACCATTGGTTCGAATCAGGTTGAAGATGTAGTAAATATGTCTCAACGTTTGAATGACTCACTTGAATTGGTAAACGGTTCGGTCACTGAAACTACTGGCATAATTATACAGATTGCTGCAGCTACAGAAGAGCAAAGTGCAGTTGTGGATGATATTAATCGCACGATTGCATTACTTAATGGACTGTCAATAGATGGCAATGAGGTTACTTTACAAACTAATACAGTCTCAACCAATATTTCACACTTGGCTAAAGACTTAAATGGTAATGTGGGGCGCTTTAAAGTTTAGGAGGCATATTTCATTCAATAATATGTCTCTATAAAATTAGGGAGATTAAAATACAAGGATATTATTCTTAATCTCACTACTAATATTGTATTGTTGCAATAAAACTAATTGCCAATTTTGGGCAATATTTTGCAATTTACCATTAACCTTAATAGCTTCGAATGCATTTTGCCATTTCTTAACTTGCTGTTTTGAGGATTTAATCGACATTACAATATATACAGGGGCTTCGTTGAGGATAAATGCCGACTTAAAATGACTTAGCTCTAAGCCTAAGTTATTGACTTGATAAGCTAACCCTTGTTTTTCATATACAATTGCGTTAACTCTACTTAAATTTAACTTTTCAATATTTTGTTTGTGACGTGTCACAGAATTTAAGTTCTCAAAACCTTTATTGATTAACCATTCCTCTCGTACATCACCACGTACAACACCAATACTAGGAAGTGCTCTGAGATCATCTAAGGTCTCAATAACAATTTCTGAATTAGTCAGTGTGTAAACTTGCCATTTTTTTGACATGACTTGAGCAATCCAATAATAGTGTTGCTCTCGTGGTGGTGTTCTAGAAATGCTCATTAAGATAGAATTAGGATCTTTAGCCAAGATATTTAATGCGCGGCCTTCGGGAAGAAATATGATGTTTGTTTTGTCGTTGAGTCTTTCTTGAATGGCTTTGATAATATCTATGACATAACCATCTTGGGCCCCATCTTCATTGATGAATGAAGCAGGCGGTTCATCTACAGCAAATATTTTTAAATCATTAGCTATGCTCTGAAAACATAATAAATAAAGTAACGCACTTAAATACTTCAAGAGTAAACCTAAAGCAAAAAACAGGTAGTTATATAATAGTCTATTTTAGATTGGGACCCTAGTTTTATAGGATTCATTTTCTCATTAAGGAAGTAACCTGAATTTTGGATAAATACTAAAATTTCTCATACTTTGCGATATAGAACCTCTGACTCTGCAATTAATAAGATAGGCTGTTCAGTTTGGCATTATACAATTATTAAATAGAGCAACGTAAATATTCCTAATTAATCATCTTCATTTGATTGTATTGCCTCAATATTGATGATGTTAGAGCGATTGAGGGTGATTTTAAAACGTTGAGTACGTTGTTGATGTTGCTTATCGGTATGCATTAACACCACGTTGATTTGGTAGCGTCTTTCAACAGCTTGTTTGGTTATTTTATTATTATCGAGTGAATATAAACGGCCTTCCCCTTTTTTTAAAAAACGAATGAAGGGGGTTAAATTAAAATAAATATTTTGTTGAATTTCATCGTAGCCGGGTAAAAAACTTTTTACATTAACTTTAGTGTTACTACGAAAATGCAGTAATTGTGCTGCTTGTTTGTTTTGTTGGCGTCGTTTTTGAAATAGTTTATCTACTTGTTTAGGTAAATCTTTATTGCGAATGTATTCAAGCCAAATAGTTTGACTCGACACCCGAGTTTTATTAATGCTATGACTATATATTATTTTCCATTTCGGCAAGCCTTTTTGAATGCGGCGCCAAATGATACGCGTAATATCGTCCTTAAATATTTCCCTTAAACCATAAATAATGCCTAACATACCGACTAAAGCAATTGTTACTTCAGTAAAGTTAGTACGAGCGTTTAACACTAGAGCCATAACAAAAGTCATAATTAAGGCCGTAACGGTTCCACGTACAACGCGATTTAAACTGCTATTGAGGTTTTTAAAGTCTTTTTGAAATACCACACCATATTCGATTAGTCGCTGTAGTAATCGCATTTTATTGGTAATGCGATTAGGATCCGCCAAGGTGACTTGTGAATTATATTGATTCTCTTCTCGGTATTCATTTTCGCTGCGGCAAAAGGCCAACAAGAAATTTCTCTCACTGGTAAAGTCACTACTTTTTGGAGCTCTAGATATAAGTTTTAAAAATGATTGCTCTACCTGCCAACTGAGGTAGTTGTCGGCATTTTCAAAATATGCCTTGAGCTTTTGATCAGGGGGCGTATATCTTCTTAGCTTTTTTAGTAGTCCAGAAATTTGCTCTGCTATCTCTATGGCTTGAGGATAAAAATCCGCGCTCTCTTTAAGTTTAAGGGTTTGTTTTATATCGGTATCTAAGGCAATACGAATTTGATACGAAAACAGATTAAGGTTTAAGCGGTAGTCACTTTGCTCACCTTTTTGTTGGCTAATAAAACGGCTTCGTACTAAGGGTAAATGTAGTTGGTCAGAGTAATAAGCACTGCGGCATTGTATACTATGATGAAAATAATTTTCTTCTGTTAAGGTTTTAGGGCCAACACCCATTTCATCCGGTAAGGAGAAATACAAATCTAGCCTTTGCTGATCACTAGGCAATAACTGGTAACTGACTTTTATGGAAAGATTTTCATCTTGGGTGAGTTTAATATTATTCACTTATATCGTTTGGTCCTCATCGGTTATATTGTTGCGATTATATTGCCACACTTGAATTACTCAATTATGCCTTACTTTTAGCCGATAACCCAGATTGATCTGGGCAGTGTTGTAGGTCACCGCTTACTAGGGGGAGTATTCTGAGATTTACCGATAGTTGACCACTCATAGGCGACTTTCGTTAGCAAAGCCTAGACAATGTTATTTGGATATCCCCACGCCGCAATAATGGGCGGCGCGGAGATGTGTGGTTATGCTCAGGCTAAATCGAAGCGATCAGCATTCATTACCTTCGCCCATGCTGCAACAAAGTCCTGCACAAACTTTTCTTTGTTGTCATCTTGCGCATAAACTTCAGCATACGACCTAAGGATAGAGTTAGAGCCAAAAACAAGGTCCACTCTGGTTGCTGTCCACTTGACTTGCTTGGTTGCACGATCATGAATTTCATACAGGTTATTACCGGCAGGTCTCCATGAATAATTCATATCGGTGAGATTTATAAAGAAGTCATTGGTTAACATGCCTTCACGCTCAGTAAATACACCGTGTTTGCTGCCGCCGTAGTTAGTACCTAAGACGCGCATACCGCCAACCAATACTGTCATCTCAGGTGCAGTCAAACCCATCAATTGTGTACGGTCGAGCATTAATTCTTCAGCACTGACCACGTAATCCCGTTTAAGTAAGTTACGGTAACCATCATGAATGGGTTCCAGTACTTCAAACGCATCAATGTCGGTCATCTCAGCGCTTGCATCTCCACGGCCAGGTGAGAAGGGGACTGTGACATCAAAGCCAGCTGCCTTTGCAGCCTGCTCAATACCGACGTTACCCGCCAGCACAATGACATCAGCAATACTGGCGCCGCTTTGGGTTGCAATGTTTTCAAACACAGTGAGCACTTTGGCCAAACGTGAAGGTTCATTACCTTCCCAGTCTTTTTGCGGTGCAAGTCGAATGCGAGCTCCGTTGGCACCGCCACGTTTGTCTGAACCACGGAAGGTTCTGGCACTGTCCCATGCGGTAGACACCATTTCGCTGATGCTCAAACCACTAGCCGCTATTTTGTCTTTTAGCGCGTTAACATCATAACTAGTGCTTCCTACAGGAACCGGATCTTGCCAAATTAGTTCTTCTTGAGGTACGTCAGGACCGATATAATTAGACTTTGGCCCCAAATCGCGGTGAGTCAATTTAAACCATGCTCGGGCGAAGACTTCAGAAAAATAGTCTGGGTTGTTATAGAAGTTATCAGAAATTTTCCGATATTCAGGATCCATTTTCATGGCCATATCAGCGTCAGTCATAATTGGGTTATGGCGAATAGATGAGTCTTCAACATCCACTGGCTTATCTTCTTCCTTAATATTGATAGGCTCCCATTGCCAAGCACCAGCAGGGCTTTTTTTCAATTCCCACTCGTAGTTGAGTAATAGTTGAAAATAGCCATTATCCCATTGGGTTGGATGGGTCGTCCATGCACCTTCAATGCCACTGGATACTGTGTCACGACCAATGCCACGCTTGGTTTTGTTTAACCAGCCCATGCCTTGATCTTCTAATTCAGCACCTTCTGGTTCTGAGCCTAGTATCTCAGCATCACCATTACCATGGCATTTTCCCACAGTATGACCACCTGCGGTAAGGGCAACCGTTTCTTCATCGTCCATGGCCATACGTTCAAAAGTGACACGTATATCATGAGCTGTTTTAAGTGGATCAGGATTGCCGTCCACACCTTCGGGATTCACGTAAATAAGTCCCATCATCACAGCTGCCAGAGGGTTTTCTAGATCACGTTCGCCAGAATAACGACTGCCTTCACTACCTGTGGGGGCAAGCCATTCTTTTTCCGCTCCCCAGTAGGTGTCTTTTTCTGGATGCCAGATATCTTCACGGCCAAAAGCAAAGCCAAAGGTTTTTAAACCCATAGATTCATAAGCAATGGTGCCTGCATAGGCAATTAAATCTGCCCAACTAAGCTTGTTACCGTATTTTTTCTTGATGGGCCAAAGTAAACGACGGGCCTTATCTAGGTTGACGTTGTCTGGCCAAGAATTAATGGGAGCAAAACGCTGATTACCGCTAGCTGCACCACCTCGACCATCAGCGATACGATAAGTACCGGCTGCATGCCAAGACATACGGATCATCAGGCCGCCGTAATGCCCCCAATCTGCTGGCCACCAAGGCTGACTGTCAGTCATCAGCGCATGCATGTCTTTTTTAAGAGCGGCGACGTCGAGATTTTTGATTGTTTCTCGATAGTTAAAGTCCGCTCCCAGTGGATTGGTCTTGCTATCGTGTTGATGCAAAATATCTAGGTTTAGGGACTTCGGCCACCATTCCATGTTCGACATGCTACTTTCTGTAGCGCCACCGTGCATCACTGGACATTTGTTGTTAGACATTAATTAATTTCCTTTTTTGTATGAAAAGAAGTGTTTATTTGTTCACGTTTATAGTGGGCATGAACAACACTATCGAGTATTTCAAACTATAGGTAAAACCCTTTGCTGCGATCGACTCAATCGTTTTTATCTATTAGGCTTTGTTTAATTGAAAGCTTTTATTAATATAATACTTAATATTCCATATGATTATGGTGAATTGTAGATATAACACCAGTTTTGACTGCGAACCTTGCTACAGGCTTTTAATAAATTATGCGGCTGCTACTAATCACTTTGGGCATATCTCCAAATAACTCACTAATTTGTATGGTGTTCGCTGCTATAAAAAATCAGTGAGTTATTTGTTATGTAAATTAATGGTGTTTCTTCATCGGCTAATGGCTTTAAGTGCTGCTAGTAGGTACTTAGGGTTGTGGGTTGATTCATACATTGGATGCACCTTCTTGCCGCTATCAAACAAACCATAAACTGCCATTTGGGCGGTTCTGACTGAATATTCAACGGTAAAAACACAGTCTTTAGGTGCTTCAGCAAACTGGCCTAAAAACGCAAAGTTTGTTGAGCCACTTGGTATTACATCGGGTCTATCACCCATATTTCTGGGCATAAAAAGACTATCAATAAATGGCATGGCCACAGGAATACAATTCACTTTTCCTGCTTCGGTAATTGGCGCCATCAATTTTTGGATTTTCAAATGATAATAAAGCTCCTCTAGTATTTCAGCTCCGCTACATTCGGCCATTGTTTTGTCGATGTAATTGCCTTTTCTATCAGGGTAGAGTCCATAGCCCCAAAAGATCTTCACGTCGTTTGGTTGGTTAGGGAAGTGAGGCTGCCTTGCTATGACAATTGACATCAACCAGTTGGAATCGGTCATAGTGACAAGTCCGCCAGTTCCATCTACATTACCTGAAAAGTTTTCCATGTAATCGAGAAAGGTACTGTCTTTCATTGTTGCCGTAAATGAGTACCATTTTTGCAAATTAATATTGTCACAAAATGGATTGGGGTTGCCAAACGACGGATCTTTTTTGGCTATTTTTTTCCATAAAGTCCAAGCGCCGGATTCTTCTACGCCCTTCAATTTAGCTGGTGTATCCCAACTTCCATTATCGGTGCTTTCTGTAATTGAGCCATTGGTGAAAAACACAAAATCATTTTCTCTGAGTACTATTTCAGTTTTGTTTTTAAGATGAATAACAGTTGCGGTTATTTTGTCAGCGGATAAATTGAAATCAATATCAACAACTTCTTTGCCCATTTCAAACTTCACACCTTTTTCTTCAAGGTATTTCTTCATCGGTCTGACAACTGAGTCATATTGGTTATATTTGGTGCGCATCACACCACCCAATCTCTGTAAACCATCCACAAGATGTATGAAGCGTTTCATATATCGTCGCATTTCAGCCAGACTGCTCCATTTTTGGAACGCAAACATAGAGCTCCAGATAAACCAAAACTTGGTTTCAAAAAAACTTTGCTCAAACCAATCTTCTATTCGTTTATCACCTAATGAGCTTTCGGAAACGTAGGTTAGCTTGATAAAGTCGGCCTGTTGTTTAAAAGACAATCCATAAGAAGAAACATCTAGTTTCTTGCCTTCTTTTAATAGACGGGCCTGACCATTGGATACAAATCGTTGATTAAATTCATATGACTCGTCTCGCACTGATATATTTGGGTCTTCCAATGATGGAATATGAGAAAGTAGTTCCCAATAACATTCATAATGCATCTCATGCATTCTTCCACCACGTACTACAAATCCTGTATCTTTATCGCCAGCTCCGTCAGTGGCTCCGCCAGCTATTAAGTCTTTTTCTAAAATATGGATGTTTTCACCGGGTACACCCACATCCTTTTCTAAATATACGGCACTGGCAAGTCCTGCTATTCCACTACCAATGAGATAAATTTTTGAATCTTTATAGTTTTGTTTGTTTTTTGTTTTCATCTAATTATCCTTTGAATTATATCTATACGCATGATCGCGCTAAGTCCTTTTAAACGCTTCAAACAAGTTTTTGAGATGGCATGTAAATTACGTGAGGAACACTGTGTCTATGTTCCCAAAAACAGTTTTATGATGATTTGATATGGTTGAGTTTTCAGTCACTATAAATTAGCTTGTTCAACGCTTATTGATCTCGGTCAAATCTGTTTAAATGATTTACCAATACACTCGAAAATAAAGTAGTTGTCTTAGTAAATAACTCTTAAGAGACTATAAATAGCCCTTAAGCTCAGCAGCGGATAATCTAGGTATTAAAAAACAGGTTTTGCAACATCGTTCAACAAAAAACATCTCAAGAACGCGCAAATATCGAGTTATCCAAAATTGGATCATTAGGCATTCTATTTAGTACATTTTAATGAGAAAGGAGAGTTCAGATGGGTTACAAATCAATTACTAGTGCAATTGCGCTTTACATCATTTCGATCTTGGCTTTTGGACAAACTGACACTATAAATTTAAACGATCTTCAAGATATTAACACCAAGGAAAAACTTATGAGCAGAGTAACTGGAATTGGCGGTATTTTTATCAAAGCCAAAGAACCTGCAAAATTGCAGAGTTGGTACAAGCAACATCTTGGCATTGATGTTCAGGCGTGGGGTGGTACGTCGTTTCGTTGGGTAGATAGTTCTGGTGATCCCACACCTGGAACTACAGCTTGGATGATAGGTGATGGAAGTAATTTTGCACCAAGTGACTCTCCCTTTATGGTCAACTATCGGGTATCTGACTTATCTGCACTTATGGCAGCACTTCGTGCTGAAGGATGTGATGTTCTAGAAAAAACAGAAGAATCCGAATATGGAAAGTTCGGTTGGGTAATGGATCCTGAAGGCAATAAGATTGAATTATGGGAGCCACCTGCTGGCGAATAAAACTGCGGCGCAGTGGGATTTATCAAGATACATATTTTAATTAGGAGCAAACAGTATGAAAATCCAACGACACGGTTTATCTATCGGAATTGAAAGAACAGGTAGTGAATTTTTTCTTACTTTGAAGGCCCAAGGAACATTAACTCATGATGATTATAAAATTATTACTCCGTTAATTGATTCTGCTTTGTCAGAAGTAAAGGATCCAAAAGTTAAAGCCCTTATTGATGGAACAGAGTTGCAAGGATGGGATGTCAGAGCTGCGTGGGATGATTTCAAAATAGGCTTAAAGCACGGTAATGAATTTTCAAAAGTGGCGATTTTTGGAAATAAAAAATGGCAAGAGTTAGCTGCGAAGATAGGTAGTTGGTTTATTTCTGGTGACATTAAATATTTTGACAATGAAAATGACGCAATATCTTGGCTCAATGAGTGATATTAAAAATGCATAATGAGTTCATCTAATTATAAATATACACCCTTGCAAGGTCAGTTCATTTAGATATGCTTGATAACCTCTAGCGCTAGGGCAGTCCAGCCTGGATTTTAGGAGTTAATTATGAGTGCAGTTAAATCTAGAGAAAAATTCTCATTTCTATTTTTGAGAAGTGTTGTCGGAATAATAATTGCGAGTCACGGATGGCATCGACTATTAACTGGAGGTTATGAGCCTTTTGGTGGGTGGTTAACTGGTGAAGGCTTTCCTTTTGGCCTAGGGATAGCTTGGGGTATCACGCTTTTTGAAATTATAGGTTCACTTTTTTTGGTGGCGGGTAAAAAGTTATCTTATGTTTGTACAATCTTCATTTTAATTTATTTTTCGGGCTTAATTTTAGTGCATTTACAACATGGATGGTTTGTTGTCGGTTCAGGTTCAAATGGAATTGAGTATAGTGTTTTGTTAATTGCCTCACTTTTCGTTATTGGTTATTCAGAGATAAATAAGTCGGCTGGATCAGTGATATAACAAACACATTAATTCACTGCCTCGTCAGTTAAAAGAGGCAGCGTTTCAACATGAGTTCGAGTGGAGTACTAAATAGGATGAATGCTAACTATTCAGTACTCCAACACACACTAGTCTATAAAAAAGACAACAAGTCTTGGTCCAGTTGCATTAATGTTTTTGGGTCGGCCATCATGGTTTTAGCTAAAGACTTAGTTCTGGGTAATAAACGTTCAAAATAGAATTCAGCGGTTTTGATTTTTGCTCGGTAGAAGTCACGATTTTCAACTTCTCCGGCTAATTTTTCATAAGCGGATTGCGCCATCTGAGCCCAGAAATATGCCATCACGATATAACCTGAGTACATTAAATAATCTACTGAGGCTGACCCTACGAAGTCACGATCCTTTTTGGCTTTTAAGGCCAAACGCATGGTGTATTGTTGCCAGTTCGCCACATTTTTGCTTAATGCCCAAATAAACTTATTCATTTGGCGCTTATGAGGGTTTCTAGAAATCATGCTTTTGTCTTTGCAGAAAATTAAAATTTCTTTACTGAATTTATTTAAAGACTTGCCTCGAGTGAGTAATATTTTACGGCCTAATAAATCTAAGGCTTGGATGCCTGTTGTGCCTTCATATAAGGTCGCTATACGTACGTCACGAACAATCTGTTCCATACCCCATTCTTTGATATAACCATGACCACCAAATATTTGCATACCTTGACTGGCACTTTCACAACCTAGTTCGGTTAAAAATGCTTTAAGGATAGGAGTGATGAAACCTAATCTATCATCTGCATCTTTACGTGCTTCATCTGTTTTTGCCATTTCTATTTCATCAGCAATCTTGGCGGTGTAATACACCATGGCACGACCACCTTCGGCGATGGCCTTTTGAGTCATCAACATTTTACGTACATCAGGATGCACTATTATGGGGTCTGCCACTTTATCAGGGAATTTTTTACCAGATAACGCCCGCATGGATAAACGATCTTTGGCATATAATAATGAGTTTTGATAGGCCAGCTCAGAGGCGCAAACACCTTGTAAAGCGGTGCCTACACGAGCCGCATTCATAAAAGTGAACATACATTCTAGGCCTTTGTTTTCAGGGCCGATTAATACACCTTTAGCATTATCAAAATTTAGTACTGCAGTAGCTGAGCCTTTAATACCCATCTTATCTTCAATTGCACCGCAAGTGACATTATTGGTTTCACCTAAGTTACCTTGTTGGTCGACTTGGATTTTTGGCACAATGAATAATGAAATACCACGAGTACCTTCAGGTGCGCCGGGAAGACGTGCTAAAACGATATGAATAATATTTTCTGTTAAGTCATGCTCACCTGCTGAAATAAATATTTTAGTTCCTACAATATCGTAAGTACCGTCATCATTTGCTACGGCTTTGGTTTTAACTTGGCCTAAGTCAGTGCCACATTGAGGCTCGGTTAAACACATAGTGCCGGTCCATGTACCTTCGGTAAGTGGGGGCAGGAATAATTCTTTTTGCTGTGTCGTGCCATGAGTTTGAATAGTATTCATTGCACCATGACTTAAGCCAGGGTACATGGCCCATGACCAATTAGCAGTGCCCATCATTTCTTGTTTAGCTATGCCTAATGAAGGGGGTAAACCTTGTCCGCCATGCTCAAGTGGGTGAGATAAACTTTGCCATCCCCCTTCAACATATTTGTTATAGGCCTCTTTAAATCCTTTAGGAGTAGTGACAACACCATTGTCAAATTTACAGCCTTCTTTGTCACCGCTTTGGTTTAAAGGTAATAGTTCGTTTTCACAAAATTTTGCGCATTCTTGTAATATCGCATCGACTAAATCAGGTGTTGCTTCGGCAAACTCAGGGTATTTTTCATAATGAGCGTAATATTTAAAGACATCTTCAATAAGAAATTTCATGTCCATAACAGGCGCTTTGTATTGCAACATTGTAGAACTCCAACAAAAAAAGGGGGTTGATAAATTTTGTTAGAGTATAGCAGTAAATTTACTGGTCTTACCACTTGTTTGATTATTCTTGGTTCTGTGCCTCGGATAGACCTGTTTGTTGATTTTATGTCGCTGACATTTAGCTATATATGGTCTAAATAAGGTTGCCGAAGATATTGTGATGTGTTTTTAGGTATTTTATTAAACCAATTAAAAATCGGCTGGGCAGATGATTAAATTACAGACAGTTCAAGATCTACAACGTATTATGCGTAAACAATAGATACAGATTTTAGTCGGTGTAAGCGCGCGTAATGATTAGCCCAACTCCTAATGAAATACAGTCTCCTTGTGTCCGGAATTGTTGTTTAGATGACAAAGATATGTGTTTAGGCTGCTTTAGAGTCATAGATGAAATTTTGATTTGGGGCCAAGCTGATGATAAAAAAAAGCGCGAAATATTAGTTCTCTGTGGATCCCGTAAGAAAAACTGCAAAAATAGCAGGCCTTTTTAGCTTTCTGTTGGATTAAGCTGCTTCTCGGATTTCTTTTTTTGCTAAAATAGTCAGTCCTACTTGCCACTATAACAATCCCCTAACAATGCATATTACTTTAGCCCCGATGGAAGGGGTAGTTGATCACCTGATGCGCGACATGTTGACCCAAGTGGGTGGCTTTGATTTGTGTGTCACCGAATTTGTGCGAATTGTTGATCAATTGATGCCTAAACGTGTGTTTTATCGGATGTGCCCTGAATTACACAATCAAGGTTTCACACCAAGCGGTGTGCCAGTAAAAGTACAATTGTTGGGTCAGCATGCTGATTGGTTAGCGGAAAATGCGTTTCGCGCAATTGAATTAGGCTCACACGGTGTGGATCTTAACTTTGGTTGCCCTGCTAAAACCGTAAACAAAAGTAAGGGGGGAGCAGTGTTGCTGCGCGAACCTGAAACTATATACCAGATTGTTAGAGCAGTGCGCCAAGCTGTTCCTAAAGACCAAGCTGTAAGTGCCAAAATGCGTTTAGGCTTTGATGACACTTCGTTGGCAATTGCTAATGCACAGGCCATTGCTGAAGCTGGGGCTGATTCATTGGTCATTCATGCGCGAACTAAAGTCGATGGTTATAAACCTCCTGCTTATTGGGATTGGATTGCGAAGATAAAACAGCAAGTTGATATTCCGATCGTGGCCAATGGCGAAATCTGGAATGAGCATGATGCATTCAATTGCCAACAACAATCAGAATGCGAAAATGTCATGCTCGGCAGAGGTGCTTTGGCGATGCCGAATTTGGCACAAGTGATTAAAAACACTGAGCAGCATATGCCATGGGAGCAAGTTAAAGCCTTGTTGGTGCGATATTCTGGTTACGAATTGTTTGGTGATAAAGGTAAATATTATCCTAATCGTGTGAAGCAATGGTTGGGGTATTTGAGTCGTCAATATCCACAAGCAGAGGCTTTGTTTATGCGTATTCGCGCATTGAAAAGTGCGGAAGATATTTTGCGACATATCCAATCCTAGTAAAATTCTGTAAATGTTATTAGGATTAGGTGTAAACAATTAAGATTACATCTTGTACCCATAATAACAACAGAATATCAGGGATAAATATGAATATTTTAGATAATAAGCGCCAGCTATTTAAATTAGCTGCCGTTGCGAGTCTATTAACTTTGCTGGGTTGCTCAGACTCAAGCGAAGATAAAGCCAATGAGCCAGCGTTTCAAATCAATGCAAACCCGTTCCCAAGTACCTACAAACCTATTCCCAGCAAAAGTGTTTTGATTACTAATGCTACGATTTTAGATGGCATAGGTGGGATTTTTAATAACAGCTCGGTATTGCTACAAGATGGTAAAATTGTCGCTATAGGTAATGATTTATCTTTGCCTGATGATGGTGTGACTGTTGATGCTAAAGGTAAATGGGTGACCCCAGGTATAATCGATGTGCATAGTCATCTAGGTGTGTACCCGGCGCCCGGTGGTACTGCGCATTCTGATGGTAACGAGGCAACCAACCCTGTGACTGCTGAGGTTTGGGCTGAACATTCTATTTGGCCGCAAGATGCTGGCTTTCAACGAGCTTTGGCTGGTGGTGTCACTGTTATGCAAATACTTCCTGGCTCAGCCAACTTAGTTGGTGGCCGAGGAGTGACAGTCAAAAATTTACCGGGCACAACAGTGCAAGATATGAAATTTCCTGATGCTCCTTATGGTATGAAAATGGCCTGCGGCGAAAACCCAAAAAGGGTATATGGTAAAAAAGGGGGCCCTTCAACACGTATGGGTAATGTGGCCGGTTACAGGCAAGCCTGGGCCGATGCACAAAACTACCAGCGTACCTGGGACAATTATTATGCTGACCACGAAGCTGGTAAAAAAGACGCTAAAATACCCAAACGCGACCTAAAACTTGAAACTCTAGCTTTAGCACTAAAAGGCGAAATTCTGGTGCATATGCATTGTTATCGTGCTGACGATATGGCCACTATGCTGGATGTAATGAAAGAGTTTAATTACAAAATAGCGGCGTTTCATCATGCTGTTGAGGCATACAAAATAGCCGATCAACTCGCAGAAGCTGAGGTGTGTTCGGCGATGTGGGCTGATTGGTGGGGATTTAAATTAGAGGCTTATGATGGAATTCAAGAAAATATACCTATGGTACATGCAGCTAAAGCCTGCACCATAGTGCATTCTGATAGTGACTTGGGTATCCAAAGGTTGAATCAAGAAGCTGCCAAAGCATGGGCCAATGGTCGTCGAGCGGGCATCGACATTAGTCAGGCAGATGCTTGGCAATGGTTATCAGCTAATCCTGCTAAGTCTTTGGGGATTTTTGAGCAAACAGGCTCATTGGAAACAGGTAAAAATGCTGATGTGGTGATTTGGAGTGCCGATCCGTTTTCGACCTATGCCCAAGCTGAACATGTTTATTTAGACGGGGCGTTAATATATGACCGCAATGATCCAGCCTCATGGCCAGTGAGTGATTTTGAACTAGGACAACCCGGTGAAGGAGACAGCAAATGAACACACTAATTAAATATTTATTACTTGGTAGTATGTTATTGACTCCATTTGTTGGTGCTAAAAGTATCGCTATTGTGGGGGCTAAGGTACATACCATGTCGTCACAAGGGACGGTTGATAATGCCACTGTGCTTATTAAAGACGGTAAAATTCAAAAAGTAATGCAAGGTGAGGTTGCTTTAGCGGGATACGAAATTATTGACGCCAAAGGTAAAGTGGTAACGCCTGGGTTGATTGGCGCAAGTACCTCGTTGGGGTTAGTTGACGTGGGTTTTTCTGCCGGTACCAATGACAGTAATTCAAGTTTGACTAGCATTTCTGCAACAGGCGCTGCGTTTGATGTGTCTTATGCCATTAACCCTGATTCTTCGTTAATGGCGATTGCACGGATTGAAGGCGTGACCTCAGCAGCAACCTCAATGGGTCGCACCGGGCAATTGTTTAACGGGCAAGGAGCTTTGATTACTTTAGGCGATACCAGCACTCCTTTAATCCAAGCACGAGCCTTTATCAGCACTAGAGTTGGTAATGGTGGAGCTGACACTATAGGAGGCTCTCGCAGTGTACTTTGGGTAAGCTTAGAAAAAGCCCTTGCTGAAGCCAAGTTTGCAGTGGGTAAATCGCTCTCTCCAAGGGATGAATGGCATGGCGAATTGAGTCGGACGGATATCGTGGCATTAATTCCCTTAGTTAAAGGTGAAATACCGCTTCTAGTGGATGCTCGCAGAGCGGCTGATATCAGGCAGGTTATTGCTTTAAAACAACGTCATTCACAATTAAATATTGTGATCACTTATGCAACTGAAGGTTGGCGAGTAGCTAAGGAGTTGGCAGATAACAATATTCCAGTGATCCTTAATCCTGAAGCTAATTTACCTTCTAGTTTTGATCAGCTCGGAGCCACACTTAAAAATGCCGGTCGGTTAGCTGATGCTGGTGTACAAGTTAGTATTGGCATGGAAACCCACAATATCCGCTTAGCAAGACAGCACGCAGGTAACGCCGTTGCCAATGGATTAATTTGGGAGCAGGGGCTAGCGGCCTTAACTATCAACGTGGCAAAGTTATATGGCATTGATGATACGTTGGGTAGCCTCGAAGCCGGAAAAATAGCTGATGTGGTGATTTGGTCAGGCGACCCTCTTGAAGTAACGGAAGCTGCGGAAATGGTCTTAATTGCAGGAGAGCCAGTCAAGATGCAGTCTAGGCAAAGTAAACTTAGAGATCGCTACCTGAAGTTACAAACGGATAAACCCATGCAATATGTTCGTCCGTAATGGATAAATAAAGACAATAAAAACCGAGTAAATTAACTCGGTTTTTTTTATTTTGATTTTTAAACGCTAATATCGACTAAACTGCCTACTCGCTGGTCTTGTGCCGGAGGCGGTTGACTCTCTTGCGGGGCTGATGTTTCTAACACTGCTTGTTGTTCAGCTCTATTGACCTGCTGTACAGAGCCTGTTTGAGTCGCTGTAGTCTGCGCCAGTGAACCTGCACCTGATGAACCAATTTCCACATCGTACTCCTATTTTTAATAGAATGAATATCACTCCATTCTAGTCGGTAATTTTTTATTCTGCTAGGGTAAAATAATCTCCCTTAATGCTTTTTGCATCTCTTTTGCTATTACAATTTGTGCTTCGGCAGTCGGATGGATGCCATCCCTTTGCATTAAATTTTTATCTAACGCTATGTTCTCTAAGAAAAAAGGCAGTAATACTAAGTCGTGTTTTGTCGCCAAATCAACATAGGTATTAGAAAACATCTGGGTGTATCGTTTGCCATAATTAGTCGGTATTTGCATTTGTTGCAATATGACTTTTACCTCACTTGTTTGCGACAATTGAATGATTTTCTGCAAGTTATCGCGCATCTTATTCACTGGATGGCCCTGCAGTCCGTCATTTCCTCCTAGCTCAACATAAATATGTGTGGGTTGATGTTGCTCCAGTAACCTTGGTAATCTGGCAAGGGCGCCATCTGTGGTTTCACCGCTGATTGCGGCATTAACAATATTGATCTCTTGATCTTGCCACGCATCTTGTAACAAACTTACCCAGCCTTGCTCTTGCTTTAGACCATAAGCTGCACTTAGGCTATCACCTAGAATCAATAACTTTGTTTCTTTAGCCTGTAACTGATCTGAAATCAGTAATAAGGGTATAAAGATTAATAATGTATAAATTTTATTTCGTAACGAATTGGTATTAAGAAACAGCACTATGACTCCTACAACTATGATTAAGACAAACGGTATTAGCAAAACAGTTACTACGACTCAAGGTCAATTACAGATCCTCAAGCCAATTAGCTTTGAAGTCAAGGCGGGTGAGTCGGTTGCCATAGTAGGCGCGTCAGGATCCGGAAAATCTACCTTGCTTAGCTTATTAGCTGGACTTGATGAAGTGAGCGATGGGGAAATATTCATAGATGGTCAAGCTATGCATAATATGGACGAAGAACAACGAGCTCAATTACGAGGGGCGAAAGTAGGCTTTATTTTTCAAAGTTTTATGTTAGTTCAAAGTTTAACTGCCCTTGAAAATATTATGTTACCAGCTGAAATAGCCGGACATGATGATGCTAAGAAAAGAGCATTAGATATCTTAAAACAGGTTGGCCTAGATCACCGAGCCAGTCACTACCCCAATCAATTATCAGGTGGTGAGCAACAACGTGTGGCGATAGCGAGAGCCTTTATTTCCCAACCCAAAATTTTATTTGCTGATGAACCCACGGGTAATTTAGATGCGGCCAACAGTGACAAAATTGAAAAATTATTGTTTGAGTTAAATCAAAACTCCAATACCACTTTGGTATTGGTGACTCATGATCCAGTGCTGGCTGGCAAATGTCAGCGTCAGTTACATATGCAAGCTGGTGAGTTGACTGAGGTTTTTGCAAACACAACAACCGAGCAAGCCGCTCAGAAAGTGGGTTAGTGCTATGACGAATCATACCTTCAGTCTAGCTTGGCGCTTGTTTCGTCATGAAACCAAACGTGGCGAGTTAACTATTATACTACTGGCTATTATTCTGTCTGTGGCCTCTGTGTTATCACTTTCATTATTTAGTGAACGGCTTAAATCAGCATTAACTGAAAAAAGTGCTGAGTTTATTGCTGCCGACAGAGTACTTGATTCAAACAGTCCTGTTGACCTTGCTTGGATTGAAAAAGCCAAAGATATGGGCTTAAACACGGCTCATCAAACTTATGCCCGTTCAATGGTATTTGCCAATGAACAAATGGACTTAGTGGATTTAAGAGCCGCAGGTATAGGTTATCCACTTAAAGGCACAGTTAAAGTCGCTGATGAGCCTTTCTCACCGGGAGTTGCCATAAACCGTCTACCTGAGTCTGGAGAGGCTTGGATTGAATCTCAATTGTTCCAGACTTTAGCCATTAAAGTCGGTGACAACATTGAAGTAGGTGACAAAATATTTAAGGTCAGCAAAGTGTTGACCGAAGTGCCCGACGCTGGATTTAGTGTATTTGGAGGTGATCCCAAAATATTGATTTCAAAAGTAGATTTGGCCGCAACTAAGGTTGAAGGTCCCGGAAGCAGAATTAATTACAGCTATTTTTTTACCGGCGATAGTGGCGATTTGGATAATTATTACGATTGGCTGGAGCCGCAACTCGACAGGGAAATCCATGATTGGGACTCGATTGAAGACGATGAATCCGGCATAGGCCGAGCGGTAGGACGGGCAGGGCAATACTTTTTGTTGGCCAGTTTGTTAGCCATTGTTTTAGCCGCTGTTTCTATTGCTGTGGCTGCGCAGCGCTATAGCATGCGACATTACGACCCAGTCGCTATTATGAAAACCTTAGGTGCACCGAAAAAAATGGTGCAACAAATCTATCTTTTACAGATCCTATTTATCACCGCATTAGGTATCACTATAGGCGTGATATTGGGCTTTATAATACAACAATTCGTAGTCGCGGCTATTGCCAATAAAGTGGATGTATCCATAGATGTGTGGCATTGGCGCCCGCTTATTATTTCCATTTTCACCGGTACTGTGTGTGCGGTATTATTTTCGTTATATCCTTTAATGAAACTGTTTTCGGTATCGCCACTACGGGTATTACGACGTGACTTAGGGGCTAATTTAAGTTCGAGGTTAATCCAATTTGTGGCTTCGGGCGGCGCTATATTTTTGTTGATGTGGGCCTATAGCCAAAATTTAAAAGTCAGCGCTATTTTATTTGTTTCAGGGATTATCTTGGTAGTGAGTTTGTTAGCTGTGACCTATGGTTTGATTTGGGTGGGGCGTAAACTCGGTCAAGGTAAAATGGGTGCCTGGCAGTTAGCTTGGGCGAGAATTCATCGTCGAGCAATGGATAATAGTGTGCAACTGATAAGTTTTGCCGTCACTATTATGCTGTTGTTGATTGTTTTAGTGATGCGTAACGACATGGTACAGCAATGGCAAAATCAGTTACCACAAGGCACGCCTAACTATTTCTTGGTGAATATTAGTCAAGCACAGCAACCAAACCTAGAGCAACATTTTGCAAGTAACCAAGTTGTTATTGATAAATTTTATCCTGTGGTTCGCGGGCGATTTGTTGCAGTCAACGATGAAAAAGTGCGCACTGCAGTATCCAAAGAAGATCCAGACGAACAAAATAATGGTCGTGATGGCTTAGGAAGAGAAGCCAATTTAACTTGGAACACAACTCTACAACAGGGTAGTGAAGTGGTTGCCGGGCAATGGTTTGGGGCAAAAAACAATAGTGATACTGCCGCCCAAAGACCTTATGAGGTGTCTATTGAAAAAGGCATCTCAGAGCGTATGCAACTAAGCTTAGGTGATAAGTTAACTTTTAATATTGGTAGTGAAATTATTGATCTTAAAGTAACCAGTATTAGGGATGTTAACTGGCAATCTATGCAGCCGAATTTTTTCTTTGTGATAGAACCTCGAGCGTTACAGAATTTTATTCCTACCTACATTTCTAGCTTTAATTTACCTACAGAGCGCAAGGCGGATATCACTGTATTGATGCAACCTTTTGCCAATGTGACTTTGATAGATGTGGATGCGCGAATAAATCAGCTGCGAAATATCGTTGATCAGGTATCGTTGGCGGTAGAGTTTATTCTGATATTAGTATTAGCCGCAGGAGCCTTAGTGCTTATTGCTCAAGTGCAGGCTAGTATGGATGAACGCCAACAAGAATTAGCTATCTTGCGTACACTCGGGGCTAAAGGCAGATTGATAAGAGCCAGTGTGGTGTTTGAATTTCTGATTATTGGGGTGGTGGCAGGAGCGATGGCTGCTGCTGCTAATGAATTCAGTTTGTATATGTTACAGACCCAAATATTCCAAATGCCCGCCAGTTGGCATTTAGAGTATTGGGTTATTGCTCCAATAGCGGGAGCTGTGGTAGTGGGTACTCTTGGTGCTTTAGGGTGCTGGCGCTTGTTGTCACTCAACACCAGTCATTTGTTACGTCAGATGGTTTAGATACAAAAAAAGTTGATACTTTGGGGTATCAACTTTTTTGATTATTTATACTGATTGGATTACTTGCTCAATTTCTCACTTTATTTTTTTACGAAAACAATCCAAAGCTTGGGATATTTTAGGATAGATAAATTTATAACCACTTTCTTCTAAGCGTTTAGGTACAACTCGTTGGCCATATAAAACTAAATCAGCCATTTCGCCCATCATCATTCTGAGCACAAATTTAGGTACTCTAAATAGACAAGGGCGCGATAGCGCTGAGGCAAGTTCACGGCTAAATTCTTGATTGGTGACAGGGTTAGGTGCAGTAAAATTATAAATGCCTTCACAACTTTTATTAGCAATTAAATGGGCGATACCTTGCAGCATGTCTTCAAGGTGTATCCATGACATATATTGGGTACCGTCACCTATTGGTCCGCCTAAACCTAGTTTAAATGGCAATAACATTTTTTGTATTGCGCCACCTCTTTTAGTAATGACCACTCCAGTTCGTAAAATACACACCCGAGTTTTATCTGACTGTGCCTGGTTGGCTAAAAACTCCCAACGTTCGCAGAGGTGATGGCTAAATTCATCATGAGTAGGTAAGAAGTTTTCATCAATAATTTGATCCTGTTGGCGGCCATAAAAGCCTATCGCTGAACCACTGATCAATAAATTTGGTGGATTTTCACCGGCGTTAATAAGTGCCACTATTTCTTTAGTGATAGACCAGCGACTTTGTTCGATTTTATGTTTTTGTTCATCAGTCCATTTTTGGGCGGCAATGGGTTCACCGGCTAAATTAATCACTACATCAAAGTCGTCTAGGTTGCTGAGATGGGAAAGTGTGGATAAAAAGTGGATTTTATGACCAAGTATTTGTTCAGCCATAGCCACATTTCGGGTGTAAACCGCAATATTGCATGGACGCAGAATAGGGATAAGATTTGAACCAATTAAGCCTGAACCACCGGTGATAAGTATTTTCATTTGTCCCCTGAATACAACTAGGTTTTACTGCATGATAAACATAAAGAAACTGAATCTGCGAAACGTAAGGCGTGGGGTTTATCCACTTCTACTTCAGCATAGTTCACTCTTGGGTGTTCTGCCGCTATAGCGAGTACATCAGCTGTGAGTTTTTCGAGTAAAAAAAATCGATTGTTTTCAACCAATTTAATAATTCTTTTGGTGATGGTTTTGTAATTGAGGGCATCGTCCATTTCATCTGAATCTGTTGCCTGATCTGCGTGGTAATGTATTTTTACGTTGATGACGACATCTTGCATATTGACGATTTCATCGTCGTTAATGCCAATATAAGTACGTAAACGTAAATTTTTAATCCTAATGGTGGCTGGGTTTAGCTTCATATTCTTCCTAGGAGCTGTTGAATATCTATTTGTAGTAGATATTGAGAACATTTATTTGTTGAGCATGCGCTATAAAATACCATATATATCTGCTAGTTTGCTCACAAGGTATTCATTCAGAAATTTCATATGCAAATCAAATCGCAAAGATCCACCAAGGTATTACTGATAATGGCGTCAATAGTGGTCATCTTAGCCGGTGTTAAAGCCGCTAGTGCCATAGTAGTACCATTTTTATTGTCTGTTTTTATTGCCATGGCTTGTAGCCCTATTATTACTTGGGCAAATCGCTACAAATTGCCTAGAGCCATAGCTGTTATCTTAGTCATACTGATTATAGTGGTATTTGGATTGATCCTGGCTGGATTAGTGGGTCAGTCGATGAATGAATTTAGCCAAAACATGCCTAAATATAGAGAACAATTAGTTGAAGAATTTGCTTGGGTGATTGGTCAGTTGGATAAGGTCAACATTAATGTCGATAAAGAAGCACTGCTCTCTTATCTAGACCCTGGTGCAGCCATGAATATGGCAACAAACTTGTTGTCTAGTTTAGGTGGTGTGTTAACCAATTTTTTGTTGATTTTGTTAATAGTGGTCTTTATGTTGTTCGAAGCAGAATCAGTACCGAAGAAAATTCACATCGCTCTTGATGATCCCAGCATGAAAATTCAACAAATAGATAAATTTTTACTATCAGTTAAAAACTATTTAGCCATCAAAACCTTAGTTAGTTTAGGTACCGGCCTTATCATTGGCATCTGGTTGTATGTTCTTGGTGTAGACCATTTTTTACTATGGGCTGTTTTAGCATTTTTATTTAATTATATCCCAAACATAGGATCTATTATTGCCGCTGTGCCTGCGGTGTTACTAGCTTTTGTGCAACTCGGTCCTGCTACAGCCGGTTTCACTGCTTTGGGTTTTGTGGTGTCGAATATGGTGATGGGCAATGTGATTGAACCTCGTTACATGGGACGTGGTTTAGGGTTATCTACTTTGGTGGTATTTTTGTCTTTGATTTTCTGGGGATGGTTGTTGGGAACTGTAGGTATGCTGTTGTCGGTGCCTCTCACTATGATTGTCAAAATAGCATTGGAGTCTAGCCCAGATACGCGTTGGGTGGCTTTACTGCTAGCTAGTGAGAATGACGAACCCGTGAGTGAAGAAAGTCAGGTCGAGGCTTAGAGGTCAATCTTAGCTTCGAGCGGCGAGCTACGAGTTTTTAGCTTGGAGTAGAATAGAGAAATTAACAATCGCTGGGCGAGTCAAAAATATGAGTTTTAGCAAACGATATTTTACTCCTGACACACTTGATGTAAATGAAAGTGTGTCAGGAGAACCCAAGCTTAATGGCTGGAATGTTTGTTATTAGTGGCTATTACAAATGCTTACCTAATAAATCGGGTAGGCGTGCTGGCGTGAAAATCTCAATCCAATAGCCATCTGGATCTTTAATAAAGGCAATTCCTTTCATGCTGCCATCATTTGGTTTTTTCTGAAACTCGACACCTAAAGATTCAAAACGTTTACAGGCAACGTCAATATCAGGTACTGCAAAACCAATGTGACCAAAGCCTTTAGGCTTCTCGTTTCCACTATGATAAGACACACTGTCGTCACTCTCATCGCCCCAATTGTGGGTAAGTTCTAACATGGCTGGTCGACCAAAGGTTTGCACAAGGCGTTGATTGTTATCGTTTGACCAATCACTGTGGCTCTGTGGTGGAATACTTGCTAGAAAATATAGTGTGAACTTCATTTTGGTAAAATCTAATCGTTTTACCAGTGTCATGCCTAATGCTTCGGTATAAAATTTGAGCGTGCGCTTAGGATCTTTGATCCTAAGCATGGTTTGATTAAACACAAACTCATGGGTGGCAGGATCGTGATGTTCTTGTAAGCCAGGTGCTTGGTCAAAATGACGGCTCATATTGGTCTCTTTATTCTTTATAAAAACGATGAATGCGCATGGTATCTTACATTAAATTGGTATTATTAACCTGCCAAAGATCACGCTACAGCGCGACGAGTTTCAGCTAATTTTCTCGCAAACAACCGAGCAACTCACCATTGCGCAGTTTTTAGCGGATGACCTATTATGGTGTAACCACTTTCTAATAGTAACACCACCGTCAGAGTCATAATGAGGCCATCCACCTATAGAAAAAATAAGTCTGATAAAGAAGCAAAATAACCAGCTACCCCCTAATTTTGTTAAATAGCTTTACGATAATCACTAAGCACTTTACCTGCGCCTACTTCATATTGGGCTAAAGCTTCCATAATACTGATTAAACAGTTATCACGTAATTGCTCCAATTCTTTGACCGAGCGTTCTCCTGCTTGCTGTTGGGTACCGGCAACCATACTGTCAATTAGACGGGTTGAAAGCTCTGGGGCTTCTAGCTTTGTCCAGGGTAATTTCAGAGCTGGACCAAATTGCTCCAGCATATGCCGCATACCCGCATCACCGCCTGCAAGGTGGTAAGTTAAATTAGTGCCCATTAACGCCCAGCGTAAACCGGGTCCATAAATAATGGCTTCGTCTAATTCACCAGTAGTCGCAATACCATCATTGACTAAATGCAGATTTTCTCGCCATAAGGCTTCTAATAAACGATCGGATAAGTGACCGTCAATTTCTTTACGAACATGCAGCGGATGCATACCTAGCGCAGTATATAGTGCTTTCGCTTGCTCAATTGTGGCTGCCGTGGTGAGTTCTCCCCCTACTACTTCAACTAACGGCAGTAAATATACTGGGTTAAAAGGATGGGTAACTATGACTCTTTCAGGGTTGTTGACGCTTTTTTGTAACAAACTTGGCTTAAAGCCCGATGTCGATGAACCAATAATTGCATCAACAGGGGCCGATAAAGCGATTTCCTGCAGCAACTTAGATTTTATCTCAAGTACTTCTGGGGCACTTTCTTGGATGATCTGGGCATCGGCACAAGCCTCTGCCAAAGTCTGGCAAAAATGTAAGTTTGCCAGATCAGCATCTTGTTTTAGGCCTATTTTTTGTAAGGACGGCCAAGCATTTTCAATGCTTTGTTGCAGTTTTTCTGCTGCATTTTCACCTGGATCCCAAGCTTTGACAATATAGCCATTCGCTAAATAACGAGCAGCCCATCCAGCTCCTATAACCCCAGTACCAATAATGGCAGCGATTTTTTGTTGCTTTGGAAATTGTGACATTAGCCCACCTTGATAAGATTAAGTTTTTCACGGGTTTGCTGTGGCGTCATTGGCACAGCACCTAGATGCTCCAGTAAGCTCACAGTTTTGGCAACTAATTGCTCGTTGGTCGCTAACTTACCTTTTTCTAAATACAGGTTATCTTCTAAACCGACCCGGACGTTACCGCCTAAAATGGCAGCTTGCGCGGCCATAGGTAGCTGGTGTCTGCCGATACCAAAAGCGGCCCAAACAGAATTTTGTGGCAGGCTATCAACCATGGCTTTCATGGTTGTCGTGTCAGCTGGGGCACCCCAGGGGATCCCTAAACACAATTGAAAGAGTGCCGGTGAGTCGAGTAGCCCTTCTTTTTCCATTTGCTTAGCAAAGGCTAAGTTACCCATATCAAAAATTTCAAGCTCAGGCTTTACCCCCAATTCTTGTACTCGCTTTGACCCTTGGCGTAACATCGCAGGGGTGGATATATACACTAAGTTATCATCACCAAAGTTAAGTGAGCCACAATCTAATGTGCAAATTTCAGGTTTTAATACTTCAATGTGTAATAATCTTTCTTCAGCACCGACTAGGTCTGTCTCTTGGCCAAAATGCAACGGATGACTGTCAGGCCCTAAAAATAGATCGCCGCCCATTCCCGCGGTTAAATTCAAAACTACATCGGTATTGCTACTGCGTATTCTATCGACGACTTCTTTATACAGCGCAACATCACGGCTAGACGCACCTGTCTTAGGATCGCGGACATGAATATGAACAACCGAGGCCCCAGCCTTAGCAGCAGCAATACTGGACTCAGCAATTTGTTTTGGTGTTACTGGCACATGCGGGCTTTTATCTGTGGTCGCGCCGGCGCCGGTGACCGCGCAGGTGATAATCACGTTGTTATTCATAATATATCCTAAAAATTAGCTTCAGCTATATATCCTATAGCTTGTATAATTATGAACTATCAGAAACACGTGAAAAACTTATTCTTTTACGACAGATAATGGATAAAGTAGATCTTTGTGGTTAAAAGACTTGTTGCTCGTTCCTATCTTTACTTGGCTGAATGTTAAATTCTTGCTTATATATGGCGCTTAAATAAGCTGCTGAAGAGAAGCCGCAAGCAATAGATACATCAAGCACGGACATATCGGTTTGTCGCAGAAGACAACGTGCCTGCTCAAGCCTCATTTTTCGGTAATATTGTTTGGGTGAGGTATCTAATTTTAGTGCAAATAACCTTTCTAATTTACGTTGGGAAATAGAGGCTTGTGAGGATATTTCTTTTATGGACAGGTTTTTATTTAAATTCTTTTCCATGATCGCGGCTGCTTTTATCAACTTTCTATTACTGGTCATTAAACGGGTTCGAATACTCATACGTTGAGAATCATCGGAATTTTGGATGCTGTTATAGGTAAACTGTTCAGCTACATCTAGTGCTAAGTTTTGGCCATTATTTACCGCTATGATACTTAACATCATGTCTAAACCGCTAATGCCGCCCGCAGAGGAAACGCGATTATCTTCAATTAAAAACCGCTCTTGCAAAATATCTGCGTTAGGGTTGTTTTCTTGGAAGCTTGTCGCCGCTTCCCAGTGCATCGTTGCTCGAAGCCCTGTCATAACCCTCGCTTTTATCAATATTTGGGCACCGGTATCTACACCACCTAAACTCACTCCCTTTGCAGCTAAGCGCCTCAGCTCTGCTAACAAGCTTTTCGAGGCATAAACTAGAGGATCAAAGCCAGACACAACAATAAAAGTTTGATAATCATCTGGGCAATTCGCGGTACTATATTGAGTATTAAAAGCTATGTTGTTGCTGGCTTTAACTGGGTTACCATCTTCAGATATAAATGAAAACTCGAATAGTTTTTTACCTGCTAGCCTATTTGCCACCCGTAAAGGTTCCGAGACACAAGCTAAAGCAAACAACGAAAATTGCTCCACGAGAATAAAGGCGATATGTACTACATCACTGTCGCTAAATTTAGGCGATAAAAAAACATTGGTCATTAATTGCTCGTTTTAGTTAAAGGAGATATACAAAAAAACGATATATAGTGTCGCATAATCTAAAGTTAAATCTCTGAGTCGTTATAGCATACCTACCATTAGTTCGTAATTCATCGCAAATAGTCCGCGTATTTTAATTTAAAGTGACTAAATCCACAGGAAAAATAATGATTGTATTTTCAACATTTACTAAGTCATCCATAGCATTAGCTGTTATTACTCTCATTCATGCTACACCCTCTCAAGCTCAACAAAGAGAGGCCAAGACCGCAGAAAAAAGTAACGATATTGAAGTCATTTCCGTTACATCCAGCCGCAGAATAAAAAGTTTAACCGAAGTCCCCATGGCAGTTTCAGCCTTTGACTCTCTTACCTTAGAGCGTGCCAATATATTAGATATTGAAGATGTAGCAGGCATGACCCCTGGCTTTACCCTATCTACCTATAATCCAGTGACGCCACAGCCTTATATTCGAGGCGTTGGCACTAATTCAAGCTCTGTCGGTGATGATGCTTCCGTTGGCGTTTTTATTGATGATGTGTATGCTGGCCGCGCCGGCGGGTTTCGTTCTGACATGTTTGATATTGAAAGGGTAGAAGTTTTAAGAGGGCCGCAAGGTTCACTTTATGGTAGAAACGTCGCTGGTGGTGCCATTAGCGTTATTACTAAAGACCCAACTGACTTTTATGAGGCAAAGCTAAAAACCACTTACGGTAGCGATAATTTGATGCAGCTACAGGGAATGGTCAGTGGCGCTATTACTGATAATATCAATGGCCGCTTTGCCGGTACTATACGTCAACGAGATGCATGGGTAGATAATATTGCGACTAATATGGAACTGCGCGATCAAGATAATCAATCGATGCGCGGTAAACTGGATTTCAGATTAAGTGATAATACTAAATTGATGGTTATTGCCGACTATTCAAAAGATGACTTGCATGGCCCAGGTGCGCGAACCATTAAAAATTACACATCTGTATTTGGCCAAGCTCCAACAACAGGCAATGCAATTGATAAAGTTGACATGTTTAAAGATGGCAATGCGAAACGGGAAATATATGGCATTTCAGGTAATTTAACCGTTGAGATGAGTGATATTTTGTTTACTTCAATCACGGCATTTCGTGAGCAAGATTACTCCTTTGAAGATGATTTATTTGGTCGGTATTTAGCGCCCGCTGGTTTGGCGTTAACCAATGATGCCAGTGAAAATTCTAAACAGATTACTCAAGAGTTCCGATTGCAAAACCTCAGCAATGGCCCCTTTGAATGGACTGCCGGACTTTATCTTTTTAATGAAGATATACAACGGATAGAAGCTTGGGACTCAAGTATCATGTATGCGCTGCAGGGCCATCCAGAGTTACTGTCACGCCCGATTTGGGATGCGACTAACGACACCACTAGTTATGCCATATTTGGTGAAGGTAGTTACAAGATAAACGATCACTGGAACTTTACCTTAGGTGGCCGTTACACCTACGATAAAAAAGACTTTTCAAACAATGCTACAGGTGCAGAAGATTTATTGGGATTTTTGCAAGAAAGCTATCAAGTTAGTGCAGAAAAAAGCTGGACTAGTTTTACACCTAAAGTAACAGTTAATTACTTTACTAATAGCCAAGACATGCTCTATTTCACCGTATCTGAAGGTTATAAAGCCGGTGGGTATAATGGTATAGCCGCCAATAAAGCTATGGCGACAACTCCCTTTGATCAAGAAAAAGCCCGTAACTACGAAGCTGGGTTTAAAGCCCGTCTGTTAGATCGCCAGCTGTCTTTAAATGCTGCAGTGTATTTTCTTGATTATTCCGATTTACAAAGCTTTACCACCGATTTAGACACGGGTGATATTCGTACGGCTACCGGTGATGCCGAAGTAAAAGGTTTAGAGCTAGATGCCAATGCCAGAATAGGCGACGGCTTGCGGTTATTCGCCACTTTAGCCTTTACAGACTCAGAATATACGTCGTTTGCCATAGATCCTTTAGTTGTCGGTAACACTTTAGCCAGAACACCTGAAAAAAGCGGCTCTGCAGGCTTCAATTACCAGTGGTTACTGGCGAACAGTCAAACCTTAGATTTACGCACCGACCTGACTTATCAAAGCCGTATTTACTATAGCGTAAACAGCGATGCTGTTGCCGCTGGTAACAGCCACGCTTTATTAAACGCGAATATAACTTGGGAAAATCTTGAGGGGTGGGAAATATCTGTTTATGGAAAAAACTTAACAGATAAAGAATATGCATCACATGCTTTCTCACAAGCTGGCCTAGGCTTTGTTATTGAAGGTGAACCCCGTACTTTTGGGATTAGCGTCGCGAAAATGTTTTAATGAATAAATCTAAATTGGATGTGGCTGTCTTTAGTCCTGCGTTTTTAATCGCGGCCGCAGTTGCGTTAACTCTTATTATACACCCCCAAGCTTCACAGCAATGGGCCAACGATGCGATGGCATTTATTACAGCTAAGTTCGGTTGGCTATTTGTCATTTTTGGTTTCTCTGCGTTTATCTTTGCCTTGTATTTAGCCTTTGGGCGCTATGGTCGTGTTCGCTTAGATACTAAAGACGGTGAAAAGGAGTATTCAGAAGTCAGCTGGGCAGCCATGATGTTCTCAGCAGGGATTGGCATTGGTTTAATGAGCTGGTCTTTTGTTGAACCTATTTATTATCTTTCAACCCCGCCTCTGGAAATTGTGCCTGGCTCAGACCAAGCCTATAGCTGGGGCCATATGTATACGCTCTTCCATTGGAGTTTTGTTCCTTGGTCATTGTATGCTCTGCCCGCGGTTGCCGTAGCTTATCGCTTACATGTGCGTAAACGGCACTTTCTACGAGTATCTGAAGCTTGTCGTCCGGTTTTTAAAGGCCAAAGCGATGGCGTCTTAGGTGCGGTAACCGACACTCTTATTTTACTTGGTTTATTAGGTGGTGCAGGTACCTCTCTTGGCTTAGGTGTGCCATTAGTGTCTGAATTGGTTAGTCATTTATTCGGTATTGAAGACTCAATAGGCATGCGACTTGGCGTTATTGGAGTATGGGCGTTATTGTTTGGCGGTAGTGCATACCGAGGGCTAAAAAATGGTATCCGCTGGTTAAGTGATGTCAATATTGTCCTGGCTATCATAGTCATGTTATTCGTTTTTATAGCAGGACCTACAGTGTTTATTCTGTCTATGACCTTTAATAGCCTAGGTTTGTTGTTAGACAGCTTCGCGCGTATCAGCTTTTGGCTAGCACCTGTCACCGGCAACAGCTTTCCCAATAATTGGACCCTGTTTTATTGGGCCTGGTGGGTAGCCTATGCACCGCTAATGGGGTTGTTTATTGGTCGGATCTCAAAAGGTAGAACCATTCGTAGTTTAGTGCTTGGCACTCTGCTTTGGGGCAGTTTAGGTTGCATGTCATTTTTAGCCATATGTGGTGCTTATGCGCTCAATTTAGAACTTACGGGGGTATTAGCCGTACAGGATATTTTAGCACAACAAGGGATCCCGAAAACAGTTGTGGCTATTTTGGAAACTCTGCCAATGAGCACCTTCGTTATAGTCGTGTTCACTTTACTCTGCTTTGTATTTTTGGCCACCACGCTTGACTCGTCAGCTTATGTACTGGCAAGTATTAGCACCAAGAACTTAAGTGCTGATCAAGAACCTGCACGCTGGAATAGAGTTGCTTGGGCCGTGATTTTAGCTGTAATCGCGGTTGGATTATTGGTTATCGATGCCCTTGATACAGTCAAAGCCTCAACGGTTATTCTAGCTTTGCCCCTTATCCCAATATTACTAGTGATGTTTAAGTCGCTAATGAAACAACTAAAACAAGATTTTGGCGCGGTATTACATCGCCCTGACATTATTATACAAACGCCTCAGCAAGGGGCTAAAAAGGAATCTTTTCATGAATAAGTTTTGGCTATATCTAGCATTGGCATTTGTAACAACAACTACAATGTTTGCCTGCTCACCAGACAACAAAAACCAGGACTCTGCACATAATGTTAAGGATAATCGTGCCAGCCTTGAACAAACAATAGAACAAGGCTCTACCGCTGATTGGATCAAGCAGGCGAAAGAGCATGCTCAACAAACCGTCACTGCAAAATCGCTTGAGCAAATGAAGCAAGAGCTTCTTCCACATGAGAGAGTATTTATTCCAGAGCACGGCCAAGCCCCTTATCCCGTGGTGTTATTTTTGCACGGCTGCAGCGGCGCAACGGCTACACACGAACAAGATTGGGCCAAAAGGTACAATGAAATTGGCGTTGCGGTAATTGCGATTGATAGCTATGCCGGAAGAAGCACCGATTGGAACGATGCCTGTAACTTTACAAAAATGACGCCTTGGGAACGTTCGGGGGATATTGCAGTGATCATAGATTCATTAAAAGATAGAGACTTTGCTGACCCTACTCAAGTGTACTTAACTGGATTTTCTCACGGTGCATTAACCATTTGGTCGTTTTTAGAGCAACTTAGTCATAATGAGACGCCACTTAGCTTGACTCAGTTACCTGAGCATAACTACCAAAATGTGATTAAAGGCTCTTTCTTATTTTACGGTAGTTGCCCAACTGAATGGACAGTTAATATCAATACTCTGATGTTATTAGGCGATGCTGATCGCTATATAGATGAATCCGTTTGCCAAAACTACGCAAAAATTCACCCATCTAATGCCGGGAATTTTGAATTGGTAGTGTACCCCGATGTAACACACACTTTTGACCATGCAAAGCCTAACCAAGCAAATGTAGAAGCAGGTAGTCGTTATAATGAAGCCGCAACTTTGGATGCTTGGCATCGTATCAAAACCATCATAGAGGCCGATAGCAATGCTCAATAAACCAGTCGTTACCTTTCAAGGCGTCGCCCACCCTTGGTTATGTGACGAAATGGGGCATTTAAATACCCGTAATTACGTAGGCATGTTTGATGATGCCATGCAGCATTTTATGCGTACTCTGGGGCATAACGCAGTAGAAGCGCGTAACAACCAGATTGGTTGGGCGGATGTAAGACACGAAATTGATTATGCAAGTGAGGTAGCTGTTGGCGCCTTGGTCCATATTGAGTGTAGTCTGGAAAAGCTCGGCAATAAGTCTATTCGCTATAAACAGGTGATGTATTTAAGTGATACAGGTGAACAAGCTGCGCAGAATATTGCGACTTCGGTATTATTTGATATGCAAAAACGCTGCGCCATCCCACTGCCAGAAAGTTTTAGAAACAAATTTGAATAATTAACCAAAATAAACATCCTAAGCAATACCTAGCTCTGCCTTCTTTTAAGCAATGCTAGGTTATTTTTATCAGAGTACTTAAGCTGAGTTTATAAGCAGATATAGTAATAATTTGGAACTGGCTAATCAGAGGCTACCGATTTGTCTTTACTTGCAGCTCGTCGCTAGAAACTCGCAACTGCTCTTAAGCTTTATTGTTAAACATAGTTTTCATCTGATTAGCGAAGGCTACAAACTTCTCTTTTATCGTACGTTTGATCTTGATGTCCAAGCCGCCAAACATCACTAAGCCTTCAATTGTGAGGGTAGGGGCTTGGCGCGAAGCAATAGAAGGGGCCGAATTATCTATGCCACCTAAAATACAAAAGGCTTTTGAGATTATATTGATGTCTTCAGGTACGGAAATATCAGTACCGCCAAATAGACAGAGTATTTTTATGGTGACGTTTGGGGTTGTAAATATAGCGTCAGTAAAATCGATATCAGCCCCTCCAAATAAGGTAATGATCTTTATCTCACGAGGCACTGTCCATTGACCGCTACGGCAGGAACCACCAAGGATATTAACTATGGTCTCGGATTCGTCGTTGTCGCCGGCCGCATAGTTGACGTTGAATTGACGCTCTTTTTGTGAGGTGAATTCTGTATCTGTGGTTTTATCTAGATCTGCCGCTAAATTGAATATCTCTTGATGGTTTTTACTTGCCATGGCTTGATCTAGTCTGCGTTCAAAAGCGTCATTAGAAATTACGCCATGACTGTAGTTATAAATCAAAGTATCAATCACTTCTTCACGTACGTTTTCAATCGGTCTATCTTCGAGTATTACGGCCATCTGGGTTCCCTAAATTTTAGTTATTGATATTTTTAACAGATAAAGCAGATATTATGCCAGTTAAAAAATCATTTAAAATCAAAGGACTAAAAAACCATCTGACATTTCAATATAATGATTTTGGCACTTTTTGGTTATTTTCACACTCTGATCGGAAAAATCAAAATGAGTTTGGCTCCACCTAAATCACTCTGTTTTATTTCTAGTTGACCTTGGTATGCACTGACTAAATCTGCCACCACCGCCATGCCTATGCCTTGACCTTCTTTATAACTGTCTAAACGTGTGCCTCTTTCTAACAATTGTTCGCGTTTGTCTTTTGGGATCCCAGGGCCGTCGTCTTCAATTTGGATTTGTAAGGTGTTTTGATTAGTTAATACTGATAGTTTGACGACCTTGGCTGCTGCTTTACAGGCGTTGTCTAGCACATTGCCTAATAATTCCATCAAATCCGTCATATCGCCGTTAAAGCCTAATTCTTGGTTTGGAATATCATGGGTCAGTGTTAGGTGTTTGTCGGCATATACTTTATCCATAGCGTTAAATAATTTATCCACTACAGGTTTAATAGTGACGGCTTGTTCGAAAGAGCTGGTGGTGCCAGCGACGGCTCGTTTGAGCTGTCGCTGTATCTGTAGGTTAATTTGACTGATAGGCTCTTTGGCTTGTTCAGGAAGCCCTGCTGTTCCAGATAACACTGCTAAAGGTGTTTTAAGGCTGTGGGCTAAATCGCTTAGGCTGTTTTTGTAGCGACTGCGCTGTTGTTGTTCGGTTTCTAGTAGATGATTGATGCTGCTTTTGAGTTTTTCCAGTTCGGGTGGGTAGCGCTGATCTATTCGTTTGAGATGACCACTTTCAGCTAAGCGTATTTGTTTGTTTAGCCTACTTATTGGTAACAGCGCAGCGTTTAAACTAACCAATAATAAAACCAGTAATAGCAGCGCAATCAGGCCTAACCAATTCCATAAAGTATTAGCGAATTTTCTTTTCTCGCTATTAAACACTTGTTTATCTTGGAGGATATAAAAGCTCACTGGCAGGTAACCCCCAGACGATTCAAATTCTGCGGTATAGGCATATAAAAAGTAGTTGTTTTGCATTAGAAAATCTTCGATAAAAGCTTCTGAGCCTATATCTGGCGCAATAAATTCAGGTTGTTGCTGCCAGTTGAGGGTAGATAATGACTGCCAAAGCACGCCCTCGTGGGATTGAATAAACGCATACAGACCAGATCCAGGAATATTGAATTGGTCGTTATACAGCTGTTCAGGCATGACTGCTTGGTTACTACTGTCATCTAATTCAAATTCAGATATTAAGGTTAAGCTTTGCACCCGCAGTTGTTGCAACATTGATTGACTTAAACTGCTGTTGAAAGCTTGCTCTAAGGTGACTGCCGTAAGAGGTATAAAAATCAACAATGCGAGTATAGCGGCAGCAAAACTCCTTAATCTAAGGGAAAGGTTATGCACTAGCTTTCCTAATCAAGTTAGAGCTCACGATTAATACGATATCCTCGGCCACGGAGTGTTTCAATGGGATTAAAGCTACCATCTGGATCAATCTTTTTACGTAAGCGCCCTACAAAAACTTCAATGACGTTACTGTCTAAGTCAAAGTCCTGATCATAGATATGTTCGGTAAGTTCGGTTTTAGATATCACTTTTTGTGGATTGAGCAATAGGTATTCTAATACTTTGTATTCATACGCGGTAAGTTCAATGTATTGACCGTTAACAGTTACTTCTTCACTAAGAGTATCAAGGGTGAGAGGACCTTTTTCTATTGTCGGGTGGGCTTTACCGGCGGCTCGGCGTATTAGGGCATTAATTCGCGCCAACAATTCTTCATTGTGAAAAGGTTTGGTTAGGTAATCATCTGCTCCTGCATCCAGTCCTTCGACTTTTTCTTGCCATCTGTCACGTGCTGTCAGAATTAATATTGGGCAACTGACGTCATTTTTACGAGCTTTTTGGATCACTTCAAAGCCATCAATTACAGGTAACCCTATATCAATAATAGCCAAGTCATAGGTATGTTCTTGCAATAAAAATAACGCTTTTGCACCATCATCAGCCAAGTCCACACTATAGCCATTTTTTTGCAGTAATATGTCAAGTTGGGTAAGTAAACGACTATCATCTTCTACAATTAGTATGCGCATTTAGAGCCTATTTATTCTTTGTGTTAATCTTCGCTGGAGGTGATTTTTACTTCCAGCATAACGAAAATCTGTCTAATCTTTTTTCTGCTTTTTACTGACTTGCCCTGATTTTTTGTCGACATCGACAGAGATAACTCGTCCAGATTTTTGTAACACTTTGACTCGATATTTACTTTTATTTTGATCGACTCTTAACACTCTACCACTAACCTTTTGTTGCGCCTTTTTTGCGGCTTCAGATTTGGTTTTTGGAGGTGTTTCAGGATTTTGAGCAGAAACAGATATGCTGCTTAACGATATAGCCATTAAGCAAACAATAATAAATCTAATGTAAGGATTCTGTTTCAAAATTGTACTCTTGTTAGTTGATGCTCAAACTTTAGTTTACCCCAATCATCAATTGACTTAAAAGCAATTGCTTTTGTTATTATCGGATTAGGGTATGAGTTGCAGATACTTCTGAGTTAGTCATAGATACGGATATACTTAGTAGGCTTGTGTTGGCTAAAGGTTTGATATAATTTTCCTTGTAAGCGATAAGTCACCTCATATCCATCTAATACACGTACTTTACTGCTTGTCTTGTGCCTAGTTACGCAGCTATTGGGTACTGTTTGATAGGTACGTGAGTATTTATTGTTAGCATTATCAATGTTATGTACTAGTGAACTTCCGATTACTGCGCCTACTATAGTACCTAAACCTTTGTGTTTTCTGTCGCTCGCAGCATGCCCAATCACACCACCTATAATACCGCCTACTATAGCTGCGCTTTTATCATGAGACTGATTATAAGTTTTACGTATTACTGCCGGTTCACAGTATGTTTGTGGTTGACTGACAGTCAGGTATTTATAGATAGGAGTAGCATTAATGACCTTAGCTTTAAATTCTCTATGGCTATGCTGACTACTATTATGATAATTATTCTGATGTTTAGCTAACGCCAAAGGAGAAACCGCTAAAAGTAGTATTGCGCTTGTTATTAATAATTTCATGTAACCACTCCTGTTTAAAGTGATTGCAAGATTAATCTATTGGGGCTGAATTTTAGCTGAACTAACTTTAAACCAACTGGCACCCATAAGCGCAGGTGTAATCTATTGGTCAGTTTGCAAAAATTTACTATCCTGTGATAAACGGGTTTATACAATCCACATAAAGGCTGTTTCTTTGTCCGTGGGTATAGATATGAATGCTCAAAGGGATGCCATCTATCTCATTCCACATATTTTTGTGTGCAGATGATGGGCATATAGCAGTGCGCAGATAGGATTTTTGGACTTCTTTACTCATTTCTAATGGTGCAGGAATTTGAATGTAAGCGTTGATCTTGCCTCTGAGATTTTTGGCTCCTTTATAACGCCACTCACCTAAAATAAATGTTGAGTAAAATGCCGCGTTAACTACTTTCAAAGTATTATCTGTAATCAGTTTTTGAGGCTTGGCCGACATCGTAAATTCATTATCCGTAGTTGCTGCATTACTTTGCATACAACCACTTAACGTGACCCAAATAAGCAATACAGTCAGACCATATATAACGTTATTGCTAGTACATTTTTTGAATTTACTCATATATCACCTCAGATAACACTCAAGTGTTGTATCGGCAAATATTCGAATAACTCAATCTTTAGTTTGAAAGCTAATTTATCTGTAGGACTTTTTGATTGCTAGAACTGTGTACCTTTAACAATAAAAAATTGGTTGCTAGGCAGTTATGTTAAAAATCCACCTTTTTTCGTAATACTTTTGTTCTTCCTGATTTTACTTTGCTATCCACTCGTTTTATTTGTGAATTTTTACTGGGTTTAGTGGCTCTGCGGGCTTTTTGTAATTTACCTGCTTCTACTAAAATTTCAGTCAGCCTTTCGAATGCATCTTGTTTATTCATTTCTTGAGTACGATGGCTTTGGGCTTTAATAATCAAAATGCCTTCTTGGGTGATGCGTTTATCTTTACCAGAGAGAAGTTTTTGTTTGACGTATTCAGGAATAGCAGCTAATTGAATATCGAACCTTAGATGAATGGCACTAGATACTTTATTCACGTTTTGCCCGCCAGCGCCTTGGGCGCGCATGGCACTTAAATCAATGGCAGGCATAAGTGATTCAAGGTTCGGTGTGTAACTCATATAAGGCTCGTTAGCTGTTTAGGGAAGTACTTTTTTGTAGGGTTTCACTACTACTTTTTGATAAACCCCTGCTAATGCATAAGGGTCGATATCTGCCCATTGTTGAGCTTCTTCTAGACTATTAAATTCAGCGATCACCAATGAGCCGGTGAAGCCTGCTTCGCCTGGGTCTTCGCTGTCAATGGCGGGGCAGGGACCAGCCACTAATAATCGCCCTTGGTCGCTTAATAGTTGTAGACGCTCTAAATGCGCCGCTCTTGTTTGTTTGCGAAGAGATAAACTGTTTTCAATATCTTCGGAATAAATCACATACCACATGGTGGATCCTATTTAATTATGAAAAATTAAACGACTACTTGTAAGTAGCCGATTTCATATTGGTGACGAAGCTTTTTAGTTTTTCTAGCATCACCTCTGGTTGGCTTAGATTTTCAGCAATAATATTCACAGTTGCCGAGCCTGAAATTGCTCCTGCAGCACCTGATTTAATCGCATCTGCAACTTGTACTGGCGTGGATATTCCAAAACCAAGTAGTGGTGGAGCCACTTTATACTGAGTGAGTTTGTCTATTAATTCACTGGCTGGAATACTCACGGCTGTTTCTGCCCCCGTCACACCTGCACGGCCTAATAAGTAAGTATAACCCTGCGACTTTTGACCAATTTCAGCAAAGGTTTCGTCACTGGCATTGGGCGGTGCAATCAAAATTTGTTTGATACCTGTTTGCTTGGCTATGGCAATAAAACGGTCAGCTTCACGAAGCGGTACATCGGCAATCAAAATCGAATCAACACCTGCATTGACTGCGTCTTGATAGAATTTTTCGATGCCACGTTTAAGCACTAAGTTACTGTACAACAATAAACCGATGGGGATGTCGGCATGAGCTTCACGTACTTGGCGAATGATTTCAAAACAGTCATCGGTTTTAATCTTATTCGACAGCGCACGAATACTCGCTTGTTGGATAGTTGGGCCGTCGGCAATAGGATCAGAATATGGGAAACCTAATTCCAAAGCGTCCGCTCCACCTGCAACCAAAGCTTTGATGATATTCACTGAGGTTTGTATATCAGGATCGCCTACCATAACAAATGGAACAAATGCGCCTTCATTTTTAGCATCAAGTTGTTCGAACATATCGCCGTAACGATCAGCAGAATTACTCATGGATTTGATCTCCTAAAATGCTATGGACGTGGGCTAAATCTTTATCGCCACGGCCAGATAAATTCACCACTATAATAGTGCCGTCTTCAGCTTCATCAGCCATATTTAACGCATGGGCAAGGGCATGTGAAGATTCAAGGGCAGGGATAATGCCTTCTTTACGAGACAACAGTTGAAACGCATTGAGCGCTTCTTCATCGGTTATCGATACGTATTCTGCACGACCAATATCAGATAAATAAGCATGCTGTGGGCCAACAGCTGGATAGTCGAGTCCGGCAGATACTGAATAGGATTCTTCAATCTGACCGTCGTTGTCTTGCATGATATAGCTGTATGCACCATGCAAAACACCCTTGGTGCCTTTGCCAATCGCTGCGCCGTGTTCTTTGGTGTGAACCCCTTTACCAGCTGGCTCTACACCTATTAATCTTACGCTAGGCTCATCGATAAAATCAGCAAACATACCAATAGCATTGGATCCACCGCCTACACAAGCGACCACTGCGTCTGGCAAGCGGCCTTCTTTTTCCATAATTTGTGCACGGGTTTCTTCGCCAATCATACGATGGAATTCACGTACTATAGTCGGGAAAGGGTGCGGGCCTGCGGCAGTGCCTAATAAATAATGGGCTTTGTCATAATTGGCTGACCAGTCGCGCATGGCTTCGTTAACCGCATCTTTTAAAGTACCAGATCCTGAATTAACGGGGATCACTTTTGCGCCCATTAAACGCATTCTAAATACGTTAGGTGCTTGGCGCTCCATGTCTTTGGCACCCATATAAATACGTGCTTTTAAGCCCATTAATGCACAAGCTAATGCTGTGGCCACACCATGTTGCCCTGCGCCTGTTTCGGCTATGACTTCAGTTTTACCCATGCGTTTGGTTAACAGCGCTTGACCCAATACTTGATTGGTTTTGTGGGCGCCGCCGTGTAATAAATCTTCACGCTTCAGGTATAGTTTTACCTTGGGGTTACTGACTAGGTTTCTAGTTAAAGTCATAGCCGTTGGACGACCTGCATAATCTTTTAACAAACCCATAAATTCCGCTTGGAATTCAGGATCTTTCTGGGCATCAATAAAAACCTGCTCAAGTTGATCGAGGGCAGGGATCAGCAACTCGGGTACATACATACCACCATAGTCACCAAATTTACTGTCTAAATGATTCATCTATTTCTCACTTTTTAAAACGGTTTTAGCTTTATGCGACATAATTATGAGCTCGCCATAAAAGCAAATTACTACCACAGAGGACACAGAGAGCACAGAGAAAAGAAATGTATTTCTTAAAATTGTATCTCTGTGTTAGCGAAGCGCTCTGTGTCCTCTGTGGTGAATATGTTTTTAGCTTTAATACTCTCTAAGTTGGCTAAAAGCCTGATTAATTTTTTGTTGCTGCTTAATACCCGGTGCGCTTTCTACACCTGAATTTAAGTCGAGCATGGCGACCCCTAAATTAGCTGCCTGTTTAACATTATTTGGGGTGATGCCTCCGGCAAGTATAATGTTGGACTTGTCGGTTATCGCATCTAACAGTTGCCAGCTAAATGCTTGGCCTGTACCACCTGATTGCTCGCCTACTTGGCAATCTAGTAAAAAGTAGTCAACGCCACTTTCATCTAGAGTGGGTAAGTTATCTTTCACACCTTTGGCTAACCAAATCTGACAGTTGGCTGGCAGCTTACTGCGTAAATTATCGATATAAGTTTGGTTTTCTTGACCGTGCAACTGAACCGCTGCCAATTCTAATTCTTGTGCGTATTTTACTACTTGCTCAATAGGCGCATTAACAAATACGCCAACATAGCTAAATGGTACAGCAATAGTTATTTGTTTGGCTTGTTCTAAGGTCACGAAACGTTTGGATTTTTCGGCGAAGATCAAACCGGCAAAACTGGCTGGGCTGTCTTTAACTAATTTGGCACCGGTTAAACTGGTTGTGCCACAAATTTTCACTGTGCCATACAGCAACTGTTTTGCCGCTAATTCGATATTTTTTTCGGACATTAATGAGCTGCCCACTAAAAAACCGTCTGCTATTGGTGCTAGCCTGCGCACATCTTGATGGGTATAAATACCTGATTCAGAGATGATCACGTGTTCGTGTTCAGCATGTTGTTTAATTAATGGCACCAAACGCTCAGTTGTAGCAAGGTCAGTACTTAGATCACGTAAATCGCGATTATTAATACCTATGATTTTAGCTTTTAAAGCACAGGCTCTAAGAACTTCTTCTTCATTACTGACTTCTGTCAGCACGTCGAGCTGGTATTGATCAGCAATATTGGCCAATTCAAGATATTGCTCGTCATCTAACACAGACAACATTAGTAATACTGCGTCGGCATTATGATAGCGGGCTAAATGAATTTGATAAGGTTCAACAAAAAAATCTTTGTTAATTACCGGCTGAGTTACTCGTTCACGCACATATTCTAAGTATTCAAATTTACCTTGAAAATATTTCTCATCAGTTAACACTGATATACATGCAGCATACGGAATGTAAGCTTGAATGATTTCATCTAAATCAAAATTTTCACGAATTAAACCTTTAGACGGTGAAGCCTTTTTACATTCTAAAACAAAGCTAGCATTGGGCTGCGCCAAGGCATCATAAAAGCTGCGGTCTGATGGCGTTAAGCCATCAATAAAACTCGCTAGTGGTAAGTCGATTTTACGTTGGGCAATTTCTAACTTTTTGTCTATAACAATTTTTTCTAATACGTTAGCCATGTCAGTTAACTTTACCCTTTACTTGTTTTGGCTGATGGTAGCCGACTGCTTAATAGTGGCTAATGGTAGTTGTTGCTGCATAGCCTGGATTGCCATTTCAGCCCCTTGGGCATAGGTTTGTACTTTGCCACATAGTTTTAGTAATGCTGCAGTATTCATGGCTACAGCAGCTTGGTGAGCTGCTTGGCCTTTGCCTAATAACACATCTTCAATTAGGGCTTTATTTTCTTCTGGCTCCCCCCCTTTAATGGCGTCTAACGGATAGTTTTCAAGTCCAAAGTCAGCGGGTGAGACACTAGTTTGTGTTAATTGATCACCATTTACTTCCACTACTTGGGAGTCGCCATGTAAGGCAAATTCATCTAAACCACTGCCATGCACTACTAAGGCTTTTTGATAGCCTAATAATTGTAGGGTTTTAGCAAAAGGCATCAACAACTCGGGAGCATATACACCAATAATGATATGACTAGGGCGAGCTGGGTTAACCAAAGGGCCTAATAAATTAAATAGGGTGCGAGTTTTTAAGGTGGTGCGTACCGGCATTGCATGGCGAATACCCGAGTGATAATTCGGTGCAAATAAAAAACACAAATTTGATTCATCAAGACATTGACGGGCAGTGTCTGGGGACATGGTTAATTCTAAATCGAACGCTTTAAATAAGTCAGCCGAGCCAGATTTACTGGAAACACTGCGATTGCCATGTTTAGCAACTTTTACGCCGCAGCTTGCTGCCACTATCGCTGATGCCGAGGAGATATTAATGGTATTATGGCCATCTCCGCCTGTACCTACTATATCTGCAAATTCATAATCTGGGCGCGGAAATGCACCCGCGTTAGCTATTAAGGCTGCTGCGGCTCCGGCTATTTCTTCCGGTTGCTCACCTTTGATTTTTAAGGCTGTCAGTAAAGAAGATAAAACAATGTCATCTACCTGACCTGTCACCACTTGCGAGAATGCTTCGGTGACATCATCTTGTTTCAGATTTTTGCCTTGATAGAGTTGTTCAAGAATAGTGTGGATCATATTGCCTAAACCTTATCTTGGGTTAAAAATTTAATGCTTTGCATCAATAACTGGCTGCCATGAGACGTCAAAATAGATTCTGGATGAAATTGAAAGCCGAGCATTTTATCTTGCAAATGCGCTACAGCCATAGGGATGTTGGCAAAATTTGCTAATACAGTTAACTGCTCTGGGATATTGCTAGCCATCAACGAATGGTAACGTGCAACGGGTAACGGCTGTGGCATGTTAGTAAACATTTTATCAGCGCAGTGTTCAATTAAAGAGGATTTACCGTGCATCACTTTATCTGCACGAATAATATCACCACCATAAGACTCAACAATCGCCTGATGGCCTAAACAAATTCCCAACACTGGGAATTGGCCTTTTACTAGATCAAGTAGTTCCAACATTGAGCCCGCTTGTGAAGGGGTCCCCGGCCCTGGTGATAACATCAGCATCACTTGTTTAGCTTGGCCAGTTTCGTTTGTCTGCTGAGCTTCGTTACGCATTTTTTGAAAAATCACTTCAGCCGATACACTGTTGCGATACACGATTAATTCAAGGCCTAAAGTTCGAAGTTCATCCACTAGGTTGTAGGTAAATGAATCAAAGTTATCCAACAAAAATACACAGATAGGTTTATTAGTTTGAGCGGCAACTGAAGTCATTATAAGGCTCCCTTTGTTTGCGAGCTGGAAATAATGGCACTGATAACCGCTTGCGCTTTACCGCGGGTTTCGTCTGCTTCTGATTGTGGATCTGAGTCAAAAACTACTCCTGCACCTGCTTGAATATATGCGGTATCGTTTTTCACAAAAGCCGAGCGAATAACAATACAAGTATCCATATCACCTTGGTTGTTGATATAACCTACTGCGCCGCCATAACTGCCACGGCGCTGTTTTTCTACTTGACGTATTAAGGTGGCTGCACTCACTTTAGGTGCGCCGACTAAGGTGCCCATATTCATACAAGCTTGATAGGCATTAAGTGCATCTAAATCATCGCGCAATTGGCCTACTACTCGAGACACTAAATGCATTACGTGGGAATAGCGGTCAACCTTGAGTAAATCGGTCACATAACGAGTGCCGGGTTTAGATACTTTAGCTACGTCATTACGAGCCAAATCAACCAACATAATATGTTCGGCTCGTTCTTTTTGATCTTCTTGAAGGTTGAGTTCTAAACGGCAATCCAAGTCGAGGTCGATACTTCCGTCAGCTCGTTTACCTCTAGGGCGTGTGCCTGCTATGGGGTAAATCTCCACTTGATTGCTTTGTTTGGTGTATTTTAAAGCTGACTCAGGCGACGCGCCAAACATACAAAAGTCGTCGTCTTGTAGGAAAAACATATAAGGACTAGGGTTTTGTTGTTTTAAAGCTCGGTAAGCGTCATGAGGATGCGGGCAAGGCAAACTAAAGGTGCGTGAAGGCACCACTTGGAAAATATCGCCAGCTAGGATGTTTTCTTTTAGCTTGATCACATCATCTATGTATTCTTGGTCTGATTTATTGACCTCTAGATCATCATTTGTAATGGCTGTTTTAGGTAACTCAGCTAAAGGTTTGATGGTGCTTAGTTTGTGTTTAACTTGTTCTAGTCTTTGGCTAACCGAAAAATAGTTATTAGCGACATTTTTACCGCTAAACACACTGCCAATGATTTCGCTTTGCTGAGTTTGGTGATCGATGATGACCAAAGTTTCAGCTAGATAAAATACAAAGTCTGGGCAAGTATTGGCGCTATCTGCAACTTCTGGGAGTTTTTCAAAACTCGCCAATAAATCATATGCCAATGCACCGCCTAAAAATACTGCATTAGGGTGCTGGCGAATAGCGGTGATTTTATTGGTGATTAAACGTAATGCGTCAAATACCGCTGGGGCTTTTAAACGACTGTCTTCATCAATTTCAGTATCTGCCGCTGGAAAAGTGAGAGTGACCAAACCTTTAACGGGATCATATTCATGAGTCACGCCAACTGGACAATATTCATCAAACATAGGTAATACAGCATGGCCGTTGTCTGATAATGCGCGGCAAAATACTTTCTGACCATGGCATTCTAATTTTATGGCGGCATCTACCAATAACAAACTTTTTAGATTGTCTTTGCTATCAATTTCCGCTGATTCTAAAAGCAAATTATTGCTACGGCCTTGGCATAAATACTGGAATGCATGCAGAGGGTCGGCCACATAATCTGCGGCGACTATTAAGGTTTCTACTTTGCCAAACTGCTCTGTTAACTGGGCTAAACTCATTTTTTGATTCTCTAATACAATTTATCTGGAAGAGCAGGCGTAAAAAAGCCCGCATTATACGGGCTTTTTTTGAATTTTTTTTGAAAAAATGCAAACACTCACAGCCCGTTAGTTCAGGTTGTGCCACCACCAAATGTTGCGTGTTTGAATATTTTTCATTAGTTATTGTTCTCTTGAGTAGTTTAAATTGTTCTCTTGAGTAGTTTAAATAGGTTATTCGGCTGCGGATCAGTATAATAGCGCCAAGCAACTTAAATTTGAGTGCATAGAAGAAAACAAAAACGCTTCTATGTCAATACTCAAATTAATCTTATTCAGAAATAAAAATAATTAATAAAAGTTACCATTGAATGAAAATCGACCTGCACAGCCACACACATTATTCTGATGGGCACCTTACGCCTAAAGAGTTGATTGATCGCGCGCACAATATGCAAGTCGATGTTTTGGCTATTACCGACCATGACACGGTTAACGGTATTCAAGAGGCGCTGGATTATCAGACTGCGCAAAAACGTTCGATGCAAATCATGTCTGGTGTCGAAATATCTACTTCTTGGCATAACTTTGATATTCATATTTTGGGTTTAAATGTCGATCATACTAATACTCAGTTTTTGGCTCGCTTAGACCAACAAAGTAAAGAGCGTGACAGGCGGGCTCAGCAAATGTCCGACAAACTTGCCAAAGTAGGTATCGACAACGTATTCGAAGATGCAAAGTTAATGGCGGGCGTGGGCCAAATCACTCGAGCGCACTTTGCTAGAGTATTAGTGCAACGCCAAGTTGTAAAAGACTTTGATACTGTATTTAAGAAGTATTTAGGCAAAGGCAAAAAAGCCCATGTTAAGCCGCAGTGGATTGAAATAGCAGAAGCGATCACCTGGATACACGATGCTGGTGGTAAGGCTGTATTGGCTCATCCAGGGCATTATGATATGACCACTAAGTGGTTAAAACGATTGGTTGCCGAATTCGCCATGGCTGGTGGAGACGGGATGGAGGTTGTTCATTCCCATTTAACCCCAGAGCGCAAAAAACTGTTGGCTGATATGGCCAGCGAACACAATTTACAAGCATCCAGTGGTTCTGATTTTCATTATCCAAACCGCTGGACTGAATTAGGTAAAAACCTTACGCTTCCAGAACAACTTGTGCCAATATGGCATGATTGGTCTCTTGCTGGGTAACAAAAACTAGCTAACAGATGGCCTGCTAGTTATTACACAACTTAACAGGCAATACTGCTGCGATAGTAGAATAGGAATAAAGTTATGAGTCAGTTTTTTTATATTCATCCCGAGAATCCGCAAGTACGTTTGATCAAACAAGCTTGTGAATTAATTCATCAAGGCGCTGTGGTGGTATATCCCACAGATTCTGGTTATTCCATCGGTTGTCATATGAATGACAAAGCTGCCCTCGAACAACTTTGCCGTATTCGTCAAATTGATAAAGATCATAATTTTACGCTGATGTGTCGTGACATGTCTGAGTTATCTGAATATGCCAGAGTCGACAATACTGCTTTTCGAATGATTAAAAATAACACCCCTGGTCCTTACACTTTTATCCTTAAAGCCACTAAAGAAGTACCCAAAAGACTTCAAAATCCTAAACGCAGAACCATTGGTATCAGGATCCCAGACAACAAAATTGCCTTGGCACTTTTGGAGGAGTTAGGCGAACCGTTAATGTCGACTACCCTTATTTTGCCAGGTGCATTGATTGCAGAATCTAATCCTGATGACATACGTGATGAATTAGAAAAACAAGTGGGCTTGATCATTCATGGTGGATTTTTAGGTGAACAGCCTACTACTGTGATTGATATGTCAGAAGGTGAAAATACTATTATCAGAGAAGGCAGTGGCGACACTAGCCCTTTTGTTTAGACTCCTAGTTACCTTTTATGTCTGCAGATAATTCTTCTTTTTCAGCATCTAACCTAGCCAGTGAGCCAGTGCAACAGCCGTTGCCGCTGGCGTTTATCAATGGCGAAGCGTTGATTGAGAAACCTGAAGACCTATACATTCCTCCTGATGCACTTGAATTAATTTTAGAAGCCTTTGAAGGGCCTCTAGACTTATTGTTGTACCTAATTCGCAAACAAAAGTTCGATATCGTCAACTTGCCTGTTTATCAAGTCACTCAGCAGTACATGGAATATGTTGAGCTGATGAAAGACATTAAACTAGAGCTCGCAGCTGAATATTTATTAATGGCGGCTATATTAGCCGAAGTAAAATCGCGGATGTTGTTGCCCAAGCGCCCCGATGCGGAAGAAGACGAAGATGATCCCCGTGCCGAGCTTATCCGCCGCTTAAAAGAATACGAACGCATCAAACATGCCGCTCAAGAGTTGGATAACATTCCCAGACAAGAAAGGGACGTATTTACGGTTAATGTGCAAAAAGCACCCTCGGTTGAGGCTATTCGCATTCTGCCAACTGTCAGTTTGCAAGAATTGGTACTAGGCTTTCAAGGGGCGATGCAAAGAGCCCAAGCTTTTGAACATCACCATATTGAAAAAGAAACCTTGTCTACCCGTGAGCGTATGAGTTTGATTTTGGAACAGATTTCCGCTGATCACTTTACCGGTTTTGATGAATTGTTCCATGCCAGTGAAGGTAAGGCTGGTGTAGTAGTGACCTTTTTAGCAATTTTAGAGTTAGCCAAAGAAAGTTTAATTGAGCTAGTGCAAGCCCAGCCCTATGCCAACATTCATATCAAAATGAGTGGCCCGATTAATTATGCTGAGGCCGAACTAGATGGCTAAAATATCCAGAGTACAACTTAAACAACTAGTCGAAGCCGCTATTTTTGTGGCTGACGAACCTCTTACTCAAGAACAACTGCAACTAAGTGTACTAGCAGGGCTAGAGGTGAGTAAAACCATGCTCAAGGATACACTTAAAGAGCTACAGTTAGATTATCAAGCAAGAGGCATACAGCTAGTTGAAGTCGCATCAGGTTATCGTTTTCAATCTATGGATAGCCTTAGCCCTTGGTTAGGTAAGTTATGGCAAGAAAACGCGCCCCGTTATTCACGGGCGATGTTAGAAACTTTGTCGTTAGTGGCTTACAGGCAACCTATTACCCGTGGCGAAATAGAAGACGTGCGGGGAGTTTCTGTTAGTAGTCAAATTATGAAAACCTTAGGTGAAAGAGGCTGGATAAAAGTTATAGGACACAAAGAAGTACCGGGGCGCCCCTCTTTATACGCCACAACCAAAATATTTTTAGATTACTTCGGGTTAAAAAGCTTGAGTGAATTACCCAGTAGTGACGATTTTATTACGTCCGAAGGATCTGACGAACCACTAAACATTCTTTTAAGCGATGCCGTGCAAGATGTCGCAACTAAAGGTAAACCAACAGAGTCTGTAGCAGGGGAGGCGACCTTGCCCACTCCTCCAGACGGATCAGAGCAAATACATTAATGAGTGATAAATTACAAAAAGTACTAGCTAACGCTGGAACCGGTTCGCGCCGTGAAATGGAAAGATGGATAGAAGCAGGGCGTATTTCTGTTAACGGCAAATTGGCAACTTTAGGTGACAGGGTTGAACCTGCAGATAAAATTCGCGTCGATGGCAATGCCCTTAACAAATCCAATGACACACCTGCTTGCCGAGTCTTGATGTACAACAAACCCGAAGGTGAACTGTGTAGCCGCAAAGATCCCGAAGGCCGTGCAACTGTATTTGACCGACTGCCAGTAATCAAAAACGGCCGCTGGATCGCAGTAGGACGTTTAGATATTAATACCAGTGGATTATTGTTATTCACCAATGATGGCGAACTGGCCAATCGCCTTATGCACCCCTCACACGAAGTCGAGCGCGAGTATGCGGTGCGGGTGTTTGGTGAAGTAGAAGATAAAATGCTTAAACGCCTAACTAAAGGTGTGCAACTAGAAGACGGCGAAGCCAAATTTACCAATATTGTTAAAAGGCCTGGTGATGAAGAAAGCACAAACACTTGGTTTAACGTCAGTTTGTCTGAAGGCAGAAACCGTGAAGTTAGACGTTTATGGGAATCTCAAGGCGTACAAGTAAGCCGTTTGATGAGAGTGCGTTATGGCACCCTAGAATTACAAAAACGTTTACCTCAAGGTGGCTGGGTAGAATTAGGTTTACCTGATTTAAATACCCTAAGAGAAAGTGTGCAACTGCCTGCTGAGACAGAGACTTTGATTAAGATTGATCCCGGTAAGTTGGATCATGTGAAGATTAGTCGTATGCGGCGGTCGGTTAAGAAGCATAGGGTGCGTCAGGCTAATAATAAGCGGGATTAATTCGCGCTTCGCTTTGTTGAGTTAGGTAACACCTTTTAAGGTTGGTGTTACCTATAGGGTTTTATGCCCTAGCGGGCACTGCCATCCATGGCAGGTATCTCACAGAATCCCTTCTGTGCGACTTACTTCTTTTCTACAGCCAAAAGAAGTAAGCAAGAAAGGCCGCTCGCCGGTTATGTTCTTCATCCAATTATTTATGAGATTTAGCAGGTCGTCGTAATGTGCTCCCGGCACTCTACGACTCAATTTACATCCATGTAAATTGACCTACAAAATCTCAAAAATAATTGGCGAACATAGATGCGAGGCGTAGAGCAAAGACATCGGCTTTGCCGATAATCGATTTGATGGCTCTCCTACCTTCTAGTATTTGAAGTTTTAATTATTTAAGTGGGTATATCTATTTGAGTTGTTCTGTTCTGACTTAATAATTGTTTGGGTAATTTTAGATAAAAATATTACTCCTTTATTTGAAACTAAGCCTATGAAAGGATGGAAGTCCATGTAAATATGTTTTAACCAAAAATTGGTTCCAGTATGTAACGTTTAAATTTAAATTGAAGGATCAGTATGGATAAAATAATCAAACTTAGTGATGGAATACAAGTTGAAATTGAAGTGTCCGATGAGGAGGCGCAATTAATTTCAAACAACACGACTGTAAATTCATCAATAAATAAAGTTCAGTCCTTAATCATGGCAGTCTGCACACCTATTGGTAAAACATTGAAAGAGATATCAAATGACATTGATATTGAATCCACAAAAGTGACTATAGGTGTAAAGGTAGGTGTCGAAGGTAACTTCATTTTGGCAAAGAGCTCTGCAGGTGCAAATATACAAGTAGAAATGACATTGAAGAAACATAATGGATAATTCAATTCTAGCTATTTACAACAAAGATAGAAGCGTACTTGGAACTGGTTTTGTTATTGATAGTGATAATGACGGTATTTTCATAGCTACATGTGGACATGTAGTAACTAATTGTGGCGACAATATTTTGGTCGAAGGGACAACACCTACAATTATTCAGAATAAGTATAAAGAAGGTATAGATTTAGCCATTTTGTATGTTGAGGGAATTCAACTTCCTCCTTTAGCTATTCAAGCGAGTAAAATAACAAAAGAGGCTAAAGTAATAGGCTACACAAGGTTATTGGGCGATCCAATTAAGGAATCTATACAGGGTATTTTAGTTAAAACAAAAATCGAAATAAAAAAATCTGATTTTTTAACAATTGATACTTTAGCTCTTTCTACTCCTGAACCTATATCTAATGGATATAGCGGATCTCCAGTTATCTGTAATCATTCCAATAAAGTAGTTGGGATTGTCTGTATCCAAAAGGATAAGACTAAAAACTATGCTATTTGCTCTAAGCATTTGTTAGATATTTACTCCATTCCGAATGAAGTAAAACAAGAAGTTATTATTCCCATTTCATATGGGAAAGTGGAATTAACATCAGTACTATCAGATGAAGAACATTTATTTATAAAACACAGTTTATCTGAAAACTTAACCGCATCTTTATCATCTTTTATAGCCGATAGTAACATCTGGGTCGAGCCGCAGCTTTATAATATTCCGGAAGACACGCCCAAAAAAAAATTTTAAAAATCGCAACAAGATAGAGATTCAAAGTGTCATTGCCAACCCAAAAGATATTAAGATTATTGCATCTCAACAATATGGTTCTACATCTCTAGCTCATTATTTATGTAAGACAGCATGGATAAGTGAATCTAACTCTTTCTGGTTATACATTGATGCTTCTTCTCTGAAGGTTAACAAAGGGGAAATAAGTAAAAGGGTATCTCGTAAATTAGGTACTTTAAAATTAAAAGTTGCGGACATTGAATGCATTGTATTAGACGAATTTTCGTGCTCTTTAGAAAACTCAGGAAAAATATTAGATATTATTGATGAACTGTTTAGAAATATCCCTTTAATTGTTTTTATTACAAACAGAGAAAATCCATTATTGAATGAAAAAGACGAAAGTCTTTGTAAAAGGAGTTTTGAAAAAGCGTATTTATGGGCGTTACCTAGAAATTCTATCAGGGAACTAGTGCGAATATACAATACTAGTGAAGAATATATTGAAAGTGAAGATAAGGTTCTCAACAAAATTTTATCGGATCTTGAGGCAATTAACATTCCAAGAACACCTCAAAATTGCTTGACCTTATTAAAAATATCAGAGGATAAGTTTGATGATAGTCCAATAAATAGACCTGATATGATATCTAGAGTATTAAATTATATTTTTAATACTGGATATATACCGAAATATAAAACACGCCCAGATTTAATGGATACCGAGCACACCATGGGCTACTTTTGTGAATTAATGTTAAAAAATAAAAACTATTTGTTTACAGAACAGAATTTCATAAAAACTTTAACAAAATTCTGTAAAGATAATGAAATAGACCTAGATGTAATTGTCATCTTCCAAATATTACGTGATAACAATATTTTGGCACATAGAGGTGAATTTTATTATTTCAAATTTAGCTATTGGGTGTTCTATTTTGCTGCCCATAGAATGTTAAATAATGAAAGGTTTGCTTCTTATATTTTGTCTGATATGAACTACATTAATTATCCAGAAATTATTGAATTCTATACAGGTATTGATCGAAAAAGAACGGATGCTTTAAATCAAATAACACAGGACTTGAGAGGTATTCGAAATACTGTAGTTGAAAAATGCAACTTCCCAATCGACTTTAACGTTTTTGATAATTTACAGTGGCTTCCTACAGCCGATGGAGTTGCAAAATTAGAAAGTGATCTCACAAATGGTATTTTGAACTCAGATTTACCTGATGAAATTAAAGATGCATATGCAGACAAGTCTTATGATCAAGTGAAACCATTAAGGCAAAACATTACACATATATTAGAGACATATTCATTTTTACGATTAATGAAAGCTATACATTCAGGCGCTTTAACTCTAAGAAATAGTAATTATGGAGAGCTTAAGGCGAGACATAATTTATTAGATGAATTACTACTGTCTTGGGGACAACTTTCAAATGTATTAACAACTTTGTCGCCAGTATTAAGTAAAAATGGATATTTTGAAATTGACGGAGCTACATTTTCTTTAACTGATGATTTTGGTGAGGAGGACAGTGAAGAAAGAGTTAAAAATATTATAGTTTCTATCCCTGCAAATATTATCAAATGGTTCGGAAAAGATGTTTTTTCACAGAAGATTGGAACAACCCTTTTAAACAGAGCAGAGACTGAAACCAATTTGTTAAATCAGCATTTACTCAACTTATTAATTATTGAAAATAGACCTAAAGGTTGGGACGTGTACATTCAAAACTATATTTCCAAATCACACAAAAATTCATATTACTTGATGGATTTATATTCATCATTAAAAAATGAGTATAGATATAGTTTTGCTTCAAATAAATCATTAGTTAGTTTAAAAAAATTGATTAAGTCTAGTTTATCAAAGCATGAATTTGGAAATGAAAAGAAATCAAATCGAATTGCGGACAATAGACTACCAACAAGAGATGAAAGTAGTTTGTAAGTAGTTATTATTGATTACGTAGGCATCCATTATAAGAGAATCGGCTTAGCCCATAACAGCTATGGTGGCTCCGCCACTTCTTTTCCCGCCTTTAAAGTTTCAGCAAAAAATGGCTTATTCTTGGGGCAAATGGCATGGACGCCATTTGAGTGGAAGTTGAAGGGACACATTTGGAACGACCCAAGAATAAGCTATTTTATGCGTTTAAAAACTTTATTAGCGGCGGCGTCTTTTTGGTTACTTTATTCTTAGCTGTAGAAGAAAAAGTGACTGGCTTGGAACCGATAGGGTCAGAGCGGTTGATATCGCAGAACTAAAGAGATATCTATTGTGATGAATAAAAATATAATAAAATCAAATTGTTACGATTTATCTTAAGATGTAGCGTCAGTTAATATCTGTACAAAAGGCTTAAGATCACCATTGTACCCTTGAATATTTGCCTCAACCCATTTGTCTTTTGTGATGTCTGGCCACTCTACATTCAATCCTAAAAAGAAAAATAATTCTTCGAAGAAAAAACGTTGAGTTCTTCCATTACCTTCACGAAATGGATGGATAATATTGAGTTCACAAAAGATATCGGCAATGACTGTTATTAATTCTTCTGTTGAATTAATCTTTATAAGCAATGGGAGCCTAGAAAATTGCTTTGTGGCTTCTTGCTCAATGCGCTGACATGTACAAAATCGAGTCAAACCTTTTGATATGTCTACAGTTCTGATTTTCCCAGCCCATTCAAACACATCTTGAAAAAGTTGTTGATGTAGTGTTTTTAGGTGAGCCAAATTGAATGAATTTATGGATGATATAGCGGATGAATATTCAGTATATCTGACGGCGGTAAATGCTAATTCTGCATCTTCTAAAGTAGCGTCATCTAGAATATTTAATTTGTTTTTCAGTACATCGGAGTTGGGGTAACAATAATTATCCTGACTTACACCATACTTATCGCGCATACTTTAATTGTAGTTCTTTAATAGATTTGCCTTCATTTTCTTTTTTTAAGGATAAGCCTTCATAGCGAGAGCTTGTCTCAAAATTACTCAATTTAGGAGTGAAAATTCGAGCTTGTTGCTCCTTAGTTTTTAAAATTGCATTGGTCATATTGTCCTCCCAGAAATTGTTCAAATTATAACTTATTCTAAGTACATATTCTATATACTGACATTATTAGCGCAATCTGAATATCGTGGCCAGATCATGATTATTTTCTCATTTACTTAATTAATGTTGTTCTGACCTCGATACTTCATTGTTGTTTTACAAGGTACCGATCGTTTATTAAAAAATGAACATATGTTTCCTCACTGACCATTTTGATGGCCTTCAGGTAAGTCGATATTCGGTTAAAAAGATAAAATTAGTAACGAGGACTACCCTAGCGGTGTTCTAAGCTTGCTGGAAATCGCTTATTAAGGTTATTGCACATATTATTGAGTTGTTTAATTTTTGTACGGGTCTAAGCTTGATTCAACCGTGATGTCATAATCAGGTTTGTTTGAAATCTGAACGATTCATGTGTAACAAGGAAAGAAACAAATGAAAGCACAAATAGTAAAAACTACAACGCTAGCTTTGTTATTTAGTTTTTTGGCTTTTAATGCACTAGCAGAAGATGAAAGAGTATTTAAAAATGGAAATTACTGGGAAGTATCATCAATTGAAATTGTTGACGGACAATGGTTGAACTATGCCACCCATCTTAAGGGGAAATGGCAGGAGTCAATGGAATTTTCAAAATCAAAAGGATGGATTTCAGATTATAAAATTTTAATAAATCAACATCCTAGGAAGGGTGAGCCTGATATGTATTTGGTCAGTATTTTTAGTGAAATGGCTACCAAAAAACAAGAAGATGAACGTTACGAAGCGTATATGAAGTGGGCTAAAAGTAGCATCGCTAAAATGGAAGAGGAGAGTGGCGAAAGAGTGATAATGCGACACTTATCAGGAAACTCATTGTTGCGTGAAGTGACCTTTAGATAATGAATTAACAGTCACGTATAAACCCAGCGACTCACTTCATTGGGTTTTTTCTTAAAGATATTTTAAGCACCTGCGGGTCTTTTTTGCTCTAAGTTGCGGCTAATTGGGGTAACACTTAACTGCTTGATTTTGCTCCATATTTAATATAAATTCAAATCCCTCTACATAAACAAAAATTAACAGAAGCGCCTTGCGGGGGCGGGTTCGTTGATAAAGGGGCAGATCCGTTTTAAATGAGTGAACCCTCAGAGACTGATGTAAAAATGCCCGCGCAAGCAGGACGTATACGGGCATTTTCAGTAGACTGTTTTAGTGCTGTTACGATTTGGCACCCATGTTCAACAAGTAATCACGAATTTTATCGGTTTTCGCACCGTTGAGTGGGCTACGGTAAATATTGCCCTTAACGGTATTCACATGAAGGCCCAAATTAACATCGGCGCCGTTTTCGACGAGAAACTTCACCATCTCAAAATGTCCCTTTCGTGAAGCATTTATCAGAGCCGTTTCGTCATGTTCAACAATCGCATCCACCAAGGCTCCTTCATCGAATAAACGTTGTGCCACGCTTACGTTGTTCGTCATGGCGGCATTTATCAGTGGGTTACCATCTGCGATAACAGCCTGATTAACATCGGCACCGGCATCAATTAGTCCATATACCATCGCTTCATGACCCGCCTGAATGGCCATAATCAACAAGGTGCCATCCCCTTCAATCACTGCATTGATATCTAGTCCATTGTCGAGCATGTTGGATACAGTCTGGTAGTCATTCCCGTGAATGGCTTGCTCTAATAACTCAAGGTGTGTGGGCTTAAGATCGTCAGCAACGCTTTGCACCATTCCTGCTGTTGCGCCAAAGATGGTCGCGCTCATCAAACCGATAATGATCAATTTTTTCATAACTTCACTCTCTATTTTTAAGGTTCATAATAGTAGTCGAGCAAGGGTTGTAAAAAGTTTGAATATAAAGTAGGGCAGTTCCGTTTTGAATCCTTTTGAAACAGCGGAGCAAGGGGGTGAATTTTTGAAATCACAAGAGCAAAGGGGAGATACACTGACCCTATGGATTACGGACAGATAGATGTTTTTATTTTTATCAGAAAGCAGCCATAGGTGACTACAAAGCTGATTTAGTATGGCTCTTCAATATTTCAGGCTCGAATAAGTAGCGGCGTTATAAAAAAAGGGCTCTGCAAAACAGAACCCAAATAGGTCATCAACTCAAATTTTTAGGGACTTTTTTAATAAATAGGTTATTTATTAAATTGACGTCTACGTGAAAGTCCTAACCCTACCAAACCTAAGCTTAGCAGCACAATGCTTGTTGGTTCAGGAACATCAACACTAACACAAGGTACCCCAGGAGTAGGGACACAAACTTGATCTCCACCATCAACGCTCAATGCAGCTCGACCAAGAGTAACTAGCCAACCCTCGTTCAACGTATCAATGTCCATTCTGACTTGGAGACCAGCATTAACCTGAGCTTCTGCCCATGCGTATCCGCTTAAATCGAAAGAAGTGAAGTCCCAGCTATCATCCGACCCGTTTAAATTTCCAAAAGAAACCCAGTTAGAACCGTCATAAATATCAATCATGTCGAGTTCACCGTCAACTAAACCAAAGTCTACATCGAATGCTGAGATATCAAGAATAATTGAAGTAAAGCCTGACCCAACAATACCGCTATGTACCCAACCCCAATCCTGATCAGACTCACGGTAATAAGGGGAGTCATATTTAGAGGCATCGTCGATAACAAAAAACTCAGTAGGAGTGTTGTTTATGTATTCCTGAACATCTGTAATAGGCACCGCACTGGATATAGTCGAAACGACTAGCGCTAGCGCCCCTAAAATTGTTGAACTCATTAATTGTTTCTTCATAGAAATATTCCTTTTATAAAATTATGTAATTTAGCTAATGATAAGCCAGATACGGTTAATTCCCTCTGGCAAATTTAAAAATACAATCCACAATTAGCAATTATTAGACCATGATGAAATTTTCCATAGTAAACAGTTGGTTAGTTGTTTTTGTCGTTTTTTTGAACACGCACTTGTAAAAAAAACTGACAATATTTATTACTTAAATGTTCTTTTTTATCTTTAATTATGTAGGGGAATTACAGGTTCTTTCTAGGGGCAGGGTTGTTGAAATCTATAATCTAATTTAAATTTTTTGAAGGAACAGTTTTCCAAGAGTTATGTTAATGGCTACCCCAGACACTGCCTCTTTTGCTTTTGACTTAACTGACCCTGCGTGTTACTCGTAGTTGCATACAAGAACGAGTAAGGAATGTCATGAAAAAGCATTATAAAGTTGGCGAGCAGGGCGATACACAGCCCGTGCCCACTGAATTCACACCTGCGCCGTTTAAAAAATCCAAACCTCCAGAAGCATTGAAATTTGAAGTGAATTTGGTCGCCGAAGCGGGTAATAAGCAACAAAAAACCGGTACAGTGCAAATCAATATTCCTGGTTTTAGTCCGGTAAAGCTCTATTGTGATGAACAACCACCTGTTGGTGATGACACCGCACCACCGCCTTTGGCGTTCTTCGCGGCGGGGATCGGTTTTTGCTTAATGACGCATTTAACCGACATTCTAACTGCTCGCAAAATTACAGTTGATAGTTTGCGTTTAGAACAAAGCATTAAATTTATGACTAATTTGGGCACTATGAGAGAGCTAGGGCATACCACTGAGGGGGAGTGTCTGCACGTTGAAACCCACGTTATCATTGAAAGTGATGAGCCTGAAGAGCGTATATTGGGCCTATTACAAGAGGCAGAGGGGGCTTGTATGGCTCATCATGCGTTACGTAACCCTATTCCATGGTCTACTCGACTGGTCCACAATAAAAAAGAAGTGTTGTCCCATGCAGGCTAGTCAAATCTATGGTTAAGACTACACCATTGTGGAACGGCATACTGTTAGTTGCTGGCGGTGCGTTAGGAGCTGGAATGTTCGCTTTGCCTATGGTTTCAGCAGGCGCATGGATATGGTGGTCAACCCTTGGCTTGTTTTTAGTTTGGGGAATGACATTTGTGGCAGCCAAACTTTTTGTTATGGTCAATTTTGCGTTAATCGCCGACACCCACAATAGCTTAGATCACCGCAGCAGTTTTGATTCTTTGGTACGTTATTCACTGGGACTTTGGTGGAGCAGGTTGAATAATGTCAGTATCGTTTTTATCATGATGATCCTCATGTACGCATACACCAGTGCAGGTGCGAGTATCGTCGATTACAGCCTAAAAAGTGTGGGGCTGGGGATCGATGATTCTTATCGCCGCTGGCTGAGCATTGGGTTTGCTACTCTTATTGCTATTACGGTCGCGTTTGGCACATCATTAGTGAGTCGCGTGTTACTTATTTTTTTAGTGATGATGGCAATCGCGTTTTTTGTTTCAGCCCTTGGCATTATGCCAAGCGTTGAGCTCAATCACTTAACTATCTCAATTAACACTCCTCAATATGTATTGGCAGCGATACCTGTTTATGTGACCGCATTTGCTTGTGCTGGTCTGATCCCAAGCCTAGTTCGTCATTATCATGCCCAGCCTGAAAACGTGAATAAGAGTTTATTTTGGGGCTCCGCATTAGTGTTATTTGTTTATGTCTTATGGTTAATTTTAACTTTTGGCAGTATTGGCCGAGATGGTTTCGGAGCAGTGTTTGCAGACGGTAGTAATCTTGGCGAATTGGTTACTGCGCTGGTTAATAACGGGGTGGATAATACGTTAGAGATTCGTTTAAATATATTTTCCCATTGTGCAATTATCACCTCATTTTTAAGTGTTGGATTAGGACTTTTCCACTTTATTCAGGATAAATTATCGCTCGGTGATACAACTAAACAGCGTTTGATTGCCGCAGCCATTTGCTTCGGTCCTCCTGCCATTGCTAGTTTTATCTTACCCTATGGTTTTATCTATGCGATTGGGTTTGCAGGAATGTTTGTGGCCTTTAGTTTTTTCGTTTTACCGGGAATAATGGCGCTTTCATTAAAACAAAAGGCCGTTATTACCATCTCAAATCGAATACCACTGTTAGTCATTCTATTTGGTATTTTGATTTTGGGTTTAAAAAGTGCCTTATTATTTTCGTGGTTACCGACCTTTGCTTAAGTTTTAAAAGCACATGAAATAAAGGGGGTAACCATTTATGCTTTTATGTTGTCATGAACTATCATATTTAATGTCTTTATTGTCTCAAAAAAGAGCATTTTATGGATCACAGATTGATTGCAAAAATTGTTACGCAGCGAGTCACAGAATTACTTCCTTACGGTCCTGCCAATATTCCAGAGGGCTGCTCTCCGGCGCAGCTTGGAGCGGAAGAACGGGTACAACAAGTTCGATTTAATCAAGAATATTTCATTCATAAAAAACGAATGAATGTGAGTCATAATGAAGAGACGATGACAGAATATCTTGAGAAAAATGTGGGGTGGGGGATCCTTAGCCGAGCGGGAAATTGTGATGTGATGGCTTCTATTGGCTATAAATTATTAGCGAATACACCATCAGTGAGATCAATTATTCAAATGCAGTTAGAAAGGGAAGATGATAAGGACTCTCACACCTTTGTTGTGCTCAGCAAAATGAAATTGGAGACGAGCTCCTTTACTTCCATTATTAGTTGGGACTCTGAAAATGTTGTTATTTGCGATCCCTGGTTATCTTGTATTCAGATAAACCATCCTGGACTAACCTGGTTTATGAAATTTGATGAACATGAGTTAATGGGGGCGTATCAACCAGAACGGTTTTATTGTCATATGGACGATTTGAAATATAACGGTAAATTGAGTGTATTACGCAGTCTAGATTGAGTTTATATCTATTTAACCTGGACTAGGGATAAGCCATACCGTCCAGCACCGCTATTATAGCGCCTATCTTCGTTGAACTTGCTCTCAATGGCTGGCTATTCCTTCGCAAGCTCGCCTTGATAAACACAATAATATCAGCACTGGATGCATTAAATAAGCTGCCTAATAAATAATGATGTTCTAACTCATTGTTTATATTAGAGTTACTTTAGAGTAAGCGGAACGTCTCAACCCGAGTTCAGGTTATTTACCTAGCTTCGAGCCTGTGGCTGAAGTTAAATACTACCAATAAAGGGGAGGCCCTTTAAAATCACTGTTGACTAAGGCTGCCGCCGCATCTTTAATGTTCTGCTTTCGCTCCTTCGGCTGGCTGGGGTTTCCGCATGAAGAGCATTAATGGCACTGCACACAAATACAGTACACCAAGGAGCAAAAATAAATCGTTGAAGGACAAGACTCTTGCTTGTCTCATAACCCGTTGCGCCATTTGCTTAATTGCCGCAGCTGCAGGATCGCTCACCATACCAGTCAATTGCATTTGTGATTGATATAACTGCTGTACTACTACGTCACGGGTAGTATCCACAGAGTGGATAAGTTGGGTCCAGTGATAGTCAAAACGCACGTCACGAATGGTATCCATAGTGGCTAAGCCCACAGCACCTCCCAGATTACGCATGACGTTAAACAGTCCGGCGGCATTACTGATTTCGTGGTCTGGCAAAGTACCCATTGCCAGCCTCGTGGCAGTTAAAATACACATCAATAAGCCAATACCACGAACAATCTGTGGTAAGAAAAATTGTTCATAACCTGATTCGGTGGTCAGAGTAGAGTTCATAATGGCACCCAAGCCGACCATGAACAGACCGAAGGTTAGCATATAACGCACATCAATCTTGTCTGATAACTTGCCAACAACCGGTGCGGTAAGAAACATAGTGGCACCGGTGACAAACATAATTTCGCCTATTTGCAAACTGTTAAACATACGCACTGTGCCAAAGAATAATGGCATTAAATACACTAAACCATATAAAGCAATGCCAATGATAAATCCGAGTATGGTACCCAGAGCAAAGTTACGATCTTTAAATACCTTTAGATCCACAATGGGGAAATCCACAGTTAATGCTCGCCAGAAAAAGGCTATGGCACTAATAGCGCTCAATAACGAAAAGAAAATAATTTCTGTACTGGCAAACCAGTCTTCCCCTGGTCCTTCTTCAAGTACAAATTCTAAGGGACCAAGAAACAGAGCCAAAAAAAGCAAGCCGGTAAAATCAATTTTCTTAAACAGGCTAAAATCGGGCTCATCAATATGCAGATAAAACCACACCACTACACAGGCAATAACGCCAGGGACAACATTCATCAAAAACAACCAATGCCAACTCAATGAGAGGGTAATATATCCGCCCAAAGTCGGGCCAATGGACGGCGCAGTTGTTGCTATCATGCCAATGACAGCCTGTATCAGGCCCATCATACGCGGTGGAAACAAACGAAACCCCAGAGCATAGGCAATGGGGATCATAGCTCCACCGACAAAACCTTGAATGGCACGTAAGACAATGAGTTGGTCAATGGTTTGTGCCATGGCACAGCCGATACTGGCTAACGTAAACGCCGCGCAACTAAGCACAAAGGTCAGCCTAGTGGATAGCCAGCGAGTTAACATTCCCGATAGCGGGATCATGATCACTTCAGCAATTAGATAGGCAGTTTGCACCCAAGATATTTCGTCAGGCGTGGCAGACACGCCAGCCTGAATTTCATTTAACGAACTGGCGACGATCTGGATATCTAGGATCGCCATAAACATGCCCACCATTATCGCAATAAAGCCAATTCGGTGGGCAATAGGAGGCATATCGCTTTTGTCTGTCATTACTGCAATTCCAGATTAATAGTTAGCAGGCACTGAACTACCCATAACTGGCGTATCTAAATAAGACACTTGCTGACTAAAACTCTGAGTATCCACCGATGGCACCACTGATAAACCAGGACGTAACATAGATAAGGCATTATCAGGTCCGGTGATGCGGATCCGCACTGGCACACGCTGCACGATTTTATTAAAATTACCCGTGGCATTATCAGCTGGTAATAAACTAAATTCGGTACCAGTAGAAGGGGCTAAGGACTCTACTACACCAGTGTATTTAATCTCTGGTTGCGAATCGACTTTGAGCTTCACCGGCTGGCCGATGCTCATATGGGTAATTTGAGTTTCTTTATAGTTGGCTACCACATAAATTTTGGCTAGCGGCACTAAGTACAATAAGGTCATATTAGGTTGAGCACTGCTGCCCACTCGCGCACCTAGATTACCAATAATGCCATCACCAGGGGCGACAATGGCGGTTTTGGCCAATTGGTTTTGGGAAAAATCCAGCTCAGACTGCACCACTTCAATTTGCGCCTCGGCACTGCTGCGTTGCGCTTCCAGAACCGTGAGCATTTGTTTGGCCGCGGCTTTAGCAGCAGTTGCCTGGGCAACTTTAGCTCTGGCAACCTCAACAGCGGCTTCCGCATTCTGTAATTGCTGTCTGGAATCGAACGACTGGCTTTCCAGCACTTTAAAGCGCTTCAGTTCCAATTCCGAACGATGCAATTCAGCATTGGCAGCATCAATATTTGCCGTGGCTTCATCCAATTTTTTGTCTTGTAATAAAAACTGCGCATCGGTATTGGCCAATGCCGCATGGCTTACGGCTAACTGAGCAAGGGCTTGCTTTACTTTGGCTTGATAATCACCCGCATCAATCTGGATTAGCAGTTGGCCTTTGTGCACTCGCTGATTTTCTTGCACCGCAACCAACTCAATGCGACCAGAAATTTCCGGACGGATTGCTACTGTGTCCGCCTTGATATAAGCGTTATCTGTTTCTTCACTAAAACGACCATGCTCATACCAGGCAAAAGCACTACTTGCGGCGTAAAACAAAAGGCTCAGCGCAATTAAAACAATAGCGACTTTTTTGACGATTGATGACATGTACCAATTTCCAGCATAGGATAGCAATTCAATAAAGTGTAATGTATATTACACTACACTTTGTTTCAAGTCCCAATGATCAAATAGGTCAACTCTGGTGTTTTTTGATACCATCACGGGATAAAAATATAGGTTTTGATTTTGATGAGCGACAAAAATATTACATCGGCAATTTGTGAAGCAGATTATATCCCCAGAGAGAAAGGCTTATTAAGGCGGGACAAAATACTCGATGCCGCCACCGAAATATTTTGTCGAAGTGGTTTTGATGCTGCCAACTTGCAAGAAATTATGTCACAAGCAGGCGGCTCCTTGGCAACCTTATATCGCCTGTTTGGTAATAAAGAGGGATTATTTCAGGCGGTTATCGAACGCACTTCTGGGCAGTTGATTGATAAACTCAGTTCCTCCTTCGCTCAAGAGCAAGATCCAGTGGATGTATTACACACCATGGGAATTGGCTTTCTCGATCTGCTAATTTCCCCTCAGGTGGGAGCGATACATAGACTACTCATTTCAGAATCCGGACGTTATCCACAATTGCGCGAGATTTTTATCAAAACCGCCCCGGAAAGAAATTTGCGCGCGGTCGCTGATTATTTGCAATCATTGGTTGATTCTGGCTATTTACAACTTGTTGACTGTTATATGGCAGCTCAGCAACTGCTCAATATGTTTAAAGGTAATTATCATATGCGTTGTGTCTTAGGCGATACCGTTGTGTTATCTGAGGAAGAAAAAAGACGCTATGTGGAAAGTGCGGTATCGATTTTTCTTAATGGCTGTAAAACTAAAACATAACTTATCACTAACTATAGGCAATATTTAATCTATTTAACTTATTGAATACACAGACAAAATATTGTTTTTTGTCGGCTGTTGCAGAGCAGATATAACTTTGCTTAAGGATTTTATTAGTGAGCAACTATAGTGCCCATTTACGGATCTGAAACTAGCGGTGCCTTCCCAAATCTCTCACGTTAATATTTGATGCACCTTGGCAATAAATGAGCTGGAGATCACTTGTTTTGTAAAATTTAATTTTCATTAAAGGTAGAGATTTATCTTTACTGCCTAGGTGAAAATGTTGCACCACTTCTGATTTCACTATTGGTAATGTATGGGGGGATTGTAAGGTACGCCTCGACCAAAGTTATCTGGTAAAACATCTGTATATTTATACTCTGCCAGTTTAATCATCTGCTCAAAAAAATCGCACTAACCATGTCCCCAGCAGTTCTATTATTAGATAAGACTGCTATTGGTTCATCTATAAATATTCTTTAATTCCTAAACTGAAACCGTTTTTCAGCCAAAATTGATTGAACTGCCATAGTTAAAAGCTTAATTATCGGCTGGTTTTTGGAGGTAATTACCTTTTTCTGTAATATCTGTAATAAAGGTGTCATTTATTGGCTTCATACTCCGCGCGGTTCGCCCCATACAAGTTTTTAGGAGTTGCAGCTTGAAAATAATACGCCATAACATAAGGAACAAATTGCTATTGTTGCTTTGTTCATCATTGTTGCTGTTGGTTGTCGCATTTTATATTGGATTTTCTTCGTTGCGGGCGGTAATCGAAGATTATAGTTACACCATTAAACAAGATGTCCACTACATGACTGAAGTTGGTGAGCTGAATGTGCTGTTTAAGACTCAAGTTCAAGAGTGGAAAAACACCCTGATTAGAGGTAAAAAGCCTAAACAATTAACTAAGTATTGGGGCAGTTTCAATAAACATGCCGAGTTAATTCAAGAAAAATATCAGTATCTTCTTGCGACCATGCCTAAGCAACAACCTGGTTATCAACATATAGGTGTATTTGCTGATAGTTATCCTCCTATGTTGGCGGCATATCGTAGAGGTTATGATGCATTTGTTGCTGCTGGGATGAATATTGAAATAGCAGATGCCAGTGTGAAAGGCATTGACCGTGCGCCAACCGAAAACTTGAATCAAGCCGTTATGGCCATGAACACTCAGATAGACACAAAAAAGGTGGTTATGGATGAGCGTGGTTCGTCAGCTTTTACTATTACGATTATCGTGGTTTTTTTAGCAATATTATTGACTATGGTTTTGATCACTTGGTTTTTAGATACGCGAATTTTAAAACCACTTAATAGAGTTAATCGTGTTTCCACACAAATAGCTCAAGGCGATTTTACCGGTGCGGTAAAGAGCACCACTTATGACCAAATAGGTCAGGTATCCAGTAATTTCAGCTTAATACAGGATGGTTTGAGTAATGCGCTAAGTGGTATCAGGGGTGATGTTAAAACTCTAGGGATAACGATAGAAGATTTGATGCTTGCCTTTGGAAATGTAAAACACGGTTTAGTATTACAAATTGACGAAACTAAAAAACTTAGCACCACCATGTTCGAAATGACACAATCGAATGATTCAGTTAATGATGCAATTCACCAAGCAAATAACTTTGTTAGTGAGTCAAATGAACTGGCTGATAAAGGACAGCTTATGTTCGATGATAATGTCAAAACTAGTCAAGGTATGCTTGAGGCCACTCACTATGCCTCAGATATCATTGCTGATTTGAAAACGGACTCCGATAATATTGGCAATGTTGTGAATGTGATTAGTGGTATTGCCGATCAGACCAATTTGTTGGCGTTAAATGCGGCGATAGAGGCAGCAAGAGCTGGTGAAGCCGGACGTGGTTTTGCGGTAGTTGCCGATGAAGTACGTTCACTGGCAACCAAAACTCAGTTCTCCACTCAACAAATTTCTGAAAATATTGCCAAGTTGCAAAATGAAGCAGACAAGGCCGTAAAGGCCATGAGCCAAGGTAAAGAACAAGCTGAAATCAGCTTAAATCAAGCGAAAAAGTCACAGGAATTTGTGGATAAACTACATGCTGCATTTAATCAAATCAGCCGCCTCAATTTGGTGATAGAAAAAGAAATGCAGGTGCAAAAGCGTCAGACTGACCAGATTAACCAATTTTTGGACGTGATCGATACACAAAGTGGTAAGTCTCAGCACGAAACACAAGTCATGGAGCAAGCGTCTAATGTATTGGCTAACATCTATGGCAGCATTGCATCATCCATCAAGGGTTTTAAACTCAAACAAATATAGGTTTGATTAAGTAAAGTAAAACAAAGACGCCTAGTCTTGGCTTTAGTCATATAAAATAGCCTCTAAAAGGGGGCATATACATAGCACAGTGGTGTTTTATTTTATTGGTGGGATATCTCTATGATATTGAACTGTAATAGGACAATTAGGACTTAAGAGCTAGTCTCAATAGTGTTATTGCGCTCGTAAACAACAACTCGATCACGGCCATTATTTTTTGCTTGGTATAAGGCGGTATCAGCCAATAACATAAAGTTTTCTAAATTGTCATTTTGTTCATATTGAGCGATACCAATAGAGAGTGTCACCTTGGCCTCAGGGAGCCCCGCTTTTTGGCTGAGTTCCGACATTTTTGTACGCAGACTATCTAATACTTTAAAAGCATCTTTACTAGTAGTGTGGTTGAGGATCAATAAAAACTCTTCTCCACCAATACGTCCTATCACATCTGATTCACGTAGACTTTCCCTACATAAAAGGGCAAATTCCCGCAATACTTTATCACCTGCCACGTGGCCATAAGAATCATTAATTTCCTTGAAAAAATCTAGATCTAACATAGCAATACACAAGTTAGTAGCATACCTAGTGGCAAGTGACATCTGTTGTTCTAATAAAGTTAAGGCGTAGCGACGATTATATAAACCGGTTAAATCGTCACGAGTGGCTAGTTTTACAAGTTTACGTTTATGCACTTTATTACGAAATACCATAATACCTAATAACCCACAGATTATAGTGGCGAAGGCAGTGCTGAGGATCAGCTGCATATTTTGTGTTTTTTCATTTTTTAATTGCATTTGTTGCAAGGCATTTTTTTGTGACAAAACTTCATTTTCCTGTTGTGCCAATTGCATTTCAAAACGAGAACGAAGCTGGTGAAGTTGCCCTGTACTTTCAGCATTTTGCAGTTCTTTATGGCGTTCAAATGCTTGTTCGAGGATTTTATAGGCCGCTTGAAAATGGCTTTGTTCAAATAACAATCGAGCTTGTAGTACATCATAATCGGTAGCGTGAATTGACATTTCGTTGCGATTGAATAGAGCTTTAGCTTGTTGAAAATAAATGTCGGCTTTTGCTGTTTTATTTGTTTCTAGTGCCAGCTCTGTCAATAACATCATAAAGATAAAGTTCATTTGGGGATTGTTTGCCTGAGCAAAAATACTTGCTGCTTTTTTCAGCTTAACTTCGGCTTCGATATAGTTTTTTTCAAGCATGTCTATAGAAGCTAACTCCTTTAGCGCATAACCCACGCCCTGTAAGTCATCGATCTTTTCAGCTAACTCTGCCGATTCTTGTAACTGTGCTTTCCCAAGTTCAACTTTACCGATGCCGCGATTCGCTCTACCTAAACCGTAGAGGGCAATACTTAGATTTAAATCAGCTTTGTGTAAGCGATGTGCCGCTACGGCTTCTTCATAAAAGGGGATAGCTAATTGGTATTCTCGGCGATACTCATAGACTTGTGCCAACATTGTGGCCACATGGGCTTTATTTAGTTCATCAGGATCAATACTAGCGAGAGAATAAGACTCTTGAAAATCACTAAGTGCAGCCACATAATCCGGCAGACTGGTTTGAATAATGCCCCTAGAATATAAGGCTTGCAGATACATTTTTGGATGTTTATTGTGCTCCGCCCAAGTTATCGCTGCGTTGACCCCATCCATTGCCTGCATGGGGTTACCAATCAGTTCCAGAGCATCAGATTCTGCAATTTTACAATTGTGATACAACCAAGCTTGCTGTTTTTCAGAAACATAACTTAAAGCAGATTGTGCATGATCCAATGACTTTTGCGGATAGGCTAAGTTGTAATAAGCCCTAGCCAAAATAAGGTGGTGCTGTGCATGAACAATATCGGATTGGTTTTTGGTAGGTTTACTATTTATTAACGTACCTACGATTTCTTGGGGCTGATTAATCAATGTTTTTGCGTAGCCCGCGAAAGGCTCAGAAAATTCCATTATCTGAGTTTGTTGCGCGTTAACAACTGCAGCAAACATAAGCCAACTATATAAAATTAAACATTTCAACAAACAAGTGCCCTCTATTTGTATGTTTCAATATCAGCCAAAAGCATCTAAACAATCCTACCACTAAACGACTGACAATAGGTTAAAATCCAGCGCTACTAATCCCTAATGATCTGTTAATAAATGAGGGAAGAGACATTGATTAGATTATTGGCCGAATGAGCCATATCCTCTATCTCCACCTTGGTGCATAGGGCTTGCACTGTGATCAGTAGTTGACTCAATTTGTAGTTTAATCCGCTTTTGTTTTTTTATTGGAATTAGCATCTTGTTGGAAACAACCAATAATTGAAGACAATAATAAAACCGGGTTTGGTTTATTCTGAAAAAGTTAGCCAAGTCATTTAGACTACCTGAGACGCAAAGTATTAAGTTGTTGGGGCTTTTATTGGTGCTGCTTTGGATATAAAAAAAGGCATGAAAGCTAAACTTGAACAGGGCATATTGGAAGATGAGGCAGCCTCATTTAAAGGCTAACCCCTAAATTGGTACAAGTTGATTATTCTTGTTCTTTGTAGCGACGTTCCACTTTAGCTAATAATGCAGGGTTTTCAATTTCTAACACAACGACCTGGCGTAAAATAATTTTTCCTTTTACATCAGATGAAGCGTCAATGGTTAGGGTCGGTGGATTATGTTCACGTGATTTGTCACCCCACCAACCACCGTCATCCTGTGACTCAAATTCTATATCTCCATCAACCACTGAACCTTTCACTAGGGTGATACTGCCATTTTTGGTTTTAATATCATCGCTTATAAAGGTTTGGGTTAGATGAATATTACCATTCACGGTTGTAACATCTTTACCTACCATAGAGTTAGTGCCTAAGGTAATGTTGCCATTAACAGTACTAACGTCACGTTTAACTGACAAGTAGGTATGCGCTTGGATGTCTCCATTGACAGTTGACAACTCATGTACCTGAACGTTATTGCTAATTTCAATATTGCCATTTACGGCATCTACATCACGAGCGCTAACATTATCTTGTATAGTGATATTGCCGTTGACCGATGAAAGATCACCAACCTCTTTGTTTTCGGAAACATCTACTCCACCAAATACACTACTATATCCACTTTTATCGCGATCATTATTATCTTGACCACCAACATGAATGATACAGCTTGATGTGCTTAAGGTTAATGCGGTAAGTAGTGCCGCTGTTGTAAATTTAGAAAATGTCATAATTGCCCTTAGTGCGTAATGTGTTAATTGTAGTCGTTTTTGTTGGTGGTTTTATTTAGCTGAACACCTTTAAGAGGAAACATGTAGCAGATCATGTGCCAAATATGTAAGTGGCTGATAATTATAGTTATCTTTGATTTTACTAATAGTTAGTTGTAAATACACCACAAGATATTAGTTAAAATAGCAAATAATTGGTTAATTACCTTAGTTCAATTTAATACTAAGTAAGCTTAATCACTTGAATTTTTGTCTTATATAAGCCATCTTGCTTGCCTTTTTAGGCTCCCATTATTAGTAGTTCGAGACACTTAAATGCTTACAATAGAACAAAAAAAATCTTACCAACAAAACGGATATTTGGTGCTTGAGCAGTGTTTTACCGCCGAGCAAATGGATCAATTAAAAAATGCTGCTAATGAAATAGTGGACGACTTTGATCCAAATTCAACCCGTGCAGTATTTTCTACCGAAGATCATAGTAAAACTCGTGATAATTATTTTTTATCCTCTGGCGATAAAGTTCGCTGTTTTTTTGAAGAAGATGCCTTCGATGACGAGGGTGTTCTTAAGCAAGATAAATCACTGAGCATTAATAAAATTGGCCATGCATTACATCAACTGGTACCCGAATTTAAGACTTTCAGCCACAGCGAAATAATTAAAAATATCACATTAGATTTGGGACTGTTACGGCCACAGATCCATCAGTCGATGTATATTTTCAAACAACCTAAAATTGGCGGTGTTATTCGTTGGCACCAAGATGCCAGTTACTTTTTCACAACCCCTCTTTCTGTGGTCACTTTTTGGCTGGCTGTGGAAGATGCCACCATACAAAATGGATGTTTGCAGGTGCAATCGGGTGGGGAGGTTATACCATTAAAAGAGCAGTTTTTACGTTATCCAGATGACAGCACAGAATTGAAAGTTTTACATGATATGCCCTGGCCTGATGATGACAATGCTAAGCCTTTAGAAGTTAAAAAAGGGACATTAGTAGTA
>NZ_BAEO01000059.1 GCF_000314995.1 Paraglaciecola arctica BSs20135 | reverse complement strand
ATTTGAAATCAAATTACCAGATCTCCTTCAGTCTTCGGCGGTATGCAATTTTAAATGTAAATGGGAGTAATATGTAATTTTCATTATAACGTAGTATTTTTAAAAAGATTCTACACGCAATTATGTCTGCAATATTTGTGAGCTTACGAAAGCATAGCGTGACTGATCTGAACCATTAGTTTTGGACACCTCATTAAGTGAGTAAACAAACTCACAGAGGTGAATAATGACAACTAAGAATAAACGTAAAACCTATTCGGCAGAATTCAAAGAAGAAGCGCTTAAATTGGCGAGTAAAGTCGTGTTGCACAAACGGCTAGAGAGCTTGGTGTGGCTGAGCCTCAACTTTATTACTGGCGTACATCTGCACTTAAAAAAGCCGCCACCTATTTCGCGAAGAATCAAAAATAGCACGATTTGAATTTATGTAAGGGCACCAAAAGACATTCCGTATTACGCGAATGGTCAAGGTGTTGTGTGTATCGCCAAGTGGGTTTTATGCGTGGAGTATATCGTGCAAACGACCAGTAAACGTCAACAAGCACAGCAGCACCGTGACGAGCGTATTAAAGCAGCGTTTGATGACAGACGAATTTAGGTAGACCTAGCAGAGCAAGGAATTCGGCCCGATGTTAAAACCATTGCAGGAGTATGAATAGGCAGCACGTAAGTTCAAAGTGACGACTGATAGTCGACATAATTTACCGATTGCACCTAATCTGCTGGGGCGGAATTTTACAGCCGATAAGCCTAATCAAAAATGGGCAGGTGATATTACCTATTTGATGACGAGCGAAGGCTGACTCTACCTAGCTGTTGTCATTGACTTGCACTCCCGCGCAGTGATTGGTTGGTCAATGAGTACTCAGATGACGTCAGGGTTAGTATGTGATGCGTTGAATATGGCACTCTGGCGCCGTGGAAAGCTTCTTTCATTCATTGAAAGTGGAAGTCATTCAGTATGAGCCAATCATGAACCGAAATTCCATGAGGCAACATGTATTTGAATACATAGAAATTGATTACACAAAAAGAGAAGGCATAGTGCCTTGGGCTATCTTAGCTTTGAAATATTTGAACAACAATATGTCGCTTAACGAAGTCTCCACTTTTTAATGGAGCGGATCAATTAACTTATGGGGTATTTTGTGGAGCGAGCAGAAGAGTCGTCACAGCAAGTTATTGAGTTTGATAATACTTGCGCAAGTGCAAACTCCTATTAAATAAATCGTTAAATGAAGGCGGCCACCTAATTCTTCTTGGGCAAAATATTAAGGTTTTCTGCCTTGCGCACACTATCGACTCTATTTTTTGCACCAATACTGAGCTCCTCTATTCGGAGGTTTAAGTCATTCAAATTAAACTAGTGACCAGTATCTATCTAATTAAGACGTTAGTGTGTCGTCATTTTTATGAATTCTCGAAATATCTTTAATTACCGTATAACCGGTTGCTATTTAGCCTGCTCCTAAGACAATTATGGTGATATTGCCTAATAATTTTGCACGCGTTATTTACTTTTAGGTAAGAGTTTCTCTACCTAGTACCGCAGGTTGCGGATGTGTGTTTTTACAATGATAACTAGGTCAATAAAACTGCCTACACTGGATAATGGAATTGTTCTAATATTTCATTGCGAATACGTAAATTAGCGCTCAAATAATGTCAATTTGACTTATAGTTTCTGTATGAAATATTTAATAATGCAATGGCGGTTTTGTTGGGCTACGTACCATGATTAACCCAGGCTAACAATGATTAAAAGTGTAAATAATTGATATTAATTGAGTTGCTCTTTCATTGTGATAAATCATGTATTCTTGTTGTATTTCAAGTGTATTGACTTAACATATGACAATAAATAAATTCGAATTTTGCAATGTAATTATTTAAGAGTATTTATTGCAAATACATTGTTAAATTTTTAATTAATAGAGTGAATACCAATGGAAAACGAAAAAAAGGATGGTCGCATTAAACGTAGTGAACGTAGTCGTCAAGCAATCATTGACGCTATGCTAGAGTCGATGGAGCAAGGATGTTATATGCCAACAGCTCAGCAGGTTGCCGATCAGGCTGGAATTTCTATACGAACGGTATTTCGTCATTTCTCTGAAATGGAGTTGTTGTATAAAGAAATTAATGAAGCTCAAAGACCAAACTATGAAATTCATTTTGCGCTCCAAGATTTTTCCGGTACTTTAGAACAAAGAATTGCTCGCATTGTTGATGGGCGCATAGCAGGGTTTGTACAAGTTCACCATTTGATTAGAGCAACTCATGCGCTATTTTGGCGCTCGCAAATAATTAAAGATAACTACCAAAAAACCCAAAAAACATTACGTCTATTACTGTTCAAAATGCTTCCTGAGTTAAAAGATAAAGATAGCCAGACCCAAGAGTTAGCTGATGCGTTGACATCATTTGATTTTTTTGAACGTTTATATACTTTCCAAGATCTATCTATCCAAGAATGCACCAGTATTATCTCAAATAAGTTAACGCAATTAATAGCTTCACCTTAAAGTTACAACGACCTTTGCTATAAAACTGAGACGAGCTATCTGATACAAAATAAAGGTTTGAGAGCTAATAAAAAAAG
>NZ_BAEO01000060.1 GCF_000314995.1 Paraglaciecola arctica BSs20135 | reverse complement strand
CCTTGGTATGGGTGGCTTGGTAAATTACTTGGTAAATTCGCTGTAAATTCGCTGTAAATTCGCTTGGTAAATTCTTTAATAGAGTCGCGGCGTTTAGTTATTTCTGCGGTAAAGGGCGTAAATCTAAATGACTTAAACGACCACGTAGTCTATCCATAAACGCAATATCAGGGTCTGTTTTGTCGGTGAGATAGTTATCATCTTTTTCTTTCCACAATGGTGTACCTTTGAATACCTGATATTCACTATGACCTAATACATATTGAATGGGATATTTTTTAGCGAGATACTGAATAAGTTTATTATTTGCTTCTAATTGAGCTTGGGTCATAGGTAGGCTGTGTCCGTTAGCGACATTTTCAATACCTATGGCAGTGTAGTTTAATCCGATGACATGACGTGCCATAGTCGTTTCTGGCAGCAACTGATACACAGTGCCATCTCTGTCTATAACAAATTGACTTGATACATTGACCGAACCTGCAGAACTTATTTTTGTACGTGTTGAAGGTAATACAGCCGGATTAAAAGCCGCAAAGGTTTCTTCAAATGTAGGTATTTCTGTCCAGTGCACAACTACCATAGTCGGTGTGATTGTGGGTTCAGTTTGCTCGATACCATAGTGAGATTGCATGTAATCTAAGGTGAGAGCTTTGCGTTGTGCATCAAAAATAATGGGTTTTTGGATGATGTTAAAATCAGCATCAACTTGCTCGGTACTTATGACCTTAAGACTTAATAATAAAAGACATAATATTACTTTTTGCATTGGCATATCCTGAGGTTAATAAAAGGGGGCATCAGATGATCCCCCCTTTTATTATTGACTAAATAATGACTTAGTTAAATTTATGAGTAAATCCGGCAAATACTACACGACCGCGAATATCATGTGTTGTTGCGTCATACCCTGGACGAACGCCATCACCTAATGTCGGTGGCGCTTTATCAAAGATATTGCTAGCACCTACATTGACAGAGGTATTACCTGCATCTGAACCAAAGGTGTAAGTGTATTTTAAATCAACCGTGGTATAGGCTGCAATATTGTCGTTTTCGTCTGCAGTTAAATCATTATCGTAACTACTGATATAACGCAGCGAAGCATTAAATACATGGTCATCAAAACGCCAGGTTGCTCGAGTATTAGCGCGCAGTTTGGGCATTGCTTTAAATGCATTGGCACTATTGAAGCTACCAGCTCCTTTGATCGTATCTGCGCCATCTAAAGCGACAATGTCAAATGCAGCCACATAAGTACTGTCTAGACCTAAAGTCAGTTCACCTAAGGAAGCTAAATCCATATCGTAATTGACGCTAAAATCCAAACCGCTGGTTTTTACTGAGCCAGTATTGACGTAATTTAATGCTATTTCACGTAGTTGACCTTCTGGAGAACGAGTAATCCGTGGATCATTGATGGGCTTATCGCCATTCGCCACGCCAGCACATTGTGCGTTTACAATACCTGTTGCACTGGAGTCTTGAGCGATTAAATCGGTGTAATCAAAAGACCAAAAGTCAGCTTTCATCATCAAGGCTTTAGTTGGTTGATAAACTAAACCTAAGTTCCAATTTTTCGCTTTACTTGGCTCCAAATCATCGCTACCCCGTGTATTGATATACACATAGTTGCTTGCACCAGTTGGGTTACACACGGCAACACCATTTTGTACTGTTACTGGATCTTCGATGAATGCACCGCCAATCGTGTCTCCGGTTTGTAAGTTAGTTGGTGCTTGAAATGATGTGCCGAATGAGCTTCTTAACATCAATTCATCAGTGATATCCCACTTGACTGAAACTTTTGGATCTATGGTTGACCCAGCAGTATCGTAATCTTCGTAGCGTAAAGCGGTTTGTATCTCAATATCATCGTAAATAGGAATAAACAATTCGGCAAATACAGCAAAAACATTAGTTTCACCCGCTATAGATGATGATGGTGTAGAGCCTAAACCTAAGCCTTTACCTGATAAGCTATCAGGTGTATAGCTGTAGTTTTCATAGCGATATTGGCTACCTATTGCCATGCTGATCATGCCACTGTCGAGGTCGAACAACTCACCACTTGCTACCGCTTCAAGTACTTGCTGCTCACTGCGAGTATTATCGGTTAAATCATGAATTATGTTGCCGAGCTCCTCCTCACTATTTGCCGCGATTGAAGTCCCATCTTTAGGTGAAACATAGTCAGGGTCTGATAAAGCGATACCAAAAGGATTAAAAGCGCCACTTAACACGGCATCGTTAAATGTAGTGCTGGACATACCAAGGCGTGTGGTTTGCGAACGTTCACCAAGTGAGTAAACATAAGAAGTATCAAGTATCCAGGTATCGCTTAACTCTGCTTCAAAACCGGTTACAGCGCGGTAGTAGTCAAAATCAATATCAAGATGGTTATTGATACCGCTAGAAGAGTCGCCATTAGTGAAATAACCGAAGGGACGTGATTTAGCGACGATATCAACTGCTTGGTGTGTATTGTTATCCCATTCTGTTGGGTTGATGTAATTCAGGCCATTGCCAGCTTCGTTTTCAACAAAAAAGTTAAAAGGGTGATCGGCTGGAACAAACATACTGCCACCTTTAACCAAACCATTCGAATAAAAAGGTGCACCCAGAATAGCTTGAACTTGATTACGTGAAAAACTTAATTCTCCATAAGCTTTTACATTGTCAGTCACATCATATTCAAATTCACTAAACACTTGAAAGCGGTTTTCTTTTGGCATGATAGCGAGTTGATCGATAAAGTGGGTTTTACATAAACCACTTTGTAATACGCCGCCCGCATCTTCACAATTAGGATCAGCAAAAACTGAGCCTGTTGGTGTAATAACACCTTCGTTATCAAATTGAGCTAATTGATAGGAGCCCGGTGAACCTGTCGACGATAAAAATCTTGAATCGTATACATTACCATTGCCACCTACTCTTTCATTGATAAAGTCAAAATCTGAGCGATAATTAATCGTTTGTCCGGACAATGTTGCGTATATATTGACTTGTCCACGCTCACCTTTAGCACCACTAACCAAGTTGATATCAAATGTTTCATTTGAAGAATCTTGATAACGTCCAGAAACTTCTAAACCTTCAAAACCACTGCGGGTAATAATATTGGCTACACCAGCCACAGCTTGAGAGCCGTAGGTGGACGATGCACCGTCCGTGAGGAACTCAATACGTTCGATCATTGCAATTGGCAATTGATTGATATCGAAAAATTGATTTCCTAAGTTGGTGGCAACAGGTGCAATACCTGCTCGACGACCATTTATTAAGGTTAATGTTGCACCTGGACCAAGTCCACGAATATTGAACTGTGATGTACCAGCTATGCGGGCCTCTTCATTGGTAAAACGAGAGCCAGAATTCATAGTTAAATTATTGGCAATATCAATCATGTTTTGCGCGCCAGTAATTTCTATCATCTCTTTGTCAAAAACAGTCACTGGCATACTTTCTTCTAGATCAGCTCGTCTGATTAATGACCCCGTAACTGAGATTCTTTCAACCCGCTTATCTGCGGTATCTGCTGCAAACACAGATGGTGCTGTCGAAAAAGCGGCGCTTATCGCCAAACATAATGGGAGGACCTTCATATTGGTTTTTATCATCATCATTCTTATTTCCGCATAAAAGTTAGAATAAATAATTCAACAAATAACGCAAGATCGCAATAAATAGTTCATTATTTTTTAATAAAAATGCAATAAAAATAAATTAAACTTTAAATTCAATAACTTATAAAAACAACTTTTGATTAACAAAGGCATGCATTTTCATATATATATGAAAATAAATAATTCTAACTTTATTAAAATTTAAAGATAAATATTCTTATCTGGTAGAAACTAAGAAGACTGTTATTGGGTAGTTTATTACTTTGGGTGTCTCATTAAGCTTCTATTACTGATGGCGTAATTGTTTCAATAATAGAAATCTAATATGGATGTCTTTCGTAAAACAAACATTATGTGTACAGTGCATGCCTAGTAGCCCAGCCATACTTTTGATTGACCGCGACTTCAAGTTCACCGAACGAACAACGTTTACCATTTCGTTTTTCTATTTCCGTTTTTTATGTCTCTAAGTTTTGCATAACCTCCAATGGAGGTATTTTATGCATCAACATATGAATCACGACACTAGTACTCAAGCCATGACTGAAGTCGCACTGGGATTATCCATGGCGTTTTTTTCTTTATTAATTTTGGCTTTATTTTCAATTGGTTTGCCTGAGCAAGCTCAAAAAAATGAGCCGCAGCAAACCAGTCATCCGTCTTTCGCCACAGATGAACAGTTAAAACTCGCGGGTAATAGTGAAAAATCATCTTCACGTAAAACGTCTAAAAATAGCAAACAACAGTATGCGTTTTACTTCAATGAGAAATTTTACGATCAACACCTCACCCCTTTGAGCATCGACAACTTCGCCCACTTTGAGACTCAGCAGCCTTTGATATTGGCAGTACCAGACAGCCTACCTCTGATACAAATAATGGCGTTACGTAAACAGATAAATCACCCAAAGCTTTCCATAACCATGCTTAACCAAAAGTGGCAAACGCAGTTGGAGAAAATACAATGAAAACACTAGTACTGATAACAGTATTAAACCTAATAGCCATACTGTTTACACCCGTTGCTTCTGCTTCTTATTACTATGCCAAAGATGATATTCAACAACGAGTGATTAACGAAGCCAAACGGCAAAACGTGGCACCATCTTTGGCTTTAGCGATTGCCAAAGTCGAGTCGAACTTTAATGCTCAAGCCCTAAGCCACGCGGGAGCAAAAGGTGTCATGCAAATTATGCCGCGAACCGCAGAGCAAGCTTTTGGTGTGCACCGTAATCGACTATTTGATCCTGACGTAAACATAGAGTTAGGGGTTAAGTTTATTAAAAAATTACTTAAACGATATGATGGCCGCTTAGACATTGCTTTGTCACATTACAATGGTGGTTCAAAGGTCCAAAGTAGACATGGTGAACTCAGCGTTATCCCTGCTACTCGTGAATATGTTGATAAAGTATTGACCACCCAGCAAGACTTTTTACAGCATGACGAGCAACGCTTATTTACCTCACGCTCTAACCAGTCAGATATTGTGTATGTTGATGATTTTGCGTCACTCCAGGCAGATCAATTAACGCCTGATACAAACTCACAAGATCCTCAAATTGAAACCTTAAGGGCATTACGATTACATAACATCACCCGTAACTACAAAGGTAAAAAAGCCTTGTCTGCGAGCAACCAGTCTAAGCACTTCAAAAAATCGTCATCTGCTCAAGCCGCTCGCGAAACAAAACTCAAAAAGGTGAGGCAGTGGGAGTCCATATACATAAATTAGAGCATGTTCGTCTTTCGAAAGTCTTTGATTGCGTGTTACTTGTCCGTTAAATTGAGACAATAACGTTACAAGTAGCAATCCACATTAGGCCGAATGAGCAATATAATTAATTACGGTATTAGCGAAACCTTAAAAGCGCTATTTATCCAGCTTAAAGAAACCCCCGGTCTTGATGGCAATAAATATCATGGCAAAGACGTAGAGCAAATATCGCAAAACCTCGTATGCCGTAACTATGGTTCAGTGTGTTACGAATTAAGCTTCCTTTGCTGGGCGGTAGTCAATCACCCCAATTATTCATCGTCTCCCCTGCTGAGCTTTTTTTGGATAGACGAAAACATCCAACCAAAACGGTTTCGCCAAGCTTTTAAGCAGCCCATTCACACAGCTTCAGGCCAAGTTTCCATGGGTGATGATTATTTACAGCTAAAATTAGGCGACATCGAATTTGCTATATCCCCTACCCGAATAGGCGTTTTAGCGGTGATGTTAGAATTGACTGCCAGCATTGAACCTGGACAATTAACTACTATTGAAAAACTGCTAGTAGATGGCAATAGCCAAGCAATAAAACAAGTGTCATCTAACCTGCAAAAACTGATTTATAGCTACTTAAAAGAACATATTCCAGAAGCCAGCACCCAAGAGCGTTTTCGCGCCATTAGTGGTTGGTTGAAACAACATAATTTAACAGCACCAAAGCTCACTGACCAAGATGTACTGAATTTTTGGTTAAGCCCACCAGCCCAGCCCAGTTATATTAAATATTCTACAGTATTAGACGATTTACTCGATGCAATAACTGCCATTGATGTGGTTGAAAACACCTTTAATGCGGATTATGCCCTAAGCCTTGGTAGCGACAGTGAACAAGGTGAGATAGATGCACAATGGGTGCAACAAACAGTCTTTGAACAGGCGGATAACCACTCGGATTTAAATTGGTTGTGCCAATCACCAAAGTTTTTAACTTTGACCCAATATCAGCCCATGAAATCCTTATTAAGCCACGGTAAGTTGGCGCGACAATTACCTTTGTCGTTTTTGCGTTTAAACATATTTGCTGGCTGGCAATCAGTATTGGTGCAGGCCAAACGAAAGTCGCCTCTGGTGTTGGCAGATAAACTGCAACAGTCCCCCACTCGACAATACCAAGACTACGTAGCCGAACTCAATGACTCTGAGTCACACTGTAAACAAGTACAACAGGTCATTGCCCACATATTTTACAGTCTCAATAACCCTTTGTTTGTTGGCATCATGCTCAAACAAATGCCAACAGATTTACAACAAACCCTCAAAATATGGATGCGAGCACAAATAGCCAACACAACAGAGTCTGGAGCAAACCATTTTTTACAGATTCAGCAATGGTTATCCCAGCACCCTAAGGCACAATTTTGGTTAACTGAGGCGGCAAACCTCTTTAAAAACAATAATAAGGATGGATTTAAAAAACTGCCGTCTGTTGCAGAGCTGGATATTTACCAAGATGGCAGCGAAGCACTCGACCAGTGCCAAGAGTTAGTCGCGCGCTATTTGTTGGTCATAGCAAAATTAAATCACCAAAATACGCAGCTAGCAGAAATTTATCGCTCTGACTTATCCATATTCAGTAGTAGATTTAAACAAATATATGGAGCACCCCATGCCTGATCATCAATATCATATACAGGAGCAGCTATTTACCGCCAAAACCCTGTACCGGGAGTTACATCAGCGCACAACCGAGCAGCTTAAAAGTAGCACATCATGGGTGTTTAACGATTTGGTACAACTTGCCCAAGGCAATCCAAAAGTTGACGCCCCACAGCTTATGCAACACATTAATCAATCTATTGTATTGCGCCGTCAGTATATGCAGTTGCTACAAAAATTGGCCTTTGCCAATAGCCCTGTGCAAGCAGCTGCTAGTTCTGTCGCTGAAATCAGCAGTCGTAAGTCTGCAGAATTTGAACTGTTATTTAAGCGTGACAAACAATTTTCTGGGCAAGTGTACGTGATACTTAAAATCCCACACTCTATAGAAAAACATCACAACCAAGGTGTGCGAGTGAATTGTTGTTCCGACAAATTAATATCTTCGGTCCACTTCCCACCTATTGAGGATGGTAAAACGCAGCTATTAATGGAAGAATCAGATCAGAAATTTATAAACATGTTTGATGCTGAGTTTGCAATATACCTATCTTAACCAAAACATAAGAGTTAAAGCGCCTTTGTTTCATGCTTTTGAAGTGAGTATATTGATGGCAGGGAACCAAGCTAGATGAAAACCCATATATTTATTGCCACCACTCAGGGATTAGTCGCGATACAAAATATCACGCCTATTGATGATGAAGATATCAGCTCAGTAGTATCAGTTAATGGCACATCAACCACAGCAAATATCAGCGGCAGCTACCACAATTTTGTAAAAAAAGGGGTGGGGATCATTCAGCAAATGTTTGGTGCTTGCAGTTATCGAGTTGATATCAGCGCCCGCATCGACCAAGGTAACAGTTGGCAAGTCGCCATGTATTTGGCCCATTTAGCCCAATCAAAAGGTTTACTCGGCAACGGCGATGTCAGTAAAGATGACACTGTTATTTGTGCAACGGGTGAAGTCAATACCAGCAATCATCAAATATTAGCCGTTACAGAAGTCGCCCTTAAATTTAAACTGGCTCAACCACAACTAGAACAATGGACCGCTCTGGGTGCAAAAGTGCAATTTTTACTGCCTCATGCTAATCAGTCAGACATCCAACCAAATAACTACATCCGGCTAGTTAATAATCTAGAGCAGGCTGCTTTAGCCTTGCCCAACAGTACTCAAAGCCAAACCTTATCTAGCGTAAAAAACAATAAGTTAGTAAGTGTTAACTCTCGATTAAAGCTAATTATATCGGCGTTTATTTTGGTGACAATAATATTTTTAGGCTTCAGAGAATTTACTTCAATTACAAGCAACAAATATCAATCTGTAACAAACAAAGAAAATATTTCTAAAGAAGAACCAACAACAAAAACACAATTAGTTGCTCTGGTAAAGCAAGGTGAAACCTGTGCCGCGACAACTAGTCAGAATATATCTTTAAGCAATACAACCTTCGCTGCACTCGCATTAAATCAACTCTGTGAATTGTACCTACAACCCCACAATTCACAGGTTCAAATACTGTTAGTCGCAAAAGATGCTTATACAGTATTACCACTCACCCAAAATTCACAAGGTTGGCAGATACCCCTTCCTAAAAATCGATTATCAGATCGCAGTTACTTTCTCGTCACTATTGCTCAAAACCTTAATGAAGAAAAAATCGAACAGTTAAGAGTTTACCGAGAAGCGATGCCCAATCCCAACTTGTTAACTGAATCAGCTCTGGATGATTGGTTACAAACACAAAATGTAAAGTTTGCAGTATTTTCCCATAAGTTAGTGGTGGAATAAGGTTAGCCAAAACGCTGAACACCATAAAAATTGTCGTCTTTAGGTGTCATTCTAAATTGCTCATTATCTGCGATTAACTAAGCTGAATTCTGGATAAGTATGCTAACTGGAACAATAGTTGAGGTTTTTTGTTTTCTAGATGAAAAAATGCCTCATTATTATTCCATACTTATTTACCCGCACTGCTCAAAAATCAACCACATCGTATTTATCAACAGACAGTGGCATCTAAAAATCGTCAGTTTTTTTTACAACTGGTCAGATGACAACATCGAAAAAATAACTAACCAATTGATTATATTATATAAGAAACAATTGGCACCAAAATAGCTTTATTATTTTTGGGAAAATTTTCTCAATCACAATATAAATATGGGAATTACATGAATATAACTAAAATTTATAAAAAAACGTCTGCCCTTTTATTTGGTGCTTCTCTTGTATTAAGCAGTTCTTTTGTCACTGCTGGAACAATCTACTCAGATGTATATGTATTTGGCGACAGCCTATCTGACACTGGTAATATTAAAAATTCACTCGGTTTTCTAGGTGGGGTTTTAGCGAATAGCATCGGTTACGGTGGTAACGGTCGTTTCTCAAATGGCGATGTTTGGCATGAGTATCTGTCTGACGGTTTAGGTTTGTCTTCTTCTGCCATCCACAGCTCCGGTGGAAATAACTATGCTTATGGTGGTGCCCTAGCATCTGGAGGCGATGGTATTACAGGAGCAGTTGCAATGGGGATGGATGCACAGATTAACAATTATCTTAATGACCAAAACGGTGCAAACTCCGATGCCGATGCGTTGTTTATTACTTGGGTGGGTGGTAACGACGTACGTTCAATGGTGGGTACTGCCGATCCTTTTGCAAAATTAGAGCAGACCCTTGATAATATGGCCGCCTCTTTGGCACAGTTACTTAATAATGGTGTAGGCACATTGCTCGTGCCTAACCTACCTGACCTCGGTACCATTCCTGAGTTTGCCAATACAGCCGACAGTGCCCAAGCCCATGACCTTACAGTCGCTTGGAATACTGGTTTGGAAAGTCGTTTGATGGAGTTAAATCTACTGTCCAACGCTGAGTTATATTATTTCGATGTGTACACTACTTTTAACGAGTTGCTGGCCGCTCCACAGGACTTTGGTTTTAGCAACACAAGCTCAGAGTGCCGCTCAGTAAGCTTTTTCAGGGGCGAACAAAGCTGTTCCGGCGCTGACGAACATGTGTTTTGGGATTATATTCATCCTACTACCGCCGCTCATGAGTTACTGTCCGAATTTGCCTTCGATTTGCTGGCCAGCAACCGCTTTGTGGTCCCCACGCCAGGTACATTGGCTATACTAATGATAGGCTTGTTGATGATAGGTGCCCAGCGTAGAAAAATTCGTCGCATATAGTTTTCTGCGCTTTTTATGTTTTATGCTTTATGTGAAGCAGTAGTAAATTATTGGTTCATCTCGGGATGCATAGTTGCATCCCGTTTTCATTACTGTCACAGCGCCCTTTGAATGCGTATAAGGTATTATATCTATGTCTATTTACCGCTCCCTTTTTATGTCGGTGCTATTGTTGATTTCTCAATCTGCTCAAGGCCAAGTCACTGCTACTGTGCTGGAAATGCAACAACAACAGGGTGAACAGCAACGAAATTTTTCGCTGTACCTGAGTCAAGATAGTGTTGCCAATCTGAATGAACAGCAGCAACTGCAAGAATTGTTTGACCGCTCTACCAAGACCTTGTATGTGCTGGATTATCAGCAGCAAAATTACCGTAGCTTTAGTCTACCAAAAGCCAAAATCTATGCTGATGCCTTACAGGCAATGTTTGCCAAATTTGAAAAGAAACTTGAACAGCTACCTGAGAGCCAACGCCAGAAGCAGGCCGACAGACTGAATCAGTTTTTTAACGGCGGTAAGGACGGCAGAATAGTCAAAAGCCAATACAACGCAACAGCACAGCAGGGGCAGTTCGCCGGTGTATCTTGTGACTGGTATGAAATACACGAACAGCAAGAATTAAAAGGCCGGACTTGTATTGCCAACCCAAGCTCTATCAAAAATGGTACAGCTCTACTAGAAATGCTGCAAACCATGAACGAGATCTATAGCCTAGTTATTGGTTCAGTACAGGGAAAATTGCATTTGAATATTCCCAATAATCCCATGGCCCCTCTGGCCAAACTTGGTAAAATCCCGTTGAATATCGAACGCCAGGCCTCGGGTTTGGAAATGCAATTAATATCTGTACAGGAAGTCAGTGTTGAAAAATCTGTTTTTAGTTTGCCGGAAAATTTTACTGAAGTTATCGATGATATTGCCGCCCCTGCCGTCCCCTGAGCATAGCAACCAACGAAACTGGAACAATGTGAAACTGGTCCAGAAGAATATCAGCACCTTGTGTTTGGGTGTTATTTCTCATTAACACATTGGCCGTTATAAACAGTCCCGGTATTGCTACTACAAGTTCACTTTTAGGATTACTTACTATATTTTTACTAGTATTTGGTGGCTTGATGTTGGGGGGTACGAAAACTAGATTTAAAAACCAATATGCGAAACACTCCAATACAGTGACGTGCGGATATGAGATTAAGAGATAATTTATGAATACTGGTGCGAGATAAAAAACGTTAAAAACGATACCGCACTTAAAGTTATAATCACACCTAGTGTTGAACCTAATCCGATGCCTGGCTCTAATACCGATACTTTGGGTTTGGCGGGGTTATAATATACTTTGACCTCTTTACCGTGAGGGTATCTGTTAGAGATCCGCTGATGGTATGAATGGAAAGTTGTTTGAGCTTCGTGCCATCTTCGTTTATTAGAAGTATAGTTTTTTTCATTTACTACATATTTATAGGTAATCTCAGCAGTAAAGGTCTGCACTCTAGCCTCAGCACTACGACCTACCCCAATTTGGCGAACGCCAACACCTCCGCTGGTTATTTTGCCTTGAACCGTTGGGAATTTTCTTGAAGTAATTGCTTTAGGAATAGAAACAAACATAAAGTAAGCCCCTCCTAGGCAAACACAAACATATACAAACAGCAAAAACGTGGGGGAATTGTTAATGATCGTTTCAATATTCATTGACTAAAAATCGACATCTATTGTTCCACCCCAAATACCTTGAAGCTCCGCCCACTCGGGTTTTACTTTGTATATTAATTTTCCAGTGGGTATTTCAATTATTGGCCTTTGAATATAAGTTGTTTCGTCTGGTCGTAACGTGACGGCCCCATATAAAGATAAGTCTTCTTTTAATGGTATTTGCGAACCATTATTTATGAGTACATGTCGCTCAGGGGACATTACAACTTCGTTGTCAGCTACCCTAAAGGTTAAGTTTTTGGTCAATACTATTGCCTTTTTATCACCAATATTTTTTATATAAACGCGCACTTCATTGGAAGCCTTACTTTTATCAGTGATTAACATTAACTCAGCCGATAAAGCCAAATTGATGTTAAATACGAGCGCTAAGACCCATAGGATTTTTATCATTTTTGTGTTTCCTTGATGCATATATAAGATTAACTAACCTAAATTCGGGTGGGTTAATGCGCCAAATAAAGTAAAGACTGTTTAACTGTCAGTTTAGTCAACCTTGGTAATCTGGCCGTATAGGGAGTGTTCATATCCAGAGCGCTGTGCAGGGGTAACGTTGCTACGCCACTCAGGGATATATCATTCACATTTGGCGTTTTGATGATCCTAGGCACATCTCTATCACCAAACTGAGCAATGGAAGGGATTAATGGCCTTAATTTGGCTATCAGCAAATCTAGGAGTTCTGGAGCAATATCACCACCAAAAATAATAGTTTGGCAATTCAATACGGATTCAAGCATATGAATGGCAATGCGCATAGGTTCTGCGGCAATTTCAAGCCATCGATCGATAGCGCCAGGATTATGCTCAGCCAGAGAGTACAAGCTCTGTATATCCATATCAGGTTGTTTAGCCAACTTACGCAAGGCGTCTAGCGAAACAAATTCGTTGAGGCGACCTAACTCACCATCTCGGTGATTAGTCTCAGGTGTAACAAAGATTTCTCCCAAAGCCCCCGTTAGTTGATTGTGTCCCAACATGATCCTGCGGCCATGCACTACTGCCGATTCAATTTGTAGGCCCAAGTGTACATAAACAAAGCTATTCAGACTCTTTGCCTCACCGTGCAACATGTGACAGGCTGCACAGGCTGACGCTGTGGTTTCCATAATCACAGGTTGTTTGAGTTTATCAGCCAATAATTGTGCAAAATCCAGTTTAGCCAACTGATTGGGATACTGGGAATCGAACTGATCAACAAAACTCAGGCCAACTCCCAATAATGCATTGTTTTCAACAGCGCAATCTTGAAGTAATGATGCTAATCCCCGCTCAAGACCCTTTTCCGGTGTTTGCCCTCGCTCTATCCGAAATTGACCCATTTTATCATTTGTCAGGCTATAAAGCGCTAAGTCGCAATAATCGGAAAATATTCGAATACCGGCATTTACCGTATTTTTCCCCGACAAAGCCAGCATTTTTGATGGTTTTCCTACAGTTCCTTCTTTCTTAATCCCCATTTCGGCCACTAACTCCGCCGCCAATAGTTCATCCACCATGTTAGTAATAGTTTGTTTGGTCAGCCCCGTGATCTTGGCGATATCAGCCCGTGAAATAGGGCTGAGGGTGGCGATATGGGAAAGAACCAACCTTAAGTTCAACGCCTTATTTTGTTTGGAATTAGATGCCTGCAACTAACATGTCTCTGATGATGAATAGTCGAAACCTTGCCATATTATGCATATTGCTACCAGTTATATTATTCAAATTGAAATTAAGTAAAAATGATTGACTTATATCTTCATGGCTTTAAACTAAAGTCAATTGTAAAGAATATGTTATAGGACTGTGAATGCGAAAACTGTTTATCCCATTGGTTTGTAACCTGATGTTAATAAGCCAATCGGCAGGTGCCACAACCATAAAAGAAGAGAATTTTGTGACTCAACTGGCCCAAGCCAGCAAGTCATCTCAAATAGTGATTAATGATGAACAAGCATCCCGTTTGTCAGGTAAACGATTTACTGCGGCACTGGCATGGCATGGCGCCAGCCCATGGATCAACGCAGTGAACCGGGGAGCATCCGATACCTTTGAACGTTATGGTGTGAAGGTATTGGTTACCACCGACGCTCAGTATGATCCGGCTAAACAAGTAGCTGATATTGAGAATATTCAGGCTCTTAATCCTGACATTGTACTATCACTGGTAATCGATGGCGTCAGTGCCAAGGCGGGCTTCCAAAAAATAGTCGATGCAGGCAGCAAACTGGTTTTGCTTAGCAACCCCATTTCAGGTTTTGTACACGGAAAAGATTTTGCAGGTATCGTCACAGATGATATGCAGGGCATGGGTAATAGAGCCGCTGAGGTAACAAATGAATACCTACAAGGCAGCGGAAAAATTGGCATGGTTTTTCACGATGCCAATTATTTTATAACTAACACTAGGGATAAGGCTTTTGTTGATGGACTGGCTCTGTTCCCAGGAATTGAAATAGTCTCCCGCCAAGGTTTTGTCAAAGAGCATGATACCAGTGCAATTGCTTCGGCAATGATGCTCAGAAATCCAGAGTTAGAATTAATTTATGTATCTTGGGATACAGCAGCAGAAGGTGTTGTGCAAGCGCTACGAAGTGATGGCTTTAATAAGGTAAAAGTGATTTCACATGATCTAGGAGTGAATAACCTGCTGGATATGGCACAACAAGGCAATATGCTGGCGTCTATTTCAGATCGACCTTATGAAATTGGCTCCACTATGGCGCGCATCGCGTTGTTGGCCAAGCTTGGAGAGTCTATGCCACTTTTTACTTTGGTGCCTTATGATCAAGTAAACAAGTCAAATATTACAGAGGTTTGGCAACATGCTTACCACACCCATGTCCCCCGAATAATTAAAATTGCCCTTGGAGAATAAGGATAATGTCCACTACAACTTCTAGTTTAACCCGCAGCGATTGGGCGGCTCGCCTACTCAAACCCCAGTATTTTATCTATTACATGTTTATGTTGGTATTGGCAGGTTTTGCCCTGTTTCTCAATGACACTGGCTTTTTTAGCCTAGCCAACTTTATGAATATTGTTCGCCAAACCGCTCCGATTACTATTATGGCTGTAGGCCTTAGTTTTGCGTTGGCTGTAGGTCATATTGATTTATCCATTGGTTCGGTAGTCGCGCTGAGTGCCATAGTTGGCGCAATATTATTGCAATATGTAGGCGTACCACTAGCGATAGCTGGCGCATTGCTTAGCGGCGTGCTGGTTGGTCTGATAAACGGTTTTTTAATTGAGCGGCTAAAAGTGTCCTCCTTGCTTATTACGCTTGGCACTATGGGCATCATTACTGGCATTTCCCGACAGGTAAGTGGTTTAGAGTCGATCCCTATTATCGACCCCTTATTCCGCTCACTATTAGGCAACGGTGACCTGCTCGGCGTACCAGTTTTACTTTGGTGGACACTTAGCTTTGCTCTGATTGGATATCTTGTTATGAACAAACTGGTATTTGGTCGCCATTTATTAGCGGTTGGCGGTAACCCCGAGGCAGCAAGAGCTATGGGATTACGCACTGAAAATATCAGGATAAAGGCTTTAGTCATGTGCTCTTTGTGTGCAGCCATTGCTGGACTTTTATACGCAGGTCGTATGGCTGGTGCTCGTTATACCCTTGGCGAAGCTGATTTACTCACCGTCATTGCGGCGGTAGCCATAGGCGGTACCAGTTTGTTTGGCGGCAGGGTGAGCATTATTGGAGCCGTCATTGGTTCTTGGTTAATGGGCTTGATTAATAACGGTCTGATTTTATCAGGCTTTTCTACCGACGAGCAGATGATCACTCGAGGTTTGATCCTGATTACTGCTGTCGCTATTGGTGCAAGGGAGGCAAAAAATGCTTAGAAATGAGTTAAGCCAAACCATTCTAGAAGTAAAAGAAATCACAAAACGTTTTGGTGGTGTTGAAGCCCTACGTGGCGTGAGTTTTAAGGTCAACAAAGGAGAAGTAGTGGGTCTGCTCGGAGACAACGGTGCTGGTAAATCGACTCTGGTACGTTGTATTTCTGGCATTCATCCACCCGATGAAGGAGAAATTTTGATCGCTGGCAAAGCGGTCAAATTAGACTCCCCAATGGATGCTCGCAAGGCAGGTATTGAAACGGTATTCCAAGACTTGGCGATTATTCCTGAATTTGATGTTGTCCAAAACCTCTATCTTAATAGAGAAATTTTATCTACTAATCCAGTATTACGTTGGTTAGGTTGGCTAGATGCTAAGGCCATGGCCAAACGTAGTCAGAAATCTTTGAATAGATTGAGTAGCCGTATTCCAAGTCTCAGTGAAAAAATTGTCAATCTTTCAGGTGGTCAGCGTCAAGCGGTGGCCATTGCTAGAGCGGTAAGTTGGGGTGCAGAAATTGTGATCATGGATGAACCCACCGCAGCACTTGGCGTAGAACAAAGCGCACAGGTTAATGAGCTGATAAAGTTAATCAGCTCACAAGGTGTGGCGGTATTGTTGATCAGTCACAATATGCAACACATTATGGAGACCTGTGATCGTGCAGTGGTGCTTTATCAAGGTCGCAGTAGCGCAGATGTTGCCATTCGAGATGTCGACAAAAATGCGTTGGTATCCTTGATTACTGGAGCTTCAGGTTCACTACTAGCTGAATCAGCTTAAGGAGAAGCGACAGTGCAAAATAATATCAATCAACTTCTGAATGCCATGACCATTGAGCAGAAAGTGGGACAACTGTTTCTTTTGGCGTTTGCTGGCCAAGATCTTGATTATGCTAACGAATTAGTGCGTAAGCGACATATCGGTGGTTTTTATCTTACAGATGACAACGCTGCCAATCCACAGCAGGCCAAAGAACTGGCTATATCCTTACAGTATCAAGCTAGTTTGAGATTATGTGATGCACCGTTGATATTGGCAGTCGATCAAGAAGGAGCTTGGGGAATTTTGACCCAACACCTGGATTTGGGTCCAGGTAATTTGGCTCTAGGTCAAGTTGATGACACACAAATTACCAAAAACATCTATCGTATGTTTGCCGAACAGATTGGCAAATTGGGGTATAATTGCATCCTTGGTCCATGTGCTGATGTCAATACCAATCCAGATAATCCTATTATCGGCCAACGCAGTTTTGGCGGACAGCCCCAACTTGTATCCAAACATGTATCAGCAGCCATAGAAGGTCTTCATCAGGGCGGATTATTGGCCTGCGCCAAACATTTTCCTGGCCACGGAGACACCAGTGAAGATAGCCACCAAACACTGCCCGTAGTCGATAAACCTCTGCAAGTATTGTTGAAGCAGGATTTGCTGCCCTTTGAAGCAGCCGTGGCCAGTCAGGTCGATCTGATCATGACCGGCCACATCCGTTTCCCGCAATTGGATGATAAATTGCCAGCTACCCTTTCCCCTTCAATCCTAACGGGTTTATTAAAACATCAACTGAAGTTTGGTGGCATTATTGTTACCGACAGCATGAATATGTGGGCCATGCGTCATCAGTATGAACCTGCTGAGGCAGCTTTAATGGCATTAAAGGCAGGTGCACACCTGATCATGCTCTCTGAGGAGCACTATGAAAACCAAAACACCGACTACAAAGCGATCCAACAAGCCACACTTGATGGTGTAATTGCCGCCGTCCGGCAAGGTCGACTGAGTGAATCCCTATTGGATGCCAGGCTTAGTGATGTGTTGACTATGCGTTATAAAAAATTGCAAACCTCTCCCGTTAAAATTTCCAGCAGCGACAGTGCAGCACTTTCGTTGCAAGCCGCCAGAAAAGCGATTCGTGTACTTCGGGGCGATGAAAATCTGTTACCACTGGAACAATCTGTGTATCTAATTCCATTGGCAGACCCAGTTAATCAGCAGAAACTAATCAATAGTCGCGGCATTGGACCTAATGATCCTAGAGCTGCCAGCACTGAACTATTGAACGAATTGCACAACAAGCAAGCTATACACAAAACCGTGTCTTTTGAGCAGTTACAAACGTTCATCAATCACCCTGATCAACGCTTTTGTGACAGACCCATATTCGCCATATGGGAAGATTACCCTTTGCCAGGGGAGGATTTCGACCCTATGCAAAAACAAAGACTGGCTTTATTACTTGAGTACAATCCGGACAACTTAACACTACTGTGTTTAGGTCCAGACTACCCACTTCGAGCCTTTCCCAAGATAAAAAACTGTATCTGTACTTACTCTAGCCGTTGGGTCTCAGCCCACGCATTAGCTGAGTTTCTATTAACAAATAAATAACTTTTTTAACTAAACCTTGACATTAGTCCATATGATGGAAATATAATAAGTAAAAATGAAAGACATATTAAAAATGTCAAACACCAAATTAAAACAAGAGGATAGACAACATGAAAAAAGCACTTAACAAGCTAACACTGGCAGTATTAGCCAGTTGTTTGGCACTTCCGGCCGTAGCTCAACAAACAGCCAATACCAACACTCAGGAAGCTGATAATACCGAAGTTATTCAAGTTCGAGGCATACGCGGAAGCTTGACTCAGGCCTTAGCCACCAAACGTATGTCAGCCTCTGTACTCGACAGTGTGTCTGCTGAAGATATTGGTGACTTTCCAGATAAAAACATCGGTGATGCCCTACAGCGTATTTCTGGTGTGACTGTGTCGAGAACTTATGGTGAAGTGGATGGAGTGAATATTCGTGGTACGGCACCAGAACACAGCTTGTTGTTACTCAACGGCCAGAATGTCGCCACTGTAGGTTGGTTTGACAATGACCCTTTCACCCGTAGCTTTAACTTTGAAATGGTATCCGCTGAACAAGTAGCAGGCATGGATGTATATAAATCAACAGAAGCGCAGATTAACGAAGGTGCCATGGGTGGCACAATAAACCTCAAGACACGTAAACCCTTAGAAATGGATGCATTTACCGTATTTGGGTCTGTTGAAGCGAGTCATAATACCAATTCTGATGGATGGGAGCCTAATGTATCAGGCTTAGTCAGCTGGAAGGATGAAAATGAAAAGTTTGGGATATTAGTCGCCCACTCAGTTGAAAAAAATAACGTAGCCAGAGAAACACAAAGTACCTTTGGTGGCGCAATATCTTGGGATGGTGTAAACAAACCAGCCGTTCCTGATAGCGATGGGAATTTTCCGGTAACACCTCTTGGTTTTGCCAGTATTTTATTTGAAGAGCAACGAGAAAGAACAAGTTCACAAGTATCACTGCAATTTCAAGCAACTGATCAATTATTATTTTCTGCTGATTACAACCGCTTTGAGCTAGATAATCCTCACATTAATACCGCCATTTTTAACTTTATGCATGTTAATGGCATTGTTGATGCTGAAACCGCAGTTTATAACGAACAAGGTGTTTTAGTTGCCGCCCATAGCCGGGCAAAGGACTTGGATGCCTACGCAGTACCATTGTTTAACAATACCGTGGTTAGAACCCCGAATATGGTGTCTGATGTGATTAATCTCAACATGGATTATTCAGCTGATAATTGGGATTTGACGGCCGTAGTAGGAAAATCAACCGCAAAATCTAGAGGTCGTCAATCCAGTGTTTGGTTTGGTGATACTGAAAATAAGCAAAACTCTGGTGTTACTTGGGACATCCGAGATATTCATAAATTCACCCCTGACAACCCTAGTTCGTTGCTTAATCATGACGCAATGAAACTTTTTATGGAGTTTTCTTACCTCAACAACGTCAGAGATCACGAAATCGATTATTATCAGGTTGATCATGAATATCAACTGGATAACCTAGGGTTTACCAGTGTTGAGAGCGGCATAAAATACCAAGAGCAAAAGTTCAGCGCGCAACAGGAAAACATGCATGATGGATTATTGGCCAAGGCTGAAGCCGATGGCTTAAGCATGGGCTCGTTTAATGGTGGCACTGTGAGCGGCATACTTAGTGAAGTGTCCGACAGTAGCACTTTGACAAATTTCGCCGTCATTAACGACAAAGTACTTGAATATGGCGAAGCCAATAAAAGTGCTATGACAATTGATAAATATTTTGTCATTCAAGAGGATATTACATCTGCTTATGTCAAAGGTAATTTCGAGACAGGTAAATTTAGAGGAAACGTAGGATTGCGCTGGGTTGATACCGACGTCGCGTCAAATAATGCCACCCTGAGTCAAAGTGTTGGTTACTCCAATTTACTACCTAGCTTAAACGTTGTTTATAATATTCAAGACGATATTTTGCTGCGTTTTGCAACTAGCAAATCGGTATCACGGCCGCAATATGAACAAATGAAGATGGCCAGTAAAATAGAAGTATTCCAAAAAACTGCCAGCATAGGTAATCCTGATATCAAACCCTATGAGTCGACGCAATTTGATTTGGGTATCGAATGGTATTTCAATGACTCATCACTTCTCAGTGCAACGTATTTCAGCAAGGACATCACTGATTACATCGAATCAACATCAGAAGTTGAATCGATAGAAGGTTGCCAAGGATGTATTGTTACTCGGTTTAGAAACGCGGGTGAAGCAACAGTCAATGGCATTGAAATGCAATATCAACAAGACTTTGGTAATGGTTTTGGATTGGTTGCCAACTATACCTACACCGATAGTGAGTTAGATAGTGTGACAACCGGTAAAGGTCCGCTTTATGGCGTTTCAGAAAATTCCTATAACTTATCGACCTATTATGAAGACGAACTAATCAGTGCGCGCATTGCATATAATGCCCGTGATGAATGGAGACAAAATTACAATGGTCAAGAAGGAACTGCTGAACCGTTTAACTCTATAGATGCGTCTTTAATCTGGCATGTTAACGACAAAATCGATATCTCTGTCGAAGGCGTCAATATCTTAAATGAGGTCAGGCAGCTATACAGACCAGAGCTTGGATATATGCACTCGGTCGATCAATTTGGTGCCCGATTCTTTATTGGCGCCAGTTACAGAATGTAAACCGATAAGCACAGTTAGCAATAACTGTGCTTTTTTTGCCTCTCTGTTATTTCACACATACCCATTTAAAAAGTCGTAATAGCCTAGTTGTTCTCTGGCTTAAATAACCTGGGTGATATTTACACCCATTCTACCATTATGAGAAGCAGCAGCGGTCGTTCTCATTTCAAACATAAAGGATCTGAAAATGAAATTAAAATTATCTCTTCTCGCATTATGTTGCGCGGCTTCTGTTGGTGCACAAGCAACCAATGTTGGGGTACAAGATTTTCTTGATAACTTACGTGATTTTGAGTCTGGGATTAATCCCGCCCTTGCAGATTTTTATTTGCAGAATCAAAACAACTCGGTGTACACCTATGCTCAAGTATCTGCACCAGGAAAAATGGTGCGTGACTGCACCACTGGCAGCATGATCCCTGAGCCAACAACTATCAGTGAGTTTTTCACCAAACTAGGTGTGGATGGCTTCTATAACTCGCAAACACCTTATGATGCGCAGATGTACCGAAATATGCAGTACAACTCCATGAATGCTTGGGGGTTTATCGGCTATCAGTTAGGTGAAGCTGTATTAATAGACACTGGCTACTACAGCCCAGAAACAGACGTGATTAGCGGTGTAGAATACGACAAATTCTACATATTCGTTGATGATAGCAACTGGATTGGTTGTAAGACTGAAGCACTAGTTGAAGTTGTTGGTTCCGGCGGTAATAAAGTTATTGGTACTTCCCTGAACAATTGGCAAGGCACCTTCACCGGTAAAAATGGTGTAAGTTCTTTTGCAGATTTACGTGTTCCTGCAAAACAAGAAATGGTTATGCGTGATGCCATGCGTTTTAACTATAACGTGATGACTCAGTTATTAAAAGACGTCAATATGACCTGGACTCAAGCCTTAGCGAAGAGCTGGCCGGGCACTGACGAAAATGGCCAACCTATTCAAATACAGGCCACTATGTCAGGCCTACTAGCTGCAGCTCATCTACGGGGAGCTTGGGGAGCTGGAGCATTACTGACTAATGACCAAATTACTTGTGACGAACTAGGGACCTGTATTACCACCTATGTACACAAATTTGGTGGGTTTAATAGTCTGTTTGACACACCCGCAGCTGACACCATCGAAGGCTCAAGTTATGACGAAACGATGTCAGCTGGCTGGGGCAATGACACAGTGATTACCGGTGGTGGTGTTGATACGGTGTTATTACACGAACAAAGTGGCTCTGTGACCACAATCAATGACTTTACCGTTGGCGAAGACATTATTATTTTGCGGGACTGGACAGATCCAACTCCCCTTGCCAACTTGGTGGTCACTGATGTCTCTGGTGGCGCGCAGCTATCGTTCTCAGCACAATCTGTATTGGTTAATGGTGCCACCGCCGCGCAAATTAATGCTGATCCAGCGGGCGTAATTGTGCGCTCAGATGTGTATACCATAGCTTGGACTGGAACTACTGTAGCCAACAATTTTGACCCTGCGGTAGATAAAATTCGTGGTACTGCAGGCATAGGATTTAAATATTTAAAAGCCTATGAAAGCAATGGCTCGTTGGTTGTGGGCGTAGAAGCGGCCGATGGCGGCATTTACAGTTATGTAGAAATGCCAGGACTAGGACTGGCAGATTTACACGCCGATATGTTTGACAATATGACGGGCAGTTTCGACCGTATTGGATACATCGTATCTTTGGGTTGGACAAACTGGGGATGGAATGCCATTGCTACGGTAAATACTTTCAATTCAGCTAAAACCACCATTAATATGGGCACGTTTCAATATAGCTTCAGTCAATTGCAGTTGGTCCAAAGTGGCGCCGACACGGTACTGTCGCTCACTCCCGCAGCATCCGGCGGTGATAACAAACAAGTGACATTAAAAAACACTCTAATCAGCGACCTCAGTGCTCAGAATTTTACTGGTGTAACTGGAAACTTCTCTGATATGACCAGCAGTACCCCGGTGTTTTTTGACATTACGGCCAGTGTATCGGGCGGCAATGGCAGCATCAATCCAACACCTGATGGCAATGGTGTTATCAACGCTCAAGGTAACAACGACTTTACTGTTAACTTTGTACCAGCGACCAATTATACCGTTGATACCTTAGTGGTAGACGGCGTGACTCAAATAGCAGCCAGTAGTTATACATTTACTAACTTGTCGGCAGCCCATAGTTTGGTTGTTAGTTTTAAGCTTGGTACAACAGGCCCAACCTGCCCCACCAACTGGGATGCGGGTTCCGTGTACACAGGCGGCATGCAAGTGACCTACAGCGGCACTATCTATGAAGCCAAATGGTGGACTCAGAATAACTTACCAACCGCAGGTGATCCTTGGCTGGCAGTTGGGCCCTGTGCTTAATTGATAGTGAAAATAATATATTCAATTTGATATTATGTTGTTAAACAAGCTGGGGATATTCCCATCCCCAGCTTACCTTACGAGTAGCTCACAGAAGAAACTCGACCATGTGACTCAGTATATTAAAGCGCATCAAAGCCCTTCACTTTAACTCTTCTTTGCTAAAGCTCATTATTTTACAATTGAATTATTAGAAGTGTTAACTCGGAATTAAGGGCTGTCTGAAAAATATCATAAGTAGTAATTTTTACACTAAACTTGAAAGTATTTACCGACATGGAATGCACCAATTATGAACTTGCCTATACACTTTTGTGTTTTGTTAATTATTGTCTTGTTATCTAAGGTTTCAACGGTTTGTTATGCCGATGAGCGCAGCCCTGGCCCAACTGAAAAAACATCTCACCCTCAACAATTAGCCACTTCGTTCCAAGATAACATAGTGGTTAAAGACTACTGGATCAGCGAAAAGTTAGATGGTATTCGCGCCCGCTGGAATGGTTCTTCTTTAGTTACCCGCAACAATAATATTATTCACGCGCCAGCCTGGTTTGTTAAAGATTTCCCACCACAGATTTTAGATGGTGAGTTATGGTTGGCTCGCAACCGCTTTGAAAAAACAGCTTCTATTGTATTGCGTGATACCCCAAGTGAAGATTGGAAAAACATCAAATTTATGCTGTTTGATTTACCTGAACATAAAGGCACTTTTACACAACGTTTGGCTGAGTTGTATGATGTAGCTGCTACCATTGCCCACCCCAATGTCCAAGTGATCCCACAATTCAAACTGGCTAATCAAAGCCAACTAATGGACAAGTTAGATGACCTGGTAGCACAAGGTGCAGAAGGCCTAATGTTACATCACCAAAAGGCTAATTATCAGGATGGTAGAAGCTACAATTTACTCAAGTTAAAAAAACATCAAGATGCTGAAGCCAGAGTAATTGCACATTTTCCAGGCAAAGGTAAATACCAAAACATGTTAGGTTCATTGTTGGTCGAACTGGACAGTGGTTTACAATTTAAGATCGGCTCGGGATTTTCTGATATACAACGACAACAGCCGCCACCTATAGGCACTGTCATCACTTTTAAGTATTACGGCCTTTCAGCAAAAGGTATTCCACGCTTTGCGAGTTTTTTGCGAATTAAACCAGAATCAAAATAAAACGATAGATGTAAATGAGGATAACCTTACCTCAAAGTCAAAGAGACCAAGAGAAAAATAGGTAAAAAAGGGAAATTGTTATTGGTCTTTATGCGGATTGGTATAAGAAACTAAAAAGCCGCTTGGGAGAAACCAAGCGGCTTTTTAAAACCAGTTACCTTTATACCAGCAGGCTTTACGCTTTTAGCTGATCGCCAATGGGTAACTGCCTAATACGCTTGCCACATGCAGCAAAAATGGCGTTACACAATGCCGGGGCGTAAACAGGGGTAGCAGGCTCACCGACACCCGCAGGAGGTGCTTCGCTAGGTATAATTTCCACCTCTATTTCTAATGGAGAATCACTCATGCGCGGCACGCGGTAGTCATGAAAGTTACTTTGCTGTACACGGCCCTTATCGAAAGTAATGCCTTCACTAATAGCAGCAGTCATACCATAAATAGAGCCACCTTGTACTTGGTTGATCACGGTATCGGTATTCACTACCGTACCGGCATCAATGCTTGCCCAAGACTTTATAATTTTCAGTTCACCGCTATCTGAAACTTCTACTTCAACCACTGTGGCCACGTAAGTTAAGAAGCTTCTATGTGCTGCTATACCCAAACCTCGTCCCTTAGGAAGCTTTCTGCCCCAGCCACTCATGTCGGCAGCTTTTTCGATTACGTGGCGTAGCCTACCAATATCTAACGGGTAAGTGGCTTTATCGGCACCGTAGTTATCGTATTGTGCATTTTGCTCAGTTACATCCACAATACGAGCTGGGCCAATGGTTTCCAATAAATAGTCTTTTTGATCGCGGCCTGCTTTGTGTGCCGCTTCCGCAATAAATGACTGAATGGCAAATGCGTGAAAAATATTTGATACCGAACGCATCCAGCCAATACGTGCTTTTGCTGGGGCTTCACCGTTTTCTAACTTCATGTTAGGTGTGTTAATGGGATTATCGGTAAACCCTAAACGTAACTCGAAGCTACCGGGCGCGGTAGCGCCTTCTTGAAAGGTAGAAGCAATAGGTGAAAACGCAGTGCGGTGTAAATACGCTTCTATAGCGCCATTTTTATCTAGCGATGCTTCAATATGTTGAGCCGACACTGCATGGTAAAAGCTATGCTGTATATCGTCTTCACGAGTCCATTGAACACGAATAGCCTGCCCCGTTTTCATTGAAAGGTAAGCGGCTTCTGCTGAGAAGTCGGGCTTCGACTTTCGCCCAAAACCGCCACCTAACATAGTAACCTGGACGTTAATTTTCTCTTTTGGCAGGCCCACCATCGCCCCCACAGTGGCCATATCGGCTTGTGGATTTTGGGTTGCAGCCCACACATCTACCCGATCTTTATAGTACATTGCAGTTGCACAAGGTGGCTCCATAGGCGCCTGGGCTAAATGAGGTGCATAATAATCTGCCACCAGCTTATCACTGGCTTTGGCAAGGATAGTCGCCGCATCTCCTATTTCACGGACCGACGACTGTGGCGAAGAAACAGTGGCGAGTAAGCTCGCCTTAAATGCTTCTGAATTGTAATCGCCATTTTTTCCATCATCCCAAGTCACCGACAATGCTCTGCGGCCTTGTATAGCAGCCCAGGTATTATTGGCAACTATAGCAATACCACCTTTGGGCTGAAATAAAGGTGCACCTTTTGGTGCTGGGATCTCAATAACATCTACAACGCCCTTTATTGCTTTTGCTGCTTTTGCATCAAAACGTTTGACCTTTCCACCAACAACAGGAGGACGCACAATGACTGCAATAAGAGCTTTAGGCTCTAATACATCTGCAGCAAAAATTGCTTTGCCCTTCACTATGTCTTTTAAATCGATATGCTCCATAGCAGTATTGATATATCGCCATTCGCTGCGTTTTTTAAGGAGGATTTTATCTAGCTCTGGTGGTGTAATACTCAAGGCATCATTTACCAATTCTGCGTAAGTTAGCGTTTTTCCTGAGCTATGAGTAACGAGATGCTGCTGTGCAGAACATGAGTCGATAGGCACATTCCAGCGTGTTGCCGCTGCTTGTCGCATAAGGTAACGAACACTGGCGCCCATCTCGCGTAAACGTTGCATATTGTAACGAATACTCCGTGAGCCATCGGTATTTTGGTCGCCATACTTAAGATCGCCCTTGCCCTGAATAACTACGATTTTGTCCCAGCTGGCTTCCATTTCGTCAGCTACAATTTGCGCCAGCGCGGTACGGATCTGTTGACCCATTTCAGAGCGGTGACAGGTAATTTCAACTATTCCATCTGGGCGTAGTGCAACAAATAAATTGGCTGTTTTTGCGGATTCTGATGGTTTGGCAAGTACCCCTGCCATTACTCTAGGGGCAGCGCCAGCAAAGTAAGTGCCAAGCACTAAAACGCCTGCCGCGGCACTAGACTTTAAAAAACTACGACGAGTTAAATCAAAATATTGGCTCATGCTTTTTCACCCTCAGTTTCAGGAATAAAATACTCAACGCCAGCCATGGTTTTGGCCGCAGATTTAATCGCTTTATGAATACGAGGGTAAGTGCCGCATCGACAGATATTGCCCGACATACCCTGCACAATTTCTTCATCTGAAGGGGTAGGATTACTTGCTAGTAAACTGGCAGCTTGCATCATTTGCCCGCATTGGCAGTACCCGCATTGAGGCACTTTATGCTCTATCCATGCTTGCTGTACAGGATGATCACCGTCTTTACTCAAGCCTTCAATTGTGGTTATTTTACTGCCTGATACGGCTGAAACTGGCAACACACAAGAACGCTGTGCTACACCATTAACGTGCACAGTACAGGCACCACATTGTGCCATACCGCATCCGAATTTAGACCCAGTCAGTTGCAATTCGTCCCGTAAATACCAAAGTATCGGGGTAGTAGGATCCCCAGAAAATTCGCGAGTTTCGCCGTTGACGGTAAACGTAATCATAGTTTTATCTCCATAGTCGTAAGTAAACGATAGTCGCTCATTTGGCTTACAATGCTTGTTTAAGTTTGGGTAATGAGTAATGAAAAGGTCGCTATGCATAAGCTGACTAATGACTCGACAACTACTAAAGACCTATAAAACGATTAAGTAGTTTCATATATGTGCGGAAATAAAATAAAGGATACGCCCGCATTATTCAACAAGTATACACCTTGTGAAGCCGCGTAATTTTTAATTTGCTCTGAAGAAACAACACTAATAGATTGTGGTTAACGATTGAAGATTGGCAAGGTAAACAGTTGGTGAGCCACTGGGATTTCCCCAGCATTTATTTAAAAACGTCCTGTTTTAATCCGGCAGATTCGGTGTAACTGCCATTATTGAATATGCTTAAAAAATTCCCCTAGATATTGGTCAACCACAACAAAAGCATCTTTTTTGTATTCAAGTGTAATCTCACCATGTAGATTGATGCTGCGCACAAAAATAGATTTAGTCAACTCAAGACTAATGGTTAGTTTTTCTTCTAAACCTTCAATATCTGCTTTTTTATATAGCAACATGAAATAATTTTTGTACCACAGACCTAATCTAGTGACTCTCGAAACTGAATATTCACGTACGCCTGCAGTGAGAAATACATTTAAAAATAAGATCTCACTCACTTTATCTTGGGTATAAAAATCATAAGCACTTTCAACGATCACCGGTGCAAGATCCTTCCATGACCTTACGTTTATATCTTCAATAATTTCAGGTATTTTCTGGAACACATCCATATAATGTTTCTCTGCCATTACCGCAAATAATGCAGCAATTGAAGGGAAATATTGATATACCGATGAAGGAGGTATTTTTGCAGCTTTAGCAATTGAATAATGACTGACATTATCAATACCTAGACTCAAAACTAGCTCTTCGGAAACCCTAATAATTTCGTTAAATCTAATTTTCCCTCTTTCTTGAACTGGTATTTTTGCTAAATGCAAAGGATTCATAGTGACAGTGGCATGCATTTTTGCCAAAGCGTTTGCCGCTTCCACTGCCGTAGTGCTTTGTGTTATTTCATTGGTTGACATCTACCCCACCTAAAACATGATTAATATCACATTAAATTCAAATACCGACAATTAACATAATTTTCACTTTAAAAACATATTATTAACATCATATTTTTATGATGATAAAATTTCTGCTTAGTTATATCAATGATAAAAATATGGGGAAGACAATGATAAATGTTAAAAAAATTATAACCTGCTTTTTATTTACTTCTGTATTAACGGGGTGTGTTGATGACAACGACAAGGACGAGATTGAAGTTGTTATCGAGCCTCCAAAACTTTCTGCTGGAGCTTCAAGTAAGAGCCTTCTACCGACTGTAAATGGAAGCAGAACCTATCTTGATAATGTTCCTGGCTGGTTAAGTGCTAGTGAAGTTGATGCAAATAATCCAGGCCTATTTATCGCTGACTGGGATCAAGGACAAGTAGATGTAGGCAATGGAGACCCTGATGCATCATGGGTTCATGATGATATTCGTGTTACAACCCTTGCGTTAGATTATGACGGACAAAAAGTCGTTTTGGTCAGTACAGATACCTATATGCATATTGCGGCTGATGTCGATAAAATGATTGCAGATGCTCGAGTAAATATGTCGGATGATTGGGTGGAAGCCAAAATATTATTTCATGCTACTCACAATCATCATGGTCCGGGTACCGCTTTTAGTATTAATGATGATTGGTATCAAATGGCATCTGACCAAATAGCCTTATCAATTCATGAAGCGATTGATGCTATAGAGCCAGCAACCACAAAACTAGCAACTGGTATGCATGGTTATGGCGCTTTTGACCAGCGCGATCCCAGAATTACCGATGATCGTCTAAATGTAATGACATTTAATGCTTTCGATGGCGGAGAATCAATTGCAACTATGGTGCAGTGGGCCAGTCATCCAGAAACAACCTTAGGTTTTGAGCCAGATCCAGCAGCAGTTGATTGTCCAAGTACTGAGGTTAACTGTAATGCTGAAGATAGATATTTCACTGCTGACTTTCCAGGTGTATTGCAACAGCGTTTAAAAGAGTCACATGGTGGTGAAGTACTTTATTTGAACGGTGCTATAGGCGTATTAATTGCAACACTTCATGCCCCTGCATGGGTAGTGACCGACGAACATCCCGTTGGTAATGGTCATGATGTGCCGGAAGGTGCCGCAATGTTACGGGAAGATTGCAGCAGCTATGAATGTAAAAACTTCTTAAAAACAGAGTCTATTGGTCATGAATTATTTAACGCAGTTGTAGCACTTATTGACCAAGCTGAAGAGTTTGATATAAGCGAAATAACAGTCACCACAAACGATTATTTCACTCAGATGTCTAATTTTGGATTTAGCTATTTAGCCGCTACTGGCGGACTAGGTTGGCAAGAACGTGATAGCTATACATGTGAAATTCCATTCTCGGTTGAATCATGTATCAACCATGGTTTTTCTACTATTGATGATCCTGTATTTGGATCCGTATTAGAAGGAAGCGTAACCAAAACACGCTTTACTCGGGTAGATTTTGGTGATGTTGGCATGATGTATATGCCTGGAGAAGTCCCACCTGAACTTGTTATTGGTTTACCAGAGGATTTTTCTGGTGCCAGTGAAAACTATTATTTAAAGTCTGAGTATCATGCAGTAGGTGACGATTATATTATTCCCGGATATTTGTTATCTCTGCCCAGTGAAGACATTACCTTTACTGTTGGTTTAGGTACTGATCAACTCGGCTACCATGTTCCATTAAGTGATTATCGGATATTTTGCCCTGATGATGTACTCGCCTCTTTAGGTGCACCAAGTTGTGCTGAGCTCCATAGCTTTAGCGCGATAGAAGGTGAAAACTGGATTAGTGGTGCAAGATGTAAAGCAGTTACGGAAAAGGATGCAGCTATGTTAGAGGCACTTGGTGCACTTGTTCCTGTAATAGAAGGTATTTGTCGCTACGGGCAAGCATTAGGTAGAGCTGATGAGCATTACCATGAAACTAACTCATTAGGTTGGGATTTGGTTGATGATATGTGGAAAGCAGCGGAATCACTTTATCAAGATTAATCTATAAAGTTAATTCCAGACCTCGTCCTGAAAGGGACTAAGGTTTTTAGATTAAGCCAGTACATCCTATGTACTGGCTTTTTTATACACTTTGGTTTGGCGTCTAAACCGCTTTGGTATTTATCAAGCTACTGCTCCTACCCAACGTTAACCACCTAGCGGTTTTCCAATCTATTATAATCTAACCAACCGCTCTCAATAAGGTTGTGCTGCATAAAGGTTTGGTTAAGCTTATCGCTAAAGGCCCAAAAATCTTTCGCGGTGCGGCGTACGGCAAACTCATCTAGAAAGGCTACATAATCTTGTTCTGTTTTAATTTGTAGGGCCTTAGTCACTAAGCTGGCTAAGTCTGCTTCTTTGACTCGCCAAAATGCATCAGGATAACTACCAAGTAGGCCATGAACTAGCGTGACGTCATCATTTTTCTGATCGCGATTGGCGCCTTCAGAAAATAAGCTATTCACATTGTAGTGAGCACTGTTTCGTACAAGAGTGAATATTTCAGGTTGACCGCTATTATCTAACTCAACCATGATCATACTCAACTCCGGAAGAATCGAAGCACTAATGCCCTTAATCTTGGCTAGTTGCCCTAACAGTGCTTTGCTGTTTTCCCCTAATTTGCTGTCCTGCACCCTAAACAAATTGGGCTGCACCTTTTTTACATGCTCTGCAAAAATACCGTACAACTCTTTTTTATGCTGTTTACTAGTAAATTCTACACCGCTTAATTGTTCAAAGGAGTTCATTCCACCTTCTACAAATTTGGTCAATTCAGGGCCAGCTTTTTGATACCAAGATGCTAACTCTTCGCGACGACTTTGAGGTGGTAAAAAGGCTAAAAAGTTAGATTCCCCTTCCATACGTAGAAAATCCATATATAAACGGGTCAAAAGTTGGTGTCCATAATTACCGTATACATCAAAACCGGCCACCAATAAATAATGAATGCGTTCAAGCAAGGGGTAATCAATCACCCAAGCTGTTTTAGGGGGAGCCCCTATTAAACCTTTAATAACACTAGCATTATCAAAATGGCGAAATACGGTGAGTGTTGCATTGTCATTTTCACCATCGCCATCCCAAATATCATCAGGAGTTAAATGTTTTCCTTCTTGCAACACAGTATTCTCAAAGTTTTTTCTAGCAGAAATATAATCACTTTGACGAGATGCATACTCGAGCCAGGTTACTGCCAGAGCCGTACTTTCTTGTTCTGCCGGAAGGCGCAGATTATCCTGTTGCGACGCGTAAAAGGCATTAACTTCAGGTGCATTTGCTACTTCAGGTTTCACAAAATATACCCAGAAACGATCGTTAATCACGTTGAGTGCCACTTGGCCACGACAAACGGGACCCTTTATGTAACCCATAATGGTATTTTGCGCCCGTTCAAGCATAAAGCGGTAACGAGCATTTACCGGTAATTGAGCAAATGCAGTCAATGGATTAGCCGCGATGGCCGGCTTATAACTGGGTAACTTAGTCACTTCATATTCGGCATCCACAAACCATTTTTGCCATTTGTCCATGAGTTGCTTGTGAATGGCGTAGGGTTGATGGGTTTTAGTGACAATAGTCGACATCACGGGCTGCAAACGGTAATACACACGTTTTACATTAGGCGGATCAAACGGACGACGACTGGCAATAACCTCTATAGGTTTCCCTGTTGGGGTTGTTGAGCGTACCACATTAAAAAACTGTGGTTGGGTATTCGGCTTGCTTAACTCGCTAAAATACAGGTGTGTACTAAAAAGGTGCTCATATATGTAGCGAGCACTTAATTGCATTTTTAGGCTGTCGGCATTTAAGAAGCCCTCTAATTTTCTAACCGCATGTTGTTCGGCTTCAGAAATAGCTGCACGAGCTGGCATATAAGCGCCATTTTCAATCCAGCTCATTAATATATTGTGCTCTGTATCAGTAAGTTCTGGAAGTGCATAGGGCATCCCAGCGAAAGGCTGATCATTTGCATAACCATCAAATTCCTGCACAGTTGGGCATTGTTGAGTGCGATTAATACTGACGTCAAACCTTTCATCTAAAAGTTTATCGTCTGGTAGTGGATGTTGCTGTTTTAGAGTAAGCATTTGTGCCAACACCGATGCTTGTGTATTAGCTATGGGAGTTTGTTTTCGTTCATTAAGAACGGGATAAAAGTCACGTTCTCGCCATTCGGAAGAGCTCAGAGCATCGATAAATAAACGGTTTGGTGTTGCCGCTAAAATACGTGAGCCGTGATAAACCTTTTCTTTATTGGCTCCACGCTCGATTCCCTCTGGGGAACTCATTTTCAACTGACAGGGAGCGTCGTAACAGGCATGACACACTACGCAACGCGATTCAATTATAGGGGCAACTTTATCTTGATAAAAAACAGTAGCTGGGCTATCAATTGAAGACAACTCGGCGCTAGCTGGCGCCCGATTATCGGTACTTTCATCGCCGTATAACTTGTTCAAATCTAGTTTGATGATAGTGGCACAGCCTGAAAGTATCAGAATGACGGCGATGAGTATCTTTACCCGTTTTTTGTGTGTGTTTTGCATAAAAATCCAATGAAGGCAGTTAAAAGCAACAAATTTTTAATGACTAAAAGCAACACAAGCATGGATCGAATAAGATAAATTATTGAGTGTGAGCCGCAATTTTTCCGGAGCAGTTTAACTTGAGAGCCCAATTGACTCAACTTTACTAACTCATGAGGAGCGATTTATTGACAGTTCGTTACTTGTTTTACCCAACTAAGAACAGAGCTTAGTATCTAATCAGTTACTACTTAGTAGATTAAAGATTAACTTTTATTTCGTGGCTGGGAATTCGTAAAAGGTGCATTCGACAAAGTTTGGGTATATTTTGCTTCCTCCTCCAAGGCTTCTAAATCTTTAATGATCAGTTGGTTACGCTTTTTATCTATGGTGCCGTCTTTTTTCCAAAGCTGTAATTGTTTATTCACTATCTGGCGCACAGTTCCAGACATTCGCGCTAAAGTGTCATCGTTTAAACCATTGACTATATGCTGCTGCTCATCTTCTTTGCCGCTGATATAAAACTTAATTTTATTTATATGCTTCAAAATAACACGACTCAATCGAGTGGCCACATTATGTAAAATCAAACTACTGGCTAACTCTTCTTTTTCGCGCATTTTTTGTGCTAAATAAGGCATGAATTGTTTATTAAATTCTGGATAGGTCCACAACCACTGGCGCATAGTCTCAAGTTTAACTGACAGTAATTTTACCGTTGTTAAGGGTGAAACAATCACATCATGAGGTTGATCATCCAACAGCACTATTAGGTCAAAACAGTCGCCGGCATACAACATATCTAAGGTAGCCTCTCTACCTGTTTCAGGATTACTTTGTTTAATTTCTACCTGCCCTTCTATTATCACAAAAAAGCGTTGTGTTAATAAAGCAGAGTTAAAATAGTCTCCTTTATGCCATTCGTTAAGTTGAAATTCTTGTTGGAAATCTCCAATTAACTTTGCCGGTAAATCAGCAAAAATATTAGCTTGTTTAACTAACACCGGGCTGGCTTTGTGAGGTAGATGAGAAATGGTTTTCTCCATAGTGAAAGTATTTTAGGTCTCAGCCTAACAAGTGTTTTTATTCTACCTTGTTGTGACTAGATAACAAAAGCGAATGTTATTTTTCAGTTAACTCCCAGCCCGCTAATTTATTGATTTTTATCTTTAAAATATATTTAAAACAATTTTGTGATTACTGTCATATTTGTGACAGAAGCATTTCTAGCACCTGAGTATTATAGCGCCACTAACCAAACATCCAACGTTAAACCAAGCATGTTAGTCGGTTTATATAAGGTTGTTTATATTGTCAAAGTGCTTATTGGAAAACTGCCATAAAGCATCAGACGTTTTAATTAAATGATAGGTGATTATTATGACTAAGATTATTGGTATTGATTTAGGTACAACAAACTCATGTGTAGCAGTGATGGAAGGTGGCAAAGCAAAAATTATAGAAAATGCTGAAGGTAGCCGCACCACTCCATCAATTGTTGCTTATGCAAACAATGAAACGCTAGCGGGTCAACCAGCTAAAAGACAAGCTATTACAAACTCAAAAAATACTTTATTTGCGATTAAGCGATTAATTGGTCGTAAGTTTGACGATAAAGAAGTGCAAAAAGACATTAAATTAGCACCCTATAAAATTGTCAAAGCAAAAAACGGTGATGCCTGGGTTGAAGTCAATGGTAAAGCATTGTCTCCACAAGAAGTGTCAGCACAAATTTTGCGTAAATTGAAAAAAGATGCTGAAGCTTATTTAGGCGAAACGGTGACCGACGCAGTGATTACCGTACCAGCATATTTTAATGACTCACAACGTCAAGCCACTAAAGACGCAGGTAAAATTGCCGGGCTTAATGTAAAGCGTATTATTAACGAACCTACGGCAGCGGCACTTGCTTATGGCGTAGATAAAAATAGTAAAGCTGAGCAAAAAGTGGTGGTTTATGATTTAGGTGGCGGTACCTTTGATATCTCTATTATTGAAATATCCAATGAAGACGGTGAAAAGCAATTTGAAGTGTTGGCAACCAATGGTGATACGTTCTTAGGTGGTGAAGATTTTGATTTACGTTTAATTAATTACCTAGCTGACGAATTCAAAAAAGACAGTGGTATTGATATTCACAAAGATTCGTTAGCGTTACAACGTATCAAAGAAGCGGCTGAAAAAGCGAAAATCGAGTTGTCATCTGCCATGCAAACCGAGGTGAATTTACCTTACATAACAGCAGACGCCAGTGGCCCTAAACACTTAATCGTAAAAGTGACACGTTCGAAATTAGAGTCATTAGTTGATGATTTAGTAAAAAATACAATCGCGCCGTGCGAACAAGCATTAAAAGATGCAGGTTTAAGCACTAGTGATATTAGCGAAGTTATTTTGGTAGGTGGTCAAACACGTATGCCAAAAGTACAAGAGGCAGTTAAAGCCTTCTTCGGTAAAGAGCCACGTAAAGATGTCAACCCAGATGAAGCCGTAGCTATGGGTGCAGCCATTCAATCAGGTGTATTGTCTGGAACGGTTAATGATGTGTTGTTATTGGATGTCACACCATTATCACTAGGTATTGAAACATTAGGCGGTGTCATGACTAAGCTTATTGAAAAAAATACCACCATACCATCACGGGCCTCTGAGACATTTTCAACGGCTGAAGACAACCAAGCTGCGGTAACAGTACATGTGTTGCAGGGCCAGCGCGAAATGGCAGCAGATAATAAGTCGTTAGGTCAATTTAACTTAACGGATATTAAGCAAGGTCCACGAGGTTCGGTGCAAGTTGAAGTGACGTTTGATATTGATGTGAATGGTATTTTAAAAGTATCAGCTAAAGACAAATCAACGGGCAAGGAGCAAAGCATTGAAATTACTGCTTCAAGTGGTTTAACAGAAGATGAAATTAATCGATTGGTGCAAGATGGTGAACAGCACGCTAGTGAAGACAAACTCAAGCGTGAGTTAGTTGAGCAACGTAACCAAGCCGATCAACTAATCCATACTGTGCAAACCTCAATGACGAGCTTAGCAGAGGATCAGCAAACAGAGCTTAAAACGCTAATTGAGCAACTAAAAATGGCGGTGAACGGTGATGATAAAGCTGCGATTGAAATGCGCCAAAAAGCATTACAAGACGCTTACACTAACATCATGCAAGCTGAGCAATCACAGCAACAAGCTCAATCACAAACGGGTCAACAGCAAGGGCATGCTGCCAGTGATAGCGCTAACGACGATGTGATTGATGCTGACTTTGAAGATGTCAGCAACGGTTAATCGTTAATTAACTAATGATAAGTGGATTTTTACTTAAACCACTTATCAGTACTAAATCAAAACCTCTAATAGTCTTTATTAGGGGTTTTTTATTGCTTAATAAAAAGATATTCACCACAGGGACACAGAGCGCTTCGCTGCACAGAGAAAAGAAAAATACTGATTAAAACCGATCATTTAAATAATAGTTTTTCTTGTTTTTCCTCTGTGCTCTCTGTGTCCTCCGTGGTTCAAATTCTTTTGTTAAAAAGGTCATATGGATCACCGAATACCGCAGACAGAAAACCAAGCAGCGCATAGGTAAAAAAGAGCTAAAAAAAGAGCTAAAAAAATAAATCGATCTTTTATTAAGATTAGCTGCGAAGTTTCAGGGTTTAATAAACGTCTTCAATGTACAATAATTCCAATCCACTGGATTTTAATAACCTGATGTAAACTATCGTTTAATTATATAGTCTGAGGTACAGTGACTATATAAACAACTACAGGAAAGTGATGACAGCATTGTTTTGGCAAAAGCGTCCTAGTAAAAAACTGATCGCAATTTTGTTGTTTGTCATTATCTTGATTACAGCCTTTGTTTTCCGTCGCCCTATTGCCATCAAAAGCATCGAATACTTGGCTCAATCACAGAATTTGCACGTTAACTGTCTAGACTTTTCATTGGATTGGCAACTTAACCTCAATGTTAAACAAGCTTGTGTAACCTTCCCCGCTGGCGAAATTTTAGTTCAAAAAGCCATTTGGCAGCCATGGTCCAACATTTTAAGTATTGAACTGCTAAAAGTTAAACACCTAACTACTGATAACAGTGTGGATAACGAGCCAAAAAAAGAAAATCAAACTACTAGCCTAAATTTACCTACCTCTTTACCCAAATTACGTATCTCAAGTATTGAAATTGACTCTTTTGAATTGCTTCAGCCCTTACACTTAAGTGTGAACACAACTTCAAGCAACGAATGGAGTATCAGCGGTGATCTGAATGCTTCCGTTAAAATGCAACAAAACACTTTAGTTGGCAATCTAGTGTGGAGCTTATCTGATCTCACCAATTGGATACCCCAAGCCCAAAATTTATCACAAGATAATACTGAGTTATTAGCAGAACTTGCATCAGATGAAAGCAAAATAACAACCCTTTTAACCTTTGATGGAAACTTACTTAGCGCAGCTAGCAGCTTAGATATAGCCAGCCGTTTTGATGTTTCAAGTTGTCCTATTGATACTGTTTTTAAAGGTAATGTATTAGTTGGTGTAGACATCAGTAGTCTAAATATCAGTTTGGATTTAAGTCAACTTTCAAACAATGTTTCACTGCTCAACTGTTCGTTAATTCAAGATTATTTTGCAACAGATGATTTACCGAAACTGTCTTTTGTCTTTCCGCAAAAAGTGACTTTAAATAGATCACAAATTAATCTGCCAAAACTACAAATTGTAGATACTCAAAATCCTCTTCGCAGTATCCTGCTTGATGGTTTGAACTATAAAACAACAGGTGAACTTGCAGTAAACTACAACATCTCACTTAAACAGCCTATTAAAACAAAACAAATTCAAGCAGGGATGTTGGACATACAAGCACAAGGCAGAGTTTCTGCTGATGTTTCCGCATTGAATACACCACAGCCAATGAGTTGGGAAATCAGCGACGCTAACAATCGGTTAGTAGTCAACCATTTGCAGATGGACAGGCTGTTTATAGGCAGCCTAACAACTGAATTTACCTTGCAGCATTCTGGTACTAAACCACTTAAAATGCAGGGCACAATAGATAGTTCAGAGATACAAACGGGCGACATTAAACTAGCTAAAACCTCTCACACTTTTGGGATTTCAGGGGCGAGTTTGAATGATTTGCAACTGAGTATAGATAACCAAATTTTGCAATTGGATCACCCCGACGCCAACGTGGGAAATATTAGCAACCACATGGACTTGAATATACAGGAATTGGCAACACTGAGTTTTTCAGGGCACTCAACTGTCACAAATATAAGGGCACAAAACATCAAGTTGCAGCCAATCACTGTTGCTCATCTAGGCCAAGCAAATGTGCCAAACAATACAATATCCAGTCAGCACAAAATTAGCTTAGAACAAGGTTTTTTGATTGAACTAGAGCAACAAAAAACTAAAGCAAAGCTGCTAATTGACCAGCAAGATATGCTTGCCTTAACAAACATAATGTCACAACTGGAAAACGATCTGATTATTGAACAAGGTAATCTGTCGGCCAGTATAGAATTTTCCTTACCTCAAGCAGACCAATCTTTTATCGCACTGGGCAAGGCGGATTTTCAAGGAGTGTCAGCAAAGTACCAAGACTATGTTCTAAATAACATAACTTACCAAACGCCACTCACTTTTGATTCAGCAGGACTTCAGTTAAGCGAATCTACTCTACACATCGATTCTATTGATGTAGGGGTGCCAATTTCACAACTTAAAGCCAATGTTATTGCCAAGGACAGCGTACTTCGTTTAAAGCAGGTTCAGGGCGAGATCTTCAATGGTAGCTTTTCAACCAGTCAATTATGGTTAGATGGAAGAAATCAGCAGGTTTCTATTAATTTCCAGAATATTGATTTGGCTCAGGTTGTGGCACTGCAACAACAACCAGGCATCAAAATTACTGGGAATATTAACGGCGACTTACCATTGATTATCAACAAGCAAGGAATAAGCATAGAAGAAGGCTGGGCTTCGAGTCTATCTGGTGGGAAATTAACTATAGTGGATAACCCCTCCTTTGACTCTATTAAAGCCCAACAACCTGAATTGGCATTGTTGGAAAATCTTGATTTCACCCAGCTCAAAAGCAATGTGAAATTTACCCCAGATGGCTGGATATTTTTTGATTTTTCCCTAATAGGTAACAACCCAGTTAAAAAGCAGGGGGTTAATTTTAATTATAGTCATCAAGAAAATATATTTTCTCTGCTAGAGTCGATACGATTAGTTAAATCAGTAGAAAATAAAATTGAACAGAAAATAACTCAAGGTGAAAAAAAGTGAAAATAACATATTTGGTGCTTGTGGCGATCGGGTTTCTATCTGCTTGTACACACACAGTACAAGTTGAAACCAAAGAGCCAATTACAATCAATATTAATGTGAAAATTGATCATGAAATTCGCGTAAAAGTGGATAAAGAACTTGATGATGTATTTAGTGAAGACAGTAACTTGTTTTAAACCAATTTAGGAAGAATCTTATGAAAAACAAAATAGTTAAATCCCTTATTATTGTTAGCATGCTTTTTAGCAGTATTGCTTTTGCCATAGGCTTAGATGAAGCTAAACAAAAAGGGCTAGTAGGCGAAAAAGACAATGGCTACTTAGGTGTAGTAGTCGCACAAAAAGATGCACAAGATCTCGTCGAGGATATCAATGCTAAGCGCAAAACTGTGTATGCTCAACTCGCAGCAAAAAATGGTATCACAGTTCAGCAAGTAGAAAAGTTAGCGGCCCAAAAAGCTTATGACAAAACCAGCTCAGGTCATTATCTGTGGGTCGGTGGCAAGTGGGTAAAAAAATAGCTTTTAGCTGTATAAAACAAAATGTCATGACCTAACAAGAGAACTATATGCTTAATAGTTTGGAACAAAATGTTCAATATCGGCGTAGTGTCATGCGTGTATTGTTATTGCTTACCATGGTAGGAGGGGTGATATTTTCCATTCTTAACATATATCGCGGACTTTGGTCATTGGCGGCAGTCGAGTCGGTGTTTGGCTTATTTGCATTTTTTTTATGGCATAGAATTATGCAAACCATGCACTTACAGCGTTGGGTTACCATTTATTTGTTACCGCTTTTCTCCGCTATGGTGTATGCCATGTATGTGCCTAATTCGGCAGGCTCCATATTTGTTTGGATATTAACTATTCCAGTAATTTCGTATCTTTTAATGGGTAGAAAACAAGGTTTTTGGGTGTCACTATTTTTTATTATCAGTGGCATAACAGTGTACCACTTTCGCTTTATAGAAGGTGATATAGCAATAAATATAGCTAATTCACTGAACATTATTATTAGCGTTTGTGTCATAACCTCATTGGCTCATGTATATGAGGTAAATAGAGAAAAAAATGAAGAGCGCCTACTCGACCTGGCGGGTACCGACAAGTTAACTGGCTTAGGTAATCGCATGAAACTAGCAGAAACGTTTACACTTTATGCTGAATATGCAAAACGCCATAAATCCCCTCTTGCTGTGGTACTTTTTGATCTCGATTTTTTTAAAAAAATTAATGATCAACATGGCCATCATGTTGGCGATGCAGGTCTGCGCTATATTGCTAACTTTATTCAAGCAAGAGTCAGAAAAACTGATTTATTGTCTAGATTTGGTGGAGAAGAATTCGCGTTATTAATAGCCGGCTCTAGTGAAGTAAATTGTTTTAAACAGGTAGATTCAATCAGACAAGAGCTAGCAGATACACATTTTACTCACGATGATATCACCCTCACTATTACCGTCAGTGCTGGCATGGCGATGTATGGAAAAGATGGAGATAATCTCGAAGCACTATTATTAAAAGCTGATCAACGTTTATATCAAGCTAAGGACAATGGTCGAAACTGTGTGGTTGACTCAAATAATCAGCAAGCAATCGAAGCGACACTGCAAACACAGTAAATTAAATGGGCTAGGCCACAGGTATTAGTTTCGACTAGAACTGTGCAATTGATGTTTCAAAGCACAAGCTTTACATATACATTTTTTATTTTTATCTGCATCAGATACTTGGTTTAACAAACTATCTGGAAAGCTTATTGCACTATCCATACACCAACAGGCTTCATCTTTATTGCTGGGTGATAAGTTACCGCAAAAATTGTTCTCACCACACACGGGGCAATTATTCATCAATATTTATTTCCTTACGTAGGATCCTGACAATTCGGTTGTAAACAACAAGCGCTGTTAATTCGGTCTCGTCACTGACCGTATTCACAAATTGGATCACCACAGTATCAATGTCTTTGTGGTAACGAGCAATACTCTGGTATCCCAAAACCCAACCTTTATGTTCATACACATAAATAGAGGAGTAAATGGCCTGCTCATTAGCGTTAAACAATGAGCCATCGTTTAACGCTCTTAAAAATATCCCCACATCCTCAGCTGTCGCTAACATGCCGAAATCAATATTCTTAAAATCGTGCTCGTAGCCTACGTAATATCCACTCATAACATCGTCACTATCCACCTCATTAAGCGAACTAAAGGTATTATTCAAATTAAGAGGTATTAATATTTGCTCCTTGATGAATTGGAAATGGCCGTAACCCACCACCTTTTCTATGAGTTCAGCTAACAATAAATAATTAGTATTCGAATATTCATAATCTTCATCTGGTTCAAAGCGAGCCGGCAAATCAAGTGCCAATGAAAGCTCCCCACTACTGCCTTTTGGTGGGTTATCCCAATGGAAGTCAGGATGGTCAGTATAATTGGGAATGCCACTGCGATGTTGCACCATCATCTTCAAGGTTATTATTTGTGTATTTTCAATTCTTCCCACAAGCTCTGGAAAATAATCAGCGAGGGTTTTATCCAATGACAAACGTTGCTCATTGACTAGTTTGGCGATAGCAGCGGCAACGTATAACTTGCTGATACTGGCAATCTTGAATAAAGCTTTTGGGTAGGCAGGTATTTTATTTTTTCGATCATGCCAGCCAGCGCTATACAAAGCCGGAGCTTGGCCTGCTTTATCCACATACACAATAATGCCGTCCAGCCCATAACCAACGGCATCATTAACTTGCTGTTGCACAGTATCAGGTAATGGCGTGATCCAAGCCCATATTCCATTCCAAGGCGGGAATATCACAATACTGATGCACCCAACGGGGATCATGATTATTCTAAGTATTCGTATCAGTTTCTTTTTTTGCATGTGTTATTACCTTCCAAGCCGTCTGATGCATTACCAAATACCAGCCGCTACACTTTTAATGGTGGCCTTTTTCCGCTGCAACTATGGTCGGGAAATTTGTTATGTTTTCTTTTTATTTGAAAACATAACCTTTACTGGTTGGAAGTCGAGTTAAATACAAAGGTTAGCTTCGTACTTACCCCAACATTCCGATTGATTTTTACAGCATTTCACAAAGTTAGCCTGTTGAAAAGACTAATCTAGAGTTGATATTTGATGATCAAACCAAGGCATATATTTGTCGGGATTTTTGGATATCTCAGAAGATTGATACTTACTTTTTGCTGCTGAAGCAAAAAGTAAGTCGTACAGAAGGGGATCAATGTGAAAAAGTCATGGATGCCACTAAACATAACCCAAGCTTTTAGTGCTTTAGCTTAAAGCTCCTAGCTCGCATCTGCTCTTACTCAAACAAAGCCCTATGTAAAGCACAAACCACATCCTGACTGTCACTGTCATTCACCAACAAAGAAAGATTATGGGGATTCGCACCATAACAAATCATTCGTAAATTATAATCTGCAACAGCTGCAAAGATCTTGCTAGAAACGCCAGCAGCACTGTGCATGTTGTTTCCAACCACAGTCACCAAATCGTAGTTTTCTTCGACTAAGACATCACAAAATTGGCCTAGCTCTTCAATGGTTTCTTGGTTAAGACGTTTCAACACTGAGTTAGCTGGGTTGTCTAGGGTAAAAGACACCGAAATTTCTGATGTGGTGATCAAATCAACGCTGAGTTTGTGTTCGGCAATGATAGTAAATACTTTTTGCAAGAAACCCTGTGCATACATCATCTTAGGGGTTTTAACAGTTACCATAACCTGCTCTTTACGGCGCGTAATTGCACGATAAGAAGGTTCAGTAACACAATCTCTGACAATCCAAGTACCACCTTTTTCAGGCTCTTTACTTGAACCAACAAAAACTTTTATATCTTGTCTAAGTGCAGGCTCCATTGTAGCCGGGTGTAATACCTTGGCACCAAAAGTTGCCATTTCTGCGGCTTCTTCAAAGCTCAGTTCTGGTAATGGACGGGCTGATGCAGTGATCCTAGGATCAGTAGTGTAAACACCGATCACATCAGTCCAAATCTCACAGGTTTCGGCACCTAATCCTTCAGCCAACAAGGCCGCGGTAAAATCTGACCCTCCGCGCCCCAAAGTTGTGGTGTTGCCTTGTTGGTCAGAACCAACAAACCCTTGGGTAACTAACACAGAATCAACCAATGCAGGTAACATCAGTTGTTTAGCCGCAATGGCTATTTGTTCGAGGTTTGGTACAGCCTGACCAAACTCACTGTCGGTTTTAAGTACATTACGCACATCAAAGTTTTCAGCCTTTACATCAAATTGGTTTAACACTGCACTGAACAACAATGAAGACATCCTTTCGCCATGAGACAACAAGGAGTCTTTTAAATCAGCGCGATGGTTTATTTCTTCATGTAGGGCTAACTCAGATAATGAACTTTGTAACTGTTGTAGTTTTGGCTCTACTTCATCAATGTTTTTAAGGGCCTGTAAAATAGCCTGTTGAATACTGTCTATCTCAGATAGTTTTTGTCTAATTTGTTCTTTAGACATGGCCGTATGGGCAATATCCACTAACAGATTAGTGACACCTGCTGATGCGCTGACCACTACTACTTTGGTATTTGGATTGTTTTTAATAATGTTGGCGCAATTTTGCATGGCAGCAAAATTTGCCACACTAGTACCACCAAACTTAGCTACATTCAGGTTATTAATCGCGGTGTTACTCACTGTTTTTCACTCATTAAACTAAATCTTGTTGTGTATAAAAATAACAGTTTTTGTTTATAATTAAAAAGTAAAAATTGGAGAATGGATCAGCTATTTTGGAATAGTATATTCGTCTTGAGTAGCCTGTTTTGATTCAGGCTACTGCGGAGTTTAAGCAGATGCAACAAGTTAAGATATATTCCATATTTTCGCTTATGGTTTATTGCTCAGCGGAACCGTTACAGTATCCCCTACTTTGATACCGTTTTGTGCAAACCAGCCTTGATTCATTTCCCAAGCGTACAGCACCTTCTGTGATGCACTTGTAGTAGATAAGTCGTGGGGTTGCATAGCTTTGATATCAGTAATTTTGCCATCTGTACGTATAAAAGCCACATCGAGGGGGATAAGGGTATTTTTCATCCACATGCCGGCTTGTCTCGGTTGTTCAAAATTAAACAACATGCCGCAGGTCTTACACATATTTTCTCTATGCATTAAGCCTTGTGCACGCAATTCAAAGGTATCGGCATATTCCAAGGGATACACTTGCTGCTTAACCTTGACCTGAATCTGTGAAAACACCAAATCGCCAGAGTTAGCAAAACTCATGCTAGCAATAAGGGTTAATAAAATAACCATATGTGGAAAACGAAAAATAGACATAATATTGTTTACTTAAAAAAGTTAGCTGTACATATTACAGTTTTTTGCATGAGCAGCCCATGTCTTTATTGCTGGTTTCCCATTCCTGAAAATCACCTTGCACACATCGCTGCTGCAACGTCCTACATTCAAGTGCGTTATATTTCACCTCAGTATCTGCACCATCAGCGACAGCACTACCGACAAATTGTCTGACGTTATTCTTGGTACACCCTGCAAAAAGAGTGGCGACAGCAACTACCAAGATGACCTTTATAGAAAATTGCATTCTTCATCCTAATCAAAAATTACTAACAGTCTGAATGGTAAATCACCAATAAGTTCAGATTGGTACTTAACAATAATTGGCATAAAAAAACCGGCACTACCAAAAGGTAATACCGGTTTATATTTGCCAGTTAGAAACTAAGCAATATTTAAGGCTGGAATAATATTTGCCTGTGCTTCTTCTGCAGCTTTTTTGAACGCGTCCATACGGTCGAAGTTTAAGTATTTAAATACTTCAGCAGACATAGACTCAATCTTACTCGCATAAGACATATATTCTTCTGTAGATGGGATCTTACCTAAAATCGCACCTACTGCGGCTAGTTCAGCTGAACACAAATACACATTTGCGCCATCGCCTAGACGGTTAGGGAAGTTACGAGTCGAGGTAGACAACACAGTTGAATTGGGCTCAACTCTTGCTTGGTTACCCATACAAAGTGAACAGCCCGACATTTCAAGGCGAACACCCGCATTGGCATAAATATCGTAATAGCCTTCTTCGGTAAGCTGAGCTTGATCCATTTTGGTAGGAGGTGACATCCACAAACGGGTCGGCAATGTGCCTTCAAACTGCTGTAACAACTTGCCTGCTGCTCGGAAGTGACCGATATTAGTCATACAAGAACCAATAAAGACTTCATCAATTTTGTTGCCTGCTACCTCAGATAACGTTTTCGCATCATCCGGATCGTTAGGACAACATAGAATGGGCTCTTTAATTTCAGCTAAATCAATTTCGACTACTTCTACATATTCAGCATCTACATCAGCTTGCATCAATTCAGGTTTATCTAACCATTCTTGCATCTTACGAGCACGTCTTTCTAGTGTACGAGCATCGCCGTAACCTTCGTTAATCATCCAACGTAACATAGTGATATTAGAGGTTAAGTACTCAGCAATAGAATCTTCCGACATCTTAATGGTACAACCCGCAGCTGAACGTTCTGCAGACGCATCAGACAATTCAAACGCTTGCTCAACCGTTAAGTCGTTTAAACCTTCAATTTCTAATATTCGACCCGAGAAAGCATTCACTTTGCCTTTTTTGGCAACAGTCAATAAACCTTGCTTGATACCGTATAATGGAATGGCATGTACTAAGTCACGTAAGGTGATACCAGGCTGCATTTTACCTTTAAAGCGCACTAAGATTGACTCAGGCATATCAAGGGGCATCACACCGGTTGCAGCAGCAAAGGCAACTAAACCAGAACCCGCTGGAAATGAAATACCTAGAGGGAAACGAGTATGTGAATCACCACCAGTACCTACGGTATCAGGCAACAACATGCGGTTTAACCAAGAGTGAATAATACCGTCACCAGCGCGAAGTGATACACCACCTCGGTTCATAATAAAATCAGGCAAGGTATGCTGAGTTTCGATATCGATTGGTTTTGGATAAGCGGCAGTATGACAAAAGGATTGCATGGTTAAGTCAGCAGTAAAACCTAAACAAGCTAAGTCTTTAAGCTCATCACGGGTCATAGGACCGGTAGTATCTTGTGAGCCAACTGTGGTCATTTTAGGTTCACAGTATGTACCAGGACGAATTCCGTCTACACCACAGGCACGACCCACCATTTTTTGTGCAAGGGTATAACCTTTACCTGTATCAGCAGGTTGATCAGGCTTACGGAATAAATCAGATGGACCCAGACCTAAAGATTCACGGGCTTTTTCAGTTAAGCCACGGCCAATAATTAAGTTAATACGGCCACCAGCGCGCACTTCGTCGAGTAGTACATCAGACTTGTATTGGTACTCGGCTAAAACTTCACCCGTTTTTGAGTTGGTAATTTTGCCTTCCAGTGGGAAGATATCAATCACATCGCCCATATTCATTTTTTCAACGTCGGCTTCAAATACTAACGCACCGGCATCTTCCATAGTGTTATAGAAAATAGGCGCGACTTTACTACCGATACAAATACCACCACCACGTTTGTTTGGTACACCGGGTAAATCTTCACCAAAGAACCATAAAACTGAGTTAGTCGCCGATTTACGTGAAGAGCCTGTACCTACAACATCACCCACAAAAGCAACAGGATGCCCTTTTGCTTTCATTGTTTCGATTTGTTTTAACGGTCCTACTTCACCGTGTTTTTCAGGCTCAAGACCATCACGAGTCATTTTAAATGCAGCGCGAGCGTGTAATGGGATATCAGGGCGAGACCAAGCATCAGGTGCAGGCGATAAATCATCGGTATTGGTTTCGCCAGTTACTTTAAACACAGTGGCAGTGATTTTTTCTGGCATATCTGGGCGCGATGTAAACCATTCAGCATCAGACCAAGACTCAATGATGTCTTTTGCGTAAGCGTTACCGGCTTTAGCTTTTTCTTCTACGTCATGGAATGCATCAAACATTAATAAGGTATGTTTAAGTTCTTCTGCGGCCAATTCGGCTAAGTCTGGGTTATCAAGAGCTGCAACTAAAGTGACTATGTTGTAACCGCCATGCATATTGCCTAACAATTGAATGGCAGCGTCTTTAGAAATTAAAGGCGAAGTGGCTTCACCCTCAACGATTGCAGTCAGAAAACCTGCTTTAACATAAGCGGCTTCATCAACACCAGGAGGTACACGATCAGATATTAGCTCTAATAATACTTCTTCTTCACCAGCAGGTGGCGCTTTTAACAACTCAACTAAACCCGCAACTTGTTCAGCGTTTAGGGCTTTAGGGGGAATACTCTGGGCGGCACGTTCTGCAACGTGTTTACGATAGGCTTCTAGCACAATTTGGTCCTCTAGGTTGACTCCGAAAACAACTACAACTACTGGAGTGTAGGAATGTAACCGCACAAGTATAAGGGTTATTAACAAAAAGTATAATTGGAGCGGACCATTGTTTGTTTAGTATCAATATTTACTTCATTTTTATGCAAGCTGGTTATTGATATTTAGGTCGGTCAATACAGAGGTATGAATTTTTTATGAATACTAAGATGAAAAATATAAAGGCGACTTCCCTATATTAGTTGATTCAAGTTTTACCTCGTTCAACTAAAAGAAGTCGCCCCTACCGCTTTTTTTACTTTAACTTTTAAAATGTACTAACTTAGCTAGGATCAGCAATTCTTACTGCCGCTGGCTCTGAAGTTAATGCATGAGTAGGTGGAGCAAAGTCAGTTAAGTTAATACCGTCAACTGCAGCTTTATACTCATCCATTGAAGGGAAACGCCCCAACATAGCTGAAAGCACCACTAATGGGGTAGAACCTAATAATGACTCACCTTTCTTCTCAGCACTATCTGCCACAACACGGCCTTGGAACAAGCGAGTTGAAGTAGCAATAACTGTGTCGCCAGGTTCTGCTTTTTCTTGGTTACCCATACATAAGTTACAGCCTGGGCGTTCTAAATAAAGGATGTTTTCATACTTAGTACGTGCAGCATCTTTAGGGTGAGCATCATCAAATTCAAAACCTGAATATTTCTTCAAGATTTCCCAGTCGCCTTCAGCTTTAAGCTCATCAACAATGTTATATGTTGGTGGCGCTACCACAAGCGGCGCTTTAAATTCAATTTTGCCGTTTTGTTTTTCGATGTTGCGGAACATTTGCGCGATAATTTGCATATCACCTTTATGCACCATACAAGAACCCACAAAACCTAAATCTACTGGCTTATCCGCATAGTAAGATACAGGGCGAATAACGTCATGGGTATAACGCTTAGACACGTCATCGTTGTTTACATCAGGATCGGCAATCATAGGTTCATTAATTTGATCTAAATCAATCACCACTTCTGCATAATATTTAGCGTTATTATCTGGTGTTAGCGCAGGTGTTACACCTGACTTGATACCTTCAATACGCTTGTTAGCGATATCGATAAGACCTTGTAGGGTTTTAGCAGAGTTTTCCATACCTTTGTTGATCATGATCTGGATACGGCTCTTAGCAATTTCTAAAGAACCAATTAAGGTCTCATCTTCAGAAATACAGATTGACGCTTTGGCTTTCATCTCTGCAGACCAATCAGTAAAGGTAAATGCTTGGTCAGCTAATAAAGTACCAAGATGTACTTCGATTACACGGCCTTGGAAAACGTTTTCGCCATCAAATTGCTTAAGCATTTGCGCTTGTGTTGAATGAACCACGTCACGGAAATCCATGTACTTTTTCATATGACCTTTAAAGGTCACTTTTACCGACTCAGGAATTGGCATGGCCGCTTCACCTGTAGCAAGTGCTAACGCTACTGTGCCTGAGTCAGCACCAAATGCGACACCTTTAGACATACGAGTGTGAGAGTCACCACCGATAATGATAGCGCGGTCGTCCACTGTGAGATCATTCAATACTTTATGAATTACATCAGTCATTGCGGGATAAACACCTTTAGGATCACGTGCTGTGATAAGGCCAAAAGCGTTCATAAAACTCATCAATTTAGGAATGTTAGCTTTTGCTTTGCTATCCCAAACTGAAGCCGTGTGACAACCAGATTGGTAAGCACCATCAACGATTGGAGAAATAGTTGACGCTGCCATTGCTTCAAGCTCTTGGCATGTCATTGGTCCAGTGGTGTCCTGAGAACCCACAATATTGACTGTAACACGCACATCCGAACCTGCGTGTAATGCATTTTTAGAGGTTACACCAACAGCATTTCTATTAAAGATTTTTTCAACTGCGGTTAAACCTTGACCTTCGATTGAGGTTTCTTTTGCAAGTGCAAATACTGCAGGCGCATCGACACCTAAGGTTTCAGCAGCGAATGTTTGCAGTTTTTTACCAAATACCACAGCGTAAGAACCACCCGCTTTCATGAATTCTACTTTTTGCGGGGTAAAGGCTGACGATATATCAGCCAGTTCTTTGCTGCCGTTGAATAACTTTTTCGCTTTGGTATCAATAGTTAATACTGTTCCAGTTGCGACTGAGTAAACTTCTTCTAGTACTGAATCGCCATTTTCGTCAACCACTGTCTTGCCATTTGCATCGACTTTCTTAATCCAGTTTTTAAGATCAAGACCAATACCGCCGGTTACATCAACCGTGGTTAAGAATATTGGAGAAATACCATTTGTACCCGCAACTACCGGTGCAATGTTGATAAATGGTACATAGGGACTTGCCTGCTTACCGGCCCACAGTGCGACGTTATTCACACCAGACATACGAGATGAACCTACACCCATAGTGCCTTTTTCGGCAATTAACATCACTTTCGCGTTAGGATGTTTAGCTTGTAACGCTTGAATTTCTTTTTGCGCTTCTGGGGTGATCATACATTGGCCGTGTAATTCACGGTCTGCACGAGAATGAGCTTGATGACCTGGCGATAATAAATCAGTAGAAATATCACCTTCACCCGCTATATAGGTCACCACTTCAATTTTTTCAGCTACTTCAGGTAATTTTGTAAAGAATTCAGCTTGGGCGTAACTTTCTAAAAGTTCTTTAGCAACCCCATTGCCTGCTTTAAAAGCAGCGTCAAGACGGGCTGTATCAGCATCGTATAAAAATACTTGTGTTTTTAATACGTCAGATGCTTTAGCAGCTAACCCAGCATCGTCACCTAATGCAAGGTCAAGTAACACTTCAATTGAAGGGCCACCTTTCATGTGTGATAACAATTCAAAAGCAAATTCAACTGAGATTTCAGCAATAACCGCTTCGCCAAGGATGATTTCTTTTAAGAATTTAGCTTTTTCACCGGCTGCACTGGTTGTGCCAGGCAAGGTGTTATAGATGAAGAAATTAAGCGACACTTCTCTGTGCTCATGAGCCGAGTCTTTAATTTGCTCGATAATTTCGGCTAATAATTCAGCACCATCAATTGGCTTAGGCGCCAATCCAAGATCTTTCTTACGACTTTCAATTTCTTCAAGATATTCTAAAAACAAACTCATATACAACTCCAAAGGGCTATTACATGCTAATAATCTGATGATTAGCAGGTTAAAATTTTGTCTACTGTCTACTTAATTTTTTAACCATTAAGCATCATTTGGTAAAATAAGCACGACTGACAATAAGTGGCTTATCCACCAGCGGCTGGCGCTTTTATTAACTCAACTAAACCGATAATTTGCTCAAGGTGCAACGGTTTAGTTGGGAAATACTCTGCGCCATGTTCTGCAAAGTGTTTACGATAGGCTCCTAACAAAATGAGTGTACTCAGGTTAATGCTTAAAACATCAGACCCTGAAACATAGGAATTAAACCCCAACAGTATAAGGGTTATTAACAAAAAGTGGAATTGTGAAGAAGACTTGTTTAGCTATAATCAGTATTCATTTAAGTTATAAGTTACTGAAATTAACAGTTTTTTAACAAAAAACTATTAATAAAGCTAATCTGGCAACACTCGAAGGATTTTTCCCTTATCGCTATCGGTTAATATATAAATTGAACCATCTGGGGCCACTCTGACATCGCGTATCCTTTGCTCGAGTTCTTTAAATAAAGATGTCTGCCCCACTACTTTTAAATCATCCATCTGTACCCAGCGCACCTCTTTGAACTTCAATACGCTAACTAACAAGTCGCCATTTAAAGCTTTAAACATTTCTCCAGAATGCACAGCCATGCCTGAAGGAGCGATAGACGGAGTCCAATCTAAAAAAGGTTGTTGCATGTTGGGATATTCAGTAAAAGGGCTGATGCGTGAGCCAATATAATCGAGTCCTTTGGTGATAACAGGCCAGCCATAATTCACTCCTGCCTGGATAATGTTAAGTTCATCTCCACCATCTGGCCCGTGTTCGTTTGAAAAAATCACCTGACGCTTAGGATCGTAAAGTATGCCCTGATGATTTCGATGCCCATAACTAAACACATAATTGTTTGCTGCGTCGGGAGTGTCGCTCAAAAATGGATTGTCTTTTGGCACACTACCATCATCTTTGATGCGGATTATCTTGCCTAATAGACTGTCGAGTCGTTGCGCATCTTCGCGATAATCAAAGCCATCACCACTGGTTATTAACAAAGAGTTATCAGGTAGAAACGCCATACGCCCGGCAAAATGAACTGGGGTTGACTTAAAAGGAGTCACGGTAAAAACAACCTGCTGTTCAGTCAGCTTATTGTCTATTAATGTTGCTCGCATAACCTGTAAAGCGTTTTTATCATCATTACCTATAACATAAGAAAGATATAACCATCGATTTTCGGAAAAGTTGGGGTGTAAAATCACTTCTAACAATCCACCTTGCCCTTTCACATAAATATCAGGCAAGCCGCTAATCGGTTCAGAAACATTACCACCGCTTACTTTTCTTAATTTCCCTGTACGCTCGGTGACCAGTAAACTTCCATCAGGTAAAAATGCTAAAGACCAAGGAAAATTTAGGCCGCTGGCAATTTCCTGTATTTGATAGTTAGGGAACTGTGACTGTTGCGCCGCTAAGCCACCAACATTGCAGCTTAATAGTATAATCAACGCAAAAATAAAACCCCGATATGGCATAGTTGTTCAGTCTCTAAATTAGAATAGGATCCGAATGTCGGAACATAGTTTTATTGATATTAACATCCAGTTCGCTCATTATCGCCCTCATTCTTTAATCCGCATCAAGACTAAAATAAGTAATCCATTATGAAATTAAATTTTTACCTTAGACTTTGTACACATTTTCTTGTTGCAGTGATTTTTGCATTTGTTTTAGCAAGCTTGTTTCATAGCCAATTTGTAATGGCTGAATTGACCAAGGTAGGGGTGGAAATATTGTTCAACGACCGCCTCAGTATGAGTATTGATGATCTATTAGGCCTATACCCAACTTATGGGGTAGTGATAGCCGTTAGTTTTTTGATTGCTTTTATCGTTGCAAGCCTATTAATCAAAAAGTTCGGGTTATCCCCTTATATTATGTATTGTTTGGCCGGAGGCATAGGTGTCGCTGTGGCACTTTTGGCTATGCATCCTATTCTAGATATAACCCTTTTAGCAGGAGCGCGCAGCACATTTGGTTTTGTCTGCCAGAGCCTAGCAGGAGCGATGGGGGGCTGGATTTTCAGTTATTTACGAACTCATCAAATAAACGCAAAAGCTGTCATCTAAGCAACTTTTGCGAACTCGATTACGTCTTGCCATAAGGCATTAATCCTTATGGCAAGCTTCTATTCTTAGTCCTTCTTAGTTGTTCTTAGTCGAATTAAACACAACAAAAATAATCCTAAGTTAAGCACTAAAGGCATACTTGCTCCTTGTCGTACCTGTTCTTCTTCATAAACGTCACAGTTATCAATAGAACCACCTAATATGGGAACCAGTTTTACCGCTACAACTGTATCTACTTCTGTTTGCCCACCTAATTCATCTAAGACTATTTCACCGCGAATGTTTTTTTGCGGTTTTGAAACCAATGCTGTTGCGACAATTTCATTATCATCATTAATCCCATTCGCCTGCACGATATCGTATTCTGAATTACATTCAATAAGTGTATTAAGCCCTTGAAAAATATCATTTTTATAATCGTACACAAAGCCCTCAGTTCTGCGAGTAGTCAAACTATAATCTGATTCACCGTAACCCACGACAAAGCCTTCATTATTAATAGAGGTTGCCTCACTAGAAGAGCCATCAAAAAAGTCGTCTGGGTAAGTAGTGAGATCGGCTTCGATGTCATGTACAAAAAATTTGTTGCGAGTAGTACCATTTACATCTTTAGTAATATACCCCACAACTAGGCCGTCGTTGTTAATATCCGATGCTGTGCTGGTATACACATCTTCATCTTCATTGATGGTAGTAACTTGATCACCAATATAAATAGCGGCGGCTGTAGTTAATGTTGTGGTGTCCTGATAATAACTAGGCGATACTCCCACTGCAATTCCATAATCATTAATGGCTACTGCGGTACTAGTAAACACAGCAGTGCTTGCATCATCAGGTTCAATCAGCATTCCAAGCGTGTAAGTGTCAATTAAATTTCCTCGCTCATCTAATTGCCATATCAAACCTCTTTGCTGGGCGACCGAAGCCACATTGCTCATTAAACTAATGCTCAATGAACGTAAACAAGATTTTTCTGGCACGTCACCTCTTTCACTAGGATCACCACAGCTCTCAACTTCTGTTGAATAGGTATCTGATACAAATTCAGTTGTGCCATAACCCACCACTTGGTTGCTAGTATTGATATCATAAGCATCGCTTAGACCACCAGCCGTGACATCTGGTGGTGGCAGTTCTGTGATGTCACCATCCACTTGGGCAAAGCCCCGAGAATAGAAATCGTTTAGTACATAAGTCAGATCGTAAAAGTCTTCGTTAAGATAAGTCAAAGTGTAAAAGCCATCTTGACTCTTACCTACTGTATAACCGAAATCGTTGATCGATCTTACTTGTGTGGTCACACTGTTTCTGTAGCCATCGGTATTAGGGTCAATAGTATCGAAACCTCGTAATATCTCACTGTAGGTTTCAGTGGCTAGATAACTATTTAAACTGGCTATTTGTTGAAACTGTTGGTCTTCTGAATATGTCGATACATAACTATATATCCAACTATAATCAAAATCACTCAAATCCCCGCCACGCACACCATCAATATTCTCTAACCCTGCTATGACAATGGCAGATTCAAAATTGATTAAACTTGTATCAATAGGCGGGCTGTACTGCAGCTCCATATTAACAACCGTTTCACCCACATTGTTGATTGCCACTGGGAAAGTACTGCTGCCCAATTCTGCCACTGGCAATTCAATAACTTTATATTGCGCTGCGTTAACTTGTGATATAGCTAAAAGTGAAAGAGTAAAATTACCTGCAATTATTGCTTTTTTCATTGGAGATCCTGCTGAAACTATTTTTACTTATGTATCACCGCAAGATATTGAGGTGACAGCAAGCGACGGTTTAAATAACGCAAACGCTTACCCAACACTTAAAAGCTTGTATAAGGAATAAATAGAAAATGGGTTGGCCGAAGCAAATGACAGGGCATGCTCATAAACTTCGACAACAATTAGATAGGTTTAATCAGATTTTTTCTGATTAACCAAAAACATTTGATACCCTGATGAGGCAGAATCATCTTGCTCAAATATCAAAAATTGCTCCTGACTATTTTCACCTAATACCATGTTCAGACTATCCAAAACGATATCGGTACCGTCTATGGTCGCGATGGCGTAAATATCATAAGTATTATTAAGTAATGTCAAAGAACCTTAGTTTTCTTGTAAAACCGATAATAAGTTTTCAGCAGTAGCAATAATCTCGTCATTTAGCACAAAGTAAAAAGTCACTCGGCTAAAATCTTCTGAATTTGCCAAATTAACCACTTTTACGCCGTGGCTGTATATGCTTGAACTGCTACTTTTAGTCAGGGTCAAAGATTTGATTACAATCTCATAGTCATCAACTATACCATCACCATTTTCGTCAACATCACCATCTTCATCTTCGTCAACCGCATCTTTTCGACCATATAAAAAGATAGTATTATCGGCGTTTTCTTGCAGGCTAAGCAACGCATCTTTAATGTAGAGATCTCTAGTATCAGAATTAAGAACGTCGAAGGCGTAGTCGCCATTAGAGGTGATAGTCGACTCACTAAACTGACCTTTAGCCAAATTATCTATTTCGACTTCACTCACGTCGCCAATTCTAACCTGGATATCAATTTTTCCTTGGTAATCAGGCAAATAATCGTTATTAGCAATGGCATTATAAAAACCGAATTCCGCTTCTGAATCAACATCTTGCAATTCTGTAATGCCATTAGTCCCAATGCTGTCAATAGTAAAATCTGAAGACCCCACACCTGTATTGTCACGCAGCACTATGATGTACTGGCTTACCACCGAATAGGACTGATCTACTGAGGTATAAATAACGTCAGTACTGCCCGGTAAGGTGATATAAAAAATATACTGGTCTTGTTCAAGTTTTATATTGTCAGATAGGGTCTGATAGTTAACTGTGGCCAAAAACTCCGCTTCGTTAAACGTTTCGTTGTCTTTAGATACATATAAATCGACACTTTGAATGCCTTCATGGATATTCAACAAACGGATATTAAATAAATCATCATCAGCGTCGTCATCATCATCGATAATGTCTATATCAAACCTTAGTACTTCTGGGTTACGTACATCACCAGTTAAAGCAATAAAACTAATTTCATCTGACTTGATGCTAACACTGTCCTCGTAGATAATTTCTAGATCGTTTCTATCGCTGCTTTCTTCGTCCTGCCAAGCCAGTTCAATAAAATAGGTATCAGTATCTAAGGCGTTATTAGCGCTGACTTTGGTATAACCTACCGAGCTATAGGTTACTTCTATTTCGTCATCATCATCGTCATCAAGGTTTTCATCTACTGTTAAAAAAATAGATGGGGCATTGGGCGAGGCATTATAAAACTTCACATAACCTGTCCCGTTATCATCATCACTAGAACATCCCGATAGCACCAATATTGATAAGCTAATACATAACATGAGTGATTGATAAAAAGGCTGACCCACTTTGCTAAACTTCATTGTATCTCCAGTTACTTTTGTTTTATTACAGATGTCGATAAACAAATGGCTTATCGAATAGATGCTGATGTGACTTAAGGGTTTAAGCTAAGTTCATTGACTAAAGTCGATTTACACATTCTTTACACAATTGCTGGAAATATGTACTTTGGGAGTGACTCAACAGTGAAAGTTAAGTCCATTGGCGAAGGTCGTTTTATACATTCTTTAAATATTTTCTGGAAATGAGGGATGGGATTTTTCTCAGAAAACCTCAACTGATAAATATCGATGATGACAATAACCAGTAATCGGGCTTATCAATCAAGAGGCTTTTCTAGCACTTTAATAGTTTCGAAATTTAACGAGAGTACTTGGCAACAGAATCGTTATCTAAGCCTACTCTTGTTAATAATGCTAAAAATCGCGGATCATTTTTTATGCTTTTTAATCGCGGATCGTTACGAGTAAAAACAAGGCAATTTGAACGGTAGTTTACTGCATCATTAAACAGCTTAAACGCTTTGTTTGGCTGGTTAATCAGCAAATAAGTGATGGCGGTTTCGTAGGGACATAAAAAACTTTCAACTTTTTCAGCTTTGTCTAATAAAGGGGGGATTTTACTTAGCTGTCCGGCGTGCCCATAGGTTTGTGCCAATGCTAGTAGAGAATATGGAGAGCCCGTGTCTAACAATACGCCCTTTTGGGCTAATGCAATGGCACGTTGATGCTCACCGGCCAATGATGCTGAAACACTGGCTCCACTGTATATTAATCCGACTTCGGGATGTAATTGGATTTTGTCTTTGGCCCATTGTATCGCGGCGTCATTTTCACCCACCATTGCTAATGCCCAATGTCCCCAGTCAGCAAGCTCAATGTTTAGCGGGTCGAGTTTATTGGCTTTTTCTAATGTTTTATAAACCCCCTCCACGTCGCCAATACCAGAATAATAAAGTGCAAAACCAAGCTCTGTGAGTGCAAGGTTTGGGTCTTCTGCGCGGGCAGCATTTAATACTTTCCAAGCATCTTGCCAGCGCCATGCAAATACATAAGCCAAGCCCAGAGATGACAGCGCCTCTGCTGAATCTGGCCGAATAGCCAATGCAGACAATACTGAGTCAACAACATTAGGTAAAACCTCTGCAGGCTTCTCAAAATAAGACATGATTATACGAAAGGCGTCAGCCTTGGCTACATAAGCCCCATCAAATTGTGGATCTAATGTTATAGCCTGAGAAAACAACACAACTGCAAGTTTCAAAGAATCATAAGTCAGCAGATTTAACTGCTTTTGACCTGCCACATAGAGTTCATAAGCGGCCAAATTGGATGTTGGTAACTCAGCTAATGCACTTTGTTCTTTTGCAAGGATCACTACCTTTAGAGAATCAGAGACTGATGCGGCGATATCGGTCTGAACCGAGAAGAAATTGGTGTTATCAATGCGACTTTGATAGTGGTCATTCCATACCAAATCATGGTTATCTAAACTCTCTAATACGGTGGTTATTTGAATGCTTACATTGCCTTCTACACTCACAATGGCATCTAATAAATAATGCACATCGGGAAGTTTTTCACGAACATATGCTGGTGTTTTGTTATGTTTAAAAGCAAATGCCGACGAAGCTGGGATCACTCGTAAACCAGAAATTTGTCTGAGTTTTAAAATCACTTCGCGAGTGATTTGATCTGCAAAGGGTTGCCATTTATCGATGTCTCCTCCTGAAACACTGAAGGGTACCACCAGTAGATAAGGTCGGGGATCAGACACAAGATCGGGCGAGGTAGGCCTAGTCGTCTGCCACCCCAAAAATATCAAAATAATAATAGAAAAGATCAATAAACCCAGTTTTGTGAGTTGCCGCTGATTATTTAATAAAGGAGTTGGGATCGTTTCGGGAAGATTTTCTGCAGCTATTTCCAACACCTCTGCTACAAACTGATAACCACGTCCTCGAATAGTTTTTATAACGAGTTGAAGATCACCATTATCACCAAGAGTCTTTCTAGCACTTTTAATATGGTTACTTAAGGTTGTATCTGAGACCTCACGGCCTGCCCATATTTTCTCAAACAATTCATCACGCGAGACTATTCGCATGGGATTTTCTATCAAATAAACCAGCAGATCGAACACTTTGGGCTCAACAGAAACATCAGTACTGCCAGAAGTAATCTGGAACTGTGTTGTGTCAATTTCAAACTCTGCGACTCGATATTTCATAAGTATTCCCTGCTACCAACATTTTGCACCAACAACCTCCTATAACAAAGGATAAACCAAAAAAATTACTTAATGGTTAGCTAATGGTTACGCAAAATTCAAGCAAATGAATAGTCACATTCGATACTAGACAGCTGCAACCAACACTATTTGTCATCAAGGAAAAGACTATGCCTACACCAATTGAAATCTTACTTGACCCTATTTCTTTGAGCGTCCTCGCTCTATATGCAGCATTAATGATACTCGAAGCTATAACACCGGGACGCAAGCTGATAAAAGTCAAAGGGTGGATACCACGAGCAATGCTAACCTTTGTCGTGTATTTTTACCTTGCTAGCTACCTACCTCTATATTGGGACAAGTACCTAGTCGAATATCAACTACTCAACCTTGCTTCGATGAATGTGTATTTGAGCACATTAATAGCCGTACTGGTGTTTGAATTTCTGATTTATGTTTGGCACCGCACTATGCATCAAACCAATTGGTTGTGGCGTTCATTCCATCAAATGCATCACAGTGTAGAAAGAGTCGATACTTATGGCGCGTTTTATTTTAGTCCCTTAGATATGATTGGCTTTACTATGGTAGGGAGTTTAAGTTTGGCGCTCATTGTTGGTGTGAGTCCGCAAACCACAACTTACTTTTTATTCATTACTATGTTTTTGGTAATATTCCAACATACCAATATCAAAACACCCCAGTGGTTAGGCTACTTAGTGCAACGTCCAGAAAGCCACTCAGTGCATCATGAAAAAGGTGTTCATGCCTATAATTATTCTGACTTACCTATTTTCGATATTCTGTTTGGTACGTTTAACAATCCCGCCAACTTTGCGGCCGAAATAGGATTTTACAAAGGAGCCTCAGCAAAAATTCCTGACATGTTACTTTGTAGAGATATAGTGACGGCACAAAACAAGTCACAGCAGAAAACACTTAAAGAAATTCACTAAAAACGGGGCGGCCTAGTACATCATATGATGTATGCGCAAGCTGAAATATTCTTCGAAGAATGGTTTGAAAAACAACCTAATTTCGCAATGTTTTATTGGGGTTATCGAAGCGAACTTGTGTAGTACTAGCACTATTGTATGCAAGTTCAACGAAGATTGACGCAATAAAAGTGGTGTGGGACTGTTTGGCCTCTCCGGTGTTCAGGTTAACTGTACTTCGCGACCACGAACAAAGCAATGAAACCAATAAAGCCACCATATCGGAACGCTGATTGCAGCACTGGACCCAGCATAGATTCAGAACGCCACAATTCAAACCAGCTTTCAGCGATGATAATAAAACCACCAAACAACATAATTAGTTCCATATTTTAAAATTCGCGTAATCGCACGCCAATTTAGGAATAATTAAGTCGCTCACTAAGATTTAAAATAATTTCAAAATAGTTGTGTAATTAGTATGCGATTTCTAATTTATCTCCCTAATATAGAACCCATCAAAGCAAGACCCATAATTTTAAATATCAACGGAGTAAATATTATGAACAACATCGACATGATTAAAGAAAAAGCCGCTACTGCTGAAGATATGGCTCGTAAAGTTTGGTTAGCTGGACTTGGTGCATATGGTAAAGGCTATGAAGAAGTAAAAGGCCGTATCGAATCACTATCAACAGATTCAAACAAATTGTTTAACGAGCTAGTAGTTAAAGGCGAAAAGCTTGAAGCTGAAGGTAAAGACAAAGTTGAAGAAGTAAAAACCAAAGTGGTTGAAAAAACTGAAATCGAAGCTCGCATCGAGACAGTTCGCAGCAAACTTGGTTTGAACAACACAGACAATGACCAGAAAATCGAAGAGTTAAGTGCAAAAATAGACGCATTAACAGCTGCTGTTGCTAAATTAGCTGCTAAGCCAGCGGCGAAAAAAGCTTAATTTCAACTTAGTTTGTAAGTAATAAATAGAAGAGAGCCCTAGGGCTCTCTTTTTTATATTTAATGAGTTGCTAAATTTAAATCTCTTTCCATTTTGTAATCTTTTATTCACAGTCCTTATAACCGACATAATATGGTTATTGTGATTTATTATTTTTTTCTGTGTATAAAAACAGTGAGGATAATGCCACAGATTAACAAGTCCAGTACAACTAGCGCCTTGGGATTTAAATATGACAATTAAAGAACAGCAACCACAAAGATCAAAAAGTACCAGACTCGATAAAGTTCGCGCGCATTTAGCGACGATTGGACTCAAAAACATAACCAATATTATCCATAACCCCACCTATGATGCCCTGTTTGCAGCTGAAACGGATGAAGCCTTAAAAAGTTTCGAGAAAGGCACAGTCACTGATTCGGGTGCAGTCAATGTTGACACTGGAATTTATACAGGGCGTTCGCCAAAAGATAAATTTTTGGTAAAAGATGATACAACCAAAGATACAGTTTGGTGGAAGACCCCAGAAAATAATAACGACAATAAACCTATTTCATTAGAAACCTGGAAAGCGTTAAAAAACATCAGTCAGCAACAACTTTCAGATGGCGAGCTGTATGTGGTGGATGCTATTTGTGGGGCAAACACCAATACGGCACTTAACGTCAGGTTTGTTATGCAAGTTGCTTGGCAAGCCCACTTCGTGAAAAATATGTTTATTCGCCCTACAGAAGAGCAACTTGATAATTTTGAACCCGATTTTGTGGTCATGAATGCCTCAAAAGCTTCCGACCCAGATTTCAAAAAACATCAGACTAACTCCGAAACCTTTGTTGCATTTAACTTAACTGAAAAAATGCAATTAATTGGCGGCACTTGGTATGGCGGCGAAATGAAGAAAGGCATGTTTTCAATGATGAACTACTTTCTTCCTCTGCAAGGTATTGCTTCAATGCATTGCTCGGCAAATGTGTGTAAAAATAATGATACCGCGATATTTTTTGGATTATCGGGTACAGGAAAAACAACCTTGTCAGCCGATCCTCAGCGCGCCTTAATTGGTGACGATGAACACGGTTGGGACGATGATGGAGTGTTTAATTTCGAAGGTGGTTGTTATGCAAAAACCATTGATTTAGATCCAGATAAAGAGCCAGAAATTTATCACGCTATTAGACGTAACGCCTTATTAGAAAATGTTGTCATTAAGGGCAATATTCCTGATTATTCTGATAACACAAAAACAGAAAACACTCGTGTGTCATATCCCATTGAACATATAGAAAATCGCGTTCTAGGCATTAGCAAAGCAGGCCCCGCCAAAAAAGTTATTTTTTTGACCGCCGATGCATTTGGGGTGTTTCCGCCAGTATCACGTTTAACCAGTGAACAAGCTAAGTATCATTATTTATCAGGTTTCACTGCAAAACTAGCTGGTACCGAACGCGGTGTGACTCACCCTACCCCTACCTTTTCATCTTGTTTCGGACAGGCTTTCTTAAGCTTACATCCAACTCAGTATGCCGAAGTATTGGAGCGAAGAATGGCCGATGCAGGAGCAAGCGCATATTTAGTTAACACTGGTTGGAATGGCACAGGTAAACGTATTAGTTTGGCGGCAACGCGGGCTATTATTAATGCAATATTAAGTGGCGAAGTGGAAAATGCTGAATGTGAAATTTTGCCCTATTTTAACCTAGCATTCCCAAAAACGTTATCGGGAGTAGATAGCCACATTTTAGACCCACGAAAAACCTATTCGGACTTGGATGAATGGGATAAAAAAGCAAAAAACCTAGCCGAATTGTTTATCAACAATTTTACTAAGTTCACTGATAATGAAGAAGGTAAAGCCCTTACCTTAGCGGGTCCTCATTTATAAAATATATAGATATAGGCACATTAGATCATGTGCCTTTTATTATTCGGAAATACTGTTCGCTCAAATTTTGGCATAAATCTTAAAGCACTTTAAAACTCATCACGCAACGCTCGCCTAGATGCCTTATCAACCAAACTAAACACTCTATCTATTTCATCTTTTTTACTAGAACGTTGATGGCCAACCACTTTGACAAATTGGCATTTTATTTTAGAGATTACGCGGTAAAACTCCTGATACAAGGCATAGTTATTCAGCAGCTTATTATTACCTGATAAATAATGATCCTGTTCGAGGCGACTTCGTCTATCAGGCAAACCTATGATATTTTGAGAATCAGTATAAATAGTCAAAGTGATATCGCTATTATCATTGAATGCAATAATTTCATTCAATGACCACAACAAGGTTTGTAATTCCAATTTAGTCGAGCTTGTGTGCTCAAAACGTTTGATTTTCACCTTGGTTTTCAGCGTATCAATAGAGGTATCTTGAGCGGATACAACGAGGTAAGCGCCATATCCCACTTTCAACTGAGTATTAACACTAGCGTCTGTAAAAACCTGTAAGTTAGCCATTTACTATCCGTTATAGGTAACCTGTGTTTGAGATAGTCCATACCGCCCACAGAGCGCCCAAACTTAGTTGACAACACACATGGTCAATCACTTTTGTTGATTGACCATAGATTACTAGATCAACAGATTGCCTTGTATTAATACAAAAATGCAAATTTGCTCTAAACCATTAATTTAATGTGGTTTTCTTTTTTTACTACTCGATTTCCCACGATTTTCTTGGGCTGCTTTAGCCGCGTCGTTATGGGGTTGATTGTCACTAAAACGCGTGAGCCCCTTCTGCGCTTTTGCAGCATTAGCAGACTTGCCTTTAGCAAACGCTTTATTGCCTGAACGCTTGGCGAACTCTTTCTGATCACGGCCTTTAAGTTCATTACGGCTTTCTGCAGGTACCAAACATTTAGGGCTGTTGCCAATAAGATGTGCTTTGCCCATTTCTTTTAGAGTTTTACGCAATAACGGCCAGTTGGCTGAGTCGTGATAACGTAAAAATGCTCGATGCAGGCGGCGATGAATTTCACCTTTAGGCACTTGTACCTCTTCACTCTTGTGATTCACTTTATGTATCGGGTTTTTGCCGGTGTGATACATAGTGGTGGCATTGGCCATAGGTGACGGATAGAAGTTTTGTACTTGATCTAACTTAAAATTACGCTCTTTGAGCCATAACGCCAAGTTCAGCATATCTTCGTTTTCAGTACCCGGATGCGCCGATATAAAGTAAGGAATAAGGTATTGGTCTTTGCCCGCTTCTTTGGTGTATTTATCAAACAACACTTTAAACTTGTCGTAAGTGCCCATGCCCGGCTTCATCATTTTATCAAGCGGTGCTTTTTCGGTATGTTCTGGAGCAATTTTTAAGTAGCCACCAACATGATGGGTCACTAATTCTTTAACATACTCAGGATCTTCTATAGCCAAGTCGTAACGTACGCCCGAGGCAATCAATACTTTTTTAACCCCCTCCACATCACGGGCCTTACGGTATAAATTTGTCGTAGGTGATTGGTCTGTATCGAGATGCCCACATATTTCTGGCCATACGCAAGATAAACGACGACAAGCTTGTTCGGCTTTAGGGCTTTTACAACGCAACTTATACATATTCGCCGTTGGACCACCAAGATCGGAGATAACACCGGTAAAACCTGGTACTTTGTCGCGAATATTTTCTATTTCACGAATAATGGATTCTTCTGAACGGCTTTGGATCACCCTGCCCTCATGCTCGGTAATCGAACAAAAAGTACAACCACCAAAACAACCACGCATGATATTCACTGAAGTTTTGATCATGTCATAGGCTGGGATCTTCGCCTTACCATAACTAGGGTGTGGCACACGTGCATAAGGTAAATCAAACACCGCATCCATTTCTTCGGTTTCCAGTGGATAAGCAGGTGGGTTGATCCAAATAATGCGATCACCGTGGCGTTGCACAAGTGCACGGGCACAACCTGGGTTGGTTTCTTTATGCAAAATACGTGATGTATGAGCGTAATGGGTTTTTTCGGCGCGCACCACATCATAAGCTGGCAGCAACACATAGGTTTTATCCCAAGGTTTGCGCCTTTCGGTTTTCGAGGTAAACGGCTGGATCACTATAGGCTGAGCTTTTTGCTCTTCAATTGCCGCTTGCCTCTCCGCTTCTGAGGAGACTGCACATTTATCTTCTATAGTTTCATATGGGCTAATAATAGGTTCAATTTTACCAATACTGTCTAGATGGGTCGAGTCCACACCTTGCCAACCGGGTAACGGCTCTTTACGAATAACTGCCGTACCACGGATATCTTGCATTTGGTCTATGGTTTCACCAGCAGCAAAACGATGAGCCATTTCGAGTAAAGGTCGCTCAGCGTTACCAAACATCAACATATCGGCTTTTGAGTCAAACAACACACTACGACGCACTTTGTCTGACCAATAATCATAGTGAGCGATACGCCTTAAACTGGCTTCAATACCGCCAATGACAACAGGCTTTTTATAGGCTTCTTTACAACGCTGAGTATAAACAGTAACTGCACGGTCTGGACGTTTTCCGCCTTCGTTGTTTGGGGTATAAGCATCATCATGACGTAACTTACGCTCGGCTGTATAACGATTGATCATCGAGTCCATGTTGCCTGCGGTCACACCAAAAAATAAATTAGGTTCGCCGAGTTGCATAAACGCATCTTTGCTATGCCAATCAGGTTGAGAAATAATCCCTACTCTAAACCCCTGCGCTTCTAATGTCCGACCAATTACCGCCATACCAAAACTAGGGTGATCCACATAGGCATCACCGGTAACCAGAATAATGTCGCAACTATCCCAACCAAGTTGATCCATCTCTTTACGGGACATAGGTAAAAACGGCGCAGGCCCAAAACATTCCGCCCAATATTTAGGAAAGGAAAACAAGCCGCGATCCGCTTTCATACGGGCGACAGGCTTGGATCGAGAGGCAGGTTGAATAGTTGGCATTATGGTCTCAAAAAAGTTCTAAAAAGCTGTTCAAAAAATCGGCGCGATTATAACAGAATACTCTTGCAGTGTTGACCTAAAACAACAGACCTAAAAAAAAGTCAAAAAAGATAAGAATAATAACCACAGAGTCCGCAGAGAAAAGCAGTTGATAAAAACCAAGATTGATATCAAATATATTTAGATCAATATGATTATTCTGCGAATCTATTGATTTGACACATCCCCAAACTTATAGAGAATGGCTCCTGAGCGAAAAACAGTCGGTCGCAGGCTGTAAATATCCGTTAAAGCCTGTGAGTTCAAGGGGACATCTACGCCGTGGACTTGCCCTATTAGACCCAAAACATAATTTACTAATCGCTCTACTACACTTACCAATGTTTCGTTATGATGTTTTGAAAGTAATAGTCGCGATCCAAAAATTTGATATTCGGAGTATGAGGGGATACTGAATGATATATAAGCTTAAATTTGGCGGTTATACTCTAGAAAATCACAGCCTAAAACTAACAGCTTTAGCATTATTGACCATGACTATAACTCTGGCAATATTTCAGGATTATCTGCATTCACAACGAAATGGATATCCATTTTTTCTTTATGAGTCCATGCTGTTTAAGTGCTTCTGGGTAGTATTCCCTCCCATTATCCTTTTGATTAAACTGCAATTTGATAAAAAATCGACCGTCTCTTTTACATTCTTAGCAAAGATGTTAACTCTTGCTTCCTTAGCGCATTTATTGCTTGTTGCATTAATAATTTGGTTTTTATCATCCATCTTTCGAGAGCAATCATACGGATTCATGAAAGTATTAACTTATACCTTAGCCAACGACTTGGTTAAGATATTGTTAGTGTATGCAGCATTCATTAGCAGTTTAAAGTACTTCATAATAAAAAAGAAAAGAGAACAAAATTTTAAAGATCAGGCATCTGCTAAGCAAAGTTTGAGACCTGATTCTATATCTATAAAATCAGGCAAAAGTAACTTCCTTATTAAGTTTTCGGATATACTATTTATTAAATCCGCTACGCCTTACGTTTCTATCCAGTTGGCGAATAAACAATATCTGCACACCGCATCTCTTAAGTCCTTATCAGAAAGTTTGGCTCCTCGATTTGTTAGAGTACATCGCTCATTCATTGTAAATTTGGACAAGATCCATTCCTACCAATCTAGGTTAAATGGCGATTATGACTTGACGTTGCTCAATGGCACAACCCTTCGCCTAAGCAGAAATTATGTCAAGCAGTTCAGGCGTCGATTTGATTGCTCCTCAGCTAAAGCTATAAACTCATCACTTTAAGTGATTTGGTATTGAGTCTAAGTAATTCATATGTGACTTTGCAGGCATCTTCTGGATGTTTTTCTTGGTACACAAATGAAGCTCACCAACACAAACCAGTCATACGGATTAATCGCAAAATCTTTTCACTGGATAACAGCAATGTTATTTGCAGTGTCATATGTAGCTATTTATTTCCGTGAATGGCTTGCGCAAAGCGAATTTGAAAATTGGTTTGCTATTCAACTTCATATGTCTGTCGGTATTAGTATTGGCGTCATTGTCATCTTACGAATACTGTGGCGAACCTTGGATCCAGTCCCAACAAATGAAACTAAATCTCAACTGATTGTTGTTTCTAAAAGGCTGGTTCACTTCTCGTTGTATGCAATCATGTTCACCATGCCAATAACTGGCTACCTATCAATTGCAAACTACCTACATTCTGGCGGAGGGAAAATTGATTTCTTTTTCGTTTATGATCTAGATTTTTCAGGGGACATCGAAATTCAGAAGGTCGCTGGAACAACCATAGAATCACTAGAAAAAGTAGCTGAACTGGTTCATGTTTTTTTGGGAAAATGGATTGCTGGCCTGCTCATCATCCTTCATGTTTTTGCAGGGTCCTATCATCACTTCATCAGGAAAGACGACACATTACGAAAGATGTTTTTTTAATAATTTAAAATAAAAGAGAGAGCCTAATATGAAAAAATCTATGATTTTAATGTTTACATTTTTTCTTGTAATTACTTCCGCAGTTGCCAATGAACCAACGATTGGTGGTCCATGTCAGGGATGCGAGTTAGTATTCGTTGGATTGCCAAAACAATTAAAGTCTCATGCCAGAATTGCGCCATACAAAGTGGAAGGGGAACCTCTCATTCTAAATGGAACTGCCTACAAGATCGACGGAAAGCCAGCAGCAGGAGTTATCATTTATGCCTATCAAACGAATAATGAAGGAATTTATCCTAAAGGGAAAACCTTTCATGGTGGATTCCGAGGCTGGGTGTTAACCGACAAACATGGCAAATATAGTTTTGAAACAATTCGTCCGCAAGCATATCCAAATAGAAGTATACCTGAGCATATTCATTTACATGTAATTGAGCCCCAAAAAGGCACTTATTATATCGATAGTGTCGAATTTAGTGATGACCCATTGATGACGAATGAGTTCATAGAGAGTCGTCCATGTCGTGCAGGGTGCGGAGTAACAAATCCAACAAAGAATAAAAAGGGAACTTGGCATGTGCAACGGGATATTTTTCTGGGAAGGTCAATCCCAGATTACTGAAGCCTCACGGCGTCACAAGACTTAATAATTAGTTATTCGTTAGTCTGAAAACTTTTGAATCCACTGGTTACAGCGAGCATCATCACGACTCTCATACTGATGGATTGCGGATAAAAGCCCAGTTTTAAAACCATCATCGTTATCATTTCCAATTGCGGTTAAAAGCATCGTGTACCATGCCGTTATTCCACCAGAAGGTGGCGATTCGAATTTAGGAAAATCAGGCCCATTATTTGTGCCTGATAGCCAGTCATTAGCAAGATCTGGCTTAATGACTAATGCTCGCGCTAAGCCTACAAAGTCGACAACACCACTTTCCAGTGATTTTACTGCCTGATCGCAATTTTTAAAGCCACCAGTTACCATTAAAGGTATACGTGTTAGACATCTTGCTTTTACTGCAAATTCGATAAAATATGGCCCTTTCAAAGCCCCTTCGGAGCTAGATTCTGCTCCTGGAAAATAAGATCCCCCACTTATTTCTATTAAGTCAATCGAGGTATTATCGAGAATACGGATAGCTTCTAAAGCATCATCTTCTGTTAAACCGCCTTCAAGCTGATCTGTTGAGTTAATCTTTATTCCTACAGGAAATGAATTACCAACCGCATCTCTGACCTTATCGATTATCTCGACAATAATTCTGCATCGTGCTGCTATGGAACCGCCATATTTATCTTGTCGATGATTGAATAGTGGAGATAAAAACTGACTAAGTAAAAAGCCATGACCAGCGTGGATTTGTACACCTGTGAAGCCAACCTCCTTCGCAATTATTGCAGCCTTAGCATATATTTCAGGTAACTGAGATATTTCCACCGCCGACATTCCAGCACACTCAAAATTATCAATATTGAGTGCAGAAGGCCCTTTTGGTTTACTTATTGGCAAATGAGACAACCCTCCAGCGTGACCCAATTGAGGCCATATATGAGCGCCATTAATTGAGGCACAAGCAGCTAAAGTACGTAACATATAAAGATCAGTGCCCTTCTCTAAAACCAAATTACCGGGTTTTTCAGGATAGCGATGATCTACCTGTACCTCACCAATAATAGATAACCCAACTCCACCTTCAGCCCACCTTTCATAAAGTCGAGCTTGAGCATTTGTCGCATTACCCTCCCCGTCAGCAAGCGAATCTGACATAGCAGATTTTACGAGTCTATTTTTAATAACTGCGCCACAAGGTAGTATTAGCGGACGATCTAGCGAATGTTCAAATATAGCGGGGGAACTCATAAGTACCTTTGATTAATCAAAAACTTTATAAAGAAGATAAGACATTATCAATCACTTTCTATAAACTAAAAACACACCAATACTTAAAACACTATTAAAAATAAGTTTATAATGAACACATCAGATCTAAGTTTATTTATTCGAATTGTTGAAACAAGCAGCATAACTGAAACGGCAAAACAGTTAGGTGTAACGCCACCTGCCGTTAGCGCTGCTCTTCGACGATTAGAGAAACAGCTAGATGTACCATTGTTTATAAGAACAACAAGACAGCTACGTATTACTCCTCAAGGAGAGCAATTTCTGTTTCATTGTCGACAAGCACTAGACAGTTTAGAGCAAGGGCAAATAGCTGCTCATCAGTTTGAAGGAAATATACGCGGAAAACTACGATTGTCGGTATCATCAGATTTAGGTCGTAATGTAGTGCTGCCTTGGATTGATGAATTAGTCGAACTACATCCCAATTTATCAATAGATTTAAGTATAGGTGATTCCCTTTCTGATTTTTATTTAGACCACGTTGATGTAGCACTTCGTTATGGCCAACCCAAAGACTCAACAATGGTGTCATTTCTGATTGCGGCTATGGATAGGGTCACCTGTGTATCACCAGATTACATAACTAAATACGGTGAGCCTGTACATCCTAGGGACCTGAGAAAACACAATTGTTTACTACATAAAAGAGATGGACATCCCTTTAGCAATTGGGAATATATGAGTAAGTCTGGAAACTGCAAAATTAGAGTTGATGGTAACAAGTTGAGTAATGATACCGATATTGTTCGACGCTGGGCTACTCGCGGCAAAGGTATTGCATATAGGGCGAAGATAGATGTCTTTGCAGACTTACTCAGTGGAAAACTGCTACAGATCCTCTCCAATTATCAGTCACCATCAGTAGAACTCCACCTAGTCTGCCCAAGCAGAAAACAAGTCAGCCCTGCAGTAATCGCACTAAGGGAATTACTTAGATACAAGTGCTCTCAAATACTTACAACTTGATGTTTGCCTACTAGCCCAGCCAACGAGGATAAGTTAAATCATAAATGGTTTATGTATTGTGATAGATAACAACTCTCTTTTTCACCTGTTTTTCACCTGTTTTTCCTCTGTGCTCTCTGTAAAAATCCTCAAGTCAGCCTCCGAGTCTATGTTCAGCTATGCTGAAAGGTGCTCAAACCATCACAACGGGAGGCTGTTATGTCATTTTACTCGGGCATTGACTTACATTCAAACAATCACGTCGTGGTTGTCATCAGCTTTTACCAAGCCAGCTTTTACCAAGCCACCCATAATAAAATTATACCAAGCCAGCTTTTACCAAGCCACCCATAATAAAATTATGATTCTACCCTAAATATTCAATATCGATTTTCAGTGTGTAAATGCTATGGATTGATAGGAGGAATGAAACAGAAGGTTAGTTTCAGCCTTTTTGTGGAAAAAATAGGCTTTTAAACTGGGTGTGGGCACAACTGTGCCTTATTGGTTATACATTGACTGGTTTCTTGAGGTTATGCGCAACGTAGCAGCGTTTTTGCTTTACCCATGCCTCGAATACGTTGATGGCCTGTGTGCGCTTTGAACTGGTTCATCATCATTTCTGCTCCTGCAGCATAACAAAAATGCCTTTCAAACTCTGTGGTGAGGGTGAGCCATTGGTCGTCTGATAAACCTAACCTTTGTAATATGGGTTGTTGTTGATGCTCAATATGTCCTGCTTTGTCATCTCTGATTATTCTGCCTGTTATATCCACTAACTCACAGTAGTCTTTGAGTGAGAAAGCGATGCCTTTTGGCATATCTTGTCTGGGGTTGCCGACAAAAGACATCAGTGAAGGTGTTGTGATGGGGGCTTTTATTGATTCTAAGCGTTTTTTAATACTGGTGTGCTCTGACGTTTCTGGGGTATCCGCTATCTTGGCTCGAATAGGGTTAAGGTCAACATAGGCCATACAGGACAGTAATGCTGCTTCATCTAATAAGGCTTGTGATTTAAACCGTCCTTCCCAGAACCTGCCTGTGCAGTCATCCTCTTTATTGGCTTCTCGGGCAATATGTTCATTCAGGTTACCCATCAACCAGCTAATATCATGTAAGCGCTTGCGATACTCGATTATGGTGTCATCTAAGGTGAGTTGTTGACTTTGGCTTAACGTGTCACCTCTTACAAACATTTGCGTGAGCAATGTGCCTTTATGTAGGCGGTGCCAGCGTTCAACCACTTCACTATCTGTCCAAGCCATCACTTGTTGCACATCCACATGTAATACCACATGCACATGGTTACTCATCACAGCATAAGCACATATATCAATTGAAAATATTGAAGATAGAAACAACAACCGCTCTTCAACCCATCCACGGCGATGTTCATAACTTTGACCTGAATAACTATCCACACCGCACAAAAAAGAACGCCGTACACAACGGGAAACACAATGGTAATAAGGAGTATCCGATAAACAAATTTGACTACTACGTGGCTGGGGCATGACATCAATCCTTTGATTTATTTCCTAACTAAAGCCTAGTTTGTCTTTTTATTTAGTCAAATTGTTATGGGTGGCTTGGTAAACCCCGCTTGGTAAACCCCTATCAAAGCCTAGCTTGTCTTTTTATTTAGTCAAATTGTTATGGGTGGCTTGGTAAACCCCTATCAAAGCCTAGCTTGTCTTTTTATTTAGTCAAATTGTTATGGGTGGCTTGGTAAACCCAGCTTGGTAAACCCAATAAAATTATCGACTATGACGTCAGCGGCTTGAACGTTTTTCGGCGAAGGGGAGTGCTTTTTGTTTTGGAATGGATGCTGAGGGAAAGTGTTTACGTAGCCTTTGAGCTAGAGCTCCTATTTCTCCAGAAAGTTCTATGGCGAAATCCACTAAGATGGCGGCAGATATTCTTGCACCGTCTTTTTTCGAAAGACTATCACTCCAACCTTCTGAAGCTGTTGCAGTATCCACTTTGGCTAGGATTGAACGTAAAGTATCCGGGGAGTGGTTACGTAATGATTCCAGGAAGGCTCCTGAATCTGTAAACCAGCTCGAATTTGGTCTTGAAAGAGATTTTGCAATGTCTCCCGTAAAGGGGCTTATCACTGTATCAAGCACATCAGGTCTCTTTTCTGCAAAAAGCTCAATAACATAGGTGCCGAAATCCCAGTCAACATGATCATATTGAACAAGTCGAATTTCCCGGCCGTTAACCACGTGCTGAATTGCGGCCTCTGATGCCATTAGTACAAAGCGAGGGGGGAATTTATAAATCTGGCTGGCGTTCTCTTCGATAAATTTGGTTACTGCGGGCCTTTCGGTTTTTTCAGCATGCAATGTGCCCAGTAAAACTTCAACTTCATGGGGAGGGTTTTCCCAATCTTTGCCGATAGTGACTGATATTTTTTCCCAGTTAAGTTTTCCAACAACAGCATTGAACTTCCTCGGTGCACATTTGAACAAGAAGTTCAGGAAAAAAGCTGCTTGTTGAAACTCACGTTTTGGTGTTTCTGATAATCTAATCGCGAGTTGTTCTGCGTCAAGTTTGGTGCATATTCTACGACCAATTTTCCATCGTCTAGCATCAGCTTTCAGCTTACGGTTGTATATTCCTAAGGGGTCAAAGATACGCAGGACGTGCATAGCGATATCATCCAACTCATGAAAGCCATTTATAGGGTCTTTGACAAGCACTTCTTGGGCAATAGGAATGTACTTATCCAACATATCAAGAGCCAGAGTCTCATCACAATAGCTCACCGTGTGGCATGTTTTAGCGAAAATAAAGGCCTGCTCCGTATCTGTCCATTGCGTCGCTATCAATAGCAGCTTGTCTTTTTCTAAAGCGCTGGTTAGTTGAGCTTGCCAATCCGGGTGCCGGTCACTGTCAACAGAGCTTAATAGAGAGGACATTCCATACGCTGTTTCGGGTGTTATGGTAGAAAAAGCAATGCCGAGTTTTTCCGGAGATGATCGAGATACAACTTGGCTGTGCAAATTCTTATTGGTGTTTCGGAGATTGTTGAGTAGCCAACCCAGTCCATTTCCTGCTGTACCGGGATCACTGATCCAATTTGATAAAAGCTGTGAATGGGGCTCGATTAAATTGTTTGCCCAATCTTCATCAAAGCCATCGAGTTCATTAAGTGTAATGCAACCGACGTTTCTCTCCTCGTGTGTCACGCTACGCCAGCAACGGTCTGCAATTAGTTGTATCGTTGTCGTTTGGAGCGGTTTCATCCGGTTCCAACGATAGTCGCCATGACCGAACCGAAGTTCATGCAGAAGGTTGCGGATACCGTGCAGTGGGTAGGAGCAGTCACAGAGAATTGTTTCTATAAGTCTGAATATTTCCCCGCGCTTTTCGCTGCCTCTATTGATGAGTATTTGATGTAGTGTCACAGCGGCAAACCGTTGATGTGGTGTACGGCAATCCTGTACTGAGAGAATGAGGCGCTCGCTGGCTAACCACTTGATGGCTGTTTTGATTACTTGTTGGTTCAGCCCGTGTGGCTGGCACAAGCTTATTATTTCATCGTCATCTACAATTTCGTCACGAGAGGCAATTTGTCTAGCTGCAATTGCTGCCAGCACGAAATCAGCTTCAGCGGATTTGGCAGCATCTACCACTTGCTTTGCTCGACGCCAGCCACCACCAAGTATGAAGCAAAACTGCCAGGGCATTGTTGCAGCAGCCTCGGCATCATTGATACGATGCTCAAGGCTGGTGTCCATCATTCCCTCGCCGATATTATCATCGGCTCGACTAACTACCTCAAGAGTTTTTTCTCTTTGGCTGAGTAAGCTTGCAGCGATTGTTTTTACCGCCCTTTCATGGTCGAGAAATACAGCCCCTCTAGGAATGGTTTGCCTCTCGATGGCATTGTGAATAGACAGTAGCAATGTGGTTGTGTTCGTTGAATCCTCTAAGAGTTCAAGTGTTTCAAGGGGCATCAAGTGAGCGTCATCAATCAAATAAAGGGTTTTCTCTGAAGAATCGCTCCCGTTAAGCCTGATGTTCCGAGTTTCTGGGTTTACCAAGCGCTTAACTGAAAAACCTTGTTTCGAAAGTCCCAAGGCGGCTTGATAAGCACATATAGATTTACCTGCACCGGGGATACCGAATAGCCGAGAGCTATATGCTGATTGAAGCATACTGACGATTACGTTGACTTCGCTTAGTTGTGGGCAGGCAGCGGTGTCTGAGGGGCCTAAAGGTCGTCCCATTAGGGCGGGCCCTAGATCACGGCCTCCTTGAAAGGATATGTCATGCCAAACTGTGCTACTACATTCAGTGTAATGGGTTGTATTTAGAGTTGTTTGGTATTCTGACACATGGTCTTGGGCGTTAGCTATGTCTTGGAGTACCTGAAGAATGGCAGGTAGATTGAATGCCGCTTCGGGGTAGAATTCTTCAACAACAGATGGATGTTCCGCCATTAAAGCTTGGATTTCTTCCCAGCCTAAAACGCTTACCGTAAACTGGTTGGCCTCAGAGCGCTTTACGGATAGTTTTCTGGCCGCAGCTTGCAATTTTCCGTCGACAGGCGCAGTGGTTGCGAAAATCCAATGGTCTAGTTTTGGAGAGAAACGCTCAGTCTTGCCAATTTCAGCGAGTACCTCATCCCAGTTTGCCGAACTGCCGTAATTGGCATCCTTACCTTTGCACTGCACTGCGTGATAACAGTTTCTTTCAGCCTGTGGTGAGCCTACGATGTCCACGCCATGCTGGGGTTGTCCTCGCCTGCCTTCTTTTTGAGCGAGTGGATCTGCCCAGACTTGTTTAAACAAAGAATGACATAAATCTTCAAATCGATCCCAGCTCTTCGGTGGAGCTATCTGCTTTGCTCTAAATTCCATTTATCTATTGTGGTGTTCCAAATTTGGCCTCAATGAAAGCAGCTTATGTTGTTGATTGGGATAAAGGTTATAGAAAAGGCAATGACTAGTAAACCGAGAATAACTTTGAGAGGGGGCGTTCGCCATCATTATTGTGCATGAGCATAGGCACTACATCGTAATAATAGGGTCAGTTTAAAATTAAGCGAGTCTAAATCAAAGGGGGGAAATCACTTTATTTACCTCTCAATTCATTTGGATATGTTTAGTCCGCTATGGGCGTGAAGCCGAAGTTATAATTAAAGGTGCAACAATAACCGCTTTTAGCACATTAGATCCATTCCGCTCTAGCTCCTAAACCCAATAACAACTCTCTTTTTCACCTGTTTTCCCTCTGTGCTCTCTGTGTCCTCAGTGGTGAAAAATTCTATTGTTTTTAATATGCTGATAAATAGATTACGCCAAATCAAGCTCAATTTAATCTGATTGAATATTCAAGATTTGAATCAAATTGTTAGCCTCATCTTCTAATAAATTGGCCAAAGTGTAAGCTTTTAAACTGTCTAAAAATGCTTGGGTCGCTTGGCCTAATATACCTTTAAGTTTGCAGGCAGGTAATATTCGGCACTGGGGTGTTTTACATTCAACCACTTGTAGAGTGTTTTCAAGCAGTACTACTAAATCACCAATATTTAACTCTTCTGGTTTTTTCTTTAAATAGAAACCACCGCCCTTGCCTCTTTTGGTTTCGATGATCCCGGCCTTGCCGAGTTGATGCACAATTTTATTCACATTATTTCTGGATATGTCATAGGTAGTGCTTATTTCATCGATACTCGCTCGTCTTCCTTGAGGTAATAAAGCAAGGTAAATAAGGGTTCGAAGCCCGTAATCTGTGTAGCGAGTGAGTTGCATAAATAGTCTTAGTGATCCAATGATTGATTTAAATTAAAAGCCTGTTTGACACCCATATATAATACATCTAATATGCACCTTACAAAAGATACTTATTAAAGGCATGTTATGAATAATACTTTATTACTTAAATTAGCAAACGCCTCTATGCTGACAACATTGGTGATATTTGTTATCTGTGCTGTTCTCGCATACGGATTTGATAGCCACTTCCCTCTGATTGGCCTTACAATGTTACACGTTGTGCAAATTCTCCTTGCTGGGCTTTTTAAGTTGTCTTATGTGGTGCGCTTAGTCGCTCAGCAACAACTCGGCCTAGCCATTCGTTAAATATTGGGAATGAATAATGATTAATATTTCAGAACCACATCAAGAACTAAAAATAACACCTCTGTGGCGACAGGCGTTTCGGCCCTTTTTCTTATTTGCTTGTATATTTTCAATACTGTCAATCGGTGCTTGGGCATTGGTACAGGCTGGTGAACTTTATTTTATGCCTTACGGTGGAGTTACTTTTTGGCATGCCCACGAAATGTTGTTCGGGTTTGTTGCCGCTATTATTGTCGGCTTCTTGCTTACCGCAGTACAAAGCTGGACAGGACTAAGAGCCACACATGGAAAGCCGCTAATAGTGCTTTTTACTCTGTGGTTATTAGCTCGTATATTTATGTTAATCGACATATTTACGCTGCAGTGGATCACCGCTGTTTTTGACATAAGTTTTTTACTGCTAGCGGCGTTTTTTATGGCAAAGCTAGTGTTAAAAGTTAAGCAATACCGAAACCTTATTTTTGTACCGATACTGCTTTTGCTGGCAACGGCCAACTTGTTCACACATTTATCCGTTATCACTGGCGAGATACATTTTTATACTCAAGGTATTTACAGCACGGTTATGATTATCACCTTGATAATGACTGTTGTGGCTGGTCGAGTGTTCCCCATGTTCACTGCAAATGGCACTAAAACAAAAAAAGTAGATAATCTGCCTTGGTTGGAAAAGTCTACAATTGGTTTAACTGCGATAATATTACTGATCCATTTCTGCGGATTACAGCAGATGATATCGAGCAAATTAATGGTTTTACTATTTATACTTTGTTCGATAGCCCACAGCATTCGAGCTATACGCTGGCGACCTCAGGTAACCTTTAAAACACCATTAGTGTGGTCATTACATCTAGCCTATTGGTTTATCCCAATCAGTTTTTTATTGTTCGCTTTACACTATGCTGCTGTGAACATATCCACATCAAATGCGTTACACGGTTTAACCGCAGGGGCAATGAGTTCTCTGATATTAGCCATGATAGCGCGTATTTCACTCGGTCACTCAGGCAGGCCACTGACACCACATTGGATAATGAAATATGCCTTTGCCTTGATAGTTATAGCCGGCAGTATTCGACTTACCGCTCCTCATATTCAGACTTATTTTAGCTTCAACCTAAATGTGTTATCTGCGGTGTTGTGGGCAATAGCCTTTAGCATATATGTTGTTGTTTATGCGCCGATTCTCACCAGTGCAAGACCTGATGGTAAGAAGGGTTAGACCAGGGGTGTCTAAATTAGTGAAAAGGATAAACAACGAACTAAAAACTGACTGAATACCAAGTTCTAATAATTTGATACTTTTATATTAAAACACCCACTCTAGGGCTAGTAAATAAAGTGTGGCTTTTCTATCGAAACTTGGGTCATTAATTGAAAAGTAAGCTCTGTCAGTTTCTTCACCGTTAATCCAGCTTACTTCTCCCTTTAGAGCTAACCCCGCTTTCAAATCCCATCGAGTGCCAATGGTAAAAGCTTCTGAACTATCTACGGGTAACTGATTAAATATTTCTTGATAACTAAACGCGATTACATCTAATTGCGGACTCAACCCCACAGGTATATCGCTAGCTGGTTGCTCATATTGAGTTTTGTTTTTTGAATAAACAATATAGGTAGAAAACGGAAAATAATTATAACCAGTAGAAATGGAATAACCGTCAGTATCAGGCACTAAAACAAAATCGGCTTGAATACGATTGAGCTCTGTACGAATAAAATAATTGAGGTTCTCATAATTTGCACTCAATTGAAAAACCTCGGTTAAACCAGCCGTTGCTAAAGATTCAGCACTTTGAATAAAACCAAGTTGTCCTAATAGCCCACTAAATTCGGTTAACTCATCTAGCTCTATACTCGTTTTACCTCGGTGATATGAACCTCTAAAAGTCCAGTTTTTATAGTTAACAACACTGATCACACCACTAAAATCATTAGTTTTAGCGTTCATAACGCGCTCGGACACAACAATTTTATCTTCAAAATATCCCCAATAACCTTCGATATTCATAACAAACTCTTTGCCGGTAATTTCATAGTTTGCCATCAAACCATCAAATGTTGAAAAGAAGTGTCTAGGGTAAATTTGTTGTGGCAATGTTGCCCAAGGGTAGGCATAACCTACATCAATCACATCACTATAATTTAAAAAAGGCGTTCGTTGTCTCCCAAGTTTAAGTTTTAGTTTATTGGTGGGGGCGTAGGTCAAATATAACCATTCAACACCAGAGTCTCGTTCTTTGCCGGTATGCCCAATTAGCTGGCCGGTAAATGCTAGCTCGTCTAGAAGCTGATAATCAACTTGCACACCAATCAGGCTTTCTTGATCGAAACTAACTGAATTGTCGTAACCAAGGTATTCGGCATTTTTATCATCTAAGTAACCCATAACTACTCGGGCAAAACCAGAAAATTGCAATTTATCGATAGTTTCTGCTCGTAGTGTCGCTATCCAGCTGAGCTGAGCCAAACTAATCATAAAAATGAAATAAAGAATGCGATGTATCATGACTTTAATAACGCCGTATTTTGCGAGGTTGAACATAATGTTATAACTAAGGTTAGTTTCAACAGCCTTGCACTAAAAAGTAAAAACCAATCTCTGTTGGTTTTACTAGTTAACGTTGCTTGTATAAATATAAAAATAGGCACAGTGGTATACATACTCGATTAGCGAATGGAATAAATGACAGTTAATCCATCAGGAATGGAAATACTTGCTGGTAAATACCCTACTGAACCTTCATGTTTTTCAAGGTATTTCAACACCATACTTTCACTATCAGCTTCTTTAGGAGCTTGTTTTCGTCCGGTAAAACGCATCTGCGCCCAATACGACTGAATACGAGATTCTGTTAAACCTACTACTTTTGTATTAAATAGCACTCGGGTTTGGTTGTCGGGTGGCAGTGCAATAGCTTGTAAATCAAAAGGTACTGTTCCACCCATAAACAAATTTCGCACTTGCTGACGAGTGAGTTGAATTGATCTATCTTGTGTATTCGCCACCACCACAATTGCATTATTTTCCTCATTTGCAAAAACGCCAGACATAACAAAATAAAAACATAGAAACATAAATGTAGTATGACTTTTCATTAAAATACCCACTCTAAGCCAAGCTGATACAAGATGGCTCGGCCATCAAAACCTCCTAGGTTTTTAACTGCATAATCATTACTGATATCGTCATAAGCTTCCACCAGTGTCATTTCGGCTTTGAGCGCTAAGTTATAATGCCAATCCCAACGTATACCTAGTTTTTTACCTACTGAAGAGTCGTCAGGAAAGGCCGCTAATACCCCAAGATAAGTAGCGGCAAGAGTATCTAGTTCGGGTGACAAACCAAATGGAATTTGATTGGCGAGGTGATCAAAATGGAGATTTTTTTTACCATAGGAGAGATATACAGTATATGGATAAAAGTTATACCCAGCCGAAATATAATAACTATCAATGTCTGCGACTAAACCACTTTCACCAACCATTTTGGCGACTTCACTACGCACAAAATAATCCAAATTTTCATAATTAACGCTTAATTGATAAAACTGGATAAGTCCGTTAGCGTTAAGCCAATCAGCATTATCTGTAAACCCCAGCTGACGTAATAGCTGACTAAACTGGTTTGCCTCTTCTTGTGCAACCTTAGCATCGCCATGATTATAGGAGGCGCGAAAAGTGAGATTTTTATACCCTACACTAGCATTAACCCCAAAAAGGTCGTTTACCTTAGTGTCTATCTCTTGACTAGCCAAATATATTTTGTCGTCAAACCGCCCCCAATAACCTTCGTAGTGGATCAACCAATCATTAACTGAAAATTGGTAATTAGCTAACACACCGTCGAAACTAGAAAAGAAAGCGGTGTCATAAAACTGCTGCGGTAGAGTCAACCAAGGATAAGCAAAACCAATATCAAGACTGTCGCTATAATTAAAAAACGGAATACGTAATCTACCTAATTTAACTTGCAGGGCATTATTGGGTGTATAAGTGAGGTATAACCATTCAAGTCCTGAATTACGTTGCTCTTCTGTATATGCAACCAGCTGACCTGTAACGGAAATTTCCTCACTCAATTTATAGTCAGCTTGAAAACCTAGCAGCGATTGTTGGTCAAAACTAACATTATTTCCATACCCAACATATTCGACATTTTTATCGTCCACATAGCCCATTAGCAAACGAGCAAAACCAGAAAATTGTAAGTTATCTTCATTTCCGGCATATGTAATAGGGCTGAAACACAGCAAAAAAAGTAGAGCACTGGAGGTAATAGTTAAAAATCGAACGTTCAAATTACGAATAGCTTTTTTTAGGCGTGTTTATTATCCGTAAACATACTACAGGACTATGCTGAGTCAATACTTTTTGCTAAATCTAATACCAGTATAAAAAGGATGGCTTAACTTAATCTAACTTATCCAACATCCCCATATTCTTCTTCGCTACATTAGTAAAAATACAACAAATTTATTATCGCTGAGCTTGTCATAGGGGTAGCAGTTATGGATTGGAAATCAAGTTTATTGGTTAAATACCTTTGAAAAATAGTAATGACAGGCCTTAAAAATCCAACCATGTTACTGAACCCCAAATCCCCCAAAACTTATCACAGTTATATGGGCAACCATATGCGCCAATATAGCGCATTCAAGCCCGCGCTTGTAAAATAGCCAGCCTGCAATACAACCAAAAATGGCATTGCCCACTATGATGTACAGGTAAAGATAAACACTAGGCTCATCGGTCAACAACTGTGCAACAGGCAGATGCCCCACACCAAACAACAATGCTGATAACAAGATACCAAACACATAATTGTATTCGTTTATCTTACTGCCATGTGTTTGGCAGACTTTATAACAGCCCCAAGTAAAAAATGACATTAGCCCCCAACGCACTAATATCTCTTCAGTGATGCCACCGTAAAGCAACTTAGTATGCCATGGAGGAATAAAACGTTCGCTTGCTTGCAAAAAATCTATTGGTAGAAAACCTGCCATAAGATAGAAAAAACCAAGTAAACAAAACCCACCAAAAACACCTCCGAATATAGCGGGTACCAGAATATCAGTGAACTTTGGCAGATGTGTCGATACGCCACATAATCTATCAATAACTGGAGTCGTTAAATTCACTCGTTTTGCAAAAACGCCGCCCAACACCACCATCAACATTAACAACACACTGCTTTGAATAACGGATATTACTTGTACCCAGAATATTGATATAGGCAGCGGCTCTGGCGACAACGAGATAAGCTGAGGTACAAGTGAAACAGAAGATAATATGCCCACAAAACCCAGTACAAATAAAACCAAGTATTTAGGTTTATCTGAGCCCAGAGTTAATGCCATGGAGAACTCCCAATTAACCTTTTACTTCAGGTGCAAGTTTCACTGCCGTGCCAAACACCAAAATTTCTGCGGCACTTTGCGCCACCATAGAGGTGGTAAAACGTACATCTATAATGGCATCGGCTCCTAAACTTTTGGCTTCATCTATCATGCGGTCTATGGCTTGTTCGCGACTTTCGGCCATTAACTTGGTGTATTCATGAATTTCTCCACCCACAAGATTTCTCAGTGAGGCCAATATATCTTTACCAATATGCCGGGCACGAATGGTATTACCACGTACTAATCCTAAGTGTTGAGTTATCTCTCGATTAGCAATTTGGCTGCTGGGCACAACTAACATGTTATTCATAAATCCACCTTGTTATATTTATCGGTTTTACTGATGATTAAACGCTGACGTAATACTGTTAAAAACAAACCAATACCGCCGCCCCAAATAAGGCTCATTACAACTTTGCTGTATAACGGAATACTACTATCCAGCCAGAAATGATAAACACCAAATACCACGCTTATTAACACACCACTGACTATGGCAAACCAAGCGAAATCAAACATTCGCTTTGAGGTCAAATCCTGTAAAACTGCATTCATTTTTTGTTGCTCCATATTAGGATAATAGGCTTGACTCACCGCGCCTTGTATCTGTTTCAATTGTTCATAGGTTTGGCTACAACTTTCACACTGACTAAGGTGTACCGATACACGCTGACTCTCTTGCTGGCTTAATTCCCCATCCAAAAAGCCTGATATTTGCTCGCCAATATGTTCACATAAACTGGTGTTTTTCATGGTTAGTCTCCAACTGTTTCGGTTAACAGCGTTTTTAATGCTAAACGAGCGCGATGTAACCCAGACATCACTGTACCTTTGGGTATATCTAAAACTTCAGCGATTTCCAAATACGACATTTGGTGGTAATCCTTTAACAACACTAACTCCCGCTGCTGTTGTGGCAAAACAGCCAAGGCTGCTTTTATTTTTAGGTTTAATTGTGTTGTTTCTGCGGCTTGTTCGGGATCTAGAGCAAGTTTTGAATCAAGTTCATGATCTACGTGATCATCAAATTCATCGCTTTGATGGCGTTTTTGCTCTCGTAATTTATCTATCGATTTATTACGTACAACGCGGTAAAACCAAGGTTTAAAATCGACGCTGCTCGATTTAGGCGCACTCTTGTGAACAATGGCAATCGACACTGAGTCCTGCAGCACATCTTGCGCATCAGCTGTTTGCCCAAGTATTTGCAAGGCTAATTTAAACGCCCCTTGGGTAACCTTTGCTAATGTGTCTTGCATCTCATTCCCTACTTAAAACGAACAAACATTTACCTAACTATATCTATAACGCCCCAGCTTTGTGGTTTATTCCATAGATTGCAAAATAAATTTATTTCACACATTTGTTGACAAGATAACTAACCTTCTCTACATTTGTAGATATTAGCTCGACAAACGTAGAGATAGATGTGAAAACCGACATAAAACTCAGTGAATTTGAATTAGATGTAATGAACATACTTTGGCAAGCCGGTAAAGCTTCTGCGCCTGAGGTGCATGAAAAAATCAAGTTAGACAAAGACGTGAGTTACTCAACAGTTAAAACCATTATCGACCGACTCGAACAAAAAGAAGCGGTCACTCGGGCAGACCAACAAGGGCGCACCATTTATTATGCCCCAGCGATTGAACGTGAAGCCCTCTCTCCCCCTTTACTCAAAGGTTTTCTAAAACGTATGTTTGCAGGTGATCCACACAAAATGGTGGCGCAATTACTTGCCAACGAACAACTTGATAACAGCGAAATTGAACAGCTAGAAAACATGTTAGCTGCGCACAAAGCAAAAAATAACAAGTGAGGCGATAATGACAACTTATCTAACTATTACCCTATTGATCAGCGGTCTCTGTGGCTTAGCCATTGTGTTATTAGGTAGTGCGCCAGCCAGATTGCGTTTTTACATTTGCTTAATGTTATTGGTTACTTGGCTTACCCCTTGGCAATTATTGCAATTTCAGATGGTATCAAACGACTTTGCATTACCATTAAATATTCTGAGTGACTTCAATTGGGGTAATTCCGCAGCCGTAACTCAAGACACTTCGTTAGCTGCCCCATTAACTGAACAATCATCTTTTAAATGGCTAACCTTTGATTGGTTATGGCAGGCTGCATTTACCATAGGTTTACTCCTGTTTTTCAAAGATTTAGTAAGTTATGTAACGTTACATAAACGCTGGATAAAACACTCCACACTAGACAACCAAACATGGAATACAGCACAAATGGCTCAGCCTAACTGTGATATTCGCCGTATCAAGTCACACTCCCAAGGCATGGCAACCGGCCTAACTAAACCCATTATTTGGCTAGACAGCGACCAGCATGACACCGATAAAATTCGCACTATTGTGTTGCACGAACTCACCCATATTCGCCAACATGATCCCTATTGGTTATGGGCGATCACCCTAATACAACGATTGTTTTGGTGGAACCCACTGATTTGGTTTACCGCAAATTATGCAAGGCAACAAATCGAATTAAGCTGCGATGAGCAGTGCAAAAAGCATTTACCCAAAGGCAGTTATCAACTGCAGTTGATTAAACTGACATTACAGGTGAATAAGCAGCAACAACCGCTGAAAATGCCAGCTGTGTTACAAATGAGTGGTACACCGGCATTTAATTTACAGCGAATTAATAAACTCAATAAGGAACATAAAATGAAAAAACGATATGTACTAGTGATGGCGGCGTTATTGTCGCTAACGGGTTGGATTGGCTTTTCTAATGCAACTGTTAATACACAACAACCTGCTAGCCATGAGGATAAATCTGTAGGTATAGTCACAGTAATGAATGCTACGCATGAGCAAAACTATACTCTGGCAAAAACACAATTAGATAAATTAGTAAACTCAATTGACGACCATGATGCCTCAGGACAATCCACCATTTGGAAACTTTACGCTGGTGTAGTACTGCAGCTAGACCCCAAAAACCCACAAATAATAACTTACATGGATAAGGCCCTGGCCTTAAAGGATGAGTTAACAATCACAGAAACTTTAGCCAACCTGCAAATGGCACAGAGCATAGCAGCGAGTCAAGAACGATGGGATAAACAGCTCGACTATGCAAAAAGGTGGCTTGAAATCGCAGACAACAACGTAGATAACAAACAACTATTATTTCTAACAGCAGTCTCACACTATTCTTTAAAGCAATATGACGCCGCAGTCGCAGCATTAAATAAGTTAGTTTCAATCAGCGAAATTCAAGAATTTCAACCTCAGGAACAATGGTTGAATCTCCTAATGGCCAACCATTTCGCGACTAAAAATTCCATTGAAGCGATTGCGGTACAAGAAAAAATCGCAATGTTGTACCCAAGTGAGAAAAACCAAAAGCTACTAGAGAATATGTCTCAAATACTTTAATAATGCCCACTTAAATACAAAACACATAACGAGTTAAAAACTCCTTATGTGTTTTGCTATTTTAAATAACTAATTCACAAAATACTGAGTATTGTGAAGTCTAAATCGGTTATTTTTAGGCTTTGTTCAACGGGTTTGCTCCCCACTCAATAAAATCATAGACAACAAAAAAGGATTGAAAATGAAGAGCTCAATCGTATTGTTTTTTTTATTACTACTTTCAAATTCCTTAATTGCTAGAAACAAATCCACTATAAATTCTATAGAAGAAATTGCTATTGAAAGTAATGTTTTGGCAGAAAAAAGAACCGTTATTGTTTACTTACCCGAGGGTTATGACAAAAGTTCAGAATCTTACCCTGTGCTTTATTTGACCGATGGTGAAGTTCATACAAAACATAGCAGCGGAACCGTAGATTATTTATCAAAGTTTCGACTGATTCCTGAGATGATTGTCGTAGGTATAATTAATACTGATCGAAATAGTGACTTGAGACCCACATTAACTAGAGACAAAAAATTAGAAATTGATGAAGGAGCCGATCGTTTTCTAACGTTTATTACTGATGAAGTAATACAAACAATAGACAAAGGTTATCGGACATTAGGATATAAAGTATTGTCTGGGACGTCTTATGGTGGTTTGTTCGCCGTCAATGCGTTTATCACTAAACCCAATGTATTCGATGCGATTATCGCAATCAGCCCTTCACTTTATTGGGATGACCAAGTCATGCTTCACAAAGCGCAAGGGCTTTTTTCTGCGGGTAAAGCAAAAGGTACCTTATTTCTATCAATAGCCGAAGAACAACCGATAATGACGAACGCATTCAATTCGTTTGTTTCGGTTTTAGAAAAAAATCCAACTGACAATGTCAACTGGATGACTAAAAAAATAAGTGATGAGACGCACAATACAGCTGTTCTGTTGGGTCAATATTACGGATTAAAGAGTATTTTTAATGGATGGAGCATTCCTGAACAAGCCCCTCAAAACTTAAAACAATTACTCAGTAGATATAGAAAAATGTCTCACCAACTGAAAAGCCAAATTGTTCTGCCTGAAGACAGAGCTAATGGTTACGGACAGTGGTTAATGCATTTGAATAGAGTCGACGAAGCACTTGAGTTGTTTAAATGGAATACCAAAACCTACCCTTCATCAACTATAGCTTATGAAACTTTAGGATTAGCAGAAGAAAAAACAGGTCATCTTCATGACGCTAAAAATAGCTTTGAAATTGCATTGAATATTAGTCGTAAGAATAACCCTTCAGAAGTAGCACGTTTTGAATTAAATTTAAAACGTATTAATGATGCGATTGGGAAAGACCAAGAAGCCATTATTCCCTAGTTATCTAACAGTGAACTATCTCGTTACCAGCGAACGAGATAGCAAAGACTTACAGATTATAATTCAGCAAGACCTTTAGAGTCTTTGATACCTTCTATAGTGGGTGCGTTCATCACAGCTGCAACCGTTTCTTGTGATGGATAACCATCAGAAATCAAACCCACAGACAATTGAAATGCACGAACACCTTGGCGTGTCGCTGGGCCTAAAATTCCGTCAGCTTCTCCTACCTCATAACCTAACTGATTAAGTTTTTCTTGGAATTGCTGCATTTCGACAATAGTGTAGTTAGGTAATTCAGGTAAAGGTTTTGATAACGTACCTTGGCCTTTTATTCGGTCAGCCAGGTGGCCTACTGCAATGCCGTAATATTCGGAATTATTCCAACGAAGGATCACCTCAAAATTGGGGTAAACAATAAATGCAGGTCCAGTATGTCCAGCGGGAATTAACACAGCAGCTTTTAAGTCACTATCACCTAAAGTTTTGCCACTAACTTGAGTCACTTTTTGTTGTGACCAAAAAGACAAAGTTTGAGGATGAGATTTACCGGCTAATTGATAGTTAAAGTCTCCGGGCAACAAAACTTCTCGCCCCCATTTAAAGCCTGTTTTCCAGCCTAAGTTCTGCAAAAAATTAGCAGCAGATGCCAGTGCATCTAATTCATTGTTCCACAGATCAACTTTTCCATCTGCATCACCATCTCTAGCATATTTCATATAGGCTGTTGGCATAAATTGGGTGTGTCCCATGGCGCCAGCCCAGGAGCCAATCATATTTTCATGCTCAAGGTTTTCGCGCTCAAGTAACAACAAAGCTTGTATAAGTTCTGCAGAAAAATAAACACTTCTGCGCTGATCACAAGCCAGGGTTGTTAAAGCAGGGATAATGGGGATTTTACCTTTGTAGCCACCAAAGTTAGTTTCTAGCCCCCAAAAAGCAATTAAGTAATGTGCTGGCACACCATATTGCTGGGTAAGTTTGGCTAAAAATTCACGATGTTCTGCTAATTTTTCACGACCTTTATTGATGCGCCAATCAGTCACTCGTTTCGAAAAATACCCCGTAAAGGTTTGTACAAATTCTGGTTGATTGCGATCGTAACTTAGAATTTTTGGTAAGGGTTTCACTTGCCCTAGAATGTCTACAGTGGTGATTTCTGACACACCTGCATTACGAGCTTGTTGCTGTAAACGTTCAATACATTGTGGAAATGTTTCCATTTCAGCTTCTTGACTTTGCTGACCATGGGAAACAAAAGCCACTGATGTTAAGCCTGCGGCGATAAGTACAGTTTTAAATGAAGAAAAAGATATCAATGTCACTATCCAAAAAGTTTAAAGTTTGTTGTTCTAAAGTTTATGCTAACCGACTTAGTAAAAATCCTTAAGTGAATTTCGCTACCCAAACATCATTTGCCATAATATTTTCTGTATCGGCAATATGATCAAGCCAGGTTTTGCCAATTAAATGGTCAAACTCATGTAAAAAAATGCGTGCCACAAAACCTTCAAGTTTGATATTTTGTGTTTTACCCTCGATGTCCAAATACGCCACATCAACTGCATCTGGGCGTTCAATTCGGCCACGTAATCCCGGCACAGATAAACACCCTTCCCACTCCCAAACCTTGTTATCGCTACTGTGTTTAATCAGCGGATTAACCATAACCAAAGGCGACATATCTGGCGCATCTGGATAGCGAGGATTAGGTCGTGAAGCAATAATCATAATGGCTCTAGGATCAAAAACTTGCGGCGCAGCAATACCAATGCCATTAGCCTCGAGCATAGTCCCCAATAACTCATCAACAAATGAAGTCAGTGACCCTTGACCAAACTCAGCCAACTCAACCTGCCTAGCTGGCCTCCTAAGTATCTCCTCCCCCACCTGCGCAATTTTCATAAACTGTCCTTCTTTATCATTAACCTGACATCTAAAAAGCATTAAACCACAGAGAACACAGAGCGCTTCGCTACACAGAGGAAAAAAATATCAACTTAATCTTCTTTTCCTCTGTGATCTCTGTGTCCCTGTGGTAAAAATTCTTTTCGTTTTTATCTGTTCGCTCGTAGCTAGTAACTAGAAACTCGACGCTGCTCTTAACTCACCAACTGCAATTGTGCGAATTCTCGATACAAGGCATTACTTTCCACTAATTCTTGGTGAGTGCCTATTGCGACTATCTCACCTTTATCCATCACCACTATTCTGTCTGCGTTGATAACCGTAGCTAGTCTATGGGCGATTATCAAAGTGGTTTTGTCTTTCATCAATTCTTCTAGCGCTAACTTAACGTGCTGCTCATTAGATGCATCTAAAGAACTAGTGGCTTCATCTAACAGCAAAATGGGTCTGTCAGCCAAGATAGCTCTAGCAATGGCAATACGCTGCTTTTGACCACCAGATAAACGTACACCTCTTTCACCTAAGTTAGTTTGATATCCTTCTGGCAACTCGATTATAAAGTCATGAGCGCGAGCCGCTTTTGCAGCGTTTTCAATATCTAACTGGCTCGCATTAGTACGGCCATAACCAATGTTGTCTTTCACACTGCTGGCAAATATTACTGATTCTTGCGGCACCAAGGCAAATTGATCACGCAAGTCAGATACATCTAACAATTTTATATCTTGGTTTTCTAATGCTATCTGGCCACTGCTAACATCATAAAAACGTAGCAATAATTGAAACAATGTAGACTTACCTGCCCCACTTGGCCCTACCAAAGCGACACGTTCACCACTTTTTATCTTCAGATTCAGATCTTTTATCACTGTAACAGTATCAGTTTGAGGGTAATAAAAGCTCACATTTTGTAACTCAATGTCACCACTGACTTTATTAGGTAAGGCAATAGGTGACTGGGGCGATTCAATACTGGTTTGAGTGTTGAGCAGTTCCATTAAACGCTCACTCGCACCTGCTGCTTTTTGAACTTCACCAATCACTTCACTAATGGTGGCCACAGCACCACCCGCCATCACAGCGTAGAACATAAAGGCGGTTAACTCACCTGCACTCAGTTCACCTGTTAATACCTGCTGGGCACCAATCCACGCCACTGCCGTGATAGCAATAATGCTAATTGCCATAATAAAAGCCACCAGCAAGGCACGGTATTTAATCCGTAATTGCGCTGCTCCCATCACACTTTCGATACGAGATTGAAACAATGTCTTGTCTATTTCTTCATGGGAGTATGCCTGCACAGTGTGGATTTCATGTAAGGTTTCATCTACATAAGCGCCCACATCGGCAACTTTATCTTGGCTATTTTTAGAGTGAAATCTGACTTTGGCGCCAAAAATCCTAATGGGCAGTAATACTATCGGCACCGCAATGAGTACATACAAGGTCAACATTGGGCTAGAAAAAAGCATTAAAAATAATGCACCGATAAAAGTAATACATGAGCGCAACCCCATAGATAAACCCATGCCAACTACAGACTGTAATAAGGTAGTGTCTGCGGTAAACCGAGAAATCACTTCTCCAGTACGAGTTTTAGCAAAAAATGCCGGCGATAACGTCAATAAGTGCCCGTATACCTTTTGCCGAATATCAGCGCTGACTCTTTCACCCAGCCAAATCATCCAATAAAATCGAAAATAAGCAGCAACACTACCTACAAGAGCTATGCCCATGACCAAAAACATAGTTTGATTTAACTTCTCGGCGTTGTTTGCTACAAACCCCTCATCCACCACAGCTTTAATGCCTTGGCCTAATATTAGCCAAGACGCCGCACCTACAATTAATGCTGATATGGCAAAAGCCACTTTCGATTTGTAAGGACCAAGTTGCCCGAATAGCCATTTCATTACTGTGCTGGTTTTAGGGGATTGCAAAGTGTTTCTCTCTTAAATTTGTTAAGTAGATTGAGTATGGGGGCACTAGGTTGTGATTACGACAGGTCAGCCAAAGTAAAAAGTATCAAACTGTTACAGGCTTTTAAACATAGCCCTTATACCAATCAATATTAAGAATGGCTTAGTCATCAACATTCAAAATAGCCAATATCAATACGAAAAAGCATAACACTAAGTTAAACAACGGAATTTGTAGATTGGTTGGCATCATATAAATAACACTGACAGCTGGGATCCAAATAATCCAAGTGGTTACCACAGTAGTGGGAATTTGTACTTTGATGAGATCATCAAAATGTTTTTTTGATTGCATCCAATTAAACCGCTGATCTTTCCATAAAAAAGCCAAGGCAATGAAAGGTCCAGTTAAGAATGTAGAAAACACAAACTGATCAAACGCGGTCTTTTTCACTATAGTCAGCCAGTCATTTCCGTCTCCGAACAGCACAACTTGGAGAGTATAAAATGCATTTATTAGACTACCTAACAAGGCCCAAATTAGCATATAAAAAATCAGTTGTTGAATTGGCATAAATTTAATTTTGCCATTCAGAAACATAACTATAAAAGGCAACAGGCCTCCAAACAAAGAAGTGGAAATTGCCGCATATAACACACCATACTCAGCCTTTAAATCGGCAAAAAATTGAAAAGTCTGCTGCGAAGCTGGCCAATAGAAATAACTTAGGCCTATGGTTAAAGCGAAAAGTTGCAAACATAAACCTGGCCACAAGTTTGCACCTATAGCCATTTTTATATTACTAATTAAACGCGTGGCATTAGTATTATTGGATGTCATTCATTTTTCCCTGAATAGATTGTACAAACTAGCTAGAGCATTATCCGTTTGTGTTTGCATATAAGAATTGATTTTGTAATGCCCTGGACTCCAACCTAATAAAAATCGGTAGAAGTCGGCCCAAGCTATTGCATATAAGCTTCGCCATTCGTGTTGTAAATGAATAAAATCCATGTCTATTTGGTATTGATGAAGTGCTTTTTGAAATTGTAAAAAATATTCATCTAATAGAGTTTGTTCGTGCTTAGCTAAGTCTTGCTGATTTAGACAGGCTCCCAAAAAATAAACGAGATCCTTTACTCCTACTCCTCTACCTACATATTGAAAATCGACTGCAGCTAAGTGTCCAAGGCTATTATCATCGGGAAAACAAAAATTAGCCAACTTTGCATCGCCGTGTACTAGTGTTTGAAATTGGGCATTATTCAGTGTTGAGTCTAATGCTTGAGCAGCATCTTTTAGTTTACCTGCTTGCATCACCTCCAGCTCTTCTTGACGAGTAGCGAGGTGCCAATAAGTGCCCACAGGCCAAAGATCATCACTGTCTTGTTGCAAAAACCTAACGTGAAAATACGCCAACCACTTAATACCTAAGATCACATCTGCTATCGATGCTTTTTCTTTACGCAACGAAAAGCCCGCTTGATCTAAATCTTGTAAAACTAATATTTGTTGTTGGTTTTCAGAGAATTCAGCCAACAATTTAGGTACTAAACAATATTCATCACAAATAGAAGCGTAATCTCGATAAAAATTGGCTTCTATTTGGTAAGACTGTAATTTACGTTGATGGCCAGTTTGTGTATTCCAACCTCTGGGATGAACCTGCTCCGCTTGCTTTAAAGGCGGTAAAATTTGTTTAACAATAAAAGTGTTATTGAGCCGAGGACTGATATAACGAGCGATCTCACCATATCCACTCCAAAGGGATTGCAATGTATGCAGTTTACTAAGATCGGGATCAGAGAAGTGACACTGGAGTTGGGCTAAAACATTGATATTGGGTATCAACTCAATCAAAATTGAAACTATATCCTAACTTATACAGAAACACTTAAAAGTGCCATCAAAAAAGCGATTCTAAATGAATCGCTTTTTTGGGCTAACATCGCTTATCTTTCTCGACGTGGCGGTTTATGATTAGTAAATTCTTCCTCAGTTATTACCCCATCTCCGTCGGCATCAATATGCCCAAAAATAGTAGCATGCTCATTGTTTGGTACGTTACTCTGTTCAAACTCTGCATAGGTAACTGAACCATCCCCATCTAAATCCAATGTTGAAAATTGAGGACGTTCGTTTTTAGGCATATCTCTCCCTCCTCGCTCTTGAGCATGAGTGGACAGACTAATAGACATTCCAATCAAACAACAAAGTGTTAATAGTTTTACTGAGCTATTGGTTTTTACCGCGTTAATTAAATTCATTTTATAACCTGCTTGTTTATTTAAGTTCAGGTAAAGCTTACCGACAATTCAAACAAACTGTGTGCAAGAATCAGGTAAAAAATGTGCAAAGAAAGTGCAAAGAAATATGAATAAATTGTGGGAAGGTAAAGTGTATTTATGAGATAGCGCTCAGACTATGAAAATTAACCTGAGCGCATTTGCTAAGACTATTGGTGACTAGGTTAAATCCATACCCTGAATAATTTCATGGGCTATTTCTGGGGTGGTTACAGTAGGTTTATCATGCAAATCACCTTTTAACTGTCCTTTACGATGTTTAAGTGCTGCATCCAATTTTTTACTTGCTTGAGCGATAGCAGGATACATCACTGCACCTTTGCCTTTTACTGCGATACTGGTGCCTTCATATTTAGTGGCTACCTCTGCACTGTATTCACCATGCTCTTTAGTCACGATGATATCTATGGCGATTAGGGTGGGGAAATGACTGGCTATTTTAATGAACTTTTGTTGAATATCTTCATTAACTGACTCTGAGATATCGCAATGATGACCTGAAACATTTATTTTCATAGATTTTCCTCTTTGCTCTGATTACAGTTTTTTTTGTCTTCAATATATAGCTTGGGACAATATAAGCAAAACACAAGGAACATCCAATATAAAAACTCATACGCTTTGATATTTTTCCCTACATAAAGGTAAACCAGCGCAATTCTGTGCTAAATTTGCGACATATTTATGTGACCATTCTTGGATAAAATATTATGACCTTGTACCAAGGCAATACTCGCAAGATGCGAGTAAGTACGAATTCAGACAATATAGCTCAATATGCTCTGCCCATTGGCGATAACCAAATCAATATGAATGCTTTGATTGGCCAATCACTAAAGGTTAATTATGGTGGCGAAATACATTGTATACACTGCGCCACAAAAACCAAAAAGAGCTTTAATCAAGGATACTGCTACCGCTGTTTAATGAAATTGGCACAGTGTGATACTTGTATAATTAAACCTGAACTATGTCATTACGAACAAGGCACGTGCCGCGAACCAGCTTGGGGCGAAGCTAACTGCCTGTCAGACCATTTTGTGTATCTAGCCAACACAGGTACCATAAAAGTTGGTATTACTCGCCATGTAACAGATGGGGTGTCTAGCCGCTGGATAGATCAAGGTGCCACTCAAGCCATTGCTATTATGCGCGTGCAAAATAGGTTAACCAGTGGTTTGGTTGAAATGGCGTTTAAAGAACACATTGCCGACAAAACCAATTGGCGCACTATGCTCAAAAGCCAACCTGAACAAGTGGACTTAGTGGCACTAAAAGAATCGTTATTGGAACAAGTAGAAGGTGATCTAGACGAAATTATTGAAGAGTACGGATTTCAGGCGATTGATATTACTGATTCCCCAGCCATTGATATTCATTACCCTGTTGAGCAATACCCCGAAAAAGTAAAATCGATCAACTTAGATAAAGACTTAGCCTTTGAAGGCACCCTATTGGGTATCAAAGGTCAGTATCTGATGTTAGACGGCGACCGAGTGATCAATATGCGTAAATACTCTGGTTATAATTTGCAGATTGAAACCGCCTAAAAAAACAACTCTATTTAAGTATCTATTGCTACTGCGCGACATACTAAATTAAGTATGCGCGCAATTAGGAATAAGGTTGTTACTGTTACTATTATTGGTTATTTTTTTACTAGTTTATTCTCTGAAACCTTGTCGATTTCTTCATCCAATATTTCAATCAACCTAGCGCGATCAAACTGATGAACTTGGCCATTGTTAAGTTCTAACATTTTGCTAATTTGACGACGAACAGTGGCATCAGCTTGCTCAACAGTAGCGGTAACCATATAACGAGACTTAGGTGTGTCACTTTGCATAATGTGTAGTGCGGCAAGTGCAACGTCTATGGGATCATTGCCTTTTTCTACCTGAGTTAGTCCTGCAACTAACCCATCACGTTCTTTTTTATATTGACTGTCATCTTTCCAATATTTGGTATCACTCATCAATTTGTTGGCAGCATTTCCAATGTTGGAAGCATAATTTCCTGGTTCAATCACATGTACACTTACCCCAAAACGGCTCATTTCTTGAGACAATGCATCGGTATAGGCTTCAATAGCATGTTTACTCATACTGTAAGCTCCAAACATTGAGCTTGAAAGAATACCTGCAATAGAGCCTGTGGTAGCAATACGCCCCTTACTTTCGATGATCATCGGTGCAAAAGCCTGGGTGACTTTAAAAGGCCCAAGTACATTGACATCAAATTGATATTGCAGTTGCTCAGCGGGCAGTTCGATCATAGGACCAAACACAGCTACACCGGCATTGTTAATCAAACCATACAGACCTCTGCCTTGTTCTTTAACAAATTTTGCAGCAGCGTTTATCTGCTTTTGATCACGCACATCAAATTGCACGGCGGTAACATTTTCCATCGCATTCATGGCCTGCATTTCGTCTTTATGTAAAACACCGGCGTAAACAAAGAAGCCGTTTTCACTTAATTCTTGGGTCATTTTTAATCCAAGACCTGAGCTGGAGCCAGTTACTAATACAGCTTTTTGATGTGCCTTTGCTTCACTGTGATGAGCGCTGTGCCCATTAAAACTGATGAATAAAGTCAAGCTAACTAAGAAAATTGTGAGTCGTCTCATGGAGATCCCTTTTTGGTTTAATATTTAGGATGGATTATTCGACCCAATTAGCCGTAATCGCTATCAGTATATGACAACGAACGGCCTTGCTACATTTACATCTACTATTGGCAAACATTAGCAATAGCTATTTTAGGCTAGTTGCCGTTTTCTAAATCAACGGCTCATTGAAACGCTCTTTACGAGGTAAATAATAATTTTCGGGATCAAGTGATACTAATACTTTATTGGCCTTACCTTGAATTTCAATGGCAGGTACAAACCCATAATATCGAGAATCAGCACTATTATTTCTGTTGTCACCCAAAACTAAATAATGCCCCTCTGGCACTATCACTTCAGCAAAATTATCACGGGCTTCAGCCATAGGAATAAATTGCACAAAATGCGCTACGTTACCCAGAAACTCAGTTTTTCGAAGTGCATTTTTACTATCTTGATAGAGGATGGGTTCACCATTGATAATCAGCTTATTATCAAACATAGCTATACTATCGCCAGGCTCACCAATCAATCTTTTAACTAGTCTATTACCAGCTTTTTCAGAATTAAAAACTACTATATCACCCCGTTTTGGCTGACCAGTTTGCATAATTTCAATATCAGTAAAAGGCACTTCTAAGCGATACGCCATCTTATCAACAAATATTCTGTCGCCCTCAACTATGGTTGGCAACATAGACCCAGTAGGCACCACATACCAATCAGCAAAACTGCTACGTGAGGCAAATAATACTAAAGTAAAAAGCACAATCCCCCAGTTTTCTTTTAGGAATTTGTTAATTGAAATTTTGATATTCATAGTTTAATCCTTGTAAAAGTAACTCGACTTAAGACCAAGATAATACCGCTAAGTTTAGATGCAGTTTGTAACCCTATGTGTCAGCACTTTGCGAAACAATAGGTGTCAGTTTTTATCTTTTTGTAATAAGACTGCAATATCTTATCGTTAAGATACTTCTCGTGAATTGATATATTCTCATTTTATGTTGATGTGTGTGGTTCCTTCCCTGGAACACTTTTAGAGACCTGAGGGTCTCTTTTTTTGTATGAAATGCCAGCTGACAAATAAGTAACCAAGGTTACGTCTCCTCACTCTATATTTACTCGCCAAATTATCCAATTCAGCACAAGCTATAATCACAACCTTTTTCATTAAAATGCCCTAGTGTGACTCAAGATCGAAATTTTTGGGTTTATAGAGACTGGTTTTTGTACGTGATAGCGAGCTAATACTATAAAGCCAAACGAAGATAGATAAATACGTAGCAGTATTGAGTGGCACAACTTATGTCGAACTTAGGTTTACCTAATAATATTCATTTTTGTAAATTGCTGCGTATCAAACTGGCGCTATTAGTTAAACTGCCAATAGTGCCTAATACTCCCATAGCCGAAGCCACTATCATATAGAGTGAATTGCCTGATGTGAGGGCAATTCCACCAATTATGGCTAATATGGATAAGGTAATGGGTAGTCGGTATTCCTGCCATTTACCCACATCGCCACGACTGATCAGTTTTTTGAGTGTTTCTTTATCTTCGGCGTATCTAACAAAGTACGCAAAACTTTGATTTACAATGCGTATTCTGCCCCGTTTTACAACAATTAGTCCATTTAGTGCGAGATGTTCGTACATTTGTACATTGGCTGGATTGATGCGTTTATTGAGTGCTAAATGATAAAGGGTTAATTTTTCGGCAGAAGAACAGGACTCCCATTTGAACCGATACAGGGCTTCAGCTTTTAGTAAAATATAGTTGATGGAAGCCCATTCTTGATGGCTTTTTTGCCATTCTTTTAGGTCAAGCCAGCGTGCAAAATCATAGGGATTTTGATCTTGTGTATCACCTAAATCTTTTTGCATAAATGCCAACATGGGAAAGGCTTTAATTTCATTCTGAATAAAATTGATATCGAGCTGCTGAGTTAGCTGATTTGGAATTTCTACCGAAAAATCCATCAGACATTCCGCCCAGGCGAAATATTCACCCGCGTCCATTTGTCGCACCGGCAATAAATCCTGAGTGAGCATACTGTCCTTTATACATAAACGTTGCAGACTATGGAAACCACCAAAGAGGGTCAATGATTTTAAGTGGCCAGACAGCAGCAGTGATTTGCAGTGATTTAGAATACGCAACAATACCGCGCGGTGTTTAACTTGTTGCAGACTGATCTCTATATCCCAAAGTTTAATATGATTAGCTGATTTCAACGTTTGCATAGAAATTTTCATATTGGGCAGTAAGTCTGTTTTTGTTTCTCTTTGCTCTTTGGCGAGCTCTTTAAATAACGGACTAGCATTAAACAAGGTAGCAAATTCTTTTGGAAGTTGTTCAGAGTCACAGTTATATAGCTGCAACAGCATAGCTAGATTATGTCCGCCTTCAGGCTCTTCCACTAAATTCATTACCAAGTTTTCAGAAGGTTTAAATTGGCTGCTTGGTGTTTTTGCCATTTGATACAAATGTCGCAAATATTGTGGGGAGCCGTACAAACGTACTGATAATATTCGTCGGTTAAAACGAACCCAAACAAAACACAAGAGGATAAATGTAAGCATGGGTAGCGCTATGCTACTGAATGTTACTGCTTGGAGCCGTTTTAGCTTGGATGTATTAGCCGTAGACTTAAACAAATAGCGATTAAACCAACTTTGCGCATTGCCTGTACTGATAAGGTGACTGTAACTCTTAACATCAACGGGACTAGTATAGGCTTTACGCTTTTCAGTACTGAGTCTTTCTCTCCACTCAGGTGAAATAGGAAGTAAATCAAGGGCATTAGTTTTATGTTGAGTAATGGTATTCGGATAACGACTTAAGGCAATTTTATTTAGCTCTATATATTCATTATTAAGTCGCGCAGGGTATACGTTTTTTTCATAATACCACTTAAGACCAGAGGCTGAGGTCATGCCTACCGAGTCTAAATACGAATAACATAAACCACCAATAAACAGATGTAATAACACTAGTACCTTAGCACCGTTGGCTATGTTGATAGGGCGTTTTTGAGCCTGCCGAGAATTAACATAAAATCGTCGATATTCGCCAAAACCCCAGAGTAAGCACAGTATTGCAAAGGCACTGCTAAGTAAAAAAGAGCTATGTAAATCGAATAATTGAAATTGTGAGTGATTACTCCCTCGGTCAAGTGCTTGTCCGAGCCAATACCCGATAAAGATAGTGCTAATGAAAACGGAATTAAAAACCATGACTTTGCGTAAGTCTATGGTTAGTGGGATATCTAACCAATTTTTCAGTTTGTAAGTGGCATTAAATCGTTGTAATAACCATAGAACTAAAAATATGCCCAGTAAACAAGTTGAAATGCTAATCGTATTAAACATAAAAATATTAGTCATATAGGTGTTCAAACTTTCATCAGGGATAAATATCACCAATACCCACTGATCAATAACTAATTTTTGTAATCCAAATTGCCCAGCGACACCATGATAAAAACCGTCTATCCAGCTATTTTTGTTGCTAATTCCAGTGCGTATCCTGTGGGCAATCTTTTCAGTACCCTGACCAAATTCAAAAAGATTTTCAATCAAAGAGCGATTCTCGTCCAAATGGAAAAGTACATTGCCGTTGTCTCGATTCACCACCATTAAACTGAAGTCTTGTAGTTTACCCTCATCTATTTCCATTAGATTTAACGACGGGAGTTCGATATCTGCGGTAAAAATGTATTGTGTGTCACTAAGTGCAGGCAATTCACTCACCGCTAAGGGTAAGGCAATAGTTGTGCCTTTAGTCCCGTCGCCAATATTGCGCAAGCGCTGAATATAAAAATTACTTACTTCATAATTTTCTATTAAGTCAATGTGATGAGAGTCTGTAGGACAAGTGCAATAAAAGCATCTTAAACCGACCTTCCAGCCTTGTTGATCACGAACATGTTTAAAATATTCACGATTGGCTAGTGTCTGCGACTTAGGTTTTTTATTACTTTCTATATTATATAATCTGGGAAATAGCTGCTTACCTTTATCATCTAACAACAATGTGCTGAGTATATATGAGTCCGAGTTTACTCGGTCGTAATCAAACCAAATGTCATAACTGTTGTTACTTTTGTTACTTTTGTTACGAGCGTGACGTGAGAATAAGTTAATAGAGCTAGAATCATTTATTAAAGCTGAATCAGCAATACTTGTACCAATGAGATTGGTTGTATAATAGCCATTAATCAATGTGCTATACACAGACGGAACATCACAGCTCGATGAATTGTCAGAAACTGGGAAAGTTACTAGTGCATTAGTTATGTCATGAGCAGTGTTTTGTTGCTCCAAGTCTAACAAGTTACCGTAATAGTGATGATAAGATTCAATTTGTTGTTGAATGTCCCATAACTCTTGTTCTAGTTGCGAGCTAACACTTTTCATTAACTCCCCAGCTAACGAAGTTTTGTTTTCTTGCTCAATACTTTTTTCATTTAGTGCAATATAAAATGAAACCATCATCACAAATAACATGTAGCTACAAAACATTGTGCAACAAAAGAATAACTTGCCAACCGGTTGATGATTTGACAATAAAAATAGGCGTAACATCATCCAGGCAAAGAGCAGTAATATCAGCACTATTGCCAGCAAACTAATATTCCAGCGCTGATTAGCTTGGGTATTCAATAAAGTTTTGGGTAAAACCCCTATGATAAATACGTTATTTGCGTTACTTACCTCCTTCTCATTCAGGAAATTTAATTTGCTATTGAGCTGTATAGGGTAAATAAATAAGCGGTAGTCATGAGACGTGAGTTTAAAATCAACATAATTACTATAACCCGGTAGGGGTTCAGATTTGCTGCTAGTAGATGGGCTACCTTTAGAGGTTAAACTGCTCCAATCTAAATTTTGTTGGGACGCAATTATTTGGCTAATGTTATTGACATTAACAATAGACAAAACGGACTTATCACCAATACTGGCAACCACTTCATTGTTGTTATTTATATATAGGTGTAATTTAAAACCATTATTTGGAGTTTCCAAAATGTCCGTTATTTTGACTTTTGCATAGGGTTTTTTATTCTTTCTAAGATCTTGCAGGTCAATTTTTGCTGTTGCTAAATAAATTTGAAAATAATCGCCTTCTAAATCAAAAAATACCTTCTCATTCTCGTCTACACATTCGGATTCTGGATTATTTACATTTTTGCGATCTCCCTTACAGAGATTTTGCTCATAACTCGGAAAAATGGCGCGGATAGAGGATTCACTATTGCCGTGTGTAAGTAACTGCTCCAATTGCAGTAAATTTTCGTGGGACCGCGAGGCCGACTCAGACAAAATTCTGAAAAAATTGGCGTTGGAGAATTTGTTTTGTTCCACGCTGTACTGGTAATACAAATAGGTTCCACCGGCCAGTAAGCCAATGATAACAATGACCCAAATTTTTGCGAATCGAGGCGGCCGTTTAACTTGCTCCGTAGGTTCCATTTGAAGGTACTTGCATCCGTTACTTTAATTTACCTATGTATAGTTATTGTACAATATGCAAGGATTGCAAATAATTGTCTGAAAAAGGAGGGGTTTGACGAGATAGATAGAAAAAACGCAATAATAGCGGCTTTTGGTTTATAACTATTAGTTTTTTGGGGTAGATGGGTGTTAGCCAAAATAGCGGTTACTGTATATTTCAGATTTACAGGTTGGACAACCTTGGGTTGCCATTTCACCTCTAAACCCATTAGCTTAATTCTTGGTTTGAGCACCAGCGCCTGCCATTTTAACCTATTTGCATCACAGCATTATTAAAGCAATTAGGGTAGAAATATCACACCTCTTCACCGCCATACTTACTCGCCAAATCGTCCAATTCAGAGCAAGTATAATCAAAGCCTTTGCCATCAAATTCATAGGTTATTTTTACTGAATCTGTACCATTAAATAATTTGGCTTTCACCTCTGCCACTGACCAATGTTTGAGTTCGTTTAAAAATCGATTGGCTAATGGTGCTCGTTCAAAACGATAACAAATTTCTGTTTGCATAATATTATTCAGCATTCCTTCAATAATGCAGTTTTTAATGGTTGGGCAGTTTGAGGAATTTTGTTAAAGAGTCAAGGGCCTATAATCACTTAGCTAGAGATTTACTTGCCGTACAGCAAAAATTGCCTGATGATTGCTTTTTTAATGCTAACGGTTAACGCAGCTAATTCCACCACTTAAATGGATAAAGGACAATTTTGATGACAAACAACTGGCTTTTATTAGGTTTAATAATTGTTCTATTTATAATCACGAGAAAATGGGTAGAGTCAGCTTTTAAACGTGTTGTTAAAAATAAAAAAGCAACCTTAAAACGCAAGTTGATGGTGCGACAAATTCTGTTGGTAATTCATCTTGTGGTTTTTCTAATTATCGGCTCCATTACATTAGGTATAGATTACGGAAAATTTACAGTATTTCTATCTTCAGCCTTTGCGGTCTTAGGTATAGCTTTATTTGCCCAGTGGTCAATATTGAGTAACATAACCGCTGGAATTTTAATTTTCTTTAATTTTCCATACCGGGTGGGTGACACAGTGCGGATCGCCAATAAAGACTTTGACTTAACCGGTATGATTGAAGAAATAACGACTTTTCATGTGCTTATTAGACATGCTGATGGCGACCTGATTACTTATCCGAACAGTCTTATTTTGCAAACGCCAGTGATTAAATTAAAAACCAAACATTTGAAGGCTCCAAAAGAAGAAGAGGAACATAACGAATAAACAGTCTGAGTTGGCGACAGTCAATGCCAACTCAGATTAATGCTTAGTTTTCTAATGCTTCACGGACCTCATTCAAGGCTTCTACAGAAAAGCCTTGATCGTAAAAATAAACAATAGTCCCCTCTTTATTGAGTAACATTACACGAGCATTATTAGGGTTTAGGTTGCCTGTAAAACGCTGAATTTTATCGCCATCGGCATAAACGGTGACCACACCTTTCCACAATTCTTTTGGAATTCCTTTACGCATACCGCTGTCGATAAAGCCACTAAACATCCGTGGTAACATGCCTTGAATGGTAGGAATTTCATATGCTGCCACTTGAGTTTGGGTCATATCTAAACCAATTAACCAACGATCAATGTCAAACTGCGAGTCTTGTTTATAACCAAATAGCAATAAGGTTTCTTGACCGGAAAATTCTTGTGGCATAACCACAGTTTTCCCTTCCAAACTCTCACCTGTGGCTTCAATCATCTTGTCGCCAATCGAAACTTGGCTAGGGTACTCATAATTAGCACAGCTATTTAAAAGCAATACCAACAGTAAACCTATAGAAAATTGTTTCATCTTACCCTTCATTTAGATTAGTTAATTACACTTATATACGGCTAAAAGGTCCGAAAGGATTCATTTGTCTAAAACTAATTTTTATAAACAAAGTTTAACGCGCCTGTGATGGCAGCAACTTGTGCTTGTATACAGTTTTCTGCGCTCACCTTAGGACTATCTGGGTACACTTCTGTGGTACTCACAAACTTGGCATCGGTTACCCCTGCGCATAAACCTAACTCTTTGGTGGCATAGTTAATCACGCCTTTTTGCTGTAAAACCTCTCCAATAAGTCTGCCGCTCTCGTCAGCTGGAGCGATATGTGTGACTTTTTCAACAGACTCAATAATGGCTTTCTGTAATTCAGGGCTAGGTTTTAGAGTGTCCCCCACAGTATAAAAACCATCTGGAATGGCCCATTCTTTGTGCTCTACCGCATCTCTTGCACCTAGTGCAGGTCTAAATTCCGAGTTGTCTGTATCTGTGGTTTCATGTAAATCAATGTGCATGAGAAATTCTACGTCTGCGACTAATTGCATTAAAGCAGCAGACTCTTGTGCGGGGCTATTGGCATAGAAAGAACGATTAGGATCTATAGCTTCAGGATTCCAACGGTTGATGGTTTCATAAGCCCAAGGGCTGACACAAGGCACGATCAAAAAATTAAATTTGTCCTGATAGTCTTGCGCAGCTGTAGCAGCAAACCTCAGTGCGCCAAACACCCCACTGGTTTCATAACCGTGAACACCGCCCGTTATCAACACATTGGGCTTTGACTTATCCCAATTCAGGCTCTTCAAGGTAAACAGCGGAAAAGTACCCGAGGCGTAATTCAAACTTGCATATTGTTCAATATCAAAATGGTTAGCCAATACATCCACCTGACTTAGCACATCATCAGCATAAGAACGTTTAACATTTTGCACTGCCAACCACTGGGCTTTTTCAGCATCCTGCCATTTTTGTCCAGCTTGACCAATTGGGTATGAGTGGGTGTTTGTCATGTATTAGCTCTTTATATCAAATTGTGTGGCGGAATTATGTCGCTCAGCTAGTTGAAATTCAACCTCTTGCTTTCACTCTTTGCTGGGTATTTTTTATAGGCAGTGTCAAATAGTTTACGTTATGACCGATCATTCTCTGCTCCCGTATTTATTGCAACTTCGTTGCGCATTACTTCCACATTCCTTCCTCATTATTTGCACATTTACTGCCTAAGATTAGCCATGTTTCGAGTACTTACATTTTCCAACAAGTACTTTTTCAATAACAGGACTATAGGGTTTTCTATGCAAAATCGAATTGATACTCAAGCAACAAAAAGAGTTAGCCAAGTGATAAAACAATTTACATTCATCGTGCCGTTCTGCGCGTTTTTAACTCTCAGTGCCTGCGGTGGCAGCAGCGACAGTGATATTGAAGAAGTCATTTCAGAGGAAGTTATAGTAGAAGAGCAGAGTGATCCAGACAACGATTCTAACGAAGTCACAGATGCAGACTTTGAAGCCACCGACTGGACTGACGCGACACATAGTAAAAGTGCCGATCCAGACTTCGCCGAAGTGTTTGACGATAACCAAGTAAAACGTTTGGATTTTGTGGTTACCGAAGATCGCTGGCAAAGTATGCTCGATGATATGACAGGATTATATAGCACCTTTGGTCAAAGATCAGGCAACACATTATTAGATACTGACGAAGATCCTATTTTTGTGCCTGCCGAAGTTTTCTACAACGGCACCCAGTGGTATCGCGTAGGTATTCGGTTTAAGGGCAACTCATCGCTTCAAACAAGCTGGCAAGCAGGCATACTCAAGTTGTCATTTAAATTAGACTTCGACGAATTTGAAGACGACTATCCGCAAATTGATAACCAGCGGTTTTATGGATTCAAAAAATTTAGTCTAAAAAACAACTATGACGATGCATCACTGATGCGCGAAAAAGTGGCAGCCGATGTATTCAGAAATGCCGGTATGGCGATATCAAATACCGCTTTCTATTCATTGTATGTGGATCACGGAAACGGCCCAGAATATTTTGGTCTATATACACTTGTCGAAGAGATAGATGACACTGTGATAGATACTCAGTTCAACGATAATGATGGTAATTTATATAAACCAGAAGATGATGGTGCAACCTTTGCCGAAGGTAGTTTCAGTCAAGAAAGTTTCGAGAAAAAGACCAACGAAGATGATGAAGATTGGTCTGACATACTTGCACTTTTTGATGCACTACATGATGACACAAGAACTAGCGATCCCGCGACTTGGAGAGCCAACCTTGAAGCCGTTTTTGATGTAGATGTTTTCCTCACTTATTTAGCGGTAAACGGTATCATCCAAAACTGGGACACTTACGGTCGTATGCCCCACAATTATTATCTGTACAACGATCCTGATACAGGCTTACTAACGTGGATCCCTTGGGATAACAATGAAGCGTTACAAACAGGTAAACAAGGCGGCGCGTTAGCACTAGATTTTTCTGGCTTAAACTCTGACAGCTGGCCACTAATTGGCAAAATTTATGCTGACGAAGTATACCAAGCACGCTACAACGAATTGTTATTAGAAGTCATAAGTAGTGCCTTTGAAACCAATAGTATTCAAGCAACTTACGATCAATATTCGGCACTGATCGAACCCGAAGCAACATCAGAAGTGACAGGTTATTCATTCCTAACAAGTGACAATGACTTTTACCAAGAGGTTGAAGCACTGGATCAACATGCTGAGCAAAGGGCAGAAGCGGTCAGTGATTATTTAAACAATCAGTAATATAACCATTACTTAGCAATCAAAATTAGCAATTCAAAAGCCAACCGTAACTCAACAGTTGGCTTTTTTTGTTACTTTTGTTTAACTTAGGTTACTTACTATCATTGGCCAATTTTTGCAGGCAGGACAAGGCTTGACTCGCCTTAGCAATAGGCACAAATATATGGTCGTGATAATAAGCCGCAACAACATTGGCGCTGATATTTTGCCCCGTAAGTGCAGTTGATACCGCAGCCGTTAACCCAACTGCGTCAAGACTAGAATGCACATTGAGTGTGATGCACTGAAATACACCTTCATAAGCAAGGCCTGAAATATCCGCATTAGTTTTAGACACTATAACCGTCAAGCCTTCTTTTTCGTAGAAAGTACCAAGGGGCGCTAACTCAGTAACAGAAACCGGACTATCTTTTTGCAATGAAGCAAACACATACTCTGACTCACTCAAAACTGGCTGCATTGAGCCAAGCAGTTTATTTAAATCTGTTTCACCTGACATAATTATTCTTCCCATACTTAATTTTCAAGAACGCTAAGTAACTCGTAATCCAAAACTTATATTCCTACTTGTTTAAACATAATAACAATGTCTTTTTCAAGCTGCTGCTGCCACTGTTGCTTTTTAGTTGCGACCAATTGCTCAAGCAATGGCTTGATAGGCAATATTAAGCCATCACAATTTAAATTAGCCTCGGGCACAGGCACCGATACTTCAACATCGGCCTTAGATTCAGGTGGATTGATTACAGGTTCAATATCCAATCTAGCTTCAGTCACAAACTCAGATGAACAATTAAGTAGGATTTTTTGGCCTAAAAACTCTTTATTAACCTGCCCCGTCATTATGACTTTAATTGGCACCGTCAGGCTTAAGTATTTATGGGTACTAGAGAACTTTGCGCCAGCCGTTTTATGTACTATCAAATCATAAGTCCCCATTTGCCAAGGTGTCGCTTTTTCTTGGTGCAGAACTTGGGGCAAGTGTTTATCCACTAAAGCCACTATCAACTGGTCAGTCACACTTTGGGCATTGACACCTTGGGCACAGAAAAATATTAAGCTTAGTGCGAATAACGTTTTCATTGTTGTATCTCAATTTTATAAGGCGGGAGTGTTGTTTTGAATAATCTAAAAGGATTGTGAACTAAAATTATACATAGAATCTAGTCAATGGGGCATATATCTTGGGCTATCCACTCGAAAAATAGCTAATGAGTACATTCTTCTTATGAATTTAGCCCAAGGATCACATTCTTGGTTATATTATGCTGCGGTAATTTTGTAACCAACACGGGGGAAGTGTACGTATACTTCTCCAGCTTTTTCATCGATTCGTTTAATGGCGATTTCATCCGTCTTAGAAACCACCAATTCACCTGTTACAGGTGTAATGCCATAGTCTGTGGGTACAATTTCAACAAGGTCACCAAATTTAAAGTCGTTAACCACTAAAAAGCCATCCTTGGTAAATAACGTCTTCTTAGCTGAATGTGCAATATCAATTGCAGCTGCTGCATCAATACTTGTTTGCGAACCGTGCCCTATTGCCTTTATAGTTTCAAACCACTGATTCAGTTTTGGGTAACCATCCAATAATGCACTCACACCGGGATTATTGTTAATAAACCAGAGACAGTGATAAATTGAAAAATCTGCAATTGTAATTTGTTCGCCGCAAATAAAAGGGCCTACACTTTTAAGCTGCTGCTCTATTTGTTCTAGGTAAATAGGTAAAAGCTGAAACGCGGTATTAGCTTCCATAGATAATCCACTAGCGCCTTCACTCATTTTTGCTCGGTCGTTTACAAAGGCTTCAACAAACTTTTCTGGTACCGCTTGACGAAAAGCCGCAAAACCAGCTGGAGAAAACGCCAGCGCCACGGCAACACTAAACAAATGCTGGTCAGCCCACTGAGCAGTAACATTGGCGGTCAGAGATAAATTAGCAGGAAAAATACTGTCTTCGGAAAATTGTTCGTCAATCACTCTAGCCATTAAACGCGTATCACAATAGATATGATTGTTTTGTTGCAACACTGGGGTTTTACGAAAACCACCGGTTAGCGCCACAAGATCTGGTTTGGGCATAATAATGGGAATTTTAACCACTTTATAGTGGGCGTTTTTATAACCTAAAAGCGCACGGATTTTTTCCGCGAAGGGAGAGTTGTCATAGTGGTGTAAAATGAAATCTTCCATCGATGGCATCCTTATGGAGGTTCTAGCAGTTAGCAAAATGCTAAATTTGTGTTTGACTATAACCTGAGCATTCTGTGAACTCTCATTTAAACATTGAATAATGGATTATTGCTATTGGTGATGGTGATGGTGATGGTGAACAAAATATTAAGTTATGGTTAACTCCTTTAACCATAACCCCATAAAAATCTAAATTATCTATCTAAATTCATCACCTTAGTCCAAGCTTTAACAAAGTCGTTTACAAATTTTTCCTTAGACGTATCAAATGCATAAACCTCTGCAACAGCGCGAAGTTCTGAATTAGAGCCAAAGATTAAATCAACAGAAGTGGCTGTCCATTTGCCTTGTTTCGTTTTGCGATCAACGCCCTGAAATACACCTTCAGTCTCTGATTGTTTCCAGATAGTAGACATATCAAGTAAGTTTACAAAAAAGTCATTACTTAATGTGCCGGGATTGTCCGTTAAAACACCATGTGTTGTTTGACTATGATTAGCATTCATCACGCGTAAACCACCAATTAGCACTGTCATTTCTGGCACGGTAAGGGTGAGCTGATCAGCCTTATCAACCAACATCTCTGTAGGCGACTTATAGCTAGCCTCAGGGTTAAAGTAGTTGCGGAAACCATCTGAGTTGGGCTCTAGCAGGCTAAATGAATTCACATCAGTTTGTGCTTGAGTCGCGTCACCTCTGCCCGGAATAAAGGGTACCTTGACGTCAAATCCCGCGTCTTTTGCTGCTTTTTCAATAGCAGTTGACCCACCCAGTACAATCAAGTCAGCCAATGACACTTTGTCATTATTCAAAAAACCACTAGTAGCATCTTTTTGAATGTCTTTTAGGACTTTTAACACTTTAGCGACTTCTGCAGGATTATTGACTTGCCAATCTTTTTGCGGAGCAAGCGCGATACGCGCGCCATTAGCACCACCGCGCATATCGGTATCACGATAACTTGCAGCAGCGGCCCAGGCCACTCGGACTAATTCAGCAGGAGTAAGTCCTGAATCTAAGATCTTAGCTTTTAATTCTTTTACATCGTCTGCATCGATAGTTGATTGACTGTTCTGGGAAATAGGATCTTGCCAAATATGTATAACCTTTGGCACATCTTTACCAAGGAAATTACGCGGAGGCCCCATATCTCTATGGGTTAATTTGTACCAAGCTTTAGCAAAAGCTAAACGATACTCTTCTGGGTCGGCCAAAAATCGCTCAGCAATTTTTTTGTATGCCGGGTCAAACTTCAATGCCAAGTCAGCAGTGGTCATCACAGGAGGATTAAATTTACCTTCAATATGGGCATCTGGTACCACCTTATGCAACGACTCATCTGTAGGTATCCATTGAATAGCACCTGCTGGGCTGCGGGTTTGTTTCCATTCAAAGTTTAATAAGTTACTCAAATAAAGAGACGTCCAACGTGTTGGTGCTTGAGACCATGCTCCTTCAAGTCCACTAGTAGTGGTATCTTCGGAATGACCTTTACCACATTTATTTTTCCAACCTAGGCCTTGCTCTTCAATACCTGCTGCGGCTGGCTCTGGCTCCAGACACTCTGCTGGTTTTCGCGCGCCATGCATTTTGCCAAATGTATGACCACCAGCAATTAGAGCTAAGGTTTCTTCATCATTCATGGCCATACGTTCAAAGGCTACTCGAATGTTTTTGGCTGAACCTAATGGGTCAGGTTTGCCTTTAGGACCTTCTGGATTAACATAAATTAAACCCATATGTGTCGCACCCAAGGGACGCTGCAGTTTGCCGCCGCTGTCTTCACGATCACTAGCCAACATTTCCACTTCTGGCCCCCAATACACTATGTCAGGCTCCCAATCATCAGCCCTACCACCAGCAAAACCATAAGTTTTAAAGCCCATGTTATCCAGTGCTACATTGCCAGCCAAAACAATTAAGTCTGACCAAGAAAGTGCTTCACCATATTTTTGTTTGATTGGCCATAATAAACGTCTGGCTTTATCTAAGTTACCGTTATCTGGCCAACTATTAAGAGGGTCAAAACGTTGTTGTCCACCACCAGCTCCACCACGGCCATCGAGCGTTCTATAAGTACCTGCGCTATGCCATGTCATACGAATGAAAAATGGTCCATAATTACCAAAATCCGCCGGCCACCAATCTTGTGAGGTTGTCAGCAATTTATCGATATCTGCTTTAACGGCATCCAAATTAAGGGTATTAAATGCCTTTCCGTAGTCAAAGTTCGCACCATAAGGGTTAGATTTAGCATCATGATCTCTTAGCGCTGATAAATCCAACTGATCCGGCCACCAAAACTTGTTGGACCTAGGTTGCCCCTCAACTACTTTCCCCATTCCAACAGGCCCATTAGGTTTGCTCATTTCGGTAGATTTTTCCTCTCCAGCAAGAGCCACGCTAGACAGACAAAATACACTCACAAAAGCAGCTAATGTGGTTTTAATAAATATCGGTTTTTTGTTCATTTTATTTCCCCATACTCTGCGGTAGAGAGCCATCAATATGTTGACGACCCAGATAAATGCCACGACTGACTCGCATCTTAAAAACGAGTTAATAATTGGATGAATGAATCAGCCAACTTGCTACATAGTTTAGTTAACGAAATGTAAAAAGTGAGTTCATAAAAACGATTCGGTTAATCGAAAAAAGAGAATTTGAAGAAATATGCTTAGAAAAGAGCCCAAAACTAAAGGTGAGGAGATGTATTTTTGAACACTAAATTCAGAATGGATTTGTAGAGAAACCGTTCAGAGAGCTTAAATGGAGGGGTAGTTTTGACTCAATAAATGCACTAGCTTTAATTGGCCTTTAAATATCAATAATATTAGCTAATAGATGTTTCCGATGAGCTTTATTTTCTTTGCTCCATGTTTTTACATAATCATAAAATACTTCGAAGACAGTGGCATTTTCAGGTGATTTTACCCAAGGTTGTTTAGTTGTGGTAAAGATATGCACATCTGCTGGGAGTTGGTCAGAATTATCAAGAGTAACCACCAATTTCAGACTAGCGCCAATTAATATTTGGCGTGTTTCGTTACTATGTTGATATATAAAAATTCACTACACCATCTTTTAAAGATGGCCTATTGGTTCTAGCTTAACAAGATGTTCTGCAATTTTTCCAAAAGTATCGATAACTCAACGGGCTTTGCAAGATGCCCATCAAATCCTTCGCGTTGATATCGCTTAACGTCTTCACTCATGGCGTTTGCTGTAAGGGCGATAATAGGTGTATTAGGATGAGTGAATTTTATTTGTCGGCACGCTTCTATTCCATCCATTTTTGGCATTTGAATATCCATTAAAATGACATCTGGAGAATTGACCTTGTGTGCTTCTATTGCTTCAAGTCCATTAACGGCGAATATAATATTAGCTTGAGTGGGCTCAAGCATGGCTTCAACTACCATTCTGTTTATTTCATTATCTTCAGCTACCAGAATCGTCTTTCCTGCAAAGTTGATTGCATCAGCCTGATAATTTTTCCGCTCAACCACTGGAGCAACTGCACTATCCAATGGCAAGTTTACGGTAACAATGGTGCCCAGCCCGACGTCACTTTCAACTGTTATATTACCGCCCATAAGTGTGACTAAAGAATGGGTAATAGACAATCCCAATCCGGTACCTCCGAAATTGCGAGTGGTAGAGCTATCCGCTTGTTCAAAGCGTTGAAACAGTCGTTGTTGTTGTTTCTGATCCATGCCAATACCGGTATCTTTCATTATGAAGATCAAATAACCTTGAGTCTCATCAAAGCTAACAGTAAATGTCACGCTACCCAGCTCGGTAAATTTGATAGCATTCGAACCGAGATTTAGCATTATCTGCCGTATCCTTGTAGGATCGCCCTGCCAAAATAGATGATCGACTTGATTCGATAGATAAAATATTATGTTTTTTTGACTAGCCAATACAGACAAGTCCGAACGTAAATGTTCAACTAGCTCGGCTAAATTAAACGCGGTTTTTTCTAACTCTAACTTGCCAGCTTCAATTTTCGAAAAATCAAGAATGTCATTAATGATGATATTCAGATTTTTTGTAGAATACAGCGCTTTATCCAACAAATTATGGCTTTGTGCAGTGATGATTTCTTTTTTAATAATCTGTAAAGCACCATAGATGCCGTTTAACGGTGTGCGAATTTCATGACTCATATTGGCTAAGAACATTGATTTAGCCTGATTGGCTTGCTCTGCCTGTTCTAACGCTTCAGCTAACATACTTTCATGTTCAAGTTGTTCCGTTAAATCATAAGCGATGCCCAAAAACCCAAACAGTTTTCCCTCGTTATCGAGTAAGCTACTAACATTTAAGCGAACCGGAATATGCCGTCCACTCTTATGTACGTAATTCCATAAATAAATATCAGATCCGCCGAGACGTACTTTTGCTACAAACACTTCAAATCCTGGTTCAATTTTGTAGCCCATTTCCTTGGATAGAATTTCTGCTCTGGCTATCACTTCATCAGCAACATGAAATATCGCTGCAGTAACCTTGCCTATCAACTCCTCGGCTTTATATCCTAAGAGCTTCTCAGCGGCGGGGTTAAAAACAGTAATATTGCCATTCTCATCAGTTGCAATAATAGCGTAACCTGCACTTTCTAAAATACTTCGCTGCAACACACTAACTTGAGATATTTGTTTGATTCTTTTCGTCACCTCTTGTTCGAGTTGCTGATTAGCCTGTTTAAGGGCTTTCTCAGTTACTTGGGATAACTCAGCTTTATGCGCAGACACTTGATCCCTTTTGGCCATAGTTAATAGAATACTAAAAACAATCAACATGAGTAAAATAGTGACGGCCATAGCAACAAGAAAAACTTGATGTTTTGTAGGAAGCAAAAGCGACTCAATAAAGGAATGTTTAGCAGTAAGCTGTAAAATCCAATTACGACCAAAAATGTTGATTGATTGGTTAGCCCGATAATCAGAAGTTTGCTGATCCAACACACCAAATTGATAAAAAGTAGTAGAGGCATCTGAGTCATTATCCTTAATGCTAAAAACCACATCGTTTTGAATAACACTGATAGTATTTAACACTTCGTCTACTAATATAGGCGCATAACTCCAGCCTTGGAGACTGGCCATCCTTTCATCAATGTTTTGCGGGACTGGATGAGTTCCATAAATAGGCATCATGATTAAGAATCCATGGCGTATTTTGTTACTAGCCTGAACCAAGGTTATAGGTGCGGTTAGCCTAATTTCATTATATTTAGCCGACTCCATTGCCGCGAGTCGACGCACCGATTCTGAACCAATATCCAAGCCAATTGCTTTATTGTTTTGTTTCTCAGGCTCAATGTATTGAATAACAAATAAATGATCTTGGTGGGAGGCTAATTGTTGTATTGCAAATGTTTTATCTGGCCTATCTTGCCGTACTTGCTCAACAAAATCATCTTGCTGTTGTGGCGTAACATGACGAATTAAACCAAAACCTCTAGCACCAGGAAATTCTTTATCGATGTCTCGTGACAAACTGTAGGCTTGCATTTTGGCATAATTAAACTCATTCAAATTATTAGCCAAAATAGCGCCTCTCAATCCTCTAAGACCGTACTGATAAAGAGTTAAAGTTTCTACTACGGCTTCACCAATTTGATCAAGTCTGGAATCTAACTTAGTTTGAATATGTTTTTGGTTTTCAAGCGTTTGCTGTTTATCTAAATAGACTGCAACTAAGAGCCCAATTATAAAAATAGTCAATGGCACCCAAATTAATTTTGGCTTTAGTTGCTTAGAATTAAATGCAGTTTGCTTAATTTCTTGCATTAATTTCCCTTATTTTCATATAGATGAGTAGTTTTAAAATTTACATAGCCACCTTTCGTCAGCGCTTATGTGGCACATTACAAATACAATGTTTTTCATTTAGATAGTAGAGCAGTATGGATTTAGACGATACCAGAAACTGTTGATATATCTTTATGTAAATTAAATTCACTAGGTCACAATCTAGGATAAAAAACTTAAGCCCAAATATTATTGGTAGAAACCTGCGAAGATATATTCGATAAAACGTCTATTGGGATATAAAAACAACATTAGCAGTGTCTCTAAAGATCCCTAATAAAGAGCTCATCACCATATTATACTGATATGATTTTTATGCTGCAGTACGGGTGTTTTACGATAACCACCAGTCAATGCAACAAGATCTGGTTTAGGTGACACGGTACTATTTGTGCGCGTATTAAGAACTGATCATGCGAGCTTAAACCTGGTAATTGAGTTCACTCATTTAACGAGCAGCATTCATATTTTTGTAATAAACACAGATTAAAATTATTATTTTGTTGTATTGGCAATATAGTCATGAATTCTCTGTTATTGGACTCGCTTTTTAAGGGCTACAGACTAGAGCTATGCCAAAAAGTTAGAAATCATTTTGGCTCTGGGCCCCCCGATCCTGAAGACATTGTTCAACAAACCTTTATGAAGGTTTCAGAACTTCAACTGCAAAAGCCTATCGCTAATCCTAAGGCATTTCTTTTTTCTCTCGCTAAAAATCTTTGTATTGATCATTTTCGTAAACAGTCTCGCCATGAAAAATTAGTCGATAGCATATTTTTAGAAGCCAACTTAGATGCCATTGAACAGGTTTCAGCAGAAACTATCATGTTAAGAGACGAAACCCTCACACAGCTTGATGAGTTTGTGAATAGCCTCAATCAAAAGCAAAAGATACTGTTGCGTGCAAGTAGAATTGAAGGATTAACCTACCAACAAATTTCTGAGCAAACAGGTTATTCAGTCTCCGATATTTGCAGAACACTTCATCTAACGATTGAAAAATTGACTTCTGATTTTTTGGAACAAGAGAGCCTAGCAGACCAATACTCAACGAACGCCAGTTTAAGTAGGAAGCGAGTATGAAGAAAGTAACAAGTGATACGGAACAGCAATCGTTGTTTTGGTTGATTAAAACAAATTCTGGTCGACTTTCTGAAGCCGATATACAAAATTTTAAAATATGGCTGAAAGCATCAGATGATAACCATAAAGCATTTCGAAAAGCATCTTTATTGTGGCGAACGCTAGCTTATGCTCCCACCTTATCTGAACAGCCAAAATTACTTGAACCGGAAAAGAAGCTTCGAAAAAAGAGGCAAATAAACAGTTGGTATGCAGTAGCTGCCAGTTTGGTGATATGTATGTTCATTACCTTGATGCCCGAGCTTGAACAACCTACAGCGCCTTCAGAAGCTGAAATAGTATCTACGTTGGAGCTGCGTACGGCTAAAGATGAAATTAGGCAATTTACTCTCCTTGATGGATCAAAAGTTTGGCTTGGTGCTGGGAGCCGGTTACTGGTTAAGCTAGGGTCATCGTCGCGCCATACTCAATTGCTAATAGGGGAAGCGATGTTTGACATTAACCCAAACCCACAATTACCTTTTTATGTACAGGCGGGTGATGCTGACATCAAAGTATTAGGTACTATATTTGAAGTGCAAAAAAGGAATTCAGGAATACTCGTAAAAGTAGCGAAAGGTAAAGTACGTGTTGCCGCTCAAAATCAATATCGATACCTTGAGATGAATGAATCGATTCATTTCGAGAAAAACAAAGTATTACCATTGCCTTCCAAGATTAACCCCGAGTCGTTTGCACAATGGCGTTCAAAAAGATTTCACTTTGTTAATACTCAATTAAAAGACGTGCTTCATAAGTTGAATCGATATTATAAAAGCATCATTTACATTGATGATCCTAGTTTAGGTGACATCCCCATTACCGCCGCTTTTCAGCTAAATCAACTTGAACAGTTATTAAATAGTTTATCCAGCATACATAATTTTAGCTGGCATAAAGATGTGTACGGAAACATACATATTAAAACTAACGAGTCTGAAATCTCTTTTTAGCATCGCTAATGGCCGAAACTTTAAGTTAAGTTATATGAAGCTTTTATGAAACCTAGCTGTTTTCTGGAAAATCCTATTATACCAAACGTCTTTGTAGAGTAACGATTTTGTTCGTCACGTTTAACTAAAATTTTAAGACTATAGGGTATTTTATGCACACGAATTTCAGTCTCAGTAAGCTGGTAAAGGGCATTGCTTTGGGTTTAGTAATGAGCTCGGTTGTACAGGCACAACAAGGCAATATTGGAATAGATAAAATAAGTATTCAAGAAGCCGTTGATACTTTATCTAAGCAATACGGCAAAGTGATTATTGTTCGTGATCTGGGTAATAAAAGTATTACTCTAAAAGTGGTTAGCGGCTTTGACAGTGTCTTAAATGCTTTAAATGCGTCACTGGCGGGCAGTGGCTACCAAGCGACAGAAAATATACAAAATACTATCGTTATTGAAAAAGTTGTCACCGACGAACTGCCATCCAATCTACAGGGTAAAACATTAAACAAAGAGGGAGCTGGCATTGAGAAAATAGTGGTCACAGCCCATAAGTCAGATAAGAGTATGCAAGACTTAGCCACATCCATCTCAGTGTTAAGTGGCGATAACCTCTCACGTAACAACATCAATAATGTATTCAACATGAGTGACAAAATACCAAGCTTTGTTGTATCGAGTGTACAAGGGTATCGACCTACAATCAGCATTAGAGGTGTGGGAAATGAAATTCCAGATAATGCGGGTACCAAACAAGCCGTTGCTTATCATGTAGATGGCGTATTCATGGTCAATGACTATGCATTATTAGCAGATTTACAAGATATAGAAAGAGTAGAATTAACTCGCGGACCTGATGGCACTGTATATGGTAATAGTTCCACAGGTGGCGCTTTGAATGTGATAACTAAACGCCCGGAGTTGTCGGAAACTTATGGTTTTGCAGAAGCGGCAATGGGCAGTTATCAGCAAAGAGAACTCAAAGCGATGCTCAACTTGCCCTTGAGTAACACTATAGCCACCAGAGTGGCTGTGTCGCATCGTGAAAATGAAGGGTATACCGAAAACTTAGCCTTAGATAACTATCGCCTCGATGATGTAGACAATCAAACATTCAGGGCGCAAGTAAGTTGGCAACCAGATGACAACTTATCCTTATTATTGCAACATCAGTACTTCAAAAGTGATACTCATGGGCCCGCTTTAAAGGGAGGTTTTGATACTAAATCGACCGACCCCAGGGTGGTTTATCATGATACAGCAGAATTTTACAATCTAAGTACAGCTGTAACCAGCCTACACCTTGATTGGACCTTAGATTTTGCAAAACTCAATAGCATTTTTAGTAAACAAAAATATGACATGGGCCGCAAGTTTGACATTGACCGTTCGGATCTTACGGCTAATGATCCCGCACCGCTTCAAATGACAGGTGTATTAGACCTACTTGGTGAAGCTCCTATTCCACAATTTGTGGGTAACCTTCGACAAATTGATCACTCTAATACGGCAGAAATCAACCTCGTTTCTGAACCAAATGAATCGGGCATAGAATGGGTAGTTGGGGCTTTCTGGTTGGATACTCAGATTTTCAGTCGCACTTCTAATTTTGTAGACGATGGTCGTGATGGGCAACCTTTAAACGAAACCATTGCAGGGCCAAACGTGTTTGCCAACAATGCGGATATCGATTTCATCAACTCTGATTTTCGTAATTTTAAATCTCACGCCCTATTCGGTCAACTTAGTTACCCTTTGATAGAAGATTTGAATATCACTGCGGGATTACGCTATACCAAAAATCAATTCGAAGATGAGCGCTGTTCCTATAATTGTGTTCCAACCAGGGAGCCAATATCGAGTAATCCCAGTGAATCAAATAACAATCTCACAGGTAAATTTGGTCTTGATTATAGGTGGTCGCAACAGAACATGACTTATTTCACCTTAGCAAATGGGATCAAACCTGCGGGCTCAAATAGCAGTGTTGATATACGCTTTTTCCCTGAAGTGTTTGAGCAAGAAACCCTTGTTGCATATGAAATAGGTAATAAATCCGACCTTTTTGATAAAAAAGTAAGACTTAACGTTGCAGGTTTTTATTATGATTATAAAGATTATTTATTTGAATCTAGTGGTATCGGTCGCTTTGATTCAGGTGCTTCTAATATTCCTAAGGCAGAGGTTTATGGAATTGAGATGGAATCTGAAATAATCATACATGACAATTTAACGTTAAATGTCAGCCTCAGCATGATGGATTCAAAAATCATTGAAGGTCGAGAAGCCATCGATCGCGCTGTAGCAGAAAATTTAACAGTTGGTCTAATTATTGATGGCGCCAGCAGTGATGAAATCAATGCCATTAGAGAATCAACAGCGCAAGATTTAACAGGAAATAAGTTAGCTAAAATACCTAAAACGGCCGCTAATATTCGTTTAAATCACTTTATTGAGATGAATAATGGTCTTTTTGAAACTAGCCTAGGATACACCTTCCGAGACGAATATTTCTCTAGAGTGTTTAATTCATCGCAAAGGGATATTGTGCCAAGTTATCACTTGTATAATTTGAATTTAAGCTACACACCATATAGTGAAAAATGGAATGTTGCAGTTAATGTTCAAAACCTATTTGATAAAGTAGCTATAGCTTCACGTCATACCGACACCTTCGGCTTGGGCTTTACCAGCGACCAATATTTATCGCCAAGAATAATTACTCTCAAAGGCCGTTATAACTTTTAACCCATAACAAAATCTCTCCCCCTTACTTTCTAGCAAGGGGGAACTTAATAAACCTGTTAGTAAAGCATTCATTTATATAGGATCAATTGTGAAAAGAAGAGATTTCATTTTAAGTGGCCTTGCGATTGCGGGGTCTGCCTGCAGCCCATTACCAAATCAATTCATTGGCAACACTAAAAACATCAATGTCATTACTGGGATCAGTTCTGGGGAAGCATCGGTTGACGGAGCTATTATTTGGAGTCGATGTGATCGCCCAGCGATTATGCATGTAGAGGTCAGTTCTGATCCTCTCTTTCATCATACAACTCAATTTACTGGAGGTTACGCTTTAGCCCCAACAGATTATAATGCAAAAACAATTCTCAGTGGATTACTACCAGGGCAAACTTGGTACTACCGAGTATTTTTTGAAGATTTAGTTACTAGAGGCATTTTTAGTGCAAAAGTGGCAGGAAAATTTAAAACCACACCAACACTTAAAGATAACATCCGTTTTTGTTGGTCTGGAGATACTGCAGGCCAAGGTTATGGCATAGATCCTAGCCGAGACGGCATGTTGACATATTGTGCGATATTGGAACAACAGCCCGACTTTTTCATACATTGTGGTGATTTGATTTATGCTGATGGCCCTATTTCTGCAACAAAAACACTCGCCGATGGCACTGTGTGGCGCAATATTCAGCATAACTCAGTGAGCAAAGTAGCAGAAAGTATTCAGGAATTTAGGGAGCGTTATTATTACAATTTTCTTGATCAACACCTTGCAGCTTTACACCGAAATGTTGTGACCTATCAACAATGGGATGATCATGAGGTAAAAAACAACTGGTATCCAGGGCAGATTATTGATGACAGTCGATACAAATACACTGAAGTTACCTGGTTAGCTGAACATTCTAAAAAAGCCATGCAGGATTGTAACCCAATCAGTTTCGGTTTTACTCAAAAGCAACTTTACCGGCAGATAGAATACGGTCCATTATTAGATATCTTTATGTTAGATATGCGAAGTTTTCGCGGACCAAACACAGATAACCTAGAAACTAAAAAAACACACTTTTTAGGCAACGCACAACTCCTTTGGTTAAAGAACGCACTGCAACAGTCAAAGGCAACATGGAAGATAATCGCAGCTGATATGCCAATAGGTGTAAAAGTCACCGATTGGGGGACAAATATTGCTGACAATATGGCAAATATCGACGGGCCGCCCCTTGGACGAGAGTTAGAGTTTGTTGATTTACTGAGTTTTATTAAAGACAATGATATAGACAATGTGCACTTTATTACTGCTGACGTACATTACTGCGCATCGCACTTCTATGATCCAAATAAAGCGCAATACACACACTTTAAACCATTTTGGGAGTTTGTCAGTGGCCCTTTACACGCAGGCACTTTTAGCTCTAATAGCATGGATAATACCTTTGGCCCTCAGGTGGTATTTTGTGGTGTGCCTGACGATCTAGAACCTAGCTCTCCCCCTTCGGATAATTATCAGTTTTTTGGGCAGATAGATATTGATGGTGTAACCGAGGAGCTTCAAGTCAGTCATTATAATCGCCAAGGAATAAAGCTGTGGTCAACCAAACTACAACCTTTAGGTTAGTTCTTTACAAAAAGATACAGGGGGTTCGGTAATGATATCAACTTGCATCGCTAGGTAACACGGATGCAAATAACCATTGGCTTATAGGATATAGATTAATTCAACATATACTGTTTAGCCCGTGGCTTCATTTTAATTTAAACTCTCGGGGCCAATCAATCAGCCCCTTTAAATTCACATATTAAAGCATTTCTATCTTAGCTATTATCTGACTAAATTCTGCTAGCTCTAGCTCTAGGTATTCTCCGCCGTCACGCCATTCCACACCTATGAGTACATTGTCTTCGGCTAAGTCTTCTACCCAGAATTCCAACCAATCGCCTATGGTAATAGCTTTAGGCACATAATCTTCCCATTCATCGATACAATGGCTTTTGGCTAGTTCAATGCTTGACCAAACTGGCATTACGTCGGTGTTTTCAAAATTAACGGAATCGAGGACTACCCAACCTTCGCTGGCTTGGTCTTGTAATGCCCATAATGTTTGGGTGGCTTGAACTTGCGCCATAAAATCAGCGGGTGCAGGATTGGTATCTGTCATGGTAAGTATTACCTTGTCTATATGTACAGGCAATCATACGGAGTTCGCCAATTAGGAACAACGCTAAATTTAAGTTTGTAAGCAGCTATGATTAGTAATGCGGTTATTTTAATAACAACCCCCTAGCTTATCAATCAGCTAGGGGGTTGTAAGTGGGCAATTGTTAGGAGGGAATACTATTAGATAATTTGGCCGCTTGAATACCCAAACCTTCGCATACAGAGTTAAATGCGTCGCCCTCCATAACAGGCAAACCAGGTAACAAGTCTAATAGCTCTTTTTTGACTATAGGTGACAAGCTCATACCGCCAGTAATAAACAACATTTCTGGTGGCTCGGAGCTGTTTTCTAAACATTCGGTCACTAAACTTTTCACTCTGGCTAACCAAGATTGCATAGAGCGCTTAAGCTCATCAACATTCAGCTTAACGTCGTAGTCTTCCTCGATATAATGCAGAGGTAAAATAATTTCATCTTTTGAAGAAAGTAACTCCTTGGCTAATCGTGATGAGTTTACTAGCCTAGCTGAGAGTTTTTCTTCTTGTACTTCTAACAATCGTTCTAACAACTTGGGCTCTTTGAGCAAAGACTTGGTATTAGAAATATCCAACCAATAGTCATCTGAAAAAAATCGGTTGAGCTTCGGAATATCATCTACCGCACACATATCAGAATAATAGGCGGGTGGTACAGGCAAACCGTTATACATCAATAAACCTTGACCCATAGTCGGCGCAATAGATTTTATGATCAGATTTTTGTCGCACTCCATACCACCTAAGCGCGTGCCTGTGACCGACATCACATCTTGTTGACGGTCTACATTCGCCAGTTTTTCTGGTGACAACTTAATACAGCAAATATCGGTGGTACCACCGCCAATATCGACCACTAACACGTTAGTGTGTTTATCTAGGGTGCGTTCAATCTTATATGCTGCGGCTATAGGCTCTTCGAGGAAATCAACCTTGCTAAAACCTGCCATCGTTGCCGCTTGGGTCATAATATCGATAGCTTGCTTGTTGCCATCTTGCCCTCTGGTGCCATGAAACCGCACCGGGCGACCAATTACAGCGGTATCCACAGACTGGCCTAATTGCTGCTCAGCACTTAAACGAAAGAATTCTAATTGTTTGGCAATCAATCCTACAAAGGCCTCTTGTTGACCTGCCACCAAGTTGGCACCCAAAAAGTTTTTCGGTGAATAAATCAGCCGCCCTTTTTCAGGGGTTTTCAAATAACGTCTAAAACCTTCTTCACCAAAGGCAAACTCGCCCGTTGCAACTAGCTGTTGCAATGGTAAATCTTGCACAGTCATGTTTTCTAACAAAAGCTCAATAGCTCGTTCTTGTAAAACGGGTAGGTTATGAAATTCAGCGCGCAGCTCATCTATCCTATTGCTGTGTATTCGCTGTTCTCTTGGGTCTGGCGCTTCATAATAGCCTTCTTTGGCTTTTTCAATTTGGTCAGAAATAGCACGCTTTAATTGCGCTATTTTAGCTTCAATCATTGGGATAGGAGGTCTAGGCAGTTCTTCTTTATAATAGATAAAAACCGAGGACCGAATTTTGTTTGCTGCTTCTAGACTTGGATCGAGTTTAACAAAATGATGCTGTTGGCCATCAAAATACACCACCTCGGAGTTCGAAGTCCCATAATCTATACCTATTGCTGCCATATCCGCCGTTCGTCACCTAAAAATAAGGCCGAGGATTGTAATGTAAAAGGCCTGCTAGTTCATTACTTGTTTTGATCCCAATTCATACGGCGGAATGACGAATTGATTTTAATGGATCTAAAGCTTTGATTTATTGCGTTTATATTTATAGACTCATGCTCTAGATGAAATTTGTTTAAATAAACACACACTGATTATTTTTAATAATATAAAGTAAAAATTAGGCGGTTGTACTGTGAGTAAAAATAAAAATAAAGGTTTCACATTAATTGAGCTTATCATTGTCATTGTCATTTTAGGTATTTTGGCTGTTGTTGCGGCTCCAAAATTTATCGACATTTCTTCTGATGCAAAAATAGCAGTACTTAACTCATTAAGTGGCCAATTCAAGTCAACCATAACTCTAGTACAAATGAAAGCAAGAGTGAAAGGGCTAAAAACTGCAGCTACCAACCCTAATGGGATACAGACAGACTATATAGTTGATTTTGGGTTTGGCAGTGTCGAAATTGATTGGCGCAATCTATGCCCTGAGAGTCAGGGAGAGGGAGGAGATAAGTTAGATATGCTTGATTTTTTGGATATCTCGGATGATTTTGAAACTCGTGTTGATAATCAATATACCTTAATTGGCTATCAAATTCCTAGTTCGGGCACACCTACTACTGAAGGGTGTTACCTGATTTATGATTCCTTTGGCTTCCCTAACTGCACCGTTGAAATAGTGACAGTAGACTGTTAATAAAAAATTTGCCACAGTTTTAGTTTAACTACACCCAATTGTATTTAATGTAATCTGTCGTAAGTTACAATACGGGTTCACTGATTTCTTCAAAAGCCACAACATTATATCCATCCAATAGTGCACTCTTCAGTTCGGTGTATACTTTAAAGCGCTTAATGCCATCGTGCTTTGTCATAATATTAACCGTCACAATAACAAAATTATCGTTGTAGGTACCTTGAGATTCCATACTGATATTCCAAAGTCTTTTAACCACTTTTTGATATTGTGGATCTGGGTATGCAGTTTTCCACCAATTTTCTAAATCTGGGATTTCTTCGAGGTTCCAGCCAATGACTTGACTAAAACTTGCATTTAAATAAACAAGAGGTTGATTTTGCGTTTCTTCAACAATCTCTAAAACTACAATAGGTAGCGGCAACATATCGAAAAATTTAGTAGGAATGGACTTAGACAAAAATACTACCTCTAAACTAATTATAGAGTTTAAATAGTGACGTTAAACCTTCCAGCTCGTTGCGTCAACTTTACAAAGCGTTGGAGCAAAGGTAATAACTGCCCACTAGTAAGTCTGTTTTACCAGCAGCTAAGCTCAGCTGATAACATCTAAAACAAGAACCTAAGATATTCTCCATCTGACTCTAAATAAAGCCATAACAGACCAGCGATAATAATAATTACAGTGCCCCAAAATACAGTCCGAAACTCTCGTTTTTTAGATTTGTGTCTTAATAATTGTTGCGCTACGGCTGCCCTTGGCCAGCCACCTAAAAGTGCAAACAAATGCAAAGTACTTTCTTGAATTCGCCATACTCCCCGTTGCGCTTTTGCTTTATCAAAAGCATAAACAAAAAAAGCAATGGCGCTGAAACCCAAATACCAAAATAGTAACTTTTGAGGAAATTGGCCAATGAAGTAAGCCGCAGTGATAACTGTTAAAACAGCAATGACAAATAAACTGAAAACTAATGGTTTCTTGGGGATTTCTTAACCTTTAGCTTTTCACCCGAAAAAGTGGCATCAATTGCGCTATTCCTGCCGTTTTTATCTTTTGAAATTGAGAAAGTAATAATGTCTTTAATCTGTGGTGTACGTTTTCTATTTACATAATGCGGTTTTATGCATAAAAACATCTGCGCCACCTTCGTTTGGCTGAATAAAACCGAAGGCTTTATCAACATGCCATTTTATTAGTTTTCATTTATATCTCAATAGACTAGCTCCCTAAAAGCCGGAGACTGTTGCTTATGGGTTTATCCCAAAAATCCATAAGCTCCGCAACGATTCATTTTACAAATTTAACTATCAGCTAAAAGTGTTTTCGCTTGTCCTTCCCAGGTACTAAACCCTCGTTCATTTTCAAACTGCTTTAATATCTGAATTTTGTCTTTTGGAGTATTAGCAATATCATCAAGGGTAGTGATGCCTTTTTCAGCTAACTTTTTTTGCATCACTGGCCCAATACTATTTATTGATGCAATAGTTGCAGTTTTAATAGCTGCTTTGGGTTGAGGTGTTGACTTAGGCTTAGTCTTTGTTGGTTTTACGGGTTTAGATAATTTGGCAGTTGCACTTTTAGTTGTTGTCACTTTTTCAGTCATAAGTTCAACTACTTTGTCTTGCATACTAGATAATGACGCTAAGCGTTCCTCGAATTCATCCTGCAAATCAACTAATTTTCTGTGGTAGTTGGCGTCTAACTCATTAAACAATTTTAATGCTTTTTTACCTGATTTTTTGCCAAGTTTTTTAACTTGAAGACTTAGATCTTCAACTTGATTTTCTAGGGCATTTTTGGTGGAAATAAGTTTGCGGTTAATCTTCTTTAACGCCGCGTCACTTATGGATTTCTTAAACGTTTTTTTTGCTTCTTTTTTTGATGTTTTTTTAGACATTACAAAGCTCTCAATAGGCATGAGGGATTAACAAAAAAGCAGAGTCACAAAAATACTGAGATACTCTGCCTTATCGTTAGTTAAGAAAATACAAACTTAAGAAGTCTTTTTTAAGGCCTTTTTAAGTTTTTTAATTTTACTTTCCTGTTTTTTCATTTTCAATTTTCTTACTTTGATTTCATCTTTGATTTTAGTCACTTTTTTTGATGCTTTAGCCATTTTACTTTCTCCTAAGCGCGCAACTGCATTATTGCATAGTTGCACTGTTCAACTTACCGCTTTATGTTCAGCCACAAAGCGACGAATAAATTTTCTTAATTCTCGTGCAGCGCTAGTGTCCAAGTCTTCACAAAGTGATACAAACTCGTCTCTTTCTTCGCCATTGATACGGATAACCAATTGGCTATCTTTTTTTCCTAACTTATTCCGCTGTTTTTTAATCATTTAATTTATATGCTTGATAGGAAGAGATTTAGGAACACTCAACATGTTATGCAACGTATATACAAACAATATACGAAAATATAAACACTGTCAAATTCCGTTGAAAATATAACCTTTTGTTTCAAGGCCAGTTACGCGCTACATTTATTTGTACCTTGCCCAAAGATTACAGGGCAATAAAAACAACAAAACCTATCCAGCTTAACAACAGCAATATCCATGGTAGGTATGGCATAGGATTATTAACCGATTCCTCTTCTACTGTTTCGGTATCTTTTTGCTCTCGTTGTTTTATCTTTTGTTTACGCTGTTTATCTATTTCTCGTAACTTTTTACCTTGCTGTTTTTTAAATTCAGCGATGCCCTTTTCAATACCTTGAGCAATCAACTTGGTTTGCTCTTTAGTTTGCCCCATTTTTTGGGTGCCTTTAGCTATTTTCATCGCTTGTATTTCAACTTCAGGTGATACTTTATTTTTCATTTTTGAATTTACATATTAAAACGTAGCTGGAATATTAGCAGTTTAGTAACGAGATGGGATTAATTAACCTGAACCCGAGAGCAGTTATCTATCAGGTAATACCTAGTACATTTTTTCAAAGAAGTACTGGTGATCCAGAATTTTTTTACTGGTTTAAGCAAATTCTGGGATTTCACTTTTCAAACAATCGATAAACGCACTGAGTTTTAACGGCATGTAATCTCTGCTAGGGTAAACTAACCAGGTAGAAGTACCAAAATCTGCTGCAGCACATTCATAATCTGGGAACAGATCCACCAAGCTACCATCGGCCAATTCATCTCGACACAACCAATCAGGAAGTAATGCTATGCCTAGGCCAGCAACAGCACTAGCTGTCATAGTCATGCCATGGGAGATCAGTAAATGTCCTGTCACGGGAACAACTAGTTCTTTTTTATTAGCTTGCCGAAACTTCCAAGCTTCTCGATATCCAGGAATTGAAAACCTAAGACATTCTAATTCACTTAAACATAGGGGACTCTTTGTAATAGAATTAGATTTGATAAAAGAGGGGCTGGCACAAACAACAAATTTTCTGGGTGCTAACTCTTTACAAATAAAATCATCAGTAGGTTTTTTTCCAAAACGAATAGCGGCATCAATTTGTTGCTCTACAATATCTATTTGGTTGTCCGACAGCACCAATTCGATGGCCAATTTGGGATATTTTTTCCGCATTACTGGCAATAAAGGAACTAACTTTTTTTGTCCAAAAGAGGTACAAGCCGCCACTCTGAGATTGCCGATAGGCTCATTGGATAGATCTAAAGCCCGTTCTCCTGCTTGTATAAATGTGGCGACCAGTCCTTCTACTTGCCTAAAATAGGCTTTTCCTGACTCAGTTGGTGATAACTTTCGTGTCGTTCGCTGAAACAGTCGAAAACCTAATGAATTTTCAAGTTTCCGAATAGACCGCGATACTGATGAAGGGTCAATATTTCGGATTCTCGCCACCTCGGCAAAGCTGTTTCGCTTCACTACTTCAACAAATAACTGGATATTGTTCAAATCCATTCGTGCACTCCTTACATTAATGCAATGATTATATGCCTATTTACTGCGCAAGTAACCAGCTGTATTCTTTGCAAGGTGTTAGTAACTCAAACTTAGAAAATGGAGTATTTCAAATGGGATTAAAGTTTTATAAGCAGTTTTTCACAACAAAGGCTGAAGTTTTAGCAGATATAGAAAAAAATAATACTTGGCCAACCACCTTTGTATCAGGCGCCACAGAAGCTGCGCCAGTACATTGGCATAAAGATGAAGTACACGCATATATCATGCAAGGAGAAACAGATTTTTTAGATGCTGAAACCAACAAAAAGACAATGGTCTGTGCTGGGGACAAAATTATTGTGCCTATGGGAGAGCTTCATGCAGAAGGCGCGATTAAAGATCGCGTAGTCTATATCCTTGCATTACCAGAGCCGAGATTACCGCAAGATTTCCTTGCAATGTTTACTCCTGAGCAGCGCACTGATACATGAAGCCTGGTAATTATTAACAGCGTTTAACAGTTATACAAAAAAGATATTGAGCCTATGATTGCAATGCTTAATTACTGCTTACAGGTTGGAATTAAAGTCAGAGATCGATTCATGGGTACATTGTTTTTCTGCAGTTTACTGAAATTTAAAGTGCAACATTGTATATTCTGCGTTTTCCTCAACACATATGCGTTACTTCAACACATTTGCGTTACTAGAGTGTTAGGCTGACTAGCAGCGCAGTATAAAGGTTGAGCGCTCAAACCTTTATACTTGCCGAGCAAAGACTAGGCGATTTTTGCACAAAACGGATGCTGTTTGCCTAGCGCATTAGGACCTTTGTGGTTATCATCCATTGTGTTAGATTGCTCCCATGGCATACTCCATTCCGCCAACTTTACCCATTTAACCCATTTATTGCTGGAAACGCCATGCGTTCAATTCTTGTTTCTATTACGGCCTTATTTTTGGCTATTTTTTTGTTGTTATTAGGCAACAGTTTACTCAGTACATTACTGATCTTACGCGGGGTTGCAGAGGGGTTTTCAGGTAAGTTTTTAGGTATACTCACTTCGGTTTATTTTTTGGGTGCCTTCGTCGCCACGCTGCTAGCTTCGAGAATGATCAAACGCATGGGCCACATCCGCTGTTTTACTTTTTGTACTGCCTTGCTCGGCTGTTGCACTCTTGCTTATACATTGGCTATATCACCCTACGCTTGGCTAATCATTCGCTTTGTGACTGGTTTTGGCGTTTTTGCTATGTATACAGTGGTCGAAAGTTGGCTAAATGGTCAAACACAAGATGCCTATAGAAGCCGGGTGTTCTCCATATATACCCTGATTAACTTATTAGCCGTTGCGGCTTCGCAACAACTTCTGCTTATCGACAGTGCCACTGGTTATACCCTATTTATAATAGCCAGTTTACTTGTCACAGCTGCGATCATGCCAATTTCTTGGACTAGACTGCAACAGCCCAATGTGAATGTTGATATGCCATCAATGAGTATTTTGAAGGTGTTTGATGCAGCTCCAGTAGCGGTTACAGGCTGCTTAGTATCTGGATTAATCATGGGACCATTTTGGGGGCTAACGCCTTTGTTTGTAAACGATTTAGGTTATACAGAAAATCAGCTGGCCACCTTTATTTCGCTCTCTATACTAGGCGGTGCTTTCATCCAATATCCGGTAGGCCGCTGGTCTGATCGCATGGATCGTCGACGGGTTATTTTAGTTACTTTTATACTGAGTAGTTTACTGGCATTCGCTATGGCTATATGCGCTAAATACTACCCCGTTGAGCGAGGATTAATTACAGCCCTATCAACAATATTTTGCGGAATAGTGCTGGCGATATACCCTATTTCAGTGGTGCATCTAGTGGATCGTATAAGCAAAGATAATCTAGTTGCAGGTTCCAGTAGTCTTTTAATGATTTACGGTTTGGGATCTTTTGTTGGACCAACTATTGCTGGATTTGCACTGGAACATATGGGGGCCAGCGCCCTACCCGCCTATTATCTGGTTGTTTTGGCAACCTCTAGCTTGGTTCTCATCATGCAGCTAATTCGCTCGCGCATTGTTGAGATACCAGACGACCATGAAAGTCATTACGTTGCCATGGTACGCACATCGCAAAATGTATTACCTATGCATCCAGAATCTGAAGAGGTTTTGGATGTACACCCTACTTCTGATGAAGTTCCGCTTACATCAGAAGAACTTAGTGGTGAGCGACATGAGCCTGAGTCAATTTGAGGATTTAGGCGAGTAACAACCTTCTTTTACATGCTCAAATCAGCTTTTGCTCTTAGATTTTTTCAACACCTTGGCATTGTGGATCCTGTATCGGAGTCAACTATCAGCTACACCTCCTATGTAAAAGGCCCCTTCAACTATTCTGGCCGTAACAATCCCCATTTGTTAAGGTTATGACACATACGAATAATCATGGAAACTTGCAACTATGTCTGAGCAAAATACTTTTAAAGCATTACTAGTTGAAGAAACAGCAAACAAACAATTTACCTTGAATATAGCCAATCGCTCGGTAAGTGACTTACCTGACAATGACTTACTCGTTAACGTTCACTATTCATCCTTAAATTATAAAGATGCATTATCTGCTAGCGGCAATAAACGGGTTAGCAGTCATTTTCCACATACTCCAGGTATAGATGCTGCAGGCGTGGTTGTGCGGGATAAATCCGGCACTTTTTCCCCTGGAGATGAAGTGGTGATCTTTGGTTATGATTTAGGCATGAATACTCCTGGCGGTTTAGGACAGATGATTTCTATTCCCGCTAACTGGGCAGTAAAACGTCCAGAAAACCTATCTCTAAAAGAAGCAATGAGCTATGGAACTGGCGGTTTAACGGCGGCCCTTTGCATCCAAAAACTGGAAAAGATGGGCGCACGTCCAGAAGATGGCCCTGTTGCTGTTACGGGTTCAACTGGGGGAGTCGGCAGTACCAGTATTGCCCTGCTCAAGCAGTTAGGTTATAGCGTGGTGGCCTTTTCGGGTAAACCTGAACAAACTGAGCATTTAAAGGCAATGGGGGCTGATGAAGTATTACATCGTGATGTGCTCAATGAAGTGGCTGATCTACCAATGGGTAAAGAAAGATGGGCTCATGGAATAGATACCTTAGGTGGTGACTACCTGAGTAACCTATTAAAACAAATTAAATCAGGTGGCGGCGTATCAGCCTGTGGATTGGCAGCTTCTGATTCATTTTCTTCTTCTGTATATCCTTTTATTATACGTGGCGTGTCTTTACTGGGCGTGGATTCGGTTTATATCCCTCTTAGTGATAAACAACATATTTGGCAACGCGTGGCTAGTGATATGAAACTCCCTAATCTGCAAAGTCTATGTGAAGAAATCACCTTAGAACAAACCCCAGAATATCTGCAACGTTTTATGCAGTCTAAGGTTGTGGGCCGGTATTTGGTCAATCTAAAAAGTTAGAAACAATTTAACGGGTTGTTATGGGAAGAGCAGAATATTCACACCCTAAGTCTGTTCTGCCCTTCAACAAATAGTGTCATGGCAAGTCCATGGGCTCAAATTTAGTATGATTAACTGCTTTAGCGTTTAAATTTGGTTTCCAGCACCACAGCGGAATTGGTTCTATCAACACCATCTAGATTACCTATGCCATCCAAAATATGACTTAATTGCTCAAGGCTTTGAGCTTGCACTATAGCGATTAAGTCATATTCACCACTAATAGCGTATAACTCAGAAATTTCGCTGATCTGCCTTAATTCTACATTGGTACGAGCTGTAAGCTTTTGTTTCACCTTGATAGATACATGGGACGACACCAAATTATTTTGGTACTCGCTGCCATATTGAACAACATAACCACTAATGACTCCCGATTCTTCCAGCTTAGTAATGCGTTTTTGTATGGTCGAACGGGAAAGATTCAGCACTCGCGCCAAATCCGAAATACTTGCTCGTGCATTGGAGCGCAATATAGAAAGTAGTTGTTGTTCTTGTTTTGTTAGCAATTTGATAATTCATATGATTATTTTGCTAAATTATAGGCTCATATTAATCATAATGACACTGCACATTTAAAGTTAGTTTTACCATAATAGCCCCCATTATAAATCAATGATGTTTATACAATTTTTCGCGTTTATTGGCGTCTTTTTGCATCTTTCACTTTTTAACATCATATCGACTTAAGGGTTTCTATCAGTGCAAATTACAAGAGAACTGTTCGACGAAGTTATGGTGCCAAACTACGCACCTTCAAAAATAATTCCAGTTAAAGGCAAAGGGTCGCGAGTTTGGGATCAGCAAGGTAACGAGTTTATCGACTTCGCTGGCGGAATTGCGGTGAATTGTTTAGGCCATTGTCACCCTTCATTGGTCAATGCATTAAAAGAGCAAGGTGAAAAACTTTGGCATCTTTCAAATGTTATGACTAACGAACCTGCTTTGCGTTTAGCTAAAAAACTCACTGATGCCACTTTTGCAGAAAAAGTTTACTTTGCCAACTCCGGTGGTGAAGCCAATGAAGCGGCTTTGAAACTGGCTCGTCGTTGGGCAATTGATAATTATGGAGAGCATAAAACCCAAATTATTTCCTTCAACAAAAGCTTTCATGGTCGTACTTTTTTCACTGTGACTGTTGGTGGTCAAGCGGCTTATTCTGACGGTTTTGGCCCAAAACCTGGTGATATTGTACATGCCGATTTTAACGATCTCGCCAGCGTTGAAAAGCTGATATCAGACAATACCTGTGCTGTTATGGTTGAACCATTACAAGGTGAAGGCGGTATCATCCCAGCAACAGCAGACTTTATCCAAGGTGTACGCGCACTTTGTGATAAGCACAATGCACTACTTATTTTCGATGAAGTACAAACCGGTGTCGGCCGTACCGGTGATCTTTATGCTTATCAGGGATTGGGCGTCACGCCAGATATCTTAACGACCGCAAAAGCCTTGGGCGGCGGTTTTCCAATTGGTGCGATGTTGACCACCACTGAAATTGCAAAACATTTAAAAATAGGTACTCACGGTTCAACCTATGGTGGAAACCCTTTAGCCTGCGCAGTTGCCGAAGCGGTATTAGATGTGGTTAATACAGCTGATACTCTTAAGGGTGTAAAAGCTCGTGAGCAGCTATTTAGAACCGGTTTGGAGGGGATTAATAGCAAATACAAGGTGTTTAGTGAAGTCCGAGGTCAAGGTCTATTGTTGGGTGCTGTACTAAATGAACAATATAAAGGCCGTTCTCGTGAATTTTTAAATGCATCGGCTGATAATGGCTTGATGAGCTTAATCGCAGGACTGGATGTTATTCGTTTTGCTCCTTCATTAATTATTTCAGAAGATGAAATTAAAGAAGGCTTAAAACGATTTGAAAAGGCTGTAGCTCAAGTCGTTAATGCTTAGATTAAGCACAGGATCTAAGCCATTATGTTGTTAATTCGTCCAATTGTAGCCTCTGATTTTAGCGCGCTTAAACAAATTGCCGTCGAGTCTGGGCATGGATTTACCTCCTTGCCTAACAACGATGAGTTATTACTAGGCAAAATTGAAAAAGCCGAGGCCAGTTTCTCGGCTGATGTAAGTGCGCCAGGTAATCAAAGTTATCTTTTTGTTCTCGAAGATACTGAAACCAATCAAGTTGTTGGTATTGCAGGTATTGAAGCTGCTGTAGGTATGTCTGTACCGCTGCATCATTACCATCTGGGTACAATTAAAAATCACTCACCCAGTTTGGACGTAAACAAATCCATTCAGACTCTGACATTTTGTAACGATTACACCGGTGCTACCGAAGTCTGTACCCTGTTTGTACGGGAAAAATACCGCAAAGGCAACGCTGGGCAATTGATGTCTCGGGTTCGATTTCTGTTTATGGCTAATCATCCTGAACGTTTCTCAAATACTGTTATTGCTGAAATGCGCGGCGTATCAGATGCACAAGGGCGTTCTCCTTTTTGGGCATGGCTTGAAGAGCATTTTTTTGGTATCGACTTTCCCACTGCCGATTATCTTGTAGGGATTGGTGACAAGACTTTTATCTCGGAATTAATGCCTAAACATCCCATTTATGTGAGTTTACTCAGCCAAGATGCTCAGGCAGTTATTGGCCAAGTTCATAACAAAACAGCACCCGCATTACGGCTTCTGGAAAAGGAAGGGTTTCAATTTAGAGGTTATGTCGACTTGTTTGATGCCGGTCCAACAGTAGAAATATCCCTGAATAATATCCGCTCTGTCAGCCAAAGCAAAAGTTGTAAAGTCAAGATTGCAGAAGCCAGCGGTGAGCAGTCTTTCTTTATATGTAATGACCTAGTCAAGGATTTTCGAGCTATGTCAACAGCCCAAGCGAGCTACGATATTGATAGCAATACATTAACGCTGAGTCCCAATATTGCCACAGCATTACTGCTCAAAACCGGCGATAACGTCCGCTTTTTATGCCTTTAAGGATCTAATATGAATATTCAAACCAACAGCAATCATCAACTGGCTGACGATAACTTAAGTTTCAAATCGATTAACCCAGCCAATGGCGAAACAATATGGCAAGGTGAATGTGCCAACGCTGAACAAGTTGACCAAGCCGTTGCAGCGGCCCGTCAGGCATTTAATACTTGGGGGTATTCCAGTCTGGAAAAACGAATTGAAATAGTTGAGTCTTTTGCTCAGTTATTAAAAGAAAACAGTGAAGAAATGGCCATCACAATAGCCAAGGAAACAGGTAAAGCCTTGTGGGAATCTCGTACTGAAGTTGCTGCAATGGCAGGAAAATCGGCAATATCCATAGATGCACACAATGTTCGCACCGGCACCAAAGAAAATGCACTACCAGGTGCGACGGCCTTTGTTCGTCATAAACCCCATGGTGTGGTTGCTGTATTTGGTCCCTATAATTTCCCAGGGCATTTGCCAAACGGGCATATTGTGCCAGCGTTAATCGCCGGCAATACCATAGTATTCAAACCTTCGGATTTAACCCCAAAAGTAGCTGAATATATGCTGCAATTGTGGCAACAAGCAGGTTTGCCTGAAGGGGTATTAAATTTAGTGCAAGGCAAGGTAGAAACTGGGAAATCCCTTGCGGCCCATCCTGATATTAATGGTTTATTTTTTACTGGCAGTTCATCAACAGGCCAATTACTACATAAACAATTTGCCGGGCAAGCAGATAAAATACTGGCGCTGGAAATGGGTGGCAACAATCCACTTATTGTCAAAGACGTGCAAAATATCAATGCCGCAGTCCATGATATTGTTCAGTCTGCCTTTATTACCTCAGGTCAGCGCTGCACATGCGCTCGTCGGGTGTTTATTGAAAACACCCCAAATGGTGATGCCATCCTCAGTAAATTAATTGAGGTCACAGCTAACATTCAGGTTAACGATCCTTTTAATCAGGAACAGCCATTTATCGCCTCAATGATATCTGCTGCTGCGGCTGAACATATGGTTAAAGTACAAGAACAAATTAAAGCTTTAGGTGGCAAGGTTTTGGTAGAACTTAAACATCTGACAGCAGCTACAGGTTTTGTATCGCCAGGCATTATTGATGTTACCGATGCTGCGCCAATACCTGACGAAGAGCACTTTGGGCCCTTATTAAAAATTTATCGCTACAGTGACTTTAACGTCGCCATCAAAGAAGCTAATAATACCTCTTTTGGTTTATCTGCCGGTCTTTTGGCTGACGATAATGCCGACTATCAGTTCTTCTTTACTCATATTCAAGCCGGTATTGTTAACTGGAACAAACCCACTACTGGGGCTTCCAGTGCCGCACCTTTCGGTGGAATTGGTGCCAGTGGAAACCATAGAGCAAGTGCCTACTATGCCGCCGATTACTGCGCCTACCCAGTGGCTTCAATTGAAGCTACAAACGTCAGCCTGCCGGCAACACTTTCACCTGGTCTGGTTATCTAGACGTTATTATTTACTCACTTATTTAGGATTAAAACTATATGCGCACCAAGATCGATGAATTATTTGAAAATTTGTGGAACAGTTATGTGGATGTCACACGTTCTGCAAAAATAATCCATTCGTTATTAGGCTCTACTCAGCAAAAAGATGTGGTCAATGATCATATCGCCTTGCGAACATTTAATATCAGTAATGTTTGCTTAGACGTACTGGCAGCTCATTTTTTAAATTTGGGTTACCAAGAATGTGGTGAATATCATTTTGTAGCCAAAAAACTTTATTCGAAACACTTTGAGCATCCCAATCCGGCCCACCCCAAAGTATTTATTTCAGAGTTGTTAACTGAACAGTTCTCACCAGAATTACAAGCAATTGTAAAAGGTATGACAGCCAATATAGATGTAGCTACAACTTCAGCCGCTAACTTCCTGTACTCTGGAACCCATTGGGATATTGATTTTTCAACATACCAAAAGCTGCTTGAAGAATCAGAGTTTGCAGCATGGGTAGCGGCATGGGGATTTCGAGCAAACCACTTTACGGTTAGTAACAATTCGCTATTAAATTTCGACTCAATTCAACAAATAAACGAAGCAGTAAAAAAAGCGGGTATTGCTTTAAATACCTCTGGTGGAGAAATAAAAGGGACTCCGCAGCAAATGTTGGAACAATCTTCTACTATGGCCGACCGTCATCCGGTTAAATTTAGTGATGGTGTTCAAGAAATCCCAAGCTGTTTTTACGAATTTGCTCGTCGCTATGCAAAACCTGACGGCTCTCTATTTAGCGGATTTATTACTGGATCTGCGGATAAAATATTTGAGAGTACAAACGCTAGTTAACAAACATGTAATAGTGTTATCGGGTATCTATAAAAGGTCGATTAGGGGAGTTAAATAGACTTCGCTGATCGACCAAGTAGCGTCTTAATAGCCCCTTTTTTTCCAAAATTGCAGCTCAGCATCGCCATGTTCAACCAATAAACTAAAAGTTTTCTGAGCAATAACTTTTCCATCACACTCTATCACCATAAGCCAATCCCCAAGCTTATCGTGAATGGGCGCCCAAACTGTATCGCCTAAATAAAACTCCCAATCATTATTTCGAACGTACACCACGCCCTCAAATGGAGGCATGACAAGTCCATTTTCATCCAGAACATCGGGATGAAAAATAGTCCAATCTAGTTTTTTTCCTTTGGCTTTTTTAGCGCTAAGGATAAAACCAAATTCAATTTCCAATTCAGCAGGAATTTTAGTAGCAAGAGCTTTGATTTTTGGAAGGCTTTTACTTTTTTCATCCCAAGATTGATAAATACCGTAACTGCTAATTTCAAAATAGGTACGTAATTTAGACAATTGTCACAGCGCCTTTCTAGTCGGCATCACCACGTTTGCAAATATTAACCCTGCCACCAGCGACATCAAGATCAAGAAGGTTTCCTGGCCAATATGATCTATCTTAATAATATCTTGGCCAGAGATAAACGAATTAAGCCCAATATAGGTTTTTGACCCTGGTACCAATACAATTAAACCATGCATAGCAACTATGGTAGACGGGGCATTAGCAATACGTGAAAACAGATTGGCAAACACACCCAGTGCAAATGCGCCCACAAAGGCGCCAAGTCCATTTTCAAGAAACCCAGAACTCCAAGTAGATGCCCCATAAGCAATAAAAGTAGATGCTATTGCCCAAGGAACATGTTTCATACGGGTGCGAAATATGGCGACCAGACCCACACTAAGCATTAGTACACCCAGCCAGTTGACCCAAAAAGGTAAGGTAGCTGCCATTGCCAGTTCTTGTTGCCCAAATAATTGGTAACCCAGACTCACCCCCAAAAAAGCACCAAAATACAGTTTGAATAGCTGCATGGTGGCATCCATGACTCTAGAGGTTCCAGATACCATGTTGCGTGAGGATAATTCAGCTAGCCCCATGGTCAATGACAAACCCGGTACTAAAATGATTAAAGAGGAAAGAATGACCAGCCAGATATTAAGGCCTGATGATGAATAATGGTTAATAGCACAGGCCGCAAAGCCCACTGTAAAAGAAGCCACAGGTTCCAACATCAAGTTAACTCGTTTCGAACGAAGTGCCCAAAGAGTCCAGAAGTAAACCATCAGGCCCAACAAACCAGAATAAATAATTTCTGACCAACCGGCTCCCATCAACATTGAAAATGCACTGGTAGACATACCAAAGGCGACACCCGTTAGGCTTTTACCATAAGGGCTAGGCATAGCGTCAATCTCAGCCAGTTGTTTATTGGCTTCCGTAAGTGAGATTTGACCAGACAACAACTCATGGGCTAATTCATCAGTTCGAGACAAGGAATTCATGTCTAACTCACCCGGCTGCATGCGCGCAGAGTGGTTATATTCATCTTCGTGATGATCACTCCACAGCACTATAGTTAAAGTGGTAGGTGTAGAGTTAAAAGAGGCATGCAGCCCAAAATGCGTCGCAATCTCTGTTAAATAGGCTTCCAAACGAAACGATGGTGAACCATATTTGTGTAACATTTTACCCAGATTAAGGATAAAACGACGGATTTGAATAAACTCTAACTTGTCCATTTTTTTACTACAACTTCAATAATTAACGTAATACTAGTAGCTCTAAAAAAAGCCACCTGCATATTCTATGGTGATTAACAAGGCGTGGATTCTAGTAATACTACAAGTAACATGCAACGTACATTTTATGGGCATCTATGATTAGAAAAACTAATGGTTATCTATGATTACTCAAAAGTGCTAAAACGCTTTTCTTTATGAGCCTTTTAAGAGGAATACACAATCACTCACACTGCTGTTTTGATTTTAGCTGCATAGTATTGATAAATAACCTTGGGTCATCAATTTTATCCAGCATGGAATCAATCGGCAAACAATCGTCGTCGACGTAATCAATAAAATCAGCCGACGGATCAAAAACTAAAATATCCAAGGCTAACCTGTCTAATCCGTATAAACCTCGGTGGATCATATCAGCCGAAAAAACTAACAAGTCGCCCGCAGCTAACTGAATTTTTTTGCCGCTAGAGAGATCTTCACTACTCACTCTGCCCTTTTCTTCTTGTCGCACATTAAATTCTTCATCATTATCCCAACGCTTATGGGTTCCAGGTACTAACTCCATGCCAAGTTCATCAAATAAAGGCACTCGAAGGTGTACAACTTGTGTTTCCTGAATGGCTATTTTTTGCCCTGCAACATCATGATCATATTGGCAATCTCGATGCCAAAAATCTTTTTGTTGTGGATTAACGGGGTTAAAAAATAATTGGGTATTCATAAACGCAGGAGAAGTTGCTAGAACCGATTCGACAACATCCATTATTTTTTTTGAACTGATAAAATTAAACAGCTTAATCCGATCGTCACACGCCAAATACTGGCTTCCAGTAATTAATGAAGAGTTGAAAGCTTCTTGCTGATAGAATTCTGCATGGTCTTGTTTCCATAATTCATGAAATTTTAAGATGACTTTTCTAAGTGATAAAATTTCAAACTCGGTAAAATAATCCTTAAGCACAAAATAACCTTGTGAGTCATAATGACGATTCAATTGACTTCGCTCTTCTAGCATTAACACCCATAACCTCTAAATTATTTTAAGTACAAAAAATGTTCCAATTTTGTGTACGAACATGCACCGAGATAATACTCTAAAACCTACATCTTCAGCCAAGATTTCTTGCAAATAAAAGCATCACAAATACAAGTAAGGCAATTGACCAAATTGCACAATTATCAGCCAAAGTGTGAAACAAAAAAATCACTGCTATTTTAAATTTTTAAGCCATCTTGATGTTTTTGCTGCATACGTATTCATGGCTTTTTGCGGTAAATTTAATGGTTGAATGTTTTTTTTTCGATTAGAGTTTTCTGTAAACAACTTGTCAACAAACTGTTGCGCAAGTGTATTTAGCATCTAACAACAAAGGCTTTAATCGTGAAAACTGCACCAAAAATATTGACATTATTATGCTTACTGTTCGCATCTGGCGCTCATGCCAATTTAATTGCCAATGGTGGATTCGAAAGTTGTAACTTTAACGGTTGGGATACCTACACTGACAGTGACGTAAATACCGTGCAAAGCGGCGATTTTAATATAATTAATAATGCTGGCGACTGTCAGGCCGAGATCAATATTGATCTTAATAACGGTACTACCGCGCTTTATGCCAACACCCTGTCCACTGAACTTGATTTAAGTGTCGCGGCTAATTCGCAATTATGGCTAAGTTTTGACTGGGATTTTTCTGGATTTGACGATGGTAGTGAATTCGCCGATGTATTTTTTGTCAATTTTATTGATGATCTCGGCAATATTACAGGTGCTGATGGCTCTCTCGGCTTCTTAATTGACCCGACTAGTGCATACGGTTCTGGCACTTTCTCTATGATGCTTGATAGCAGTTTTAATAATCAACCGGGCTGGTTTTTGGATTTTAACTTAGAAGCTGGTTATACCCCTGATTCATATTCCTCAACTTTGTTAATCGACAATGTGACACTTTTAGCCATACCCACAGAAGTGCCAGCGCCTCCGATGACAGCCTTGTTACTGCTTGGTAGTGCGGCCCTATTTTCGCGACGCAAACAATCCAACAGGACTCGTTAATATGAAATCATTTATTTACATAAATATGCTACTGATGTTGCTATTGACGCCTTTCGCCCATGCAACCTGGCAAGATGCTGAAAATGCAGAGTTTAGCTATTCGTCGCGGCCAATTTTTGATCGGGTCAATCGTCAGTACAGTTCAATAGTCACTCTCACCAACACAGGTAGTGATATCAGCGCGCCTATGCGGGTACTGTTTGATGCCAGCAGTCTTCAAATTATGAACAGCCAAGGTGCTGAAAACGATCTACCTTTTATTACCTTAAACATCAATGAACTAGCAGCGGGTGCGACACATAAGTTCACTGTTAAGTTGAGTTTGACCCGTGCAGCGTTATCCATGCAAATGCGTCTACAGGCCGATCTTGTTCCTGTAGGTGCGCCAGGAACTGGTTTGCAACTTGAAGAAAATCAAATCGCTTTATTTTATCAACGAGAAGACGCTAACTATCAAGGCTGGGGCTTACATTTATGGAACGGCGAAGACTGCGGTGACTATGCAGCGCCCACTAGTGACAGTACCCATTTTGGCAACTGGGGCGATCCTTACCCTGCTGATGGCGAACACCCTGTGTATGGCGCTTATTATATTTTAACCATTATTCCTGGGGCATCTTGTTACAACTTCATTATGCACAACGGCGATAACAAAGCCCTTGGCAATGATAACAGTCGATTTGAACCCGCCAATGGCCAGCAAGCTTTTACTTTTCATGGCTACCCAGAGTTATGGTATGAACCCCTTGTCTCTCGCCCTTTTACTGTTGATGGTGCCAAAGCTCACTGGATAAATACCAATACTTTGGTGTGGTTAACTACAGGCAATGCAGTTGAATATCGTTTATACACATCTGCCGATGCCAGTTTGTCTCAGGTTAATGATGAAACGTTAGATGCTGCCAGCTTTACCCCATTAACTATGGCTATTGTCGACCCAGCTGTGTATGCCCAAGATCCACAACTTAATGGCTTTAGTGGGTTTACCATGAACCTCAGCGCAGAACAGGCAAAACAATGGGCCAAACAGCAATTACTTGCTGTGGCACTCGACGCCCAAGGCGAACTAATAGAAGCCACCCGAGTACAACTTCCCAGACTCTTAGATAATTTATATACCAGCGCTGCGAGCGATGCCGATGAAGCCCAATTAGGAGTCTCGTACAGCAATGACAGTATTACGGCTAATCTTTGGGCACCTACTGCTCAAGCAGTAAATATCGCGGTGTTTAACAGCAATAAACAAGCCCTTTCCAACCATGCTATGACTTTGGATGATACAACCGGGATTTGGTCTTACAGTGGGGCAAAAGCAGACTTAGATAGGCAGTTTTATCGCTACGATGTCACTGTATACCATCCGCTTACTGAACAAATTGAACAATTAACCACTACTGATCCCTACTCTGTTAGCTTGGCGACCAATGGACGTTACAGTCAGTTTGTCAGTCTTCAAGATGCGGACTTAAAGCCGGCTAATTGGGATGATCACGTTGTGCCCACCATCATAGACGCCGAAGATGCGGTGATCTACGAAGGGCATATCCGTGACTTCAGTATTCTGGATCAAAGTACCAGTGTGGCCCATCGTGGCAAATACATGGCCTTTACCGAACTCAACTCTGCGCCTATGCAGCATTTACAAGGTTTGCAGCAAGCAGGGTTAACTCACTTTCACCTATTACCGGCCAACGATATTGCCTCAATCCAAGAAGATACCAGCCAACGAGTGGATGTAACCGATACCGTTGCCAAACTTTGCCAACTGAATAACACGGCACCGGTTTGTGGAGTAGAAAATAATCAATTAACTTTATTACAGGTATTGGAAAGTTACGATCCCTCCACCACAGATGCACAAGCATTGGTTGAGTCTATGCGTGCCTTTGATGGATTTAACTGGGGTTACGATCCGCAACATTTTGCCGCCCCAGAGGGTAGTTATGCAACAGATGCTGATGGAGTCAGCCGTATTCTAGAAATGCGCGCCATGAACCAATCTTTACATCAAATAGGCCTACGGGTGATATTGGATGTGGTGTATAACCATGCGGCATCATCTGGCCTATACGATAACTCGGTATTGGATAAAGTGGTGCCTGGATACTATCACCGCCTGAACGAAACCAGTGGCCAAATTGAAAATTCCACCTGTTGTGAAAACACCGCCACAGAACACAAAATGATGGCCAAATTAATGAATGATTCATTGGTGAGTTTTGCCGAACATTTTGGCTTTGACGGCTTTCGTTTCGACTTAATGGGGCATATTCCCAAACAGGCTATTGTAGATGCACGTGAAGCGGTACGCACTGTCGATGTCGATACCTACTTTTATGGTGAAGGCTGGAACTTTGGAGAAGTGGCAAATAACCGCCGTTTTGAGCAAGCCTCACAATTAAATATGGCCGGCACTGAAATAGGCACTTATTCTGATCGCCAGCGTGATGCAGTGCGCGACGGCGCTATGTTTACCGGCGGCAGCATTAGCGAGCAAGACGTGATCCGTGTTGGTCTGGTGGGTAATGTTGGCAGCTATCAATTTGTTGCAGCTAGCGATGCTTATATATCAACTTACGATTACCAGTGGAATGGTCAGCCAGCAGGCTACAGCATTGATCCTGCCGATACTATTAACTACATATCTAAACATGATAACGAAACCTTGTGGGACAAACTGCAATACGCTTTGCCTGCCAATTTAGGCGTACAAGACAGAGTACGTATTCAGAATGTGGCGCTATCTATACCCTTATTAAGCCAAGGTATTCCTTTTTTACATATGGGTTCAGATTTAATTCGCTCTAAGTCTATGGACAGAAATACTTATGATGCTGGTGACTGGTTCAATCGTGTTGATTTTACCCATGCCAGTAACAACTGGAATATAGGTTTGCCTCTGGCTCAAGATAACCAAAACAATTGGGGTAACATCAGTCCAATTAGCGCTAATTCCAATTCTGACTTTACGACCACTGATGTGCAGCTTTCAGCGACTGTGTTTAAAGAGTTTTTACAGATCCGCAGCGACAGTAAGTTATTCCGCTTAAATAGCGCCGAGGATATTGCCCAGCGTATTAAGTTCTACAACACTGGAAGTCAGCAAGTTCAAGGCCTGATAGTGATGAGTCTTGACGATGGTATTGGCTTGGCGGATATAGATGACAATAATGACGCGATAGTCGTGATTATCAATGGCAGTGCCTCAACACAATCTGTCGAGGTGAATAACGCCAATGCTTTTGTATTACATCAAAGTCAGCAACAATCAGCCGACCCAATAGTTCAAACAGCTACTTTCAACAGCGGTACTTTTACCGTACCCCCGTTAACCACTGCGGTGTTTGTTAAACCACAAGATGGTTCACAAGGTTATGGACTATCGGCCCTGCCCCCTTATGGTGAACAAAGTATCTATTTACGTGGTGATTTTAATTCGTGGGACACGTCATTGCCCTTTAGCTACCAAGGTAACGACAGCTACGCATTAGATGCAGCCCTATTGCAAGGTGATTATCAGTTCAAAATTGCCGATCAAGATTTTGCTGCGGTCAACATAGGTGGTCAATTCACTATGCCAGTGGGTTCCCCGGCAACCCTTACCAATGGAGCCAACAATTTAAGCTTGAGTTTGATTGCTGATGGCAACTATAAGTTTGTATTAGATGCTGCCAATGGCAACAACCCAACCTTAACCATCATTCCGGAGGACCCTAATGCCATTCCTGCGCCTTATGGGAACCATGTGCCTTTGTTACGGGGCGACATGAATGGCTGGGGCACTACTTCACCTCTAAGTTACGAGGGTAACGGTATTTATCGAGGAGTATTTAATATCGGCGCAGGCAGCTATAACTTCAAAATTGCCGATCAAGACTGGGGCGGAAGTGGTGGTTTAAATCTGGGAGCCAATACTGATGTTGAATTGCATACAGTCGTCACCCTGTACCCTGGTTCAAACGATAATTTGCATATCAATATACAAAACACTGCAGATCTAATTTTCGAGTTAGATGCCAGTAATTTAGGCAGTCCAACATTGACTGTGACTGAGCAACTAGAGTAATCAAACAAATGACTGAGTTACTCAGTCATTACATCAAAAGGGGCGCAAGCGCCCCTTTTATTTACTATTCGAATAACTAAAAATTAAAGTGCAGTGACTAATATTTCACGGCTAATCTCAGGTGTTACTGCGCTATGTTCACCCAACTTCAGCATACCGTGTCGCGTCAATTTTTCGATTAATAAATCTATATCCGCTTCACCTAAATCAACCTGAGATAAACGTGTTGGCACCTGCATCTTTTCAAAAAACTGCTCGGTATGTTCAATTGCACCATTAATACGTGAATCTTCATCACCTTCAGTCAAATTCCAGATACGCTCAGCATACTGTAATAATTTTTCACGTTTCGCCTCTTTACATACTTTCATCACAGCAGGTAATACTATTGATAACGTACGTGCGTGGTCGATGCCGTGAGTACCTGTTAATTCGTGTCCAATCATGTGTGTTGTCCAATCTTGCGGCACACCTGCTCCGATCAAACCATTAAGCGCCATAGTTGCCGCCCACATAATATTTCCACGAATATCTAAATCTTTGGACGTTTCAGGCGCCAGTGCTTTTGGCCCTTCTTCAATTAAGGTTAGCAAAAGTCCTTCAGCAAAACGGTCTTGTACTTTAGCGTTGACGCTATAAGTTAGATATTGCTCCATAGTGTGTACAAACGCATCCACAACACCATTGCCTACCTGACGATCCGACAATGACAGAGTTACCGCAGGATCAAGCACTGCAAATATAGGACGAACCAACGGGCTGTTGAAAGGCAGTTTATTACCATCACGAGTTACTACCGCACCTGTATTCGACTCAGATCCAGTTGCAGGTAGAGTCAGTACACAAGCAAGAGGTAATGCTTTTTTAATACGTGTCTGTTTGCTCACTATTTCCCAAGGATCATCACCTTCGAATAAAGCTGCAGCTGCGATAAATTTAGAACCATCAACCACCGAACCGCCACCGACCGCTAGAATAAAATTGATATTATTCTCTTTAATAATATCTTGAGCCTTCATTAACGTGTCGTAACTTGGGTTTGGCTCGATGCCCGAAAATTCAAACCAAGTATGATTAGCTAATGCTGCTGCAACTTGATCATAAACGCCGTTGCTTTTGATGGAGCCACCACCATAAGTCACCAATATTTTGGCATCACTAGGGATCTGTTTACTTAATGAAGCGATTTGACCTTCACCAAAACGAATTTGGGTAGTATTTTGAAAACTAAAATTTAACATGAATAATATTCCTCACTATTTCTAATATTTTTCAGCACTTAAAGCCTAAGCTAAAATTGCCAATAATTTTTCTGCGGCTAATTCTGAGCTTGCTGGATTCTGGCCGGTAATTAATAGACCATCCCGTATTGCAAATGCACTCCAGTCAGCAACCTTTTGATATTTACCGCCGCGCTTAATCAATTCATCTTCTAGTAAAAAAGGCACAATTTCGGTTAATTGTACTGCCTCTTCTTCACTATTAGTAAAACCCGTTACCGTTTTGCCTTTAACCACATATTCACCATTAGCATCTTTAACATTCAAAAATGCAGCAGTTGCATGACATACTGCGGCTACTGGCTTGTTGGCAGCTAGGAAGTTTTCAATTAAAGAAATTGATGTTACGTTTTCGGTAAGATCCCATAATGGTCCGTGACCACCTGGATAGAACACTGCGTCATAGTCAGCAGCGTCAACATCAAGTAATTTTGCAGTATTAGCCATTAATTTTTGTACTTCGCTATCCTCATCATAACGCTTGGTTGCTGGCGTTTGAAAATCTTCCAATTCACTCTTAGGATCAATAGGTGGCTGGCCGCCAGCTACAGAAGCAATACTCACTTTTATACCTGCATCGATAAAAGCATAATAAGGGGCGGCAAATTCTTCTATCCAGAATCCCGTCTTTTCACCACTATTACCTAGCTCAGCATGTGAAGTTAACACCATTAAGATGTGCTTAGCTGTTTGTTGTGTTTTCATTATCTTTTCTCATCTGTCTTGAATTTGAAACAAGTTTAAACCTCTATCAAACTTCTAACAATACAGAGAAATTAGACAACATTGTTCGAACAATTGATACAATATTGCTATAATGGCACATGAACTTATATTTTGAACAACTCAAAAGCATGGTGGTATTTGCTCAAGTTATTGAGCAAGGTAATCTCACGGCGGCTGCCAAACATATAGGTTTATCCCGAGCTGTGGTCAGTTATCACATTAAAAAGCTGGAATCACAGCTTGGGGTGAAACTACTCAACCGTACTACGCGATCAATTTCATTAACTGAAGCTGGTGCTGAGTATTACCAGTCATGCCGAATCATCGCCGAGCGGGCCACCACTGCTAACCAACAAATAGAGAATCTTAAAAACGAACCCGAAGGCTTGTTAAAAATAACCTGCCCTGTCAACGTGGGTTTGCAAATGGTAGTACCCGCACTGAATAACTTTCGCGATTTGTATCCCAAAATTGACTTAGATGTAATGCTCACTGATGAGGTGGTGAATATCATGCAAGAAGGCATCGACCTGGCTATCCGAGGTGCTCCATTGCTTGATTCGGGTTTACAAGCAAGTAAGCTTTCTACACTACAGACCTGCTTATGCGGATCGCCAGATTATTTCAAAAAGCGAGGTCGGCCAAAGGTTCCCACTGATTTACAACAACACCAGTGGGTTGTGTATAAATTGACCGCGGGAACCATTGAGCTAAGTAAAGACAATCTTTCATACAGCGTTGCAGTAAAAGGCGGGATCAGTACCAATAATGCTGCTGCACGTACTGCTTTTCTTGAAGGGGGGCATGGCATAGGCAGGGTGCCAGTATATGACGCATGGCCCAAGATCCAAGCGGGTAAGTTAGAATCAGTATTAGATGATTACCAGCTAAAAGACATCAACATATATGGCGTTTTCCCACCTGGCAGCGCTACCTCCAAAAAGCTACGACTGTTACTCGATTATTTAAAAGAGTATTTCATTAAGATTGAGCGCCAAACAAAACATGCGGTGCCTAGCATTAGAGGCTAAGGTATTAAAAACCACATTAAGATTACTGGGCCGGAAATCGATTCCTGTATCGGTTTTTAGGAAATTAACGGTCCACATGAGTTTCTAATTAACAATTCGCATTTAGGATTAACTATCTCAGTAACATCCTCTTTTTGAATGAATTTCCTAATGAGTAGTTTTGCAGCTTCATAGCCTAATTCTGTTACTGGTTGCCTTACAGTCGACAAGGGTGGCCACAGGTATTCGACTACTGGGTCGTCATCAAACCCCATCACAGACAGGTCATAAGGGATTTTTTTATTGAGCTGTGAAGCCACGCGATAAATAATTGAGGCACTAGCATCATTAGTAGTGAATATAGCTGTTGGTGGATTTGGCAATTTCAATAATCGACGTGCTGCATGTTCAACAATATTGGCTTGATACTCATGCTGCTCAACTAGTTCTGGTCTTTCCTTAATGTCAGCTTCGGCTAAGGCTTTTTTATAACCCTCGTATCGCCAATTCCCTGCGGCGTGACCTACCAAATAATTAATAAAACCAATTTCAGTATGCCCAAGTGAAATTAAATGTTGAATAGCTTTCTGCGTTGCAGACACCTCATCACAATAAACCAAGTCGTTACCATTAATGTCACAAGGAGAAATGCGCACTAATGGAATATTTTTCTTATTTAAAAGCTCCAAGAGTAACTGATTCTCGCATAGTGGAGGGGGTAATATGAAACCATCTGGATTAGAACGCTCTATCATATGCATAACACTGGACATAAGGTTCTCTCCGCTATATTTGATAGGACGGATCAGGACGTCATACCCGAGTTCATCACAGGCACTTATAGCCCCGCCTATTACCATATTTGCGTAGAAGTTCCCTCGATAATCAAAGTAAAGCACGGCAATAAGGTATGATTGTTTTGTACGCAAACGCCGCGCATTAAAATCCATTTTATAATTAAGTTCGATGATCGCTTTCTTTACTTTGACTACATTTGCTTCTCGAACGCGCGGGTCGTTATTCAGTATTCTGGACACTGTTTTAATTGAAACCTTAGCCACTCTGGCTACATCATGAATAGTATTATTTTTTGCTTCTTTCATGTTCCATTTACCGTTACTTTCCGTTTAGCGCTAATTAAAGCCAGCTATTGTTACTGCATTTTAACCTATTAAGTATGTTTTTGTCTCAAGAAAAACAAAAGACAACGTTACTACTTATTAATATACATAACCAATTATTATACAGAGACATATATTAAACTACTGATTTAAAATAAATTTATTATATACCCATTATTGAAACCCCAAAAGACAACGATTGTAACTTAAGAGCCATACTGCTATTGTTAATAAGTGGTTAAAATAATGAAAAACCAAACCGATCAAGCAATACCGAAGCTGTATTTAGTATAAGTAACTGGGATCTATCATGATGAAGAAAGTAAAATCACCCCTAATTTGTAACGCAATACTGTGGTTCGCAAGTATATATTCTACGAACATTTATGCAGCAGATCTCGACAAGGTGACACCGCCCAATATCATCATCATATTTGCAGATGATATGGGATACGGGGACATGAGCAACAATGGGCACCCAACACTTAAAACCCCTAACCTCGACAAAATGGCGGCTGAAGGTCAGAAGTGGACTAATTTTTATGTTGCAGCGCCAGTTTGTACACCTAGCCGTGCGGGGTTAATGTTGGGTAAATATCCTGTCAGGGCTGGTTTGGCGTCTTCAGCTCCGTATCGAAACGTTTTCCGTGAAGATTCACTTGGCGGAATACCAGATAGCGAACTGACAATTGCCGAAGCGTTAAAAGCCCAAGGTTATAAAACTGCCATGGTAGGTAAATGGCATTTAGGACATATGCCTGAGGCACTGCCTACACATCACGGTTTTGATAGTTGGTTCGGCGTTCCTTATTCCAATGATATGAACCAAGATTGGGGTTTGATCAAAAAGCTAAATGGTGACGATTGGAGTTTAGCTAACTGGAGTAAAGGCAAGCAATGGACTCATCCCAAACCAGAGTATTTCAAAGTACCCTTGATGCAGGATGAAAAAGTACTGGAATATGGACCCAATCAGCATGAGTTAACAAAACGTTATACTGACAAGGCAACAGCCTTTATCAAGGAAAATAAACAACAACCCTTTTTTCTTTATTTAGCTCATGCCATGCCTCACGTGCCACTTTTTGCTTCTGAAGAGTTTACTGGCCGTAGTACCCAAGGATTATACGGTGATGTGATGGAAGAGCTTGATTGGTCAGTTGGCCAAGTCTTACAAACTCTCCGTGAGCAAGGCATTGCAGAAAATACTTTAGTGGTATTCAGTTCAGACAATGGTCCGTGGTTATTGTTTGAAACTATGGGTGGTAGTGCTGGACCTTTTCGTGGCGGGAAAAATGAAACTTTAGAAGGCGGCCTGCGGGTCCCTGGATTCTTCTGGTGGCCGGGACATATCAAACCTGAATTGGTACATGACATAGGTTCAACAATCGACTTATTACCCACACTTGTGAGTGTAGCCGGTGGAAAAGCCCCAGAAAATTCCGATGCCTATGATTTATCAGATACCTTGTTGCAAGGAAAAACTGGCATTCGAAATGAATATTTTTATTATCGAGGTGATCAAATTTATGCTGTCCGTAAAGGCCAATATAAAGCCCATTTCTTGTTTAAAGAAGCATACGGCAATCCAGAGGTTATCGAGTACCAACAGCCCATACTTTACGATTTAAATGCTGATCCGGGCGAGAAGTATGACATTGCAAAAAACCATCCTGAAGTGGTAACAGCACTACAAAAAATGCGAGCTGAACAGATAGCCAGTGTAAAACCTGTAGTGAACCAACTTATCCGTTGCAAAAAAGGCTCACGATTCTGCCCATAAAGCAGGATTTCATGCTCGATAAACACTCGCTAAGTTTACTAGCGACTTCAGCTAATAAATAGAATTTAACAGTAGGAAAAAAGATTATGAAACACCGTACATTGTTCAATCAGAACACACTCATATTTAAACCATTGTTACGACAGTTTGGTTTGTTGTTTATACTTTTGACTAGCAGTTGCACGATTTTCGCTGAAACGTTAAAAGTGCCACAAGTGGATAGTAAAACCTTTGCTACTGAGCCTCTTAAATTAGCCAATGGAATAAGTGGCACTCTGGTTACATTTAGCAGCCACTCCCCTGCTGATTACGCCAATATTATTAATGGTAATCTTGGTCCAGCGGTAGAATTAAGCGCGCAGTTATTTATGCCCAACAACACCAAATCCTCGTCAGTGCCAGCGGTAATTATCAACCCCGGTAGTGGAAATATTGGCCCTCATCATATTCATCAAGCGGTTACACTCAGCTCAGCTGGGATTGCCGCGTTAGTGATCGACCCTTTTTATGGCCGAGGCATAACCGATACTATTAGCGACCAAGGTCAAATGAGTTTTGCCGCTAGTACTTATGATGTGCTTGCAGCCGTAGAAAAGCTACGTCACTCTCCCGGGATAGACTCAACACGTATAGGTGCAACCGGAGGAAGCAGAGGCGGTACCGCAGTGATGATGGCCATAGCAGCGCCACTTAGCGAAGTAGTATTCGGTGAGGACAAAGCCATTCGAGCTGTTATGGCTGGTTATCCTTGGTGCGGCGTGCAATTCAACCGCCCGCAACTAGCCAAAGGAGCATCCCTCCTTGTTTTGCACGGTGATGCTGATGATTGGGTTTCACCTATAAAATGCCAAGGCGCAGTGCAGGCACTGCAGTCTGGTGGCAATGATGCCCAGATAATGATGTTTCCAGACGCGCGACATGCTTTCGACAGAGAAGGAGTACCGCCGACTGAAATTGCTCACGCAACATCAGTGGTAAATTTTCATATTTTATATATCAACAATCATGGTCAATATTTCGATCCAAGAAGTGGAAAAATGGACCCATCCTTAACAGCAAAAGAATTATTTACTTATGCTGCCACAGGCGGATTTATGAAAAAAGGCGTGCATATTGGCTCAACTGGCAATCAGGCGGCGGAATATACCCAAGAGATGCTTTCTTTTTTCGAAAAACAATTAATGCAACACCCTTAACTTAATAGTTATGTAAATAGTACGCTTTGGTTTACATTGCTCGAAATTTTTGCTTTTTAAGTCGGTAATTTTATTAATTGCTCCCATTAACGCTACGATACTTACACAACTCGGCATTAAACAATTTATTTGAGAGCTTTAAACCTCGCCTTAAATGGCGAGGCAAAATCTTCTTACACTGTAGCTTCAATATCCACTATTGATATTTAAACACTCAGACTATTAATTTAAAAAACTAAAGCGCTAGCTAGCGCTACCACGTCCAAGGGCCTTGTATTGCAAGAGTTTTGGTTGGGGAATAGACATTAACAAATAGGGTTTTAGTGTCAGGAGAAAAACATGCTCCGGCAAGTTCGGTTTGTTCACGCAATTTGGCAAAGGCATATAATTCGCCGTTTTCGCTCACGCCACGAAGATGATTGTCTACTACCTCTGTGTATTGGTCTTCGCAGACTAATAAATGTCCATTTGGCATCACGGTCAAATTGTCTCCAAAGTTATATAAAGACTTATCTTCACTCTCTACAAATAATTGTATTTTTCCTGGCTGAAGATCCTCTTTATCTGTTCCTTCATAGGGTGAAGGAACATATTGCATGATTTGTCCTAATTGCTCTAAGCCACCATTAGTACAACAAAAATACAATTCCTTTTCTCCCCAATGGATCCCTTCACCACGGGCAAACAACGCAGCCCCTTTTGAATAACCTTGCAAACGCAAATCATCTTCTGGACTTTCAGGGTTAGTGAGGGTAATCCACTCGATATCTAACCATTGGCCCTTATTCATGGTGATGCCGGTCCAGTTGCGTGTATCGTATTGAGCTTTGCTTTTTATTACCAGAGCTTGTAATTTCCCCCCTTTGGCGAGATCTCCATAAGCATTTGGAATAAAACGATAAAAAAGGCTGTCACCGCGATCCTCAGTTAAATAAACAATACCAGAGGCTGGATCCACAGCAGCTGCTTCATGGTTGAAGCGGCCCATTTTTTTAAGTGGGATGGGTTCAACCGGTCCTTTGGCCGTTGCCGGTACTTCAAAAATATATCCGTGTTCCTGACTAATAGTGCCATTAGGTATATCGACCGATTCTTCACAGCTTAGCCAAGTCCCCCAAGGCGTGACACCACCAGCACAATTACGAATTGTGCCAATCAGGCTGAGAAATTCCTGTTCTTTTTTGCCAGTACCTAGATTGTAAACAATAGTGCTAGTCCCCCCAGGTAAAGCGACCCCATTAGAATAAGTATCATAGGAAAAGTTACTTTTATGGTTTTGCAGGGATTGTGGTAACTTAGCGATATGGTCAGGGTGTAATTCATGATTACGGATCAATGCCACGCGCTCCCCATCTAGCGGCAGGCAACCCATGCCGTCAGCCCTATCTGGCACGTCCAAACCATCCGACATTTTTTCTCCTAAGGTCGAAATAATCCTATAGCTAAAACCTGCAGGTAGATCCAATAAACCTTTATCGTCGACAATCAAAGGTCCATAGCCCAAAGTTGCTTTTTCCACGTTGAGATTGTTGCCCAATGCGCTTTTTGCAAGTCCTGAAAAAGCCAGGGAAACCACTCCTAAATTAAACTTCCGACGAGTAATCATAATTGTCCTTTTTCTAATGTTTACAGTTATACACAGACATAACACCAATATTAATGATGATAATTAACACCTTGATGACAACCCCACATTTAAGGCATTTTTATAGGCTTCAATAGCGGGAAGCAGCGAGGTTATAATAGAGGTAACCACAATAACAGCGACTACCTTGAGAGAGTCTATTGACAATAGGTTGCCACTCAAAAACAAGCCATATTCGGATGCCAACCAATCACTCGACAAGGTTAAGGTTAAACTGATAAGCCCTATTGCAGCCACTATGACTAGAACAATTAAGAGCAGAGCTTCTATCAGTACCAATGCAAAAATAACGCTTGGGCTTGCACCTAACACTCGCAACACTGCAATTTCATTTTTCCGTTGCTGCATGGATGCCAGCAACATAGTAGACAAGCCAAAAAGTGAAGAAATTAACACCAAGATGCTGATCACCAGTAACAGGTTTTCAACTGTCGCCATCATTTGCCATAACTCAGTCATCGCCACACCAGGCAGAATAGCCATTAACTGATCTTTTTGGTAATTGTTGATTTCCCGTTGCAGTTTGAAAGTAGCCATTAGTGACTTCAAACCTAACATTACCGCTGTCATACTTTCGGGGGTTAAGTTAACTGAGGTGGGGTCACTTAGCAGTTTCTTTTGTTGAGATGGCGACAAATGAATGGCTTCTATCGCGTTTAAGCTTACGTGAATTGTTTTATCAACTGGTGTACCGGTTGCTTTGAGAATGCCGCTTATGACAAAAGGTGTATTGTCATGCTTGGCAAAACTAACATTCCCTATACCATGGGCTATGACTATTTCATCACCGACTTGGTATTTTAATTGTTTCGCAACATCTGCACCTATAACAGCCTGAAATAGCTTGGAAAATGGCACGCCGGCAGCAAACTCAAGTGCTTGCTTGTTAGCATATTTGAAATGTGCAAAATAATTTTCATTGGTCCCCATCACTCGGGATCCACGATGAGAGTCACCTAATAAAATTGGAATAGTCCAAGCGACGTGTTGGTTTTTACTCAGGGTTTCAAAACTCTCATAAGCTATATTATTGGTGGGGTTTCCCATTCTGAATACTGAGTACAACAACAAATTTAACTGGCCACTAGGTGCGCCTACAATAATATCCACAGCGGATATTGTTCTATTGAAACTTTCTTTGGCATTTTGACGAATATGTTCAACACTGAGTAATACGCTGATGCTAATCAACAAGGAAAAAAACGTCAAAATAACCGATTTACGGCGGCTTCTTAAACTACTCCACGCAACAGATACTAACATTCTACAGTCTCCACTGGTTTTAGCAGTGATGATATTTCAACACTCGCGTCAAAAAAACGCCGTAAATACATGTCGTGGCTGACAAAAACCAGAGTAGTGGTAGTGAGTTGGCAGATCTCAATCAAGATTTCCATAAAAGCATCCCGAGCAGCGGCATCTAACGCAGAAGTCGGCTCATCCACTAGCAATATTTCAGGCGCATTAATGAGAGCCCGAGCAATGGCAACACGTTGCTGTTGTCCGACACTTAAAGAGCCTGCGGGTCGTTGCAACACATCTGGGTCGAGCTTGAGTTTCCTTAGCATTTCACTGGCTTTCTGTTCAACCTTACTTTTTGCATTACCACCAAAATAGGCTGCAAGCTGAATGTTTTTGAGCACACTTAAGTACGATATTAAATTAAATTGCTGAAATACCACGCCTATATGTTGTGCCCGAAACTTATCTTTGCGACGGGAATAAAGACTAGAAAATTCTTGTTCTAGCAGTTGTATTCCACCCTGAGTCGGACTTAGCACGCCCGCAAGAAGATTCAGCAAGGTGGTTTTACCAGAGCCGGATGCGCCATGCAAAAAGACTCGTTCTCCACGCTTTAGGGTCCATCGGGGAATGAATATTCCTACGGCATATTTAGTCTTTGAGTAGCGGTGGTATACACCTTTAACGTCAATCGCCAGAGACTCTTTAATTTTTAAAGCACTTGATATCAATTTAATTCCCGAGCCGTACTCTTGTTATTTGTTGTGGATATACACCCCATAGATGATATGTTATAACATATTAATCACACTTAGCTAATCTATTCTTTTTACAGAGGTAACATGCTCAGTTTTCAGCACATCACAATGGGGTTTATGGCTTTAATATTGAGTGTCTTGCCAGGATTTTCTGTGGCGGGGCCGCAACAAGTACAAAAATACGAGACACTAGAATGGATCGCACTCATGCCACAGGACGACCTTGATGCACTGATGGATCCACCGGATTTTTTGTTAGATATTCAAGATGGCTCTGAACAGGACTCTATGGAAACTTTTGGTGAAATATCGCCAGATGATCTGAAAACCCAACGTTTTCAGCAAGCCTTACGCTCAACACAAGTCATTGATACTTATGATAATATGGCGATCCGCTTGCCGGGGTTTATCGTACCCCTGCAAACAAATGAAGCGCAATTGGTCACTGAATTTTTTATTGTGCCTTATTTTGGAGCCTGTCTGCATATGCCTCCACCTCCTCCCAACCAAATTATTTATGCAGAGCTAGAAAAAGGTTTTGCACTGGATAATTTATATGATGCTTTTTGGTTTGAAGGCGTGTTATCCACTGAGATTATACAGAATGATTTGGGTGCATCCGCTTACCGAATGCGGCTCGATAATGTTATTCCTTATCCCGAATGAATGAAATTTTGTAAACTCTTTATTCCCTATGTTTGCAGCGCCTTGCCATGAGAAGTTGTCAAAACCAATGCTCAATAACAGATTAAAGTTTGTGGCTTTTCTAGGTTTGTTCTTTGTAGCTGGCATACTATTGACTATGTTTTTTCAGAAAGTCAGCCCAGCGATAAGCGCCTTTTGGAATGCCGAAAAAGTGTGGTACGCCACGCCCGACCAAGCATTGCTAAAAGCGTTTAACACTCAGCAAATATCGCTCTTGGGATGGGAGGCGCTAATCCCCGTGGCAGAAAAGGAGGTACTCGCTCATTATCAAACAACTGAAAACGACTTTAGTAAGCAGTTAGCTCTGTCACTGCAAGCAAGCAGTGATCCAGCTTATAATTCAGCCTTGTATTCAACGAATACAGTCAATGAAACACTTGAGCAAGCGGTGTCTATTTCTGGATTTATCCTGCCCATTGACGTCAGTGCCGACAGGAGTATTAAAAGCTTTTTTCTGGTGCCTTATTTCGGTGCCTGTATTCATTATCCGCCACCACCGCCTAATCAGATGATTTTTGTGCAGCTCATAGATGGATTTAAAAACATTGAATTACATAAGGCCTTTACCTTGTCAGGTATTTTGAGTCAGGGTCTATTCGAGGATCCGTTAGGAACCTCGGCCTATCGATTAAATTTAGTTAATATCAAACCCTATCAAGGGCAACCTGACGACTTACGCCAACACTGACGTGCCCGTTTCGGGAGGAATTCAATACTTAGGATTATCGGTCGTTTTGATGTATAAAGTGTGCAATAACTATTAGGCTTAGGCGTATTTTTTTAAATAAGAAGCTACTCTGGATTTTGCAAACATTGCATTAATGCCAACTCCCATGTGTCATCTATCCCATTCGATATAATTTCTATTTTACTTTCTAGGCAATCATCTAGCGGGATCTCAGTTAGCGCATCACCAGTCAGGTTATAGCCAACCACACCTGCATCCGTAATGAAGACGGCCTTCATTCGTTCAACCCGTAGACCTGCTAAAAATGAAAACAGCAATTTATGATTGAAAACTTTTTTGGGTGAAAATCGCCAACCAATACTACTAAACCCCTCTCCCTCGTTCATCGCTTTTACAAAACCGCATGCTGGTATCGCTAGCTCTGAAACCAGTGGTTTTGTTTGAGTTTTGTGATGGTGATGATGTATTGGTATAGGGGTGGTTGTGGTTAAACCTTGCAATGCTGATAATGGGATCTCCCCATATTGAGTAAATATTACCTCAGCGTGAGTTTGCCCGTGCTGTTTGACATAAGCGATTAACCTTGACTGTTCCTCCTCTTTATAGAGATCCAATTTATTACCAATAACAACATCTGCAATGGCGATCTGCTGATTAAATGTATCGTGACTAGTATATCTCTGGTCAGAGAGTTTTCTTGCATCTACCAGAGTAAGTGTTTTATGCAATGATAATACATCCTGATAATGTTCTGCTGAGAGTGTCTGTAACACTTCTTTGGGATGCCCGAGACCTGTGGGTTCGATGAGTAAGCGATCGGGCTTGGCTTTGGCCAACAATTGGTTTAATGCAATATGCATAGGCAGACCCGCGGCGCAACACATACAGCCACCCGGCACTTCACGAATGAAAATACCCTCAGCATGCGTGTATTGGCCTTCAAGCAAACTTCCATCCACACCAATCTCACCAAATTCATTGATCAGCACTGCCCAGCGCTCCCCCTTTGGTTTATGTTTGAGTAGCTGCAAAATTGCAGACGTTTTCCCCACACCTAAAAATCCGCTAATGATGTTGGTGGGAACAGATCGAATAGCTAAGTGTTCAGTGTTCATTTTCGCTCGTTATATTTTCGTTATATGTAAGAGGTATAACTGACTATTGCATAACGCTACAAGGCCCACTGCAAAGCATGTTTCCCTATTAGGTATTTTAGAATGATGAGTATAATTTCTTAATAAGATATAAACTCAATTTAACATTCAACCTATCCCTTTTTAGGTTTTTGAAATATTTATTAATTTACTCACAAAGCTGCAACAATGACAGTACTCAGATAGCGGTTGGTTGAATAGGCTATCCTTGCCCTTAAGATGCCAATTCAGAGTTTATCTATTTTTGCCGCAACACTTTTTAAACTTGCGACCATTGCCGCAAGGGCAAGGGTCGTTACGACCCACTTTGGGCTCGACGCGAACAACAGGATTTGGAGGGGCGCAGCAACTAGAGCGACTGCAGCAGGATGCTTGGTTGATTTCTGACTCAGAAGCAGGCATTTGATTATTTTTAGTCATGGATAGTCCAATTCCTTGAATGTTATTTGTGAGTAATGACCAGGTATTACAGCCGATTTAGTTCGATAATATTTGCTAGTTTTGCCCGTCCCCTCCTAACCGTTAACCCAGTTTCGTCATGTTTTTGCTGAAACTTGAGTACCTGCAACAGGAGTCCAGCCACAATGAAATTATTATTGGTCAACAAGGCATTTTTACTTAACTGAGTGCTCATGTATCACTTACTAAACAAAGTCCAATGTCATCACTAGCCGTTTTTCATCAGAGCTTGCAGGAGGGGAACGATGCACTAACCCTGCCTCTTCGTTGCCTTGCCATAACTCCCCTTTAAGTAAGGCGACATGTCCCGTCGTCACAATTTGAATATCATCGGCGTTCAAATAGAATCCAGACTGTTCATCACCAAGCCCCTGACTTTTAAATCCCAGTTTGTCGCGGTTGACTCGGTCATGGGAAAGCCATTGTGTGCCGTTGCCACTGTATGTGGTAATTAAACGGCAGGGAATTTTGTCTACATGAAAACGCGGACACATAGCATGTTCGAGAACGTTAAGGCGAAAACCGACTTGTTTCAGGTCAAAAAGACAAGAAAACATGTCGATTAATTCGGCGATGTTGTCCCGCAGGGCAGCAAGGTTTGGAAAATCCTTCAGAATTTCATTCAGCTCCTGATTAATTGCATCAGACTTAATGATTTTGGTGATACTCAAGTTTGGTTTGCCCTGCAGATATTGTTCAATATCTGTGAGCAGCTCTGCTGACAACTCCCGTTTCCAGATGCACATGTTGATGTCTTGGGCATAAATATCGGTCAAAACAGCGGGACTGTGTGACTCCGAGGACCTCCTTACTTTTTCTGGAGGTTGCGCTATTTCCGTCAAGACTGATGTATTGTTCATGCTTCGCTCTCCCATTCAGGAAAAGGATCGGCTAAGGTTTTCCAGTGGCATTTTCCTTGCAAAAGCTCCTCATCTGACAACAGGCAATGATTCAATGCATCAGTAACAGCCTCCTGATCTAAATTTTGTCCGATAAACACCAATTCTTGTCGCATATCACCAAAAGGTTCTTCCCATAGTTTTTCTATGGATGCCAAAGAATCTGCGTCGCTAGGCCATTCAGATTTGGGCACTGCTTTCCAGAACATACCGCCAAACCCATAGTGGGCAATACCACCAGCCTGATTCCATTGACCAGCAAACTCTGGGCGCGAAGCTAACCAAAAATACCCTTTAGAACGAATTAACTTACCGAATTTATCTGTGCCGTGCAGAAACTCATGAAATTTTTCAGGATGGAAAGGCCGACGGGCTAAATAGCTGAAACTCGCAATGCCATACTCTTCGGTCTCAGGTGTATGCTCACCACGTAATTCTTGCAACCATCCGGGGGCTTGTTGCGCTTTGTCAAAATCAAAAAGCCCAGTACCAAGCACCTCTTCCACATTAATTTGTCCATGACTTATTGGAATAATACGCGCCTGCGAATTCAGATTTTTTAAGATGCTGATTAATCGATTAAGCTCTGTAATTCCCACCAGATCGGTTTTACTAACTAAAATAACATCGGCAAATTCGACCTGATCTACCAGTAAGTCTGTGACACTGCGCTCGTCTTCTTCACCAAGATGTTCAGCTGTTTCTTGTAAGTACTTTGCTTCATCATAATCGTTGAGAAAATTAAGGGCATCGACCACTGTGACCATGGTATCCAGATCTGCAACGTCGGATAACGAGATACCGTTTTCATCCGCAAAAGTAAAGGTTTCAGCTACCGGAAGAGGTTCCGATATACCTGTCGATTCGATAACCAAATAGTCAAACTTTCCCGTTGCTGCCAACTTGCCCACCTCTAACAATAAATCTTCCCGTAACGTGCAACAAATACAGCCATTGCTCATTTCAACTAACTTCTCTTCACTTTGATTTAAAGTGACTTCATTTTTTAGGATTGATGCATCTACGTTGATCTCACTCATATCATTCACAATGACGGCAACCTTTTTGCCTTGACGGTTGTTCAATATATGGCTAAGTACCGTTGTTTTTCCCGCACCGAGAAATCCTGATAGGACAGTGACCGGCAGTTTAGGTTGTTGCATATTTTTTGACTCCTAATGATGAGGTTCTGGACGCTTGTTTTGTGAGCGCAGTTGATAGTTACGAATATGGCTGTAGGCAATGATGCTTGAACCCAATACAGTAAAAGCCACTTCACCGAATTCACCAAAAAGTTCATGCCCCCAGAAAGCAGTCAAAATAAGCATTATTAACCCCAAGGCGCCAATTAAAAAAACCCGATGACTGCGGTGATGTAGATATCCCATTAGCATGGCAATCGAACTAATTGGGACAACTGCGTATAGCAACCATGTATGGAATAGCTCATCGTTAAAGGCAAATACACCGGATAATGACGGGATTAGAATTAGAAGAATAGGTAAAAAAAGACAGTGAACCACACATAATAGTGATAACCCCACTGCTGCTTTGTCACTTATTTGTTGGATTTTGACCATTAAAGTCTCCTGGTGAGTGTTGATGAATATTTGATTGGCATTTTTTGCATAAGCTATTGAGCTCAATTTGTGAACCCGCACTGATAAATCCGCGGCTTTCAGCATGGTCTGATAATGCATAAATAAGATCTGCCGCTATGGCAACTTCTTCTATCTGTTGGCACGAAGTACAAATCAGAAACAGCGGTACTTGGTCTTCACTTCTCCCAATGGGATGTTTACAAATAATGTATTTATTTATTGAATGAAGGTGATGAACTAGTCTAATAGATGCCAAAAAATTTAGGATCCGGTAAACCGACATCGCCATAATGGGTGAGTTAACTAGCCGGTTATAATCATCTGTTAGCTCATAGGCTGATTTTGGTGTTTCTACTGTGAATAACACTTCCAACATATGTTGACGTGTTTCCGTGAGTCTAGACCCCGTCTTTTCACAAATATTCTTGGCAATCTGGATAAAATCCCTAGCGTCCATAGTATTCATAATTACCACTCTATATAGGGATGGCTGCGGGTAAGAGTCAGCATTCCCTGACTATTTTCCAGCAGCCACTGCAGCTCTATGGCATTAAGTGATGGCATAGTTTCAAAGATTTTCACATATACCTGAGTAATCGCATCTTTACAGCTGAATTGATATTCAACTTCTATATCATGGTGATCTTGCTCGTTATCATGTTCATGATTTTTATGGAGCTCATCCCCATGTTGGTTTACCAAGGAATGTGCGGCTTTTATTAGGGCACACCGACCATCAACTTCAATAACAGCTGCGTTTTCTTGTAATTTCTTAGCAAGTGACTCAATCTTATTTTTCTGTGCTTGAGTCTCTGGAACATGCTCGAACCCTAAGCTATCAGCGGCCGGTAAAATCAATTGCATATGCCACTCTGTTCCATCCTGGGATATCAAAAGCTGACCTTGACCATGTGTATGCTGCTGGGCGTTGGCTGAAAATCCCATACTGAACAGGAATATAAGAGACAGCCGAACCCATACCTTATTCATAAACAAAACTAAGTTTCCCCCGCTACTAGATTGACTCTCTACTAAAAACGATACATCGCAGACTGATGAAAATAACCGTTTCAGCAGTCCACGCAAAAAAATAATCATATGAAACATATATGGTATTGAAGACCTGTTTGATTTTCATTTTGATACAATATAACATAACATCAAACTAATGATATAGTATAACATTACACTGGAGTTTAAATGTACAAAATATCACGGATTGCGGCTGTTATAAGTACACTGCTACCTGTTGTTGCCATGGCACAATCAATAGAAGGGGTAGTAATAAATAGTGATGGTAAAGCGATTGCTGGTGCGACGGTTCGAGTGGATGGGGAAAATACTCAAACCATCACAGACAGTAAAGGGCGCTTTATTTTCAACAAATTAAGTACTGGCATAAATGAAATCCATATCTCTGCGGCAAATTATGCCCACCTGCATCAAGACATAATGTTGGCCGATGACAAAGTTAAAACCTTAACCTTGTCTCTCAGTCGCTCACCCATTGAAGTAGTCGATATCGTTGGCACACCTATACATATGTCAATTATGGAGTCTGCATCACCGGTAAGCGTTTTGGCCGGTGAAGCATTGCGTCGCCAACAAGCGTCTACATTGGGTGATAGTCTGGAAAAATTGCCAGGGGTGAATACCAACTTCCATGGCAATGTGGCCAGTACCCCTATTATTCGTGGCTTAAGTGGCCCTCGTGTATTGATTGCACAAAATGGGCTTGATGTGAGCGATGTGTCTAGAGTTGGTCCAGACCATTCAGTTGCATCCGAAGCGTCAACGGCACAACAAATAGAAGTGTTACGTGGCCCAGCAACACTCTTTTATGGTAGCGGCGCAATAGGTGGTGTAGTTAATGTGGTTGATGGGCGTGTGCCTACCGATAACACTACACAAGGCGAATGGTTACTGGAAGGCAACTCTGCTGATGAACAAAAATTGGGTTCCTTTAATTTAACAACAGGTATGGACTCGTTTGCCTTTTATGCTGATGGTTATTATCGAGAATCCAGTGATTATGAGGTGCCTATCGCACCAGAGCTAGGTCACGATGAAGAAAATGGAGCCCATGATTTTGTCGTTGAAAACAGCAGTGAAAAATCCGATGGCATTACTTTAGGTGCAAGTTACTTATTTGATGAAGGCTATTTTGGTGTTGCGGTAGAGCAATTTAACCGCGAATACGGCATTCCTGGCCATAGTCACTCAGAAGAGGAAGAAGATCACGATCACGACGAAGAAGAAGAAGAAAGTGTCTTCGCCGACTTAGAACAAACCCGAGTACAATTATTGGGTGAGTATAATTTTGCCGGGAAGGTGGTTAATAAAGTCAATTTTCGAGGTGGCTTTACCGAATATGAACATGCCGAAATTGAAAATGGTGAAACAGGTACTTTATTCGAAAACGAAACTCAAGAACTCAAAGTAGATATTCATCATAACCCTTTTTCAGAGTGGAATGGTGGCCTCAGCTTGCATTATAAACGCAGTGAAGTGGCGGCCCAGGGAGAAGAAGCCTTTACTCCCCCATCAGAAACCCAAACTATTGCATTGGCTATGATGGAAGAAAAGCACTTTGGCGAGGTACTGTTTCAGCTAGGTGCCCGCATTGAGCGCGTGACCCTAGAGGCAAACAACCTGCTACTGCCAACTTTGGAAGCTCACGACCATGATGAAGAAGAGCATGAGCATGAGCATGATCATGAAGAAGATGAAGTGGAAACCAGTACCACCCGTGTATTTGCTGTTAAACATCAATTCACTCCAGTCAGCTTATCAGCAGGTTTAGTTTGGGATTTCACCCCAGGTTATAATCTAGGAATTTCAATCTCACGCTCAGAGCGTGCGCCTTCGGCATCTGAGTTAATGTCGTTTGGTCCGCATATTGGTACCAGTTCTTATGAGGTAGGCGCCTTGTTCGCTTTGCATGAGGATGACGGTGATACCCATATTGATTTAACCGACGAAAACACTGATATTGAAACCGCCAATAATATCGACCTGACTTTGCGGAAAACACAAGGTGATCTCGGCTTTGTTTTTAATACCTTCTATAACCAAGTGGACAATTACTACTATCAAACTGATACAGGTCTATTTGCCGAAAGTGGTCATGACCATGGTGAAGAAGATGTACATGATCATGAAGAAGAAAGTGATGAACATACCGATGAACTACCTGTATACATTTTCAAAACCGATGATGTGATCCTCCATGGTTTTGAGGCACAGCTTGCTTGGCAGGCTAGCGATGAATTTAAAGCCGCAGTGTTTTCCGATTATGTCAGAGCCCGTTTAAAAGACGGTGGTGATTTACCTCGCACCCCCCCCATGCGTTTTGGCACCCAGTTTAGCTATGAAAACGAGCGATTAAGTGCGCATCTGGATATTACCCGCTATCAGAAGCAAGACCGTGTTGCTGCCCAAGAAACCCAAACAAATGGATATACGCTGGTTGATGCCAGTATTTCCTACGACCTACCGCTCTTTAATCAGGATATGGCTATCTATCTCAAAGGCAGCAACCTAACGGATACCGAGGCAAGAGTGCATAGCTCGTTTATTAAAGATATTGCTCCACGCCCGGGCCGCAGCTTTGCTTTGGGCATTCGTGGCTACTTCTAATCTGAGAATTACATTTACATAATAAGGAAAATACTATGCTCAAACCATTTCCACTTAACCTGCTGGCGGTCACGATCAGTGCGTTAATGTTAACTGCATGTGGCGATGCAGAAACAACCATAATTGAAAAAGATCCTATTGAGGAAACAGATGACGATCATGATGATCACGACCATGTATATGACAGTTATACTATCGAGTCTATGGGGCGCTTAGCAGTACTATCGGCTGAAAGTGCCGACTTGACTGTATTTGATTTAGACGATAATGACGCGCTAGATACCTTTGCTTTGGTACATGAATCCAATGCTTTAAGCGTATCAGCAGATTATCGTTTTGCAGTGATTTCCAGTCGCGCTCAGGATTATGTGGGTTTTATTGATGGAGGCTTTTGGCGAGAAGATCACGGTGAACATCTACATGATTATAAACAAGCCCCAGTGATGAGCGACTATGAGTTGGCCGCAAGTCGTCCAACCCACGTCATCAAGCATGATGGTCAGATGGCCATTTTTTATGATGGTGATGCCGAATCTGGGATCCCTGCTTCAGTACAGGTTCTCTCAGATACCGACATTAGCAATCAAACCAGTGTTCTGCCTACTCTGGACTACACCATGAACATGCATGGCGTCGCTAAACCTCGTGGTGAGTATTTGTTGTCTACAGTGCGCCGCGATGATGCCGAGAGCACGTCGACAGCTAAAATACTACCTGATCAAGTGGGTGTGTATCACCTACATGATGATGAATATGAACTGGAACAGGTATTAGAAATCAATTGTCCAGATTTACATGGTGCTGCGCAAAATAGTGAATATGTGGTATTTGGCTGTAGCGATGGCGTGTTAGTTGCTAATCAACACGACGAAGAATACGAAGCAGAAAAAATTGCCAATATTGACATCCTAGATGGGCTGCGCATCGGCACACTATACGCCCATAAAGAGAGTGAATCTTTTATCAGTATAGCTTCAGGACACGGTGGTGGACCAGCCATTTTGCTGAGTGTTAATCCTGAGGAAAATGAAATGGAAGCGCTGGAATGGCAACCAGATGCCAGCCCGGTTGCTTACGCATTTTCGCATGATGGGGCACATTTTCTGGTTTTGGATGACGCAGGTTACCTGAATATTCTTAGTGCCCATGAACACGATGGTCATATGCATTGGGAATTAGAAAGTCAGTTAGATATTACTGAAGAAGATGTAGCAACTATGCCTGAAGGCATGTCATTCAGCATGACTGTGGCGCAAAACGGCCATTATGTGTATGTGGCGGATCCCATTGCTCAGCATGTCCTGCAGATTCATTTGGAAGATAAGGAAATTGAAGGTGACATAGAACTGGATTTTGCGCCTGAAGCCATTACCTGGCTAGGTGTTGCTGAAGAAGAACATAACCACTAATATTTGAATATTTATAGATCTAGGTTACTTAAAAAGTTGCCTAGGTCTTTTTTCATTTGGCGTTTTTAATAAATCGAGTTTGACTTGATTTAGAATGTTTTAAGTTTCTCCACAGCCATTACTGCATTATCCATCACACCTATTTCTTGAAATTTAATCCTACCTTGACTATCAAGCCCAGTAATTAGGTTGGAGTGATTGACCTCATTGTCTTTAACATTTTGATATTTGACGTCTAATGCCATGGCTAAGCTGCGCACATCTTCGGCGCTGCCAGTTAATAAACTCCAATTTTCCAAATTGAGTTTTCTTTTTTGCGCAAAGTCCCGCATAACCTCAGGGGTATCAGTGTCAGGGGTTAATGAAACCAGAATAAATCCAACGTTTTGTTTTTCATCATCGCTAAGCTTATTTTCGATGGATTGCATGGTAGAAACAATAGTTGGGCAGGTATGTAAGCAGTGAGTATAAATCATACTTAGCACCTGCTTTTTACCGCTAAAACTACTGAGTGAACGCTCGTTACCGTCTTGATCTAACCAAATGCCGTTAAGTTGATAAATCGAATCCTGAGGCACGGTTTGTGCGTTTACCTGTGAAACAACTAGCAACAATGCCAGTCCTATTAATTTGCCTAGAATAACTGGATTAAATTTTATCATTTGTTTGTTCCTGTGAAGATGCACAACGAAACCCTAGGTTTGGTAGGGTGAATTTTGCCTGTAAACTGGAGCGAAAACCAAAACGCATAAACGCGGCGTAGTCGCTTGGGTCGGCTGCACCTTGAGATCCCGCAGCACAAAAAAGTCTTTGATCTATATTGCTATCGCCCCGTGATTCTCCACTGACTAAAGCTGAATTAAAATCTTCAGTCCATTCCCATATCAGTCCATGTAGGTCTTGTACGCCCCAAAAGTTAGGCGCATTACCACCAACGTCAGCTAATTGCTTGCGACTAGGTTGGCTATACCATTCTAAAATACGCTGATGATAGCCTTTTTCCTGACTACCATCGGCATGTGTTTCACTGGCGCTAGCAACCCGTTCCCACTCAGCAACTGTGGGCAAACGTTTGTCCAGTGAACGGCAATAAGCTTGGGCTGCAAACCATGAAACATTGATAACAGGGCTGTTAAGTTGCTCGTCAGTGGGTAGTATATTTTTACCCTCATGCTTCCAATGTTGCAGATATTGAGGCTCGGCGAATATTTGCGCTATGGTCAACGGTTGCCAACGCGGGTTAGCATCGATAAACAACAAATACTGCTGGTTAGTGACAGGCCTTACATCTATGGTAAAAGCCCGCACTTGTGTTTGTGGACTGTCTTTACTCATGTAAAGAGGGCGGTAATCCCCATCTGGGATAGCCACCATGTTTAATGCTCCCGCTAATATAAGGGATGTCAATATCATATCAATGGCGTCTACTAGCAACTTCTGCAGCAGACATTTGCCCACCATTGTTATCCCAGCTATTAAGAACAAAAGTAATAACATTAGCAATGTCTTGATCACTTAGACGCATGGCAGGCATTACACCGTCGTAATTAGTGCCATTAACTTTGATTGGACCAGACAAGCCTTTCATTATAGCGTCAACACCTAAAATTGGATTAGCGTTCAAATAATCAGATTTTGCTAATGGCGGGAAAGCAGAAGGAATACCTTGTCCGTTGGATTGATGACAAGCAAGGCAATTTGCTTCGTAAACCCGTTGACCAAAACGTATTTGTTCTTCTTTTGTATTAGCTTTGGCCACAATGTAGTCTTCATCCAAGGTTTGAATAGCCGAACCTTCAGGTAAATAAACATTGTCAGCTTGTTTGCCAGAATAAATGGCAGGTTCTTCTGGCCCTTCTACATTTAGCATCGCCAAGGCGCCTTTATTAAAGGCCCTAAAAATTGAATGATCGACAATAATAAAGGTACCCGGCACGTCCACTTTAAACTCCACTATAGCGGCACCGCCTGCAGGGATCAGCGTGGTTTGTACGTTGTGATTTTTCAGGTCGCCGCCCTCAACATATACTGTGTCGAATATCTCCCCAATCACATGGAAAGAAGAAACCAAATTCGGGCCGCCGTTACCAACATATAAACGCACGGTTTCACCTACATTGGCAGTTAAAGAATTTTCATTAGTGGTACTACCAACCGAACCGTTAAACACCACGTAATCGGCATCTTCATCAATGGCTTTTTCCATATCAAAAGGTTGTAGACCGGCTTCTCCATATTCTCCTTTGGTATAAAAATCACCTTGTACTACGTAGTACTCTCGATCAACTTTTGGCAGGCCACCTTCAGGTTCAACCAAAATAAGGCCGTACATGCCATTGGCGATATGCATTCCCACAGGGGCTGTCGCACAGTGATAAATATATAAACCCGGATTAAGAGCAGTGAAGCTAAAGGTAGAAGTGTGTCCTGGTGCAGTAAATGAGGATACGGCTCCACCTCCTGGGCCAGTTACTGCATGTAAATCGATATTATGTGGCATTTTTGAATTGGGATGATTGGATAAATGAAACTCAATTTCGTCGCCTTTCCTAACACGAATAAAACTGCCAGGAACGGTTTCCCCAAATGACCAAAATACATAATCCACGCCATCTGCAATGGACCCTACTTGTTCTCTGGTTTCCAGATTGATCACAACTTTTGCGCTGTAATCTCTAGTTATAGGTGGTGGCACCATTGGGGGCGCGGTTAAAATTGCCGGTTCGGTAACTAAATTTTTATCCTGTGCATAAACACTTGAAATCCCAGCCAGTAGTAATAACCAAAACGTAACTGTTATCTGTGATCTTTTCATAGGGTAACCTTTTATTGTTTTTAGGGAACTTCCTATTGTTAGTATCAAGAGATCTGTTTGCGGCGAATTGATGTGGATCAAGCAACTGGCATTTAACTTAGGTTAATCAATAAGACAATCATCAACCAAGCGCCTGACGGAAAACTCCGCCTGGTCTGCGCGGCCAATTCTAAGCATGATTTGTGGATAGGCTAAGGCATTAAACTCTTTGCGCAGTCGTCTTCGAAAAGAATCGATTTCAATGGATTGGTTTAGATAAGAGGCACTAAATCCCACAGAGGTTAACACCAATAACACATGAGCTAAGGCCCTTCCGGTATTAACCCAGTCATTTTGTTGATCTGATTGAGTAGCGAACACCCCTAGAACAGGCGAGCCAGCTTCAATCTTTCTTTTATTAATTTGTGCGACTCGGTTACCAATATTAAAAGTTCTAATCATAAAACTAGCAATAGGTGTGAAAACATCGGGTAGACCAAAACGATAGGCTGACATTCCATCTTTTCCAGCGGTTTTATTTGAATGCATCCAGGAAGCAAGTTCGACTCTAAACCAAGGCTTTGAAAACTGATGTTTATCTGCAAACATGGTTAATTTTGCAATTTCCGATTTTGTTTTCTCATCACTATGATAAGAAAATTCCACAGTAAATGCGGCAGCAAGTTCAACACATTGAATAAGTACATCTTCAGATATTTTTTCAGAAGTGAATGGGCTACGATTCGTTTGGCGTACTCCAATTACCTTAAACAGTGAAATATCATGTGCCGTAGGTAAACTTCCTTTGCTAAGCGTGACTTTTGCTAAGGAGTCGGAGTTCCCTAAAAAACTGCCCAACTGAATATTTGCTTGATAGCCAAAATAGCGTGCTGCAACTTCTAAGTTCCCCAAGGCGGCACCGCAGCTGATTATCATTTCTCGATTGTCAGGATCGACAATCGATAAGGCTCGACTTCGATTAAAAACAAGCTCTAGTCCCTCTTCAGTAAGCCGGAATAACCAAGGTTGCGCATTGTTTCCTGATGGTGCTAGCACTGCATAGTTGAGTAAAAAATGAAGCTGTGCTTTAGCCGTCCCTGCTGACGGAAAATCGCCGGAGCTAACCTTGCGTGGATCCAAATTTGTGACCTTCATAGCCATCTCAAAAAATCTGTAGTATGAAGAAACCTAATGCAATGACAGCTTGTGGTGTTGACTTGGATCAATTATCGGTAATAAAAATCAAGCTTCCTTAGTGCTTATACCATTGCATTTATTTACCTTAGTGGTATTCACTGATCGGCAATAAGACTCAGTAACCAATCTGTAAAATACCCTGTTTGCCCTGCATACAGTAGCTAATTGATAAATCTAATTACTTGGCTATAACTGATAGGAATTTTTAACCCTAGCTCAGGTTATTTTAGAGTGAAAATAAACTGCCCCTTGGCATTAAGTTCGCGACTAAACTCACCAGCAAAGTATAAATAATTGAGATGGGCAAACGCTTCTGCAATAGCAAAAAATATATTCTGAGCAGATAGTTTGCGCTTGAATAACACAGGTAAACATTGCTCAATAGTTTTGCCCTGCTCACAAAAAACTCTAAGGTTGTCTAAATGCACATGATGATGACTAATCAGATCATTAACTCTAGTATGTAAACCATAAAACGGCTGTTTGTGGGAAGGCAAAACCAAGGTATTTGCTGGTAACTGGGTAAATTGTGGCAGAGTGTCTAAATACATCTTCAATGAATTAGCATCAGGCTCAGTACTATACACACCGATATTCGGGGAAATACCCGGCAAAACATGATCTCCAGAAATCAAGATATTGGTGTCTGCATTAAATAAACAAACATGTTCAGGTGAATGACCACGACCAATATATACCTGCCAATTATGTTCCCCGATACGCAGCGTATCACCCGCTTGTAAACGATAAAATTGTACCGGAATAGGCCGAATAACTGACCCCATACCCTTTTTATCTTTTCTATTTTGTTGCGCATTGTGCACGTACTCTTCAGACAAACCACAACGCTCTAAATACTGGTCATCTTGCCAATCAGACGCGCCGCAAGCACCGGCTGATATAGCTCTAGCAGTAAAATATTCAGCTTGACTCATATACAATGGAACACGAAACTTATCAACCAGATACCCAGCCATACCAATATGGTCGGGATGCAAATGGGTAACTATCACTTTAGTAATAGGTTTAGCTAAGATATCGAGCAAGGTATCCCATAACTGTTCTGTTTTGCGGGTACCAATACCAGTATCAATTAGTGCGTAGCCTTCTTGGCCATTTTGATTATCTTCAAGCAAGTATAAGTTGATATGGTCAAGGTCAAAGGGTAATGGCATACGCAACCAAAATATCCCAGAGGCCACTTCTTGCAGAGTGCCTGGTTCTGGTATTTGAGTATCTATAAATGTAACTTGCATATTTTCTGCTTCAATTATTCCCATATCACCTATCTAACCTAAATTCGGATTAACCATTATTAGACCCAATAATGACCACAACTACCAAGCATCTTTATGTATTGATAAGTATCAGAGGTTTGAATCAGTAGGCTGGATTGAACAAATAACAAACTGCTTTTAGGGAATGCCAACCCCCAGTGTTTAACCACCACTCGCTAAAAGCCACAGCGAATAACGCGATTCTGGCACTTTTGTTTAAATAATATAAAAACCATATTACTCATTATTTCGAGTTTAGACTAAACAACGCCTTGTTCGATCATGGCATCGGCGACTCGGCGAAAACCCGCAATGTTTGCTCCCAACACTAGGTTGCCGTCTTGTCCAAATTCTTTAGCAGTATCGCTGGCACGCACATATATGTCCTTCATGATCTGCTTGAGTTTCTGATCGACTTGCTCAAACGTCCAGCTTTGCATACTGGCATTTTGGGCCATTTCCAGTTGACTGGTTGCCACGCCTCCTGCATTAGCTGCTTTACTCGGGCCATAAGCGATACCGGCATCTATAAATGCATCTGCCGCTTCTTGGGTAGAAGGCATATTGGCTCCTTCACTGACTAATTGGCAGCCATTTTTTAATAAAGCTTTAGCATCACTTAAGGTTAATTCATTCTGGGTCGCACAAGGAAACGCCGCATCCGCTGCATAGCGCCATACTGCATTGCCATCTTTTGGGTAATCAGCAATCGGAGTATGTATCGCTTCAGGATAGGTATCTAGATATGCAACTAAGTCACAACTTTGACTCTCTTTGAGACGCTTCACCAAACGAAGGTCAACACCGCTGTCGTGATATAGTGTACCTGAAGAGTCGCTGCAACTGATGGGAGTCGCACCCAGTTGATAGAGTTTTTCCATGACATATATGGCAACATTACCAGCCCCAGAAACTAAACAACGTTTACCTTGTAAATTATCTCCTCGTTCATCCAGCATATAGTCAGCGAAATAGACTGTGCCATATCCGGTTGCTTCCTTGCGCACTAACGATCCGCCCGCTAACAAACTCTTACCGGTCAATACACCTTCGTAACGTCCAGTTAAACGCTTATATTGTCCAAACATATAGCCTATTTCACGGGCACCAACCCCGATATCACCAGCAGGCACATCGCTAGTTGGTCCGATATGGCGATATAATTCAGTCATAAATGACTGACAAAAACGCATAATTTCACCATCAGAGCGTCCTTTGGCATCGAAATTGGCACCGCCTTTGCCACCACCAATCGGTAAGCCAGTTAATGCGTTTTTAAAGATTTGTTCAAATCCTAGAAATTTTACAATACCGGCATTAACAGACGGATGAAACCTCAGGCCTCCTTTGTAGGGACCAAGTGCAGAATTAAACTCTACCCGGTAACCTTTATTCACCTGTATATCACCATTATCATCAACCCATGGAACACGAAACATAATCTGCCGCTCAGGCTCTACCATGCGTTGAATAATCGCTTGCTGCTGATAATGGCTGTTAGTTTCTAACAGGGGTCCCAGCGAGTTCAATACTTCTTCAACGGCTTGATAAAACTCTGCTTGCGCCGGACTACTGCGTTTTAAGTCAGATATGGTTTTATGAATATACGTCATCTATTACAACCTTGTTTTTATTAGAAATACTTAAATAGAAATCCACTAATCTCACGTTTACTATTTATTTTTTATGTCATGTACAGTTAAATTCGACTTTTTAGTTTGCCGCAAATTACCGCGTCTTACCATTCACTTTGACTATTTCTACTGATTGTTGACCACGCTGGGTTTGCCATTTAATACACTGACCTGTTCTTAATCCAATTAACGCAGCGCCTATTGGTGCAAACACTGAGATACTGTCTTCAGATTTGATGGTGTCAGCCGGCAAGCATAAGGTTTTGGTAAAGGTTCTCTGGGTATCCAAAATATTAAATGTGACCTGACTGCCTATGGCGACCACATCTTCTGGCAGGTCTTTAGTAGCGACTACCGTCGCTCTATCCAACTCATTTTCAATCGCACGAATAAACTCTGGCGGTAATTTAGAGCGTTCAAGTTGATATTCTAGTTCTGCTAGATCAGCAGTTGAAATAATAATATCGGGTTGCTTTTCCATAATTTCTCTCTCGCATTTTGATATAAAAAAAAGGGGCTCAAATGAGCCCCTCTATGTAATTGGCTATTTTTGTTAATCTTTAGGTTTTCTGCATTTTTCTTTTAATGAATTTTGTGGTCTTTTGTTATCTTTTTCTCTGTACATGAGTTCACCTTCACCTAAAAAATTTAATATATTTAACTGCATAAATACTTTTTCAAAGATTGGTTACTTCAAGGCCCTACCCTCCATTTACTGACTGCTAATTTTCTAAATAATTGTCTTTTTCTCATTGTGACTTACGGTGAAAATTTGCCAATCAAACTCACCTTTAAACGTTTTTATGTGGGCCACATCGCCACAACGTAATCCTAATAGCGCAACACCAATGACTGAGGTGAATGACACAATGCCCTTAGATGGATAGGCTTTTTCATCTTTAACTATGCGTAACGTCAAATATTCGCGTGTAGACTCGTTTCTTAGTAAAACTGTACTTCCAAGACGAATACGATTCTCTACACGCGAGGTTTGACTATTACAAAACTCAAGACGATCCAGTAAAAAAAACAATGAAATAGGATTCAATAAAATCCTATAACCGGCCTCTTGAAGTATAGAATTAGAGGGACAGATTAGGGTTTTGCAAAACCTAAAAATACGCTTAAGCACGGCTAAATCTCCAACCGAACAGTTTACTAAAACAAATAAAAAAACATGGGAAAATAGCCGAGCGTAAGGACTACGCTCGGCTTAATTTGGTAAGGTGAGTAAGTTACTCTTTATAACGTTGGTATGGCTGTTTATGAACATGATTTCCTCGAAATATGTTACTGATAATAGCTTGCCCCAAAATAAATACAAGAGCAAAAGACTGTATATTATTAACTCAAAGTTAATCGGGGTCGTAAGCAACTTAATTGAAGACCAAGTCATCTAATAATTTAAGTCAGTACTGCCAAACCTTTAATTTTTATGTTGTGTCTGTTAATTTATTGAGTGTAATGCAGCTTAACCATCAGAGATTAAAATTGAGTGAGAGTTTAATGAACAACAAATTGCATCTGTGGCGACTTTGCAAGTCACCAGCATGATTTTGTAGCATGTTACACACTCCAAGCGGTTGGGCGCCTCTGCAAGCTATTTTGCACGATATTCTGTTAAATCATAACCATGGTCTGTCGGAGTTTGAGTTATTTAACCTGTTAAAATCTCCACCCTATGAGTTATTCCCCAGCGATGCCTTGCGCGACCCCTTGTCGTTATTCCAGAGCCACTTTATCGTCTTTAATGCCTTGTACCAGTTACGAGACACCTGGCTTGGAAATAAAACAGCCCTAATGCAAATACACTGCAGTTGTATTCGCCGTGATCCTTGGGAAGTAGGGCACAAAGGAGTGATTAAACAAGACAAGCTTCGTGAGTACTATCTTGACTGGACAAACTTAAGTGACACCGATCAATCTCAGGTAGAAACATTACTAGACAACTTTTGGTCAGCTTTTTCCGGCATGCCTAGTCAAGTTCAGGTCAACAACATGCCGCTGCAACAAGCATTAGAATTACTCAACTTAAGCTCCCCCTATTCTCCACAACAACTTAAACAGCAGTACCGAAAAATGCTGCACAAACATCACCCAGACAAAGGAGGCAATAACGGCCAAACCGTTCAACTTCACAACGCTTATGAACGATTAAAAACAAATATTAGTAGATAAATCAAGGCAGTAAATATTTACGAATAAAAGCAAAAGCTATTTACTACAGAGAACACAGAGGGCTGCGCTACACAGAGAAAACAAAAGGACGGAGACTAGATTCAATTAAATACCGCATGACTTTACAGTTCTGGATGTTCACTTTGTATTCTAATTATCTTATTGTTTTTTTTATACATTTATCATTGAACTTCATCAGACCCAGCACTTACTATTTGTTGACCTGCATTTAGAGCTCTATGAATTGCTTTCCACTTCTTTCGTTGGTGAGGTTCTATTTTTGAAGCGTCCATTCCTTTTATTAATTTTTGTGCTTTTTCTAATTCCAATTGCTGGAAGTAGAAAAAAGCTAAGTTGATTTTTGCTTGGTTAATGGTTGAATCTCGAGCATCTTTTTCGGCATAAGTAAGCGCATTGATAAAACTTAATTCCGCCAGATCAATTTGATCGGTCGCCTTATACATTTTACCTACATGATTATGTAAGTTTGCAATTTGTTGCTCACCTCCTAATTTTATCGCAAATTGTAATGACTTTTTATAATGGACTAATGCGTTGTTATAGTTTTTTAGGAGTCTATGTGCATGCCCCAGATTACCGTGAAGTTCTAACTTTAAATATAAGTCCCTGCTGTTTTCAAACTCAGTCTCTATTCGCTCCAATAAAGCTAACGATTTCTCATATTGATTTAAATTAAGCATCAAGTTTGCAATATTTATCATACGCATGGGACTGTAAAATGATTGATTTAATTGCTGTAAGTCTGCTAAAGACAATTTCAAAAGTATTACTGCTTGCTCCCGATTTCCATCAATAAGATATAATTTTGCTAAGTATATATTCAGATGAGTTGCAAACACCGCAGGGAGTTTGAGATTTTCCTTGTCATTAAATGCACTGAGTTCATGTTTTAATAATTTGAACTCTTTAATTATCATTAAGGAGTCTAACTGCATAAGTTTCAGGTTATACCAATACATTGAGTTTGGTTTAACATTTCCCAATTCTGTACTTACCCAAGTTAGGCAGTTTTTAGATGGCATATCACATGCACTAATCGAATTGTTTTGCGCTAACAAGATAGTCGATTGCCAACAACCAGCAATTAGCAATAAATAACCGATTTTCAGTTTTTTATTAGGCAAGTTCCTTAATAGACGTATATTAGTCAACTAGTTTACTGCTATCGCAGCTTATCAATTGCACAGCTTCAATATTCCCCGCAGCCACAAAACCAAAAACTTGACCATAGAAACTTAACTCAGAATTTAGAGCTTTAATATTATTCGCCGGTTGCCTAAAGCCATGTCCTTCTCCTTCAAAAGCAATGTATGCGGTATCAATGCAATTTTCTTTTAAGGCATTAAATATCAATTCAGATTGATTAGGAGGAACAACCTTATCATCCAGCCCTTGAAGTAAAAGCAAGGGAGCCGTTATATTTTGCACACTATTAATAGGCGAACGTTGATCGTATATATTTTTCATCTCAGGGTAAGGGCCAATAAGTTGATCAAGATACCGAGACTCAAACTTGTGAGTATCGCCGGCTAAAACGCCTAAATCACTGATGCCATAGTAGCTAGTACCTGCCTTAAAAACATTTTGAAAGGCCAAAGCTGCCAAGGTGGTATATCCACCAGCACTACCGCCTCGAATAGCGACTTTATCTGCATCTATAAAACCTTCAGAAGCAAGCCATTTAACGCCATTTGAAGCGTCTTCAACATCTACTAATCCCCAATTAGGATAGAGTTTTTTCCTGAACGCTCTACCATACCCAGTGCTACCTCTATGGTTGACATCAAAAACAGCAAATCCGCGACTGGTCCAAAATTGAATACCAGGATTGAGACTCGAATCGGTAGCACCGACAGGCCCCCCATGTACCTTAACAATAAGGGGTGGCAAAGTATCTTTGGCGCCCGTGAAATCATTATTTTGAGGAGGATAAAAGAAGCCATAGGCTATTTCATTGATTCCAGTAGGAAATTCAATTGGCTGGGGTACAGAAAGGAAATTTTTCTCTATAACAGGTCCACTAGGTTGATAAATTTTTTCATAACTATTGTCAACTAACTGATAAATGGCGTTACCAGAACTAGGTGTTGACGCTCTGAAATAAACTCTATCATTTGCCACCGAAATTGAATCGGCTGATGAAAATGTGTTTCCGATATTGGTCATTTCAGCTGTAGCTAAGTTAACCCTAGCAATGTGATCAACACCCTCCTTTGAATAGGCGATAATGCCGTTATTGTTATCTTCTATGCCATAACTGTTAATTTCAATTTCTTTATCGAGCACCTTTTGTGGTTTCCCAGATAATGTATCGACACGATATAATGTCCACCAGTTTTCAAAGTCAGCGACAAAATAAAGAGTGCCATCTGCAGAATAATGAGGGAGTCTTATTGACACATTACCACTCTGTGGGACTTCAACAATATTTGCTACTGAACCATCTTCAGTAAAATTTATCACCCGTAATTGGGTATCATCCCATGGCATGTTCGGATGCGACCAAGTAATAAAAGCAACTGAATTACCATCTGGCGATAAATGCGGAGCGCTGACAAAATCGCTTCCTGAAAATAAGAGGGTTTCTTGGTTTGTGTCACTTAAACTAATAGCCACTAGAGTATTAATTGGCTCTCCAATGCCTCGATGATCCTCTCTGACACAAATAAGACGGTTATTCTTTTGATCCGCAATACATTCCATATACCGCAGGTTTTGCTCAGTAATGGCTGCAGGTGTACTGTTTTGTGAGATGCGGTATATTTTTTGATCCGCGAATTGAGAATAATAAATGTCGTCTCCATCCACTAAATAAGGACGTCCGCCATACTCATGGACTCGAGATCTAACACTTTCTTCATTTGACGTTAATTGAACTGCTGTATTTTGCGGACTTAGTTTGAAAAGAACATTTTTGCCATTTGCGGATGCTTTTGACTCTACAAAATAGAGTTGATTATTTTCAACGCTAAGATAAGAAACGTTATCTGACGCCTCAAAAATACTCGCTGCAGTAATAGGTGATTGCCAAGCTCCGTAAGCGGCAGTGGTGTAATTCATAGATTGAGGTGCCTCAGAGGTCGGCTTAAACACTAAATAAACAGTAATAATTAACAAGATTGAAATTATTATTTTCACATTCATTCTAAAGCAACCTGCATATTTCATTGAATAAATAAGAAGTTTAGAGATTAAGTATGGGTATGTCTAAATATGATACCCATTTTTACACAATCTATTTTTTTGATGCCTTACCAAAAACAGATCAACGAATAAATGTTTGATTGTTATTCACTTCTAAGGGATTTAACACAGAGCGCTTCGCTATACAGAGAAAAAAGTAACTTTCGGTAATTCTGATCCCACGAATTCCAATCTTCATGGTATTCATTTTTCAATAGCTACAATGGGATCTCTGTCATTGCTAATTTGTATTTTTGTTTCGGAATCACTCGAATTGATTGGCAGCAAAACTGTAAATTGAGTGGCAAATTCCTTATTGCAGTTTGGTTCAGAAATAAAGCTCAGTTTGCCTGCCAAAAGTTTAGTTACCCATTGATTGACCATATACAAGCCGAGCCCAATATTCCCCTTACCTCTACCGCTAGTTACAAAGGGGTCAAATAAATTACTTTGCATCGCTGATGAGATGCCCGAACCGTTGTCTGAAACTGTAATACAGATTTGATTTTCCCTCTGTCTACGTGCTTTGATTTCAATGACACCTGATTGTCCAGGCTCAAAACCATGGTTTAAGCTGTTCACAATTAGATTTTCCAGTACTTGGGAAATAATGCCAGGGCGACTTACTAATGACAAATTTGCCTCAATATTTTCAACCAACAACACTTTTCCTTTCTTAAACAATGGTCGTAAACTTATGCTCAGGTCACTGACGATGTCACCTAGTAAGCAATTTAGATAATCCTCATTTACCCGGTCAATAGCTAAGCGCTTAAAGTGTTTTATATGGTTAACTGCTTTATCCAAATTGATAATTGCTAAGTGCAGACTACGGTTGATTATATCAACCCCAGCACTAAATTGGCTTTTAGATATGCCCTTTACCATGGCAAGTTTTAATTTGTTATTGGCATCATCAGCATTAGAGACACATATAATTGCACCGCCTATAGGCGTGTTAAGTTCATGGGCTACACCTGCAACCATTAAACCTAAGGATGATAATTTATTAGCTTCCACTAACTCGTCCTGTAATAGCTGTTGCCTGGCAATGTTTTCAACTAAGGCGTCATTGGCTTGTTCTAACTTTTGGTGTTCATGCTGAAGCTTTAAGGAAAGCTCAATCAGCTTACTGTGATAACGATATCCACGCCAAATGATGATTGAACCACCTAAGGTTAAAGTCAAAAGGATCGCTAACGCAAAGTACAATGCACTTCTACTTGCTAGTGCTAAATAAACTTGATTGCTGGTCGCATACACAAATAGTTGATTGCTATTTGCCCCTGAGTCCGCACCAGTAAAAGTCGTTAGTGGCATAAAACTACTAAGTGAATTATTGGTAATCTCATAGCCCCCCTCAGGGTACTTAGTTTGGTGTAACCATAATTTTGGTAATTCCGTTTTTAAACTTAATTGAGGTTTATCGAGCATAAAGCCCCATTCTTTCTCTGGCTGTGGGTGTAACAACCAATATCCATCTCGATTGACGATAGAGATTTGGGCGTCTGAAATACTGTGGTCTCTAATAGTTGTCAGTAAATTGTCTAGTCGATAATTCACTAAAATCAAACCTTGAAATAAATGTGTCCCAGATGAAGTTTGAATCGTACCTCTGATGGTAGGCTCAAAGGGTTGTACTACCTCACCGTGTTCAACATTTAGATCTATCGGAGAAAAATACTTATTCGGCGCCGCTACTTTCATGCCTTGAATAAAATAATAGCGTGCTTGTTTATTTTGTAGGCTGTTGGCCTCTGACACCTTAACCTTACCCCCAGTAAAATCAACTCGAACCACTTCTTGCCCGTTTTGGTCAAGCCAGCGAATTTGCGCAATTTTAGATGACGCTTGGCCAAATTCAATAAAATGCTCTTGGATCTGTTGTTGTACTTTTAGGGATAAGTTTTGAGTTCCCTTAGTTTCATCACTTTTATGAGAAAGTGCTTGACCATTTGCCAGTAAAGTCAATAAATCCCCTAAATTGCCTATCTCACGACTAAACAAGTTGGTCGCAATAAACAACTTTTGGCCCTGAATATTTTTTAGTTCGTCCACTTTATTGATATACAGAAGCTGATAAGTTAACCAAGAAAGTGATAATGCAAGGATAAGCACCAGTGCAAAATTCATCAACACACGGCGTTTAAGTTTCGTTAGGTAGTGAGTCGATGAAGTCATAAATATAGCCTACTATCGTCTTTTATCTGCAGCTAACCACTCAATTAAATCGTGTATGCCCATAGGCCTAGCAAATAAATACCCCTGACCAATGTCACAGCCAGCATTGCTAAGCCACTGCTTTTGATATTCAGTTTCTATACCCTCTGCCACTATACTGAAATCGAATTGTTTACCTAATTTTAAAATCATATTGATGACATGTTCACTGTTTTTATCCGTTTCCAGTTTACTGACAAAACTGCGATCAATTTTGATGCTGTTGGCGGTGATATTCGATATATGGGCAAGGGATGAATAACCAGTGCCAAAGTCATCAATACTTATTTTTATGCCTAAGGCGACAAAACGTTGTAAGCATTTTTGAATTCTCTCGTAGTCTGACATGGACTGAGTTTCTGTGACTTCTAAATCAAGTAACTCCGGAGCTATATCAAAGCTAACAAGGCAGTTTGCGACAAAGTTGAAATAGTCAGGGTGTAACAAATCAAATGAAGAAGCATTAAAAGCCACAGGGATCCTGTAACCCAAACTAATCAAAGTTTTTAAGGCTTCCATGGTTTTTTCAAATATTAGGCAATCAAGTTTAATAATCAGTCCTGATGCTTCAGCAATAGCGATAAATTCATCCGGTGGTACAAAACAACCATCATCACGCTGCCATCTAGCTAAAGACTCAAAACCGACAACTTTACCAGTTGACAGGCACACTTTGGGTTGCAGCATAACGCTCAGTTTGCCCCCTCGAATAGTGTTGCGTAATTCGTCCATTAAGCGGTAACGGCGGTCTATTAAGTCAGTTTCTTGCTGTGAATGCTGCAGATAATTAATATTATTGATAGAGGCCTGTTTGAGTTCCGATTCCGCCATACTGACTATTCTTTCGGCTGGAATTTGCTTAAGTGTATCAAAGCGTATATCTAATAAAGTAAAGGATGATACATGTGCCACGCCATCAACTTTAACTTCGTTATAGGTCAGTTTATCAATCAAATCGTGCGATAGCTCAAAATTACTGTCGAGCAAAATAGAAAATTGCTTGTGCCCAGATAATGATATCCGTGAGCCCGTCGGCAATAATTGCACTAAATTTTGATAAATATAAATCAATACGTTTTGAGTAAACTCATAGCCAAAAGTGAACTTCATTTCATCAAAATAATTCACTTCAAGCATTAATAAACGAGTTTGTTGCCATTCCAAACGGCACATACTCTGAATTTCTTTTTTTAACCAGTTGCGGTTTGGGATGTTTAGATCACTGTGGGTATAGGCAAGCTCGGTAACACGATTAAGTAGGGCTATGTTGGTAAAACCACTGCTGATATTTTCACTAAACACCTTGAGTAAGTTAATATGAGCCTCTGTTACGGACGTAGTGGAATTCACCACAATTAAATAGCACTGTTCGTTGATGTCTTTAGTTTCAAAATAAAATACTGAGCGTTTTGGCGTAATGACATGGTGTTTTTCACTTAGTGCCGCTTGTAAATCCTCGAACAGTTCACTAAGTTGAACGTCGGCAAGTTTGAGTCCCTCCAGATCTGCAAAACAGCCTGTAGCAGTTAATACCATAGCATCGTCAAATGGATTCATGCTATTTCCCATACAAAATAAGCCGCCTTCTTTGACACCAATAATATTGCCGATTTCAGCTAATACTGTACGAGTGAAGGTGGTTAGGTCATAGCGACTGTTTATACTTTTTGCGGCATCAAGTACTATTTGCAGCCCCTGACTGGCTTCAGCAAGTTCTGACATGTAATTCCATGTGCGCATGTTGCTGGCGACTATAGAATGCAATTTATCCAACTTTAAATCGGCTTTATTCCAATATTCGTCGATGTCTAAGGCACTCATCACTTCTTTTTCTGGGGCAAAACCAGGTTGACCCGTTAGCAATACAATTCTAACAAGGGCGTTGCCCAATTCTTCTCTGATAATACTGACTAAACGCAGTCCGGCATCGTCTTCTTCCATCACCACATCTAATAAAATAAGACCGATGTCTTTATGAGTACTTAGGATCGTTGAGGCTTCAAAAGCAGAATTGGCTGTAAGTATTTGCAGCTTGGAGTGGTTAGGTAAAATTAATGATTCTAAGCTGGAAACAAGGGCACTTTGATAATCTAGATCATCTTCAACACTGAGAACTTTCCAAAGGTTAACCTGCCTTCGAGATGGTTCTGGAGTTTGTGCAGAGTCTTCTAAAAATTTATATGATTCAGTTGATTGAGCCACTCTAACCTCCAGTTACTTAAATAATCACTCTTTGCACCAAGTCGGTGTCTTTATTTTAGGAAGAAGCTGTGAAGATTTATATTTTAGAAAATATTTTTTCACAGCAAATTCAGTTAATCGATAAATTAAATTACCCTTCGGCTATCATTAACTCCGAATCAATATAACTTGTCAAATTTTCCTTTTGATGAATTAGCGATTCAGTATGAATATGACCACGATCTAGGAATCTAACTTGGTCTTAGATGACGAAGTTATCAGTAAATAAAAATTAAATACCTCAGGGGAGGTTTATGAATTTCCAAGATGCAAGCGCGAGCTTGGCTCCGCAAGCCTATGAGTTAAATAGTTTGCTGTGACATAATCTTTTAAGTACTTTGATCAACTTATTTATTTGAGAGAATATTATGGCTATGCAGTCTTAATGCAAATCACCGAAATACATGACTCCTTACAGCTAGAAAAAGTAGAGCAAATTAGTTTCATGATAAAACGCGCCCCCTGCAATATTCAATGAGCCACAGGCTGTATTGTGGTTGGTTCGTTAACCATTCTGTGCCATTAAAGCAGTATTTTTAGGCTCCATTGCATCAGCCCAAATCTTATATTGGTCTTTATTGGGGTGCAGTAAATCCTGCATCACCGATTGACTTAAATTGCCATTCTCATCAAGAAATATAGGATTTATATCTAAATAATAAACACGCTTGGCATCACCATAATCTTTAATAATGTCATTAATATCGTTGTTTATTTTACGAAGCGGATAATCCACATTAGCACCACGGGGAATATAGCCAGCAACTAAACTTTTGTGTTAGGTAACTGACTCTTTAGCAGTTCAAGAATATGTTTAATACCTAGCGATGTGTCTTCAGGCTTATCTTGCCTATGCCCAGACTTCTTATTGTTTTAGCTAACCATTATATTTCACTAGATTACAAATCATGCTGACTCTGACTATGTTATTTCTAAGATTAATAAGCATCACGACCTCAATTTAAGCCAGTAAAAGACATGTAAAAACAACATTTATCTTAGCTGACAAGTTAGTTCGTGACCTGTTAATTCAAGACAGTAACCTATAGTATTTAGCAGTGAAGGAAAACGTCTATTTAGAGGTCAATAATGAATCATGAAAAGCTAAAAATAGTCATTCTGGGTGGTGGCACAGCAGGTTGGATGACTGCTAATCTAATGGCTGCTAGATGGAAAGATAGAAATATACATTTTACATTAATCGAATCGCCTGACGTAGGTATTGTCGGTGTTGGTGAAGGTTCGACACCTTCCATGCAAAACTTTTTTCATGAAATAGGCGTAGAAGAATCAGAATGGATGCCCGAATGTAATGCCACATATAAAAATGGGATTACCTTTGAGGGCTGGACATCCATTCCAGGATTTGAAAAATATTGTCATCCTTTCCCATCACAGATGGATATCCATACTTTTCCAAAGTTTGATAACAATTGTCAATTGAGAAGGCATAATTTTGATGTGGAGGCGCATCCAGATCGTTTTTTCCTCGGATCCTATCTATCACAAAACCAAAGAAGTCCTAAAGCCAATCATAATTTTCCATTTGATCACCCTAATGGCTATCATTTTGATTCAAATTTATTAGGAAGTTTTTTAAGAAAGAAAGCTAAGCAACGCGGTGTTGAGCATTTGCAAAGACATGTTAGCGGAGTTATTCAGAAAGAAAATGGGGACATTAGCAGTCTGAAATTTAGAGAGGGAGAAATAATAGAGGCCGATTTTTTCGTTGATTGCACGGGATTTGCAGGTCTTTTATTACAAAAGACATTAAAAGTACCCTTTATCAATTTAGATAAAGTGTTGTTCAATGACACCGCTGTTGTAGTCGCCACCCCCGTAAATAAAGATGACTTAAATTCACAAACTAAAAGTACCGCTTTAAAATATGGTTGGGCTTGGGATATCCCACTTACCAATAGAACCGGTAATGGCTACGTGTTTAGTTCAAGGTACTGTTCGGTTAATGATGCTGAAACTGAATTTAGGACCCATTTAGGACTATTGGATGCAGATGTTAACGTTAGAACAGTAAAGTGGAAGCAAGGTAGACTTGAAAAAAGTTGGAGTAAAAATTGTCTAGCCATTGGACTATCACAAGGGTTTATAGAGCCTATTGAGGCAATGGCGCTGCACCTTGTTTACAACAGCATTGGTCACTTTATAACTGAATTTGAGAGTGGAAATTTCAGCAATCAAAATCAACAACAATATAACTCAATCAATGACCGCGCATTTGACGGTGTAGTCGATTATATTTTAGCCCATTATCGGATGAACTCTAGACGTGATACAGATTATTGGCGTGATAATGCTGAAAATCAAAACATAACGCCTTCGTTTTTGGCCATAGTACAAAGCTGGTTAGGCGCGTCACAGAATAACTTAGCTGATGAAATTAAAAAGTATGATACCGGCAGTTTCTTTCCTCTAGCTTCTTGGCAAATATTATTTGCTGGATATGGCGTTTTCCCACCACCTGAAAATGTAAAGCCACAAAATATAGGCAATCAATCTGTTAATATGGACGAACTGGATAATTTCATTCAACGCTGTGGATCCAATTATAGTTCGCACCTTGAATCACTTAACACACTTAAACAACTCGCTAAATAATAAGAAAATCACAAAAAAAACCCACATCCAAAGAAGACGTGGGTTTTTCTGGCTCCTAAACTAAGTATGAGCCGCTATTACATTGATGCCTGATTAGAATTTGTACTTAGCCAACCAGAATAGGCTTTGTCCAACCTGGTCATAACCAGAACCAGTCATACGACCACCACGATCGTTTCCTAAACCACTAGAAACTTGCGCAGGCGACTCATCCGTAATATTACTAATGCCAACTGTCGTGCTAAAGGTATCATTTGGCGTCCAGGTTAAAGATAAATCTGAGTAAAATGCGGCTTCTGCGACGCAATCTCTGTATACATCAGGGTCACCTGTAATAGTCGCAGCACTTGCACCTGCATTGCTTTTAAGACATGAACTTCCTGAAGTCGAGGGATCACGAATAAAGACTGACGTTTCATCAATGAATCGGCCACTATAGACTATTGAGAAATCCCCCATATTGAACATTAACTGGGTAACTAGTCGTATTTCAGGCGTTCCAAAAGTGCCAACAAAGTCATCTTTACCACCATTTACCAGCGATTCATCTTTGATAATAGTTTGACTTCTCTCGTCCTGGAATGTTGCTTGTACTGTCCAAACGATATCAAAACCTTCATAGTTTAGTCCCAAACGTGTATTCACGTCATAACCCGTTGATACTTCAGCACCAATATTAACAAACGATGCATCGACATCTGCAACAAATCGAGAAGCTTCCCCAAGCTCTGGATTTCTAGGGCCAACTAAATCACAGAACGGGCTTGCTAACCCCGGTAAATCTTCGAAACAGCGGGTTAAAATGAATCCAGCCGATACAGATTGAATTGTATTTTCAATTTCTATATCAAAATACGTTATTGAGAAATCGAAGCTCATATCGTCGTTATCAATTGGCTGCGCTTTCACCGTAAATGTTGTCTGGTCAGATGTTTCCGGTAGTAGGTTATCAACTGCCCCCCCCACTCTTACTGGTATAGTAGTAGAGCCTTGAGTACCAAGAACAAATGGATTAGCACCATCTAATACACAGTTATCCAAAGTTTGCTGGGTACGCGTTTCTAAACTTGGGTCATATACCGCTGGAGAGCCATCAGTAAAAGCAGCGGCATTACAAGGATCACTACCACCGCCAGTACCAGTGAATTGATTACCTAGGAACTGCTCACGTAAATTTGGTGTACGAAAAGAGGTACCATAAGCAGCACTAATAGACACCCAATCTACAGGAGCATAAGTAACACGAAGACGTTCGGTATTTTCGCCACCAAAGTTAGACTCGTCGGTATAGCGCATGGCTAAATCAACCGTTAGTTCGTGTGCTCCATCAACTTCACGAAGTATCGGTAAACTCAATTCACCAAATACTTCACTGATTGTACGGGCACCAGCTGTAATACCTTCAGTTCCGGGGCTTTCTGCCACTAGAAGACCATTAGCGCCATTAAAATCAGCTTGTGAGTCGATAGTATCTCGACGTGCTTCAACACCCAATACTAAACTTGCTGTTCCACCATTATCGAATGAGAACAGCTCACCAGTAGCATAACCAGATAATATTGACTGTGTCACAACAGTTCTATTAACACGTTCACCAATTAGGTAGTCTGATTCTGCTGCAGTGAGAGAGCCAGTACTGTCACCGGAATTACCATAAAGTCCAGTGTTAAAAAAGTCAACAGGCACACAATCTTGAGCACTAATGATACCGCCCCAAGTATTGTTCGCTAAAATAGGGACACCGCAAGCTAAGTCGCCATTTGAATCAAGACGGAGAGTTTCTACAGTAAAGATTAGGTTTCTCTCATCCATTAAGGGTTGACTTGCAGCCCCATCACCTCTGTCATAACTCATACTAACATCAAATGTCCAACCATTATCTTTAGCCCATTCGCCAGGTAAATCACCCGAGATACCCGTAGAAAAGCGAAAATGATCAAGTTCAACGTCACGTTCCTGTTTAAGGTTATCAATAGTAATAATGGGTAAAGCATCAGTCCCAAATGGGTTTAATGGGTTAGGAACTAAGTCTCTAGTACCATCTTCATTTAACGCCACATTACCTTGCGCATTTTCATAAGGAATGAATGCTGGGACACCTATATATACCTGCTCGGTCGACGCTCTATTAGTTAGATGACGGTGAAAGTAGGATGTGGCAAATGATATCTCGATATTCTCCTTTTCACCCCATTCAGGGAAATAACTACCACTAGTCATTAATGAAAAACGAGTTACTGGCGACACAAGATCAGACCGTAACCGATCCGGTGAATCACTGTAATCAGGATTAAGATTAAAACGATCATTACCAGTTTGAGTACCTAAAAAGGGATATTGAGTACTCCATACGTCAGGAATGTTAGCTTGATTGCTCCAATTCGCAACGGGCTGTCCGGTTAGTGGATTCGTTAGATTTGATTGCCCTGGAGTATAAAAATTCCAAATATTACCGGAGGAGTCATTAGTTGTTAGTGCGGCATTGTCTGGGAAACCATTCCAGCAATAGTTATATTCCTCACCCGTTGCGGCGTTAATTTCTCTCCGTTCAATACAGTCAACTCGGTCACCTAAAGAAATTCGTTCACGCTCATAATATTCGCCACCAAAGATAAACTTGAAACGTTCACCTTCCCCCCCTGTCACAAACGACAATTGTTTTGTTTGGCCACCTGGATCAGAAGGCGAAGTGATATTCGCGCTAATTTGAGCGCCATCAAATGATTTTTTCAAAATAACGTTAATAACGCCTGCCACCGCGTCAGCCCCATAAATAGCAGATGCAGAGTCTGATAACACTTCGATTCGATCAACCATATCTAATGGTATCAAACTTAAATCAGGCTGTGATGGAGCACCACGAACACCGGATGCACCTAATCGACTCCCGTTGAGAAGTATTAACGTTCTCTCAGCACCTAAGCCACGTAGACCAACGTTAACGGAACCAACTCCACCGGACGGCGGGGCCTCTGTGGCATTTGAGTTTCCTGAGTTAGTATTAATTGTATTATCAATCTGCGTACCGTTAACAAGAGAAAGACGTTGTAGCATGCCTGCTACACTCGTAATACCAGCTTGTTTAGCATCATCAACATTAAGTATTTGAATGGGTGATGGTGATGCAAATTCGTTATTTGATATACGAGAACCCGTGATAACTATCTTTTCTTGATTATCTTTATCTTCATTATCCTGTGCATTTGCTGCTGACATTACATTTGCTGATACAGCTAACACAAGTGCGTTTCGTATTGCATTTCTTAGTTTTATATTTTTAAGTTTCAATGTGTTGTTCTCCATGGTTTTAGTGATACGGCTATTGGGACAGTACAAAAACCGTACTGCTGTAATAACCCATAACAATAAAAAAATCAAATTAGTTATATAACTTGAACAATGTATAAGAAAACATCTGACTTAAAGTGACCAACCTTCTTTAAACGATTTTCTATAATCAAACCTTGTGCTTTTTTGAGTTTAAACTACGTACGTAGCCTATCCATCAAGGTAGATTTCAAACCCACTTTTTCCATTTGTTATTTTACTAACAGCTTGAATCAAAAGCTGTGAACATTAATTATCAAAGCAGTAAGAAAACAAATGAGTTACCCGTTAATGATTCATTATCTAGTATGAGTAACTGCGAACCACTATTCACAACAAACCTACCTTTAATACCAATCCGCATAAAGAAGTGACCTCTCAGCGAGATTTTAAAAGGGCTTAATCAAGGCGCTTGAATGAAGTAATAGTTATTCTATTGCGAATTCGAGCAACGCAGAGTAAGCCCTTTTAAAACTCGCCCTAAAGGGGAAGCACCAGCCATTCTTGCACTTCGTTCTCACTATTTGAAAGGGCTTGCCATTCCTGCATAGTGACGCCTTGTGCAAAAATGGCTGGTGATTTCTGAGTGGGCACTTCTTTATGCGGAATGGTA
>NZ_BAEO01000061.1 GCF_000314995.1 Paraglaciecola arctica BSs20135 | reverse complement strand
GCTTTAAACTGGTTCATCATCATTTCTGCTCCTGCAGCATAACAAAAATGCCTTTCAAACTCTGTGGTGAGGGTGAGCCATTGGTCGTCTGATAAACCTAACCTTTGTAATATGGGTTGTTGTTGATGCTCAATATTTCCTGCTTTGTCATCTCTGATTATTCTGCCTGTTATGTCCACTAACTCACAATAGTCTTTGAGTGAAAAGGCAATACCTTTTGGCATATCTTGTCTGGGGTTGCCGACAAAAGACATCAGTGGAGGTGTTGTGATGAGGTCTTTTATCGATTCTAAGCGTTTTTTAATACTGGTGTGCTCTGACGTTTCAGGGGTATCCGCTATCTTGGCTCGAATAGGGTTAAGGTCTACATAGGCCATACAGGACAGTAATGCGGCGTCATCTAATAAAGCCTGTGATTTAAAACGTCCTTCCCAAAATCTTCCGGTACAGTCATCCTCTTTATTGGCTTCTCGGGCAATATGTTCATTCAGGTTACCCATCAACCAGCTAATATCATGTAAGCGCTTGCGATACTCGATTATGGTGTCATCTAAGGTGAGTTGTTGACTTTGGCTTAACGTGTCACCTATTACAAACATTTGCGTGAGCAATGTGCCTTTATGTAGGCGGTGCCAGCGTTCAACCACTTCACTATCTGTCCAAGCCATCACTTGTTGCACATCTACATGTAACACCACATGCACATGGTTACTCATCACAGCATAAGCACATATATCAATTGAAAATATTGAAGATAAAAACAAC